>NZ_ABVL01000007.1 GCF_000173075.1 Chthoniobacter flavus Ellin428
TCACGCGCCAATGTGGAAGCTCCGCACCGTCTTCGCCCGGGATGTTGGAGATCCTTCGACTTCGTTCGGTCGTCAAACTCCCTCTCTTCGCTCAGGATGACATGTTTTTTTGGGGCGCTTCGCGCATCTCGGGCGCGCGTTTTTCGTAAATTTCGTCCACGCTATTTCGACAATCCTTTCAGTCTGCCTAACGCTGCGCGCTGACGCGATACTGCCGCGGCGTGAGGCCGATATGCGCGCGGAAATGCCGGGAGAAGGCGCTTTGATCGGGGAAGCCACAGACATGGGAAATCTCCGCTAGGCTCTGGTCGGTTTCGCGGAGGTGTTGGCAGGCTGAGAGGAGGCGTGTCTTGAGGATGAACTCGTGCGGGCTCACGCCGAAGAAGCTGCGGAATTTTCGCTGGAGCTGGCGTTGTGAAAAGCCGGCCAGCCGGGCGAGCGCGCTCATATCGATGTCCTCGGAGAAATGTTCCCGCACGAAGGTGATTGCCCTGGATAGCCCATGCAGCGGGGGCAGCGAACGGGCGCGGTCTTCGTAGCTTTGCAGCACGCCCATGATACCGATCGTCTCTCCGCTGCGCGACTGGATCGGCATCTTCGTTACCAGACACCAGGCGGGGATGCCCTGGGCATCGAACCACAGCTCCACCCGCTGAAAGAGCTCCTGCCCGCCCGCGTAAAGCTCTTCGTCGTCTTTCACGTAAGACGCGGCCATGTCGGGCGGATTGAGGTCGAAATCCGTCAGACCGATGAAAGCGGCCTCGTCATGCAACCGGTAAAGCTCGCACATGCTGCGGCTGACAAACATCACTTCGCCGTCGCGATTTTTGGCAAAGAAATAGACGCCCGGGATGGCGTTGAAGAGACGGTGAAAGAGGAACTCGGGGGCGATCTGGTTGAGCCAGACATCCCGCTTTTCGACGAGGCGTTTCCTCTGGGGAGCCGAGAGGGAAGGCGGGGTGGCGCGCCAAATGGCCGGGGTCGAGGGGGCGGAGGAACGCATGGTGCTTTCCCATCAGAACCCCTTACTCCCGGGAACCTAATGTCGTTTTTCATCAAAAGTTTGTCCATGGACGGCAAGATTCCGCCGGTTGGCGGGTTATGATGGGTGCGCAATCACTTCCCCCTCCCGTTCGCTCCCGACCGATGAAACAGAAATCCCATCTCCTTTTCGCTGCCTTGACCGGAAGCGTGGCCCTGACTGCCGGTGCTTCGGCGGCCGATCCGGCGGTCGGCTTCAACCGGGATATCCGCCCGATTCTGGCGGAGAATTGCTTTTATTGCCACGGCCCTGATCCGGCGGCGCGCAAGGCTTCCCTGCGTCTCGACCGCGAGGAAGGCTTCTTCGGCGAGCGCGACGGCGGGCCGATCGTCACCAAGGGCAAGCCGGAGGACAGCCCGCTCTACGAGCGGCTGACCTCCACCGACAAGGACGAGGTGATGCCTCCGCCCAAGTCGCATCATGTGCTCAAGCCGCAGCAGATTGCGCTGCTGAAAAACTGGATTGCCGAAGGCGCACCCTGGCAGGCGCACTGGTCGTTGATCAAGCCTCGCGCGGCCGGTGCTGCCCGAGGTGAAGACCGCGAACTGGGTGCGCAATCCCATCGACAGCTTCACGCTCGCCAAGTTGGAAGCGAATGGCCTCACCCCGGCGGCGGAAGCGGATCGCCGGACACTGGCGCGGCGGCTGTCGTTGGATTTGATCGGGCTGCCGCCGGCGCCCGAGGTGGTCGATCACTTTGTCGCCGACACCTCGCTGGACGCTTATGAGAAGCTGGTCGATGCCCTGATGGCCTCGCCCCGTTATGGCGAACATCGCGCGCGCTACTGGCTGGATGTCGCCCGTTACGCCGACACGCACGGCCTGCACATCGATAACTATTACGAGATCTGGCCCTACCGCGATTGGGTGATCAATGCGTTCAACCAGAATATGCATTTCGATGAGTTCACCATCGAGCAACTCGCCGGTGACCTCCTGCCAAACCCGACCCAGTCGCAGCTCATCGCAACCGGCTTCCACCGCTGCAATATCACCACCGCGGAAGGCGGGACCATTCCCGAGGAGAACCTCGCGAATTACGCCCGCGACCGTGTGGAGACGACGTCGTGGGTGTGGTTGGGGCTGACCGCGAATTGCGCGGTCTGCCACGACCACAAGTTCGACCCGATCACGACGAAGGACTTCTACTCGATGAGCGCCTTCTTCCGGAACACGACGCAGGAGCACACCGACAAAAACATCCGCGACACCGCGCCGGTCATGGTGCTGCCGGAGGGCAAGGATTTGGAACGTTGGAAATCGATCCCGGGCGAGATCACCGCGGCGAATGCGGCCATCGCCGAGCGCCGCAAACAGATCGTGCCGGATTTTGAAAAATGGTTCCAGGCCACCACGCCGGCGGAAGTGAGCACGCGCATCGGCGCTACGCTCGTGTCGTTGCCCTTGAACGAAGGCAGCGGCAAGGAAGTGCACGGTTCGATTGCCGGCGCGGAGCAGACGCTTTCACGTGAGCAGGATTACCAATGGAAGCCCGGCAAAGCGGGGCAGGGGCTGGTCGTTGACAAGGGCAGCACGCTCGACCTGGGCGACGTCGCCGATTTCGAACGCACGCAGGCCTTCTCGGTGAGCGCCTGGGTCCACGTGACCGGCAACGGGAGTCTCATCTCGCGGATGGATGTCGCGAAGGGCTATCGCGGCTGGGACATCAATATCAAGGACAAGGAAATCCTCGTCTATCTGGTGAACAAATGGCCGGAGAATTCCATCCTCGTCACGACCCAAGGCGCGCCGTTGCGGCCGAATGATTGGCGGCATATTACCGTGACCTACGATGGCGCGGGCAAAGCGGGCGGGGTGCGCATTTCCGTCAATGGCGTGGAGAGCAAGATGCGCGTGGCGAATAACACGCTCACCGATACGATCCGCGCCGTTACACCGCTGCGCGTCGGGCAACGCAGCACCGGAGAGTTCTTCTCCGGGGAAGTGCAAGATTTGCAGATCTTCACTCGCAAGCTGGCGCCGATCGAAATCCAGGGACTCATGCGCATGCCGGAAGCGCTGCTCGGCGCGGCCAAGGCAGTCGCGCAACGCTCGCCGCGAGACAAGACGCAGCTTTCCGAAGTTTACTTTGCCGGCGATGCCAGCGCGGTGGCCAATTCCCACAAGCTCGTGCAGCTCGACAACGAGCAGAAGGGCATCCAGGCCCGCAGCGTCGTCACCGGCATCCAGCAGGAGCGCATGGACACGCAGCCCATGGCGCACATTCTCTATCGTGGCCAGTACGACCAGCCGCGCGATGAAGTCGGAGCCGCCGTCTTCTCCGCGTTGCATCCGCTGCCGAAGGGCGCGCCACACAACCGTCTCGGCCTCGCCGAATGGCTCATGGATGCCAATAATCCGCTGACCGCGCGCGTGACCATCAACCGCATGTGGCAGGAAGTCTTCGGCGCCGGCCTGGTGAAGAGCGCCGAGGATTTCGGCATCATGAGCGAGCCGCCTTCGCACCCCGCGTTGCTGGATTGGCTGGCCGTGGAATTCCGCGAGAGCGGTTGGGACATGAAGCACATGATGCGACTCATTGTGACCAGCGCGACCTATCGCCAATCTGCCGCACTGACCAGGGACAAACTCGAGCGCGATCCGCAGAACCGTCTGCTTTCCCGCGGTCCGCGCTTCCGCATGGATGCGGAGATGGTGCGCGATTACGCCCTCGCGGCGACCGGCGAACTTTCGCCAAAAATCGGCGGCGCCAGCGTGAAGCCGTATCAGCCCGAGGGCGTGTGGGAAGCCGTGGCCATGCCGGGCAGCAACACCCGCGAATACAAGCCCGACACCGGCGAATCGCTCTACCGCCGGAGTATCTACACCTTCTGGAAACGCAGCGCTCCGCCGCCCGCGATGGAAGCCTTCAATGCCCCGACGCGTGAGACCTCGTGCCTCCGCCGCGAGCGTACCGATACGCCGATCCAGGCCCTCGTCACGCTGAATGGCGAGCAGTTCGTGGAAGCGGCGCGCGTGCTCGCCACGCATGCCCTCAAGGCGGCGATCAATGAGGGTGACAGTCCGTTCGATTACATCGCCCGGCACCTGCTGGGCCGCTCGTTGCGTCCTCAGGAAATAGCCATCGTGAAGAAGAGCCAGCACGATTTGCTCGAGCGCTACACCGCGCATCCGGACGAAGCGAAGGCCCTCCTCGCCGTCGGCGATACCAAGCTCGATGCCTCGTTGCCCGAGCCGCAACTCGCCGCCTGGACCATGACTTGCAACCAACTGATGAACCTCGACGAGGTCCTCAATAAATAACCCGCCCCGCTATGCATCCCCTCGACGCTCGTTCGCTCTATCAGACCCGCCGCCAGTTCCTCGGCCGCGGGGCCAACGTCCTCGGCTTTGCCGCGCTGGCCTCGTTGCTCGGCCGTGACCCGCACGCTCTGGCGCTCGACGCCGCCGCGCATCCGCTGGTCCCGCACTTCGCGCCGAAGGCCAAGCAGGTGATCTATCTGCACATGGTCGGTGGACCGTCGCAGATGGATCTCTTCGATCACAAGCCGGAGATGGCCCAATGGTACGACAAGGACCTGCCGGATTCGATTCGCCGCGGCCAGCGTCTCACCACCATGACCAGCGGCCAGACGCGATTTCCGATCGCGCCGTCGAAATACAAGTTCGCCAAGTACGGGCAGTGCGGCATGGAGATGAATGCGGAGTTGCTGCCCTACTTGAGCCAATGCGCCGATGAGCTGTGTCTCGTCCGCTCGATGAACACCGAGGCGATCAATCACGAGCCGGCCATCACTTTCATGCAGACGGGGAATCAGGTGACCGGGCGGCCCTGTCTTGGCTCGTGGGTGAGCTACGGTCTTGGGTCGCTGAATCAGAATCTGCCGACCTTTGTGGTGCTCGTCGCGGAGCCCACCAACCGCGAGCAGTTGCAGGCGATTTCCGGCAAGCTCTGGACCGCCGGTTATCTCCCCGGCGAACACGCTGGTGTGGCCTTCCGCAGCAAGGGTGACCCGATTCTCTACATCAACAATCCTCCCGGCGTGGCGATGGAGACACGGCGCAAGACGCTCGATGGTTTGGATGCGCTCAATCAGCTCAACTACAACGCGCTGGGCGACCCGGAAACGCACACCCGCATTTCGCAATACGAAATGGCCTACCGCATGCAGGCCAGCGTGCCGGAGTTGACCGATTTCAGCAAAGAGCCCGCGGGGACCTTCGAGCTCTATGGCGCGGAGGCGAAAAAGGCCGGCAGCTTTGCCAATTCCGCGCTGCTCGCCCGGCGCCTCGTCGAGCGCGGCGTGCGTTTCGTGCAGATCTATCACAACAACTGGGATCACCACTCGAATGTCTCGGGCCGCCTGCCCGATCAGTGTCGTGACGTCGATCAACCCTGCTACGCGCTCATCCAGGACCTGAAACAGCGTGGTCTGCTCGATGAGACGCTCATCATCTGGGGCGGCGAATTTGGCCGCACCATCTATTCGCAAGGTGGCCTCACTACGACCAATTACGGCCGCGACCATCATCCACGCTGCTTTAGCATGTGGATGGCCGGCGGCGGCACCAAACCCGGGACGGTCTACGGCGAGACCGACGACTTTTCCTACAATATCGTGCGCGACCCGGTGCCGGTGCACGATTTCCACGCGACCATCCTGCAGTTGCTCGGCTTCGATCACCGCCGCCTCAGTTACCGCTACCAGGGCCTCGATGGCCGCCTCACGGGCGTCGAAGAGGCGCATGTGGTCAAGGCGTTGCTGGCCTAGAAACCGGGTCGAATTTCGGACGTCACGGTTTCCTGGCTGCCGGGAGCAAATCACTGTTTTTGAGGTAGATCTGTAGGGCAGCGTCCTACGTGCGAAATATATTATATCTAGCGTGACATCCGCTAATCAGGCCACTAGCCTCCGCGCTAATTCTGTCCTGCCGCATGATCCGTCCCCCTCTCGCTTCCACTATTTCCTCGTTGTTGGTCTGCTCGATGATCATCACGCCGACCCTTGGTTTTGCTGCGGACCAAAGCCGTGGAGGCGTGCAGAGTACCGCGGAGCGCGAAAAGGCGCGCCGCGTTGGTTACGAACGGCAGGGACGTGAGGCCATCGCCGCCGGCGATGCGGCGATGAATGACAAGGACTACGAGAAGGCCTCGGTCTTCTACAAGCAGGCTTGCGACACCATCCCGAACGCGCCCTACTCCCAGTCCCTTTACGACACCGCGCTGAAAGGTTTCTGCCACGCGAGCGTCAAACTCGCCGAACAGCGCATCACCGAAGGCCGTTACGCCGACGCGGAAAGCACCCTGCGGGTTGTGCTCGACGAGCGTTACGATCCTCGCTGCAAGGACGCCGTCATCATCCTCGCCCGCCTCGAGCAGCCCGACTACTACAACAAGACCATCGGGCCGAAGTTCCGCGCGAACGTCGAGCAGGTGAAGCAGTGGTTCATCGAAGCGCAGGGCCTGTATGACACCGGCCGCTTCTACCTGGCCAAGAAGCGTTGCGAGCAGATCCTCAATCTCGACCCGACGAACATCGCGGCCCGCAAGTTTGAAGAGAAGATCGACCGCGCGTTGAGCGACTACGGTGTCTCCGCCTACAACGAGGCCCGAGCGGACGCCATCGCCAAGACGGACATGGCGTGGGCGCGCCCGGTGCGCCGTTTCAATGCGCCGATCACCGTCGAGGTGGAGAATGTCTCCCTGCAGGCTACCACCGAGCGTATTCGCCGCAAGCTGGAACGGATCGTCATTCCCAAGCTGGAATTCCGCGAGGCGACGATTCGTGAAGCGATCGATTTCTTGAAGAAGAAGAGCGTAGAGCTCGACGACTTTTCGCCTCCCGGTGAGAAGGGCGTGAACATCGTGCTCAAGCTGGAGAGTGCTGGTGGGGCGGCTCCCGCGCCCGCCGGGGCCCCGGCAGCGCCGATCCCCGGTATTCCCGGCCTGGACAATGGTGCGGCAGCTCCGGGTGCAGCGCCAGGGGCTCCGGCGGCAGCGCTGGGCAACCCGGCGGATGCGCGTATCACAGTTTCGCTCACCAATATCCCGCTGCTGGAAGCGCTGAAGTACGTCACCGGTCTGGCCAACCTGAAATACAAGGTTGAGCCGTATGCCGTTTCGGTCGTCCCGATGACGGAAAGCACCGACGTGCTGGTGACCAAGGAATGGAAAATTCCGCCGGATCTGATTCCGCGGAATCCCGGTGCGGGCGGTGCGGCGGCCAGTGCTCTGGCCGCTCCGGTTGCCGGAGGGGCGGGTGCGGGTGCGGGGACCGATGTCACCAAGGGTGGTAGCGGCATTGCCGATCGTGAATCGGCGAAGAACTGGCTGATCGCCAATGGTGTGTCCTTCAACGGCAACGCTTCGGCTATTTACATCATCAAGAGCAGCCGGCTGATCGTCCGCAATACTCAGGATCAACTCGACCTCGTCGAGCAGATCGTCACTTCCACTGGCGGCCAGGGGCCGGTTCAGGTGGAGATCGAATCCAAGTTTGTCGAAATCCAGCAGACCAACCTCAAGGAATTGGGCTTCGACTGGCTGCTTGGCCAGTTCAACCTGCCCTCGACCTACAATGCATTCGCCGGTGGTGGCACCACGGGCACTGCTCCCGCGCTGAATCCGTCGGATTTCCCGTTCGTGAACGGCGGCGTACCGGTCGGCCAGAATTCGATCACGGCGGGTAACCGCAGTGGCAACAACGGCATCAGTGCCAACGCGATCGACGCGCTGCTCTTCCCGATCAATGGCTCGTCTCAAGTGGCTCCGGCCATTGCCGCCGTCGCGGGCGTATTTACCGACCCGCAGTTCCAATTGGTCATTCGTGCGCTCAACCAGAAGAAGGGCGTCGACCTCCTCTCCTCGCCGAAGGTCACCACCAAGAGCGGCCAGCGCGCGGTCATCGAAATCATTCGCGAGTTCCGTTACCCGACCGAATTCACTCCGCCGCAGATTCCGCAGACCTTCGGTAACACCGGCGGCGGCATTCTCGGTGGCGGCGGCGGCTCTTCCTCCACCGGCAGCTTCCCCGTCACTCCGACCACCCCGACGGCGTTCGAAACCCGGAATACCGGTGTGACGCTCGAAGTCGAACCGGTCATCGGTCCGGATGGCTACACCATCGACCTCAATCTCGTTCCGCAGGTCGTGGAATTCGAAGGTTTCATCAACTACGGCAGCCCGATTACCTCGTCGGTGACCAACCCGATCACGGGTACGTCCACCCAGGCGGTCATTACGCCGAACGTGATCAACCAGCCGATCTTCAGCACCCGCAAGGTGACGACCAGCGTGAGCGTCTATGACGGCTCGACGGTGGTGCTCGGCGGCCTCATTCGTGAGGACGTGCAGAAAGTCGAAGACAAGGTCCCGATCATCGGCGACGTGCCCATCATTGGCCGTCTCTTCCGCTCGAGCATCGACCAGCACATCAAGCGCAACCTGATCATTTTCGTGACCGCCCGCCTCATCAACGCGGCTGGCGAACCGGTTCGTGCCGAGGATGAGAAGGAAGAAGTGATCGATAAGGTCCCTGCGCCGGAACTCGCTCCGCAGGAATTGCCGCTGATGCCGAAGTAAGTCGGGCAAGACACCCGCCCGCGTGAGAGGCGGACTAGTTAACGCCAGGATGCCCAGCTCCTAAGGCGCGAGGTCTTCCGGCCAGCTGTCGGGATATTTCCCTTCGGCCGCCGCGATGCGCATCCGGCGCAGGCACTTATCGAGCGCGTGTACGTCGACCTCGGTTCCCCGCGAATACCGCTCGGCGATGAGGCGAACGAAAAAGGCTTCATCTTCCATGCGTTGGTCCATCGCCAGGGCTCGCGCGAGAAAGCGCGACTCCTTCAAGGCAGATTCAATGATATCCTCGTTCGACACGGCACTCTTTTGCAAACGACCAGCGACGGAGGAAAGACTTATAAACTGAATTTTTGTTCAGCCCGCATTGGCGTCAGAAAAGCGTGTTGGGCCATGCCGGCTTTCCATGATAAACAAGGCGGGTGAGAGAGATTTTCTCTCGGCTCCCCTCGAATCCCCACCCCCGAAATAGCCCATGAAACTTCTCCCTGTCTTCGTCGCTCTGTCTGGCTTGTTGTCGACCGGTTTGGCGACTGAATGGCCATTTGGCGAACACCATCTGGCAAAAGGTCTGATCAATTCCACCTATACGTGGAGCATGCAGCCGAATGATCCCGCACCGAAAGAGACGGTGACCATTCACGCGGACGGTACGGTGACCTGGAGCGACCGCCCCGCACTGCATTCGCCCTATACGGTGATGGACGAATACACCCTCCATCAGAACCAGAGCATCTGGCACTTTTCGCGCGACCTCAAAACGCTGACCGTGACCCGCGATCACGCGGACATTCGCTGGGGGCGCAGGAAGTAACGGGCGCGCCGAGACGGAGCAGGGCGGTAGTCTCCGCCTACCGCGTATATCCCATCGAGTGCAGTGTGACCTTGAGCCACACGAGCAGGAGGCCAAACCCGAGTATGGGGGTGAGGAAAATAGGGCGGAACATGCCGGAGAAACCACTACTCCGAACACCGGTTGCGCTGCAGATGCGATTTTTCGCTTTCGGTTGCTTCCGTGGTTCGGGATGTTATGGGCCATGCCCGACGAACCGGCTCCGCCTCAGCGACCTGTGGCTCAAACGGTCGATCCGAAGTCGATCCTCTTCAGCCTGCCGACGCTCTCGGACGATCTCCCCGAGTTGGAGCAGGTACAAGGGCGGCCCGAGCCGGGCGCCTTGATTCTACATGAAGACGATTGGAGCCAGTTGGAGTTTTTCTCCCCGGATCGCCTCGCGGAGGTCGAGCAAATGCTGCGAGCGTACAAACCATTTGAAGCGGCGAATCGCGTCGGAGCCGGTTGGAAAAAGCCCTTCGTTCGCAAGATCGCCCGGCAGCCCGTGGTCCGGGGATCCAGGATCCCCGACCGTCTGGCGAGCTTGGTCGGTGCCCAAGTCGCCCTCGCGCCCATCTTGATGTCGGCGCCTTCCGTCGGCGGGCGAGTGAAGAACGGCTTTTCCATTCCGCTCGGCGGCAATGTGACTTTGTATGGCTATGAGGACGATGCCGGGATCGCGGTGCTGGGCGCGTCGCTCGGCCGGGATCCGGTCGATCACAAGCTGACCGAGGCCTTTGCCAGACTCAATGCCGCGGAAGGCCTGATCCTGGTGGATTGGCGTCAGCAGTTGGTCCTCACCGCGATCGAAGCCGACGGGAATATCCGTGTCTGGCAGCCGTAGCTCCGTTACTTCTTTCTCACTGACTTGTAAGTTTCCCGCCCATGTCCAGCCCGGCTGTTACCAATTATGTGGATGCCGCGATCGCCAATTTGCGGCGGCACAATTTCATGCGCACCCCCGAGGAGTTGCCGGAGGCCATGCGGGATCCCTCCATCGAGGCCTGGGACGATTGGGTGGGATGGAAGCCGATCGAGAGCACGGTGACCGGCGGCGATCTGGACGCGCTCGAGCAGGAGACCGGACTGGCTTACCCTCCGCTCTACCGCGAATTTCTGCAGTATCGTCATTTCGTGAATCTCACCGAGGTCGGAGTCCGGTTTGAGCCGCACCTCTGTGGCGAGTGGCGGGATACGTTGCGCCAGGCGTATTTCGAGTCGTGGCCGCGCGAACGCATTCTCGATGCCGGTTTGATCCCCTTTGGAGCGGATACCTTCATGGACCCGGGTTCGGTGTGTTTCGACACGCGCCGGCGCGTCGCGGATGGAGACTGTCCGGTGGTCTTTTGGGATCACGAATGGATGGGCACGGACAAGGAAATCCGTCCCCTGTTTTCGAACAGTCGCAAGATGTTCGAGTGCCTCGAACGGATGGCGTCGGCTGACCTGAATTTTATCTATCACGATGAAAGTGAGGACGCCGCCTTGTTGCCGCGGAAACAGGAGCTCCTGGCGCAGTTTCTCGCCATCGACCCAGCGGGCGCCGGCGGTGAAGCCAGGGAATATTGGACGGGCTGGGGTGTGGCGCCCATGACTTGAGTCCGGCGCGGAGCACAAGCTGGAGCTCAACCAAGGGGAAGATATAGTCCGGCGCATTCCGCGATGAAAACGACGATGCCGCTTTGGACTTGGTTGGTGCCCGTGCTGGCGCTGGGAGCTTTGATTGCGGCGGGCGTGACCGGTGTCGGGACGGCGCTCGCCGTGCTGTGCGGCGCCGCCTTGGTCGGCGCGGTGTTTGCCGCGGTCCATCATGCGGAAGTGGTAGCCCATCGACTGGGCGAACCCTTGGGCACGCTCGTCCTCGCCCTGGCGGTCACGGCCATTGAGACCGCGCTCATCCTGTCCATGATGGCCGCCGGCGGGCAGGGGATGGAAGTCCTCGCGCGCGACTCGATCTACTCCGCGGTCATGATCATCTGCAGCGGGGTCGTCGGCCTCTGCCTTTTGGTCGGTGGTCTGTTCCACCGTGAACAAACCTTTCGCGTGGAAGGCGCGGGCGCCGGGCTCGCGGCCTTGATCGTCATGGCCGCAATGACTCTCGTCCTGCCGACGTTCACCACGAGTACACCCGCCGGCACTTACACCGAATCACAGCTCGCCTTCGTCGCCGTCAGCTCCGCTGTCTTGTGGGCCGTCTACGTCTTCATCCAGACCAAGCGGCATCGAGACTATTTTATTTCCGAGAATGATGAGACCGAAGCCCACGCCGCACTGCCTACGGTCGGGCAGGCTTGGGCCAGCTTCGGGCTACTCCTGCTCTCCCTGGGCATCGTCGTCGGCCTGGCCAAGAAACTCTCGCCCATCATCGAAAAAACCGTCGAAGCTGCGCATGCCCCGAGGGCGGTGGTCGGGATCGTCATCGCCGCGCTGGTGCTGCTGCCCGAGACTTGGGCTGCCGTTCGCGCCGCCCGGGCTAATCGCTTGCAAAACAGCATGAACCTCGCCGTCGGTTCCGCGCTGGCCACCATCGGGTTGACTGTGCCAGTGGTCGTCGTGGCCTCGATCATTTTCCACCTGCCGCTGGTCCTCGGCCTGCCGTCGAAGGAAATGGCGCTGCTCGCTGTGACCTTTCTGGTCAGTGCGGTCACGCTCGGAACCGGTCGCACTTATGTGATGCAAGGCGCGGTGCATCTGGTGTTATTTGCGGCGTATCTCTTCCTCGCGTTCGTGCCGTAAGTTAAAGTAGATAAGTTTGCCAGTGAGGCGGTTCGCGCCGGAGAGCGACGGCTCAGAAGGGAGAAGAAATGCACTTCGCCCTGACGGACTATGGGTGCCGATGGCGAGGGCGGGTTGGTTACGGTGTTCGGACAGGCGGAGCGCAGCCTCTTTTCCGCAGGGTGTAGCGATTTCTTAACATGAAATTCGGTGAGGAGTGGTGTAAACGATGTGCTCCCAATGCGTTCGCCCTGCCCCCTTGAGATTTTCCGTCGGGTTGGCCTCTCTGTGCTGTTATTCGGCGCAGTTCTAACCCCATCCCGTGCGGCGACGACCGGTACCGTCGTCCTCAACAATAGCGTTGCCAAGGTGCCCACGCCGGCGCCGGGGGGACGGCAGAATCCGCACCGGCCTTTCGTCGCGCGTGCCGCCTTGCAGCAGGCCGAGGTGGCGGCGGAGTTGGAATTTGAGGTGGCGCTGAAAATGCGGAACTTCGCCGATCTCCAAAGCCAGGTGGCCGCCGGAGAACGGATTGCGCCTGCGGAAATGGCGGCGAAATACTTCCCGCTGGCAGCGGATTACCAGGCGGTCGTCGATTGGCTGACCAGCCAGGGATTCAAGATCACCCGCAAGGACGACACGCACCTGGCGGTGTTCGCCCGCGCGAGTGTCGCGAAGATCCAGCAGGTCATGAAGGTGAATTTCGCCAAGGTCAGTATGGAAGGCGTGGAGTATACTTCAGCGATTTCCGCGCCGAGCGTTCCGGCGTCGTTGTCGCCCCTGCTTGTTGGCGTGAACGGACTGCAGCCGCATCTGCGCGCGCGCAAACATTTGGTCCCGGCGGCGATGAAGCCGAATTCGCTGACCAATACCAATCCGCCCTATCTGCCGAGCCAGGTGGCGCAGGCGTATCAGGCCAATGGGCTGTATACCGCGGGCATCAACGGCACCGGGCAGACGGTGGCGATCGTCATCGATACCTTCCCCGCGACGGCCGATCTGCAGCAGTTCTGGACCACTTATCACGTCAATCAGTCGATCAATAACGTGCAGTTCATTCAGGTGATCGCCGGCACGCTGCCGGCACCGTCCGGTGAGGAATCGCTGGACGTGGAATGGAGCAGTTCCATCGCGCCGGGCGCCAAGGTGCGCGTTTATGCCACGACCGATCTTTCGAACAGCAATCTCGACCAGGCTTACGCGCAGGTTTACAACGACGCCGTCACGCATCCGGAATACGGCCTGCATCAGGTGTCGCTGAGCTTTGGCCTGGGCGAGACCTATTCCACGGCGAGCCAGGTGTCGACCGACTCCCAGTATTTCGCGAATCTGGTCAGTGCGGGCGTGACGGTCTTTGCCTCCTCCGGCGATGGCGGGTCCACGCCGGGCCAGGGCGCCGCAGGCGACACGAGCGGGCCGGTGCAAGTGGAGACCCCGGCGAGCGATCCAAACGTCATCGGCGTGGGTGGCACGTCGCTGACCCTGAACACGAGTGGCAACGAGAGCAGCGAGTCGGCCTGGAATCTGGGTGGCGGCGGCACGAGCATCTATTTCGCGCGGCCGACCTGGCAGACGGGCACCGGCCTGCCTGCGGGGAATACGCGCGCGGTGCCGGATGTGTCCTCAGTGGCGGACCCGGACACCGGCGCCTACGTCACGCTGAATGGCTCGCAGGTCGTCTTTGGCGGGACGAGCTGGAGCAGCCCCACGTGGGCGGGCTTTTGCGCCTTGCTCAATCAATCGCGGGCGAATGTGCACCTGCCCGCCCTCGGTCTGCTCGGGCCGAAGCTTTATCCGCTGCTCGGGACGTCGAATTTTCGGGACATCACCACGGGCAGCAACTCGAACCAGCCCGGGGTGGGTTACAACGCCGGGGTGGGCTTCGATTTGACCACCGGCATCGGTGTGCCGAATGTGCAGGGCATCGCGCAAGCCTTGGTGGGCGTGCAAACGGCGCCACCGGCGCTGACCACCGCGCCGGCGCCGAATGCGACGTTTAGCGTCGCCACGAATGCGACGATCACCAGCTATCAATGGCAGCGGATGCCGATCGGGACGACGACGTGGAGCAATCTATCCAACGGCAATCCCTACTCCGGTGTCACGACGGCGACGCTGACGATCACGAACGTAACGATGGCGATGAGTGGGGACCAATTTCGCTGTGTGATGAATGCCGGCGCGCTGACCAGTGCGCCGTCCTCGGTCCTGATCGTGGACTCGCCGCTGGTGATCAGCACGCTGGCCGGGCAGGTGTTGACTCAGGGGACGGCGGATGGCACGGGCACGGCCGCGCAATTTGGCTATCCCAGCGGCGTGGCCGTGGATAGTTCGGGTAATATCTATGTTGCGGATTTTAACAACGACACGATCCGCAAGATCACGCCGGGTGGGACGGTAACGACGCCTTATGGGCAGCCCGGTGTCATCGGCGCGACGAATGGCACCGGGACGAACGCTACCTTCAACACGCCGAACGGCGTTGCGATCGATAGCGCGAACAACATTTACGTTGCCGATTCGGGAAACAGCGCCATTCGCAAGATCACGCCGGGAAGAGTGGTGAGCACGCTGGCCGGCCAGCCCGGCCTCTCGGGTAGCGCCGATGGGACAACCAAAGCGCTCTTCAACAATCCGCAAGGCGTGGCCGTAGATTCCGCCGGCAATGTGTATGTGGCCGATACGACCAACGAAACCATTCGCAAGATTACGCCTGCGGGAGTGGTGAGCACGTTGGCCGGTACGGCGGGCACTGTGGGCTACGCGGATGGCGCGGGTGCCGCGGCGATCTTCAACGGGCCATCGAGCGTGGCGGTGGACAGTGCGGGCAACGTCTACGTCGCGGATCTCTACAATTTCGTCGTGCGCAAAATCACGCCGGGCGGTGTAGTGACCACCCCCTATGGACAGGCGGGCATGCCCGGGCGGCTCGACGGCATCGGGACGGCGGCGCTGTTCAATGCGCCGATCGGAGTCGCGGTCGACGCGAACAACAATCTCTATATTACCGATAGCCAGATTCCGCCGGACCTCACCTCGACTTCGACGGGAAACAATCTGGTGCGCCGGGTGAATGCGGCGGGAGTGGTCAGCACCATTGCCGGGGCTGGCTCGACGGGAAGCGCGGATGGGACGGGAAACGTCGCGCAATTCTACAGCCTGCAAGCAGCGGCGATTAATAGCGCGAAGGTGGTTTACCTCGCCGATACCTTCAACCAGACCATCCGGGTCGGCGGAATCATGCCCGTGGTGACGACGCAGCTCGGCTCGCAAACGGTGGCCGTGGGGCAGCCGGTGACTTTTTCCGTGAACGCGACGGGATCGGGGGCGCTGACTTATCGGTGGTTCAAGGGAAGTAACCCCATCTCTAACGCGACGAGCGCTTCCTACACCATCCCGGCTACGGCGAGCACCGATGCGGGGGTCTATTCCGTCACGGTGACCGATCCGTTTGGAAGCACGACTTCCAGCCAGATTACACTGACGATTTCGCAAGCGGTGCCGGTCATGCCCGGCTGGGGATTCATCGTGCTGGGCGCCTTGCTGGTGATGACGGCGGCGAAGTTCCTGCCCGGGACGTCGTCGACCTCGCGCCCGCGTTGAACCGTATGCGCTCTTTCCGATTTCGCCGGATACTTTCGCCAGCGGCCTTGATACTCGGGTTGGGGATTTTGCCGGGCACTTCGCTGAAGGCGCAGGACGCGCGCCCGCAGGTGACGCACGAAGACGTCGAGCGCTGGATGACGGAGCTCTCGAATTGGGGGCGCTGGGGCAAGGAGGATCAACTCGGCGCGCTCAATTTGCTCACCGCAGAAAAGCGCAAGGCCGCGGCGGCGCAGGTGCATGAGGGCGTGTCGGTATCTTGCGCCCGCGATGCGGAGACGAAGCCGGCGCCGGATAATGGTTCGCCGTTTGTCCACGAGATGTTGCTCTCCGAAGCCAATGCGAAGTCGCCCTTCGTTACGGATCGTTTTTCGGTGGTGTTTCATGGGCTGGTGCACACCCATCTGGATGCCCTCTGCCATATGTCGCGGCATGGGCAGATGTACAACGGATTTGCGCGGACGGAGATCACGAAGGAAGGGGCGGCGAAGCTTTCGGTGAATGGGATCAAAAAGGGAATCATCACCCGCGGGGTATTGCTCGACTTGCCGCGCAGTATGGGAGTCGATGCGCTCCGTCCGGGGATGCCGATTTATCCGGCCGACCTGGACGCGTGCCTGGAGAAGGAAGGGGTGAAAGTGTTGCCCGGCGATGCGGTGTTGATTCGCACCGGACGCTGGAAGCGCCGGGATGAGCAGGGCGCGTGGGTGGGAGAATTTGCCGGGCTGCACGCCGCGTGTGGGCCCTGGCTGCGTGCCCATGATGTCGCCGTGCTGGGCACCGATGCGGCGGCGGATGTCATTCCCGCCCGCATCGAGGGTGAGTCGATGCCGATTCACCAGCTCACGCTCGTCGCCATGGGAATCTGGATTCTTGACGCCTGCGATTTCGAGGCACTCGCGGCACAAGCCGAGAAGAGTCACCGTTGGGAATTCATGCTCACTGCCTCGCCGCTGGCCGTCCCCGGGGCGACGGGTTCGCCGATCAATCCGGTGGCCACGTTTTAAGACGGCGCGAGCCATGATCGGCTGCCTCGATCGAGGAGACGAATTCGCGTTCGTCAAATGACAAACGCTGTGTAGATTGGCTCCCATCAACCGCATCATGTTCACGCGCATCCCTCTCATCCTGGCGTTGATCGTGAGCCTGCTTTTTGTCACGCAGGCTCAGCCGATCGGCATGCCGGTGGAGATGAAGCAGGGCGGCATGTGTGCCGGGATGCAATGTGCGCGCGGCTGTTGCGCCAACAAAACATGCTGCGCGACCGTTGAGCAAAAGCAGGCGCCCGAAACGCCCGCTCCGTCGCAATCGCAGCAACAGGACGTGCAATTCGTAGCCCTCGAATTGCGCGCTTACACTTTCCTCCTTCCTCCGCCAGCGCCGCGATGCCCGGTCGTCATTCACGACGAGATCTGGACCGCGCACGCCCTTCCACCGCTGGCCGCGAGCTGCATCCGGTTGATCTGAGCCACCGGCTTCCCCAGGCGAAGTGTGCCCCGCGCACACCCTCACCCGCGAAGTCCACCGCTCAGATCCATGAAACCTTTACCTCTTTTTCTTTGCAGTCTTTCCATTCTCAATTTTCTCCGCGCCGAACCGCCAAAATCCTCTGGTGAGGATGACGCGGTATCGGCGCCCTCGCTCGCGGCGATAACGCAAGCCGCTGTCGCGGACAATCCTTCGATCAAGGAGGCCCGTGCCAAATGGGAGGCGATGAAACAACGTGTTCCCCAGGCTGCTGCCTGGGACGATCCGAAAGTCAGTGCCAATACGCGAGTCGGACGATTTGTGGACATTTCCAGAAACGGGTTCACGGACCAGATGCTCAGCGTGGAGCAGATGATTCCCATTTCGGGAAAAAATCGCAGTCGAGAGCGGATCGCCGCTGCCGAGGCGCTGGGCGCGTTGGAAGATGTGCGGCGGAAAGAACTCGACGTCATCGTCCGGGTGCGCGCCGCCTGGTTTCACCTGGTGCGCGATTACGCGCTGCTGGAGCTGAACCGGAGCGACGAATCATTGCTTTCGCAGACCGTCGAGGTCGCCCGCGCGCGACTTGCCGTCGGTCAACAAGGGCAGGCTGATGTCCTGACTGCGCAAAATGAAATGAACCGCCTGGAAGAGGCGCGGCACGATCTGTTGCGCACGCTTTCGGAGGACACGACGCAGCTGCAGGTCCTGATGAATCGGGATCCTTTCGCTCCACTCAGCCGACCGGCCACGGAGGCGGCGCCGGCTTATGCGCATTTTTCCGATGGAGAGTTGCGCGCCGCGCTATTGAGAAATCGTCCCGAACTGCGCAGTGCGGAGGCCGGAATCACGGCGGCGAAGGCCAGGCTCGAGCTCGCCCGGCGCGATTGGATTCCCGATCCCACCTTGAGCCTGGAAGCGCAGCGCTACAACGGCGCTTCCCAAGTCGTCAGTGAACTCGATGCGGCCGTGTCGTTCAGTGTGCCGTGGCTGAACGGCCGAAAGTACCGCGCCGAAGAAAGCGAGGCGCGGAAAGGTGTCGAGGCAGCACAGCAAAAGCTCGAGTCCTCTCGCGCCGAAGCCCTCGGCATGTTGCGTGACCAGCTGCAGAAGATCGAGACGCTTCATCATCACATCGAACTCTTCCGGGATCGGCTGATTCCGACGGCG
Source organism: Chthoniobacter flavus Ellin428 (assembly GCF_000173075.1). Taxonomy (GTDB): domain Bacteria; phylum Verrucomicrobiota; class Verrucomicrobiia; order Chthoniobacterales; family Chthoniobacteraceae; genus Chthoniobacter; species Chthoniobacter flavus. Next base: position 18,370 of record NZ_ABVL01000007.1, read on the forward strand.
CATGAGACCGTGCAAACCAACCGTACCAATTACGAGAACGGACGAATCGGATTTCTCGAACTGGTGCTTTCCGAGCGCAACCTGCGCGAACTGGAGGGGATGCTCCAGCAGCACGTCTCCGATTACCACGTGGCGGTCGCCGAGCTGGAAGCCGTCGTCGGAGTCGACCCCGGGCCTCTTTCATCACACCATGAAGCCGGGAAGGGAGGGGCCAAATGACGAAAAGAAAATTCGTTTCGTTGTCGACCATGGCCGTTCTGGCTGGAGTCACGGGCTGTCAGCGCAAAGGCGCGATCAAGGATCCGAACGTGGACTACTACACGTGCACGATGCACCCCTCGGTTCATTCGCAAGATCCCCACGGGAAATGCCCGATTTGCTCGATGGATCTCGTCCCCGTCATGAAGAAAGGTGCCGCCGCCACCGCGACGCCACAGGTAGCGGCCCTGAGTGAATTCAACGTGCCTGTCGAGAGGCAGCAGCAGATCGGGGTCACCTACGCGACCGCGGAGAAAAAGCCGCTGCACCATGTCATCCGATCGGTTGGCGTGGTGGTGCCGGACAAAGCGAAACGCTGGGAGTTTGTCGCGCGGGTGGAAGGTTATGTGCAAAAGCTCTCGGTTACTTCGCCCGGTGAATCCGTGCAGGAAGGCCAGCCGCTGCTCACGATTTACAGTCCGGAATTGCTTAGCGCCGAGCGAGAGTTGGTCAACCTGCTCGACGTCCGGGACCGTGCCGCCACCGGCGAAGGCAAGGTGGCGACGGAGCGTTCTCTCGACGCGGCGCGCCGCCGGCTCGAGCAATGGAACATTACCCCGAAGCAGATTGCGGAGCTCGAGAAGACGCGCAAACCATCGGAATTCCTCACGCTCAATTCCCCCTTCAAAGGAGTTGTGGAAGATGTGCCCGTGGACCAGGGGCGCAAGGTCATGATCGGGGATCATCTGGTCGATGTGGCCGATCTTTCCGTGGTGTGGGTGTGGGCGGAATTTTACGAGGACGAACTGCCCATGCTGGAGAAAGGCCTGAAGGTGCGGATCACGACGAAGTCTTACCCCGGAGAAGCGTTTGAGGGAGAGCTCAGTCTCATCAATCCATTCCTCGTGGAGATGAAGCGGACCGCGAAAGTGCGCATCGATATTGCCAATTCCGATTTAAAGTTGCGCCCCGGAATGTACGTCGACCTCGAACTCGCCATGAACATGGGCATCGCGCTAACCGTTCCCGTCAGCGCAGTTCTGCCGACAGGTGCGCGCTCGCTGGTATTTGTAGATAAAGGCGAAGGCCGGTTGGAGCCACGCGCCGTCCAGATCGGCCGCCAGTTTGGCGACATCTACGAAATCAAAAGCGGGCTCCAGGAAGGCGAACGCGTCGTGGCCAGCGCGAACTTCCTGATCGACGCCGAGTCGAAGGTGCAAGGCGCGGTGAAGGATTTTGGGAACGAAGACGAAAAGAAGGGGATCAAGGAGGTGACACCGCCGGTTATGCTGTCGCCTCACGTTCACGGAGAGCAGGGGAAATGAGCACACCTCCTTCCGCACCAACCATCATCGAGCGCCTCATCGAGACCAGCGCGCGTAACAAGTTCCTCATTTTCATCTTTACCGTCTTCGCGGTGGCCGCGGGTATCCTTGCGCTGTTGCGCACGCCGCTCGATGCGATTCCCGATCTCAGCGATGTCCAGGTGATCATCTCCACCGATTGGGAGGGGCGCTCACCCGATCTGGTCGAAGACCAGATCACTTATCCGATTTCCACGAAGTTCATCGCGGCGCCGAAGGTGAAGTTCGTCCGTGGGGAGTCGATGTTCGGGAAGTCATTCATCTACGTCATCTTCGAGGATGGGACGGATATTTATTGGGCGCGTTCGCGTGTGCTCGAATACCTCAACTCGGTGCGCGGCTCGCTGCCGGAGGGCGTCAATCCCGTCATCGGTCCCGATGCCACCGGCGTCGGCTGGGTCTACGAATACGCGCTGGTCGACGATAGCGGGAAACACAACCTCGCCGAGTTGCGCTCGCTGCAGGACTGGCATTTGCGCTATGCGTTGGAGTCGGTGAAAGGCGTTGCGGAAGTCGCACCGGTGGGTGGCTTCGTGAAGGAGTATCAGGTCGACCTCGATCCGAATGCGCTCGTGGCTTACAACATCCCGCTGGCCGACGTGGTGAGCGCGATCAAAGCGAGTAACGGCGATGTCGGTGGAAAGACCTTCGAGGTTGCGACGACCGAGTATTACGTGCGCGGCCGCGGCTACATCAAGAGCGTCGCGGATATCGAGAACGTGGTGTTGAAGGTCCAGAACGGCACGCCCGTTTACGTGAAGAACGTCGGTACGGTACATCTCGGCGCGGACACCCGCCGCGGTGTCGCGGAGCTCGATGGCAAGGGCGAGACCGTCGGCGGTATCGTCGTCATGCGCTACGGCGAGAATGCGCTCACGGTCATCGAGGGCGTGAAGAAGAAGCTGCAGGAGCTTCAGGGCTCGCTGCCCGAGGGCGTGCGCGTCGTCCCGACTTACGACCGCAGCGAATTGATCCTCAACGCCATCCACACCCTGCGTGAAAAGCTCATCGAGGAAAGCATCGTCGTGGCCTTCGTCTGCATCATCTTCCTCTGGCACGTGCGCTCGGCGCTGGTGGCGATCATCACCCTGCCGGTGGCGATCATTCTCTCCTTCCTGCCGATGTTCGGTCTCGGCCTCACCTCGAACATCATGTCCCTCGGCGGCATCGCCATCGCCATCGGTGCGATGGTCGATGCGGCCATCATCATGGTGGAGAACGCTCACAAGGCGCTGGAACATTTTCGCGACGAACAGGGACGCGAACCAGATGCCCGCGAACGAGTTAGCGTGATCGTCGGCGCGGCGAAAGCCGTCGGACGCCCGCTCTTCTTTTCGCTGCTGGTCATCACCGTGAGCTTCGTCCCTGTCTTCTCGCTCACCGCGCAGGAGGGTCGGCTCTTCAAGCCGCTGGCCTACACGAAGACCTTCGCCATGTTCTTCGCCGCGGTGCTCGGCGTCACGCTGGTGCCCGTCCTCATGCTCCTGCTCATCCGCGGGAAAATCACGCCGGAGGTTCGCAACCCGGTGAACCGATTCCTTATCTGGGCATACCAGCCGTGTGTCGATTTCGCTCTCCGCTTCCGCTGGCCGCTCATCGGTCGTGACGGCGCTGGTCATGCTGGCCCTTCGGGCTTGGTCCCCGGCGATCAATGCGATCTTGAATAACCCAATACCATTCTATCGCTGGCCGAAAGGAGTTCATGCCGCCGCTCAATGAGGGCACGATCCTCTACATGCCCACCGCGGTGCCGGGCATGTCCATCACCGAGGCGACGAAGATCCTGCAGATCCAGGATCGCATGCTGGCGAAAGTGCCCGAAGTGGAGCACGTCTTCGGCAAAGCCGGTCAGGCAGATACGCCCACCGATCCCGCGCCGCTCTCGATGTTCGAAACCGTGGTGACGCTCAAGCCACACGATCAATGGCGGCCGGGCATGACATGGGAAAAGCTGCTCGCAGAGATGAACGAGAAGATCAAGACGCCCGGCATGGCGAACATCTTCTGGATGCCCATTCAAACACGCACTGAGATGCTCACCACCGGCTTCCGCACCATCCTCGGCGTGAAAGTCTTCGGGCCGGATCTCAAGGGCATCGAGCAAGTCGCCACCGATATCGAAAAAGCGCTCAGCGATCTCCCGAACACCCGCAGCGTCTTCGCCGAGCGCACGACCGGCGGCTACTTCCTCGACTTCGACATCAACCGCGAAGCCGCCGCGCGCTACGGCCTGCGGGTGGGCGATGTGAACGACATCATCGAGACGGCGATCGGCGGCCAGACCGTGGCCACGACGGTCGAAGGGCGTGAGCGTTATCCCATCAGCGTCCGTTACGCGCGGGATTTCCGCGATAATCTCGATGCGCTCAAGCGGGTGCTGGTGCCGACGCCGTCGGTGGGAATGGGGGCAGGGGAGATCGCCGCGGATGCGAGTTCCTCAACTCCGGCCACCGCTCGCCAGCTCACCCACGTCCCCCTGTCCCTGCTTACGGACATCCACTACCGCACCGGCCCGCCGTCAATCCGCAACGAAAACGGCCAGCTCGTCGGCTTCGTCTTCGTCGACATCACGAACAGCGACATCGACGGTTATGTGCGTGCCGCCAGCCAGCGCATTAATGAGCGGGTGAAATTTCCGCCGGGCTACTACCTCCAGTGGGCCGGGCAATTTGAATACATGAAGGCAGCGGAAGCGCGGCTCAAGGTGGTCGTGCCCTTCACGCTGCTCATTATCTTCGTGCTCATCTATATGAATACGAAGTCCGTGGCGAAGACGGTCATCGTGTTGCTGGCCGTGCCGTTCTCGCTCGTGGGCGCGTTCTGGTTTCTCTACCTCCTCGGTTATAACATGAGCGTCGCCGTGTGGGTGGGGCTCATTGCGCTCGCCGGGCTCGATGCGGAAACGGGCGTCGTCATGCTCCTCTACCTTGACCATGCCTGGGAGAAATTCCGCGCCGCCGGCCGCATGAACTCGCTTTCCGACCTCCATGCGGCGGTCAAAGAAGGCGCCGTCCAGCGCATCCGCCCCAAGATCATGACCGTCTGCGCCATCCTCTTCGGCCTCTTGCCGATCATGTGGTCGCCCACCACCCAGGCCGGCGCGGACGTCATGAAACGCATCGCCGCCCCGATGATCGGTGGCGTCGTCACCAGCGCCATCCTCGAACTGCTGATCTACCCGGTGATCTTCGTCCTGTGGAAGAAGCGATCGCTTCCGGCGATTGCCCGCGGCAGTGAATAACCAAAGAATTTTTTAAACGCAGAGGCCGCAGAGACGCAGAGAAGAAGTGGAGAGGGGCTGGATTAAAAAGCCGCGCTGGATGCGAATAGGAAAACGTATTTCATCGTTCTCCGCGTGACCGCCCGCATGGAAGCATGGATTGCCCCGCGAGCAACAACACCGTCTTTGTCCCGCACGAAGAGGAGGCAGAACCCAAAGAAACGTGAGTTCCGCCCCGATCTCTGGTCTACTGACATCACCTTCCCATAATACCATGAGCACACCCGCCGCCGAAACGAACACCACCGGATCCTCCACGAACGCGAAGCCGCACAATCACCATTTCCGCTTTCATCTTCCGCACGTCCATCTCCACTCCGCCTTCGGTGACGATTGGTTTGCGCTGAAAGCAGAGTCCTTCGCCCGCTTCTTCGGCACGCCACTCTTCCTCGTCGTGCAAACCATCCTCGTCGCCGCGTGGATGTTGGTGAACATCCTCGGTTGGACGAAATTCGACGTCTATCCCTTCATCCTCCTGAACCTCGCCTTCAGTCTCCAGGCCGCCTACGCCGCACCGCTCATCCTGCTCGCCCAGACGCGCCAGGCCGACCGCGACAAAGTCCACGCCGAAGCCGACGCCAGGCACCGCGAAGACCTCGCCACCGCCGCGGCGGAGCGCCAGGAACTCGCCCACCAGCAGATGAAAACCCTTACCGATCTGATGGAGCAGAACACCAAGCTCACCGAGCTCACCACCCAACTCAGCCAGCGCATCGAATCCCTCACGCTGGAACTGCACAACAAGATCCTCGCTGGGCAGGCGAAGGCGTAACGGCAGCATTTTCCTGGTTCGGGCCGTTGGTGCGCCGGATGTATGCGTTCAGAAGTGCTTCCGCTGCGCTTTCTTCATTTTGCACCATTCAGTCGCGTTCTTCCGTCGCGCGGACGATGGCCAGGCGCCGCCGCAACTCGGGATCATCCTTGCCAACGCGCAGGGCGGAGAGTTCCAGAACGTCGCCCATCCGCTCACCGCGCGTGCGCCGCCTGGCCCGCAGCACTTTTTCGCGATAAAGCCCGTCGATCAGCGGTTGCTGCGGATTCATGAAGAGAAGCTACTGGATGCGGCGCCGGGTGGCACTCGGAAAATGGCTGAGCACGTTCGCGTCGATCCTTGCGATTATCCGAGATCCATTCCTTCGGCGAGTTTTCGCACCAACTCGGACGTGACGACTCGACCGTCTGCAGAAATGACTTCGAAGCCATTGATCATGCGAGAAATGCGGGCCTTGGACTTGCCGCGTTTAAGCAGCGCCGCGCGGGCAAGATCGGAAATCACGTGGCCAACGCTACGTTTGGTTCGAGCCGAGATTTCCTTGGCCGCGGCCAGCACGTCAGAGTCGATGTCGAGCGTGGTTCGCATCCAAAGCAATATAAGGACATCTGATGCGAGGGTGATGCAATGAAATCCTCAAATCCCTGTTTTTGAATATCCAACATCGGAAACCCGACATCCCATGATCGGAACCCGCCCCCGCTCTTCGCTTGCGTCATTGGATGTTGGATGTTTTCTCCCTCTCCCACCCCCCGCCAGCCATCCCAATCTCCATCCCCCGGGGCATCTTTTTTCACCCCCTACGAATTCCCCTTTGCATTTCCCAGCCAGCCGCTATCTTTCCCGCCCCTTTTCCGAACCCCTGTCTCTTATATGAACGTCGCCGTCGAAACCCTGCCAAATTGTATCACCACCCTCAAAGTGGAAGTGGAACCTGCCAAAGTCGCCAAGGTGTGGGACGAAGTCGCCGGCTCTTATACGAAGTTCGCCCGCATCCCGGGCTATCGTGCCGGCAAGGCCCCGAAGGCGATCATCGAAAAGAAATTCCAAAAGGAAATCCGTGAAGAGCTCGAGAAGAAGCTCCTCTCGGAGGCTTGCAAGGAAGCCATCCAGGAGAAGGGCATCAAGGTGCTTTCGCTGACCCAGGTCGACGACATCGAAATCGGTGAAGACAAGACGATGAAGTTCACGGCCACGCTCATCACCCGGCCGGATTTCCAGTTGCCCGTCTACAAGGGCATCATCGTCCCGCTCAAGTCGACCGACGTGACGGATGAGGAAGTGGAGAATTCGCTGAACGAGCTGCGTGAGCAGGCTGCGGACTTCGTGGACGTGACCGAAGATCGCGGGGCGCAAATGGAAGACTTCGTGGTCATCGACTACACCGGCACCATCGACGGCGCGCCGGTGAGCGACAAATTCCCGAAGGCCGGCCAGCCGTTGTCCGGCAATAGTGATTTCTGGATCCACATGGTCCACGAGGCCTTTTTCCCGGGCTTCTCCGAGGCGCTGGTTGGCGCCAAAGTGGGCGAGACCCGCAAGTTTGACATCGAAGTGCCGGCGGAATTCCCGGTCGAAGGGCTCCCGGGCCAGAAGATCCAGTACGAAGTCACCATCAAGGGCATCAAGCAGAAGACCCTGCCGGCGCTGGACGACGCCTTTGCTGATACCATCGTGAAGGGCAAGACCCTCGACGAGCTGAAGAAGGTGGCGAAGGAAGAGATCGGCCGCCAGAAGGGCGCCGAAGCCGAAGCCACGAAGCGCAACGAGATCATGCGTCATCTGCTCGCGCAGGTGGAGTGCGAACTCCCGGTCGACATGGTGCGCACGGAGACCCGCCGCATCCTCGCCGACATCGTGCGTGAAAATCAGGCGCGCGGCGTGACCGAAGACGTGCTGAAGCAGAACGAACAGGAAATCCTTGGCAGCGCGGCGCAGAATGCGCGCGACCGCCTGAAGGGCACCTTCGTGCTGCTCAAGATCGCCGAGGCGGAGAACATCAAGCCGACGCAACAGGAATTCGACCAGCGGATCGCCTACCTCGCGGCGCGTTATGACATGAAGCCGGACAAGCTCATCAAGAAGCTCGACGAGCGCAATGCCATCGACCAGATCCTGGAAGAGGTGCTGACCAGCAAGGTTCTTGATTTCCTTGCGGCCAACGCTAGCGTTTCCACCATCCCTGCGGTGGTAGAAACTCCGGCGCAGAGCTAAAGTCCTCTATGATCATCCAACCCGACCGTCGTATCGTTGCTCCTCAGAGTAATTACTATGTCCCTTATGTCGTCGAACAGACGGGACGCGGCGAACGCAGCTACGACATCTATTCGCGGCTCCTGAAGGACCGCATCATCTTCCTCGGCACCGCCATCGACGATGGCGTGGCCAATTCAATCATCGCCCAGCTTCTCTTCCTCCAGATGGAGGACGGCAAGAAGGACATCAACATCTACATCAACTCGCCCGGTGGCAGCGTGACCGCTGGCCTGGCGATTTATGACACGATGCAGTTCCTGACCTGCGACGTGAATACCTACTGCATCGGCATGGCGGCCTCCATGGGCGCGGTGTTGCTCGCGGCGGGGACCAAGGGCAAGCGTTATGCGCTGCCGAACTCGGACATCATGATCCACCAGGTAAGCGGCGGCGCCCAAGGCACGGCCAGCGACGTGGAGCGGACGGTCGAGTTCATGTTCAAGCTCAAGAAACGGCTCATTCACATCCTCGCCAAGCACACGGGCAAGACCGATGAGCAGGTGAAGACCGACTCTGACCGCGATTACTACATGAGTGCGGACGAAGCCAAGGCCTACGGTCTGGTGGACGAAGTCGTGAAGTCACGTAAGGACATCGCGCTCCCGGCAGGCACGGAAGCTGCACCCGTTCTGCCCGAAGCCCCTGTAGCCTAATCCCCGACCTTCTCTCTGTAATCCATGGCCCGTGCGAACAACCTCACCATGTGCAGCTTCTGCGGCAAGAGCCACGCCGAAGTGCGCAAGCTCATTGCCGGTCCAGGCGTCTACATTTGTGACTCCTGTATCAATGTCTGCAAAGGCATTCTGGACAAGGAGCTGAACGAGGACGCGCGCAAGAATTCGACCACCCTGCGGGTGCCGAAGCCGATGGAAATCCGCCGGCAGCTCGATCAATTTGTGATCGGCCAGGAGCGGGCGAAGAAAGTGCTGAGCGTGGCGGTGCACAACCACTACAAGCGCATCCTGCACAATCAATCCCTCGGCAGCGGTAACGCCGTGCAGCAGATGGACCCGCTGGGCGACGTGGAGATCGAGAAGAGCAACGTGCTCCTCATCGGCCCGACCGGCAGTGGCAAGACGCTGCTCGCTCGCACGCTGGCCCGCATCATCGACGTGCCGTTCTGCATTGCGGATGCGACGACGCTCACTGAAGCCGGTTATGTCGGCGAGGACGTGGAGAACATCATCCTGCGTCTGCTCCAGGCTTCCGATTACGACGTGAAGCGCGCCGAAATCGGCATCGTTTACATTGACGAAATCGACAAGATCGGCCGCAAGACGGACAACGTTTCCATCACGCGTGACGTGAGCGGTGAAGGCGTGCAGCAGGCGCTTCTCAAGATTCTCGAAGGGACGACTTGCAACGTGCCGCCGCAAGGGGGCCGCAAGCATCCGCACCAGGAATACATTCAGGTCTCGACGGAGAAGATTCTCTTCATCTGCGGTGGCGCCTTTGTCGGTCTCGAGAAGATGATCCAGAAGCGCATGGGCAAGAAAGTTCTCGGCTTCGGCGTTTCGGCGCACGAAGCGGTGGAGGCCGAGGTGCCCGCCAGCGAAGCGATCCGTTTCACCGAGCCGGAAGATCTGCTCAGCTTCGGCATGATTCCCGAATTCGTCGGCCGTCTGCCGGTGATCACCGCGCTCGATCAGCTCACGGAAGATGAGTTGGTGATGATCCTCACCGACACCAAGAACGCGATGATCAAGCAGTTCACCAAGCTGCTGTCGCTGGAGGGCGTGAGCCTGAATGTGACCAAGGACGCCCTGCGCGCCCTGGCCACCGAGGCCGCCAAGAAAGGCACCGGCGCCCGCGCCCTGCGCAGCATGCTCGAGCGCATCATGCTCGACATCATGTATGATGTGCCGAGCCGCGACGACATCGCCGAGGTGACCATCAATCGCGCGGTCGTCGAAGGCAAAAAGCAGCCGCTCATCCGCCGCAAGCAGGACAAGGACGCAGCGTAAGCTGGATTCCCGGAGAGCTTGGAATTCGAGCCCTGGCTGCGGTCAGCAACCAAGCTAAGAAGGCGTGAACATCAATCGGGTTCAGATAGCAGTTTTGGTGTTTTTCGCCTGCTATGTAAGTAGCGTAGTAACAAAACGGGACCACGTTGTTAATATTCAGGACATCGCAGGTTGCGCGATTTTCGGATTTTTCTTTTACGCGACGAGGAGCAAGAAAACCTAAACCGGATTTGGAGAACACTACCATTCTGGGACGGTTGTACGGCGCCTTATCTTGGAGACTATGAAATAAATCCGTCTCCTTTCGCGTGTCATTCTGAGCGGAGCGCCCCGGTGGTAAGGTGGCGGGGCGCGGAGTCGAAGAACCCCGTCGCTTCCACCAGTGATTGTTTCTGGTAAAGCGACGGGGTTTGCCCCGCAGTCCCATAGGCGTCTCGCAGACTCGGCTTTCGACTACGTTCCAGTCGTTCCACTCCTTCCACTCCGCTCAGAATGACACGCAAGGAGGGGCGCGAATATTTCACAGTCTCTTAGAGGCGGCGAATCAATCAAAGGCCGGTGCCTTCGTAAATTTCGGCGACACTCAGCGAGCAGCCCGCGCTTGCGAACTCGAGCAAGGCGTCCGGAGCGGTCAGCACCTCTGGAGCCCACTGACCCTTGCGCTGACGCCACACGGTGACCTCACGGCATTCGGGATCGACGAGCACATAGGCTTCCAACACGGGAATGGTCAGGTACGCCATGCGCTTTTCGCCCGTGTCGATGCGTGCCGTCGAGTCGGACAGGACTTCGAAGATGACTGTGGGCTCCTCGATCATCAGCGCTTCAGCGTTCACAGGACCGCAATAGATCATGGCATCAGGATAGTAGAAGCGGAGATCCTGGCCTCGCTTAACCTGGACCAACAGATCGGAGCCATAAACGTGGCAGGGATGACCGCGAAGTCGGCCGTGCAGGGTTCCTAGAATGTTCGTGGCAAGCCCATTGTGCCGCATGGTTCCGCCAGCCATGGCATACACGATGCCATTGAGATACTCATGTTTTCCATTGGAGATTGCTTCCCCGGCGAGATATTCGTCGGCCGAAACCAGAGGGGCATGGTGCACGGCAGTGCTCATGGGCGCAGGCTACGGTATTGCCGTAGCCTGTCAAACAACGGCGGCCCTCTCTCACATGGACAAGGCCGCAGCCCGTGCTAGCTTTCCGGCCATGAAAAAGCGGCTTTTGCAAAGTCTCGTTGTCGTCCTCGTGGTCTTCAATGTCGTGGTCGGCGTCCGCGTTTACCAGGCGATCGGGGCGCAGGAGAAGGACGATGCGGGCTATGCGAATATCGCGGTCTTTGCCCGGGCGATGCAGCTCATCCGGCAGGATTACGTGGACGAGAAGAAGGTGACTTACGAGGAGCTGACCCACGCGGCGATGCGCGGCATGCTCAATAATCTCGACCCGCATTCGCAGTTCATGGAGCCGAAGGATTTCAAGGGGATGCAGGACGATACGAACAGCCGGTTCGGTGGGCTGGGTATCGTGGTGGCGCAACGCGACGGGGCGATCGTGATCGTGACGCCGATGGAGGATTCGCCGGGCTTCAAGGCGGGGCTGTTGCCAAATGACCAGATCGTGAAGATTGATGGGCAATCGACGGACAAGATGGACCAGAACGAAGCGATCAACCTGCTGCGCGGCGATCCGGGGCAGAAGGTGACGCTGACCATCCTGCGGCCCGGGACCAAGGAGATCAAAGATTTCACCATCGTCCGTGAGAACATCAAGGTGGCCAGCGTGAAGGACGCGAAGATCCTGCCGGCCGAAGTCGGCGGCGATTTCAAGATCGGCTATGCGCGCATTACGCAGTTCAACGTGCCGACGGCGGAAGAGCTCAGCAAGAAGCTCGATGAGTTGCAGGCCAAAGGCATGCAGGCCTTCATCCTCGATCTGCGCTACAATCCCGGTGGCCTGCTGAATTCGGCGGTCGATGTGTGCGGGCAATTCCTGCCGCCGAAGACGCTGGTCGTCTCGACGGAAGGCCGCGTGCCTTCGCAGAGCCGCCAGTATCACACGGCGGATACGGTGAAGTCGCGTCCGCGTTTCCCGCTGGCGATCCTCATCAATGGTGGCAGCGCGAGCGGCTCGGAGATCGTGGCCGGTGCGTTGAAGGATTTGAATCGTGCCATTCTCGTGGGCGAGACGACTTTCGGCAAAGGCTCGGTGCAGAGTGTGATCCAGCTGCAGGACGGTTCGGCCATGCGCCTGACCACCGCGAAGTATTACACGCCGAGCCACACGGTCATCCACGAGCACGGGGTGGCGCCGACGATCCGGGCGACACTCACCGGGGAGCAGGAGCGCATGCTCATGATGCAGCGCCGCGAGGAGACCGGCGTCGAGACTGATCACAAGGAGCTTTCCAACTTCCGCGACACACAGCTCGAGCGCGCGGTCGATGCGCTCAAGGGCGTGATGATCTACGCGGACAAGGCGGGCGTGCCCGGCGCGAAGAAGACTTCGACGAACTAAGTGGTGGCGGATTCTTCGGCGCGATTGGTTCTGGCGGTCGAAACGTCCTGCGATGAGACCGCGGTGGCGATCTTGCGTGGGCAGGAGTTGCTCGCCAGCGAAGTGGCTTCGCAGATTGCTCTGCATGCCCAGTACGGTGGCGTGGTGCCGGAAGTGGCGTCGCGCAATCATCTTCGAATGTTGCAGCCGGTCATCGATGCTGCGTTGAACAAAGCCGGTATTTCGCTGAGCAACGTGCAGGCCTTCGCGGCGACCTGCGGGCCGGGCCTGGCGACCTCGCTGATGATCGGCACGTCGGCTGCGAAGGCGCTGGCCATCGGGTTTCGCAAACCGTATCTCGCGATCAATCACATCGAAGGGCATCTGCTCTCGCCGTTTTTCGGGAACCCGGAAGGGATTCGCCCGGCGATTGCCCTGGTCGTCAGCGGCGGGCATACGCTGCTCATCCAGATCGAAAGCTTTGGCCGCTACCATCTCCTCGGGCAGACGCAGGACGACGCGGCGGGGGAGGCTTTCGACAAAGTCGGCAAGCTGTTGGGGTTGCCATACCCCGGTGGCCCGAATGTCGACCGCCTCGCTCGCGAAGGCGACGTGGCGAAGTACGATTTCCCGCGCAGCATGCTCGACTCGGATGACTTCAATTTCAGTTTCAGCGGACTGAAGACCTCCGTGCGGTACCTGCTGCCGAAACTGGAAACCGTCAGCCTGCCCGACGTGTGCGCCTCGTTTCAGGAAGCCGTGGTCGATGTGCTGGTCGGCAAGACGATGCGCGCGGTGAAGGCCACGCGGCTCCCTGTGGTTGCGATCAGCGGTGGCGTGAGTTGCAATTCCCGGTTGCGGGAAAACATGCGTGCCGCCTGCGAGGCGCGCGGCGTGGAGTTGCTCGTCGCCCCGCCTGCGCTCTGCACCGACAATGCCGCGATGATCGGCTACGTCGCCGCGCAGAAACTGGCGCACGGTGAGTTGTCGCCGCTGACGTCGGATATCGATCCTAACTTGCGGTTGGTAGCTTAGCCCTTGTTCGCAAATTCGAAAAGATCGGCCATGGACGCTTGCGTTTTGGAGTGCGGCGCTGCTGCGCCGCTTTTTTAGGGCGCCTGCGAAATCACGCAGATGGCACGAATGAAATCCTTCCGATTCATGTCATTTGCGTGATTTGCGGGCCTTTCTGCTATTCGAGAACCGACTCCCAAAGCGGCGCAGCAGCGCCGCACTCCAAAACGCAAGCGCCCTGCGTTGATCGAGCTGATTCACCAACGCCGCCTGACCGATCCTCAGGCCCGATGCTCCTGACACCACTCCCGCCACATCGAACGAAAGGCATCCTCGATGCTATCGGCAAACCGCGAAGCATCCATCAGCACCGAGGCTTCCATGCGCGACCGCAAGCTGGCGCGAAGAGTAGCGAGGCGCGGCAAGTCGGTCGCAAGGTCGACCGCGACACGGACATAATCGTCCGCCGAGCGAGCAACCAATTCGGCCAGCGCGAGATTGCTCAGGATACTGAGTCCACCGCGCGATACTGAGGTGTTCCCCGCCAGGCTGACCACGGGCACGCCCATCCAAAGCGCATCGAGACTCGTGGTGTGGCCATTGTAGGGAAAGGAATCGAGGATGAGGTCGATCCGTTGATGGTAGCGCAGGTATTCTTCGCGACGACAGGGGAGCAGGAATTCCACCCGGTGCGATTCGACGCCGAGGCGCTGCAGAAAATCGGTGATGCGCTGCCGATGGCTGCCCCTGCTGCCAAGCAGGAGAAGCCGCGAGCCTTTCACGGCGCCGAGAATGCGAGCCCAGCTCTCGAGCAGTGGTTCGTTGACCTTGGTGAGGTTGTTCAGCGCTCCGAAGGTAATGTGGCCGTTCGTGGATGCGGGCAGCGGATTTACCGGGATATCCATTCCCTGCGTGGCGTAGCACCAGAAGCTGTCGAGCAGGAAGACGCGCTCTCCGCTCGACGGACCGTTTTCGAGGAAGCGATCGCTGAGGCGATAGTGGATCGTCTCGACACCGGTGCCTGCCGGATATCCGGCGAAGCTTGCCTGGACGGGCGCAGGCTGGCGCGCGAACATCGTGAGACGATTGCCGGCCATGTGCTGGGTGAGATCGACGAGAACGTCCACGGCGTCCTGCCGAATCAGGTTCGCCAGCGCTTCATCGGAGAGACCAGTGATCGGCCGCCAGTGATCGGCGTGCTGGCGAAATAGATCAGTCCATCGATCTGGACGTGCCACTTCGGAGTAGCAATAGATCTCGAAATTCGCGGGATCGTGTTGCTCGAAGTACGGCAGCACATTTCGTCCGATCACGTGCTGGCAGAAATCCGGAGAGACCAGGCCGATGCGCAATCGCCGGTCGGGTTCCCGAGTATTCGTATGCGAGGCAATGGACGAGCGGAGCGGCTCGAGAAAATGGGCGTTCCATCGGCGTTGTTCCTCTGCGATGAGCGCCGCGTCCTGTGCCGGATGAAAATGCAACGTGTAGATGAGGTTGCTGTGGGCGCCGGCAAAGCTCGAGCCACCCTGGACGATCTGGCGTAGTGCGGCAATGGCCTCATCTACCTGCCCACGGCGATTAAAGGCCTGGGCGAGGCCGTTGTAGGCATCCGGGAAATGCGGATGGAGATCGAGGGCGCGCCGGTAGGCGGCGATCGCCTCGTCCAGTTGATCGAGATCGCCGAGCAGACGACCGAGGTTGTTGTGGATCTCCGGAGCATTTGGATTGAGCTGCGCCGCGCGTTGTAAAGCTTCGAGCGCCGGGCCAGCCTGTCCGCTTTCGTGATAAGTAACGCCGAGATTGTTCCAGGCCTCCGCGAAGTGTGGCTGGATGGCGAGCGCCTGCTGGAAGGAGGCGATGGCCTGGGCGAAGTCTCCACTGCTCCCGAGAATCTTGCCGAGGATGTTGTGTGCCGGTGCGAAATCGGGTCTGGATTGCAAGGCTGACCGACAGGCGGCGGCGGCCTCACTCAGCCGGCCCTGGTCGGCGAGGACCAGGCCGAGATTGGAGGCCGCTTCGGGGTAGCCAGGGCGGAGTTGCAGCGCGCGCTGATACGACTCCATGGCCTCCTGTGGTCGCCCTTGGGTGCGGTACACTTCGCCGAGGCTGCAATGGATAATGGCGTTCCCGGCATCCAGGCCGAGCGCTTTTCGGATCAGCTCTTCCGCCATCGCGAGCCGG
Source organism: Chthoniobacter flavus Ellin428 (assembly GCF_000173075.1). Classification (GTDB taxonomy): domain Bacteria; phylum Verrucomicrobiota; class Verrucomicrobiia; order Chthoniobacterales; family Chthoniobacteraceae; genus Chthoniobacter; species Chthoniobacter flavus. Next base: position 33,895 of record NZ_ABVL01000007.1, read on the forward strand.
CCCGTTTGCACGGCGATGAGCCCGAGATTGTGCAGGACGCCAACATGGTTCGGCTGGACACCGAGGATTTGCCGATAGATCGCCTCGGCCTCCGCCAGCCGCCCGGCGTAGAGATGCTGATCCGCGAGATGAAGAGCTTCCTGGACCGTGGCCATCTGTTGTCCGGGTGAAAAATCAGGACGACGGTCGCCCGGGTTCTCAGTAGTCCCGCACGAGCAGGTAATCGGCGAAAGCGCGCAGGGTGGCGCCGCTCTTGCCGAAAGGCTTGAGCGCGGCATGTGCGGCGAGAGTGAGTCGATGCGCTTCCTCGCGAGAACGCTCCAGGCCGAAGATCGCGGGATACGTCGCCTTGGTCGCGGCGACGTCTTTGCCGGCGGTCTTGCCGAGCTTCTCGGTGGTCTGCGTGACGTCGAGAATGTCGTCGATCACCTGGAAGGCGAGGCCGAGCGATTGCCCGAACTCCGTGAGATTCTTCAAGCGCGCCGGGCTGGCATTGGCGCTCATCCCGCCGAGGCGAATGCTCGCGGTCAGCAGCGCCGCGGTCTTGCAGCGATGAATGTATTTCAGCTCCGCGCCGCTGATCTTTTTGCCTTCCCCTTCGAGGTCGGCCACCTGTCCGCCAATGAGCCACTGGCTGCCGGAAGCGCCGGCGAGTTCGCCGATGAGCGCGGGCATTTTGTAGCGCGACGTTTCTTTGGCCTGCGCGAGGATCTCAAAAGCGATGGTCAACAAAGCGTCCCCGGCGAGCACGGCAACGCCTTCGCCGAAGACCTTGTGCGAGGTCGGCCGGCCGCGCCGCAGATCGTCATCGTCCATGCACGGGAGATCATCATGGATGAGCGAATAGGTGTGGATGCACTCGACGGCGCAGGCCGCCGGCAGGGCACGCGCAACTTCACCGTCGCAGGCTTCGGCCGCCGCGAGGGTCAGTGCGGGACGCAACCGCTTGCCGCCGGCGAAAAGGCTGTAGCGCATGGCCTTGTGAATGGTGCGCGGCTTCACGGAGGCACGTGGCAGGAAACGATCGAGCGCCTGGTCGATCAATTTGCCGCGGGCGGTGAGATAGCTTTTCAGTTCCATGAGGGGGAGGAGAGTGGGAGGGAAGCCTTGCCGGGAAAAGCCGAAAAGTGAAGCGGAAGGTAATGACAAATTGCGAATGACGAACGCGGGAAAGCGTTTCCGCGATGCCACGCCGTTCTCTAGCTGAATACCGATTCAGCTTAGTGCCTTCCGAGCAGCCCAGCCTTCTTCTTCGCCGCGCTATTCCCGCCGGTGGCGTGCTCCAGAAAATGGGCGACCGCAAGTTTCAGATCGTGCGCCGTGGCGAGGCGTTCTTCGCGATTGAAGCTGAGCGCGCTGGCGCAGACGGCGGCGAGGCGGTCGGGTAAAACTCCGCCAGGCAGATGCGCGGGGGCCGGCGCGGCGACGAGTGCATCCTCGGGCGTCAGTTTCGGGCGGACGGCCTCGGCGACGATCTCTTCGTCGGATTCGCCGTTGTTGAAATAGCGCAGCGTGAGGATGCGGAACAGGATTGCCCCCAAAGCGTAGACGTCGGCGCGCGCATCGATATTCTCGGCGTCCGCGGCTTGTTCGGGTGCGACGCACCGCGAGATCGGCGGCGGTGCCGAAACTTCCGGCGCTTGCAGGCGCGGACGGTCATGGTCCCGCGGTTCGCCAATCGTCGCCGTGCCCCAGTGATCGATAAAGACCTCGCCGAAGCGGCCGAAGATGATCGCCTCCGGATGCAGGCAGCCGTGGATGACACCCGCGGCGTGGGCGTAGGCCACGGTATCGCAGGCCCGCAGGAAGATCGCGAGTAGCGTGTAGAGCGTGGCCAGGGGAGCCTCGCTATGGCCGGTGGCCATGCCGGAGAGCAGTTCGCCGAGCGATTCGCCCTCGATGAACCGCGTCGCCGAAAACAAGCCGATCTCTTCGTCCAAACCGAAATCGTAGACCGGCAGAATGCCGCTGTGTGTCAATTGTGCAGCGATTTGATTCTCACGAATGAAAGCGAGGACCAGCGGAATGTTGGAAAGACTGGCGCGATTCAGCACCTTCACCGCCACGCGCCGCTGCAGGATCGTATCGCGCGCTTCGTAAATGGTACTCGTCCGCCCTTCGATGATGACCTTGCCAAATTCGTAGCGCGACTGGCGGAGAAAATTCTCCGGGAGATGCCGGAAGATCGAGGCGGGCAAGCCGCCGCGCTGGAAAGTCAGCCGGGCGTGCCCGAGGGTGATTTCGCTATCGATCGTAATCGATACTTCCTGCTCGATGGGATGGCCATCGACACACGTGCCATTCGCGCTGCCGAGATCCTTGAGATAGAAGTGCTCTTCCGTGGCCACCGCCAATTGCGCGTGTCGGCCGGAAATGGAATCGCCATCCACCACGATCTCATTTCGGCGTTCGTGCCCGATGATGTATTTGCCGCGGTGCAAAAGACAGCGTGCGAGGACTCGATCGTCTTGTTCAACGACAGCTTCAAGAGCGAGAAAGGAACCGGCCATGTGGAGAGAGGATATGAGCTACTCGATCTGCACGCAAAAAGTGTGCGACCCAATGCGGATTGTTTGGTTGGGGGCCAACGGCAGGATTTCGCCGTGACCCAGGAGTGTGTCTTGGCCCACGAGCACCGGCTCGGGGAGAGAATCGTTTCGCAGCCAGAAACAGCCGCGATAGTAGTGAAAAGCCGCCGGACTGCGCCTGCGTCCGCGGGTGTCCCACACGATGCGATGGGCCGCATCCAGGCCGAAACCCGCTTCGGAAAAAAGCCATATGCCGTGCCGGGTCACGCCGTGGCCCTCGACCGGCTCGCAAGCCAGGGCGCGATAGGGCACGGGCGCCGTCGTTTCGGCGGGGCCGGTCCATGCGTCCAGGTTGTCGATTTTCCACGCCGGCGATTCCGCACTATCGAGGGGGATCAAGTCCATCGCATATTCATCGCCGAGCACGAGGCGGCCGCGATGCGGGAGCACGGCGGGATGATTGGGAGTGAGCGGCTGGCCATCGAGCGAAGAGCCGTTGAGGCTCGGGCCGCTGCCGCTGCCGTCACGCAGGGTGATCTGGCCGTCGTCCGTTTCGAGAAGGGTGTGCACGCGGCTCAGTCGATTCGTCCGCGCGTCGTTCGTCGCGTTCTCCGGCAAAATGCGCGCGATGAAATCCGCGGTGGCCGAGCGACCAATGGTGAACCGCTGACCGGTGGTGAAGTGGATGGGCAGGGTTTCGGCTGCATCGCTGTTGAGATTCAGCACCGAACCCGGATGCGAGGAATCGAGGAAGGCCTCGGGAATATGGTACGTCGGAACGGCCACCGTCGTCCTGGTCGGTGGCACGGGCGGAATGCGATTGGTATCCGCTTCCGACTGGAGCAGGTCCCGCCAGAGCGATTCGCAATCGGCATGAGGCATGGCGAGCAATTCCCGTCGGAGGACGGCATTGCCTCCTTCGTGCAGAGAACTCAGCGGACTGTAGCGGCGGCTGTCGATTTCGCGGATGCGGCCGCCCAGCAATTCATAGAGCAGGAGCGTCAGTTCGCGTGGGCCGTAGCCTTCCTGGATCTCCGTGGGCCGGCGCGGATCGAGGACGATGGTGTGCTTGGTCTCGTCGCCGGCGGGATCGGCCAGCAGGCCGCGCAGGCTGAGCGGATTCAGCTTGAGGGAAAAGGCCGGCCAATGGTCGAGCGATGCGCCGATCATCACCTCGGGCACGATATCCTCCGCAAATTCCACGAAGAGCTTGCCCAGCAGCGGCCGGGGAATGGGCACCGCCTCGCGGGCCAGGAAATCGAGCGTGGCCGGCAGCGAGGAAAGCAAATACAGCGCTTCACACACGCTCAATTCCCGGCGGCGGCGCAACAGGTCGAGGAGCGAGATGCCCTGCACCCATTCCTGCACGATGAGACCGTGACTGACGTCGAGCGTATCGATCCGGACAAGATGGGGATGCGGGAGACATTGCAAATGGCGGATGGTGTTCTCGAGATGCTGGCGTGGTTCCAGTTCGAGGCCGCAATTCGGGCCGAGCTGTTTGACGCCGACGATTTCGCCAAAGGCCAGGTCGCGCGCGCGGAAGAGCCGGCCGCCGGTGACGTGCGGCATTTCGTCGAGCAACTCGTAGCGGTCGTCGAGGCGGCGGTTCATGTTTTTCATTCCACGAAACGCTGGGCGACGGGCATCTTGCGGCCGAGGCCGAAGGCGCGTCCGGTGACTTTGAGTCCCGGCACAGCTTGAGCGCGCTTGTATTCGTTGAGATCGACGCGCCGCACGACCCAGCGCACCGTCTTCTCATCGAAACCGCGGGCGATGATTTCCGCGCCGCTCAGTTGTTCCTCGACGTAAAGCTGCAGGATGGGATCGAGCACCTCGTAGGGTGGCAGCGTGTCCTGGTCGCGCTGGTCCGGCTTCAGTTCGGCGCTCGGCGGTTTCTCGATGGTGGCGCGAGGGATGATTTCGCGGTCGCGATTGATCCACTCGGCGAGTTCGTAAACCATCGTCTTCGGCACATCGCTGATGACCGCCAGGCCGCCGCACATGTCGCCGTAGAGCGTGCAATAGCCGACGGCCAGTTCGCTCTTGTTGCCCGTGGTGAGGAGCAGCGAGCCGAATTTGTTTGAGAGCGCCATGAGCGTCATGCCGCGCAGGCGAGGCTGCATGTTTTCCTCCGTCGTGTCCTCGGGCAGGCCGGTGAAGACTTCGCGGAACTGCTCACGAAAGGTCTCGAAGCTGCGCTGGATCGGAATCGTGAGACAGCGGATGCCGAGATTTTTGGCGATGGCCAGAGAATCGTCGACGCTGCCTTGCGAGCTGTATTGCGTGGGCATGGTTACGCCGAGCACGTGTTCCGTGCCGAGGGCGTGCGCCGCGATGCAGGCCGTGACCGCGCTGTCGATGCCGCCGCTCAAACCCAACACGGTGGAGTGAAAGCCGCACTTGTGGAGGTAATCACGTGTACCGAGCGAGAGGGCGTAGAAGAGTTCCTCCGGCGCGGATGGGAACGCCGTCACAGGCGTACTCGATGACGGATTCAATTCCACGACGGCGCATTCCTCCGCGAATGGCGCCAGTCTGGTATGCAGCGCCCCAGTGGCATCGAACGCCAGCGAGTTGCCGTCGAAGACCAATTGATCGTTTCCGCCGATCGCGTTGCAGTAATGAATCGGCAGTCGATGCTCGCGCGCCAGGGCGCCGAGCATTTCCGCACGTCGCGCCGCCTTGCCGATGCTGAACGGCGATGCGCTGAGATTGAGGATCGCCTCGATGCCTTGCTCGACGAGCGAACCGACGGGCGAGTTGCCGTACAGCCGTCGTGGCAAATATTTCTCCGTCCAGATATCCTCGCAAATCGTCACGCCGAATTTCTTTCCCGCGATCTCGATGGGCTCGACGCATTTCGCCGGCTCGAAATAGCGGTCCTCGTCGAAGACATCGTAGGTGGGCAGCAGCGACTTGTGTACTTTGCGAAGCGGTTGCCCGCGCTGCAGCACCGCAGCGGCATTGTGAAAGGGTTGCCCGGATCCGTGGTTGATGTCGATGAACCCGACGAGCAGCGGCACCTCACCCACGGAGCGATGCAACTCGTCGAGCTTCTCGAGGTTCAGCGGAACAAAACGCGATTTGAAAACCAGGTCCTGCGGCGGATATCCCGTGAGCGCAAGTTCCGGCGTCAACACGAGTTCCGCGCCCTGCTTTACGAGGTCGCGATAGGCCGCAAGGATCTTCTCCGCGTTTCCGCGAAGATCACCGACAGTGGTATTGAGCTGGGCAAAACCGATTTTCACTTAAACCCCCACTTAAACGCACAGGGGGCTGGAAGTGAAGTTAATGGTGGCGGTATTGATCTTCCGCCGTTCCGCCGTGGAGGCTTTTATTCCAACCCGCGCCGGATTCGTAGAAGGCCTCCTGCACGATGTGCCGGAATACCCAAAAGAGGCACGCGGCCGCGAAACCGGCGATGACCATCATGATGAATTTGTGAGTGAACGTACTGGACACGCCCCTCCTATAAGCAGGTCCCCTGCCGAATGGGCGAAACTTCTGCGCGGGCTACCAAAATCCCCATTGCCCCGTGCGCAAGACGTAAACACCGAGCAACAAGTTCGTTACGGCGTGAACGAGCACGCAGGAACTGAGGCTCCGCGTCCGGTAGGCGACGAGATTGAAGAGCACGCCGGTGAGGACCGCCGCCGGGTAATCGGGCAGGGAATGCTCGATGCAGAATCCCGCGGTCACCACCCCGAAGGAGAGCCAGGAAAATGCCCCGAAGGGCACCTTGGTAAAGTCTTCGTCGATGAGGTAGCGGAGCAAAAAGCCCCGCCAGAAAATTTCTTCCACCAAGGGGACAATGACGACCAGGCGCAAAAAACGCCCCCCGACGTTCGCGAGATATGGCCAGCCGGTGCTCCCAAAGAAATAGGGATCGAAGGCCAGTTCATCGGCCGTCCGAGGAGTTCCCAGCCACTCCTTGGGCACCTTGATGGTGAGCAGAAAGTTGCGGATGGACGAGGGGAGGGCATCGCCCCATCCCAATAGCCATTGCTGGGGAGCGATCCAAATGAGCAGCGCCAGCACGCCGATGGCGACCGTGAAGAGCACCTTCCGCGGGATCTGCATTTCGTAGTGTGGCCAGAAGCGGATGAGGACGATCCCGCAGACGAGGGTTTGCAACGGCAAAGTCCAGTATTGGGGCTGGGCCAGGAACCACTCTGGACGCCCGTCACTGAAGTGCGCGACGGCCTGTCCGAGTCCTAGAATAAGTAAAAATACCAGAAACGGCGCGAGATAAGCTGTGTCTTTCGATTTAGCCCCAAACATGCAGTCATGAAAGAGACCGAACCCAAGGATGCAACACCAGAACAACTGATCCAAATGCTCGACGCCGAGATGGCGGCGCACCGTTCTCAACGGCAAAAGGTGGGTCGCAATCGTGCGACAGTGCTGGTCGCGGGGGTTCTCTTCATCGTCTGCGCAGCGGGGGCGGCCCTTCTGGTACTCGAACAAATGCTAACGGATATGCGACCGAATGGCCGTATGCCCGCATCGGGGATGACCCCGGCTGCCGGAAAATAATTGAGAATCCGGCACCCCGGGTACATCGACTGCTAATACGCATTTGTAGAATGGCTAAAGCTCCCAATTCCGTTATCGGTGTCGACCTTGGGCGATACTCGTTAAAGTCCGTCTTGCTCCAGAAGAAAGGCAGCAATCGCTATGTGCTGACGAATTTTGCGTCGCAGGTCGTGACCGCGCCGGCTGAAACCGCGGATGCTCTCGCTCAACAACTCAAGGCACTTTTCAAGGAAATGGGCGGCTCCGCCAAGGCTTGCGCGGTGGCTGTTTCCACCCCGGACGCGCTCATTCGCATCATCGAACAGCCGGAGACCCCGCCGGAACTTCTGCGGGAAGCGCTGCGTTTGAATGGCATGGCCTTGCTGAACCAGGACTGCCGCGAGTTCGTGCTCGATTGCGATCGCATTGCTCCCCTTGGCTCACCCACGGAGCTCACCGCCAACGGTCGCAAGCGCTATCTGGTCGGCGGTTTGCCTCGCTCGCAAGTGAACCTCATTGGGTCGGCCGTGGAGCATGCCGGCACGGATGTCTCTGCGATGCAATTGGCGCCGATCTGCGCATTCAATGCTTTCGAATTTGCCTACGAGGAAATCTTTAACCACCAGGCTTTCTTCCTCGTCGACATCGGCCACACCAATTCCACCATGATGGTCGGCTTGAAGCGGGAACTCGTCCTCGTGCGTAACATCGATTTCGGCGGCAAGGCCCTCGTCGATGCGCTCACCAGCTTGAGCGGAGAAGGGCGCGAGGCCGTCTTGCAGGCGCTGGAGCAGGAAGATGAAGTGATGGTCGAGTTTGCGCGTGTTGCCATCAACGCGCTGGTGCGCGAGATTCAAAACTCCATCGGGTTCCTCGAGCATCGCCATGAGCAAACGATCCCGAAGATCTACATCACGGGCGGCCCCGCCAAATCGCAAACTCTGTTGAAAGTCTTTACCGAAGAATTACGTCTGCCCTGCGAGGCATGGAGCGCCGTCTCCAAATGTGAATCGGCGCTGCCTGCTCACCGCACGGCACAATTGAATGACCACATGATCGACCTGAATGTGGCCTGTGGCGCCGCGGCGGAACTCCTGAAAGCGAACTGAGCCATGGCCCTCCGTCTCAATCTTTACCACGAAGTTCACAAGGCCAAGGCGCTCAAGCGCCGCGACCCGCTTAAAATCACCATCTACGGCCTGGCCGCTCTCGCGGCCTGCTTTGCCCTCTACTACTTTGCCCAGTTGGTGCGGATGCACTCGATCAACGATCGATACGTCAAGGTCAAAGCGGAATTCGATCATCTCGAGCCGCAGGCCAAAGCCGCCAAGAAACGCGAGGACGAGTTGACCAAGGAAACGTCGACGAGCGCGGCCATGGTCAAGCGGATTGAAGGCCGCTTTTACTGGGCGCCGCTGCTCGCGGAGTTGACCCAGGTCGTTCCCCGCGATGTGCAGATCACCCGACTCGGCGGCGAAGTCACCGGAGACAGTTTGCGCCATTGTGCGCTGAATATCGATGGTCTGGCGGCCGGCGCCGATCCCCGGCGTGTGGCGGAAGATCTCCGCACGGCGATCGCGGAAAAGTTGTCCTCTCACTACAAGAACGTGACCTCCACTTTCAAGACGCTCGAAGATGGGACCGAGACGGTGGCCTACAATGGCAAGCAGGTCAGCACCGCCACCTTCGCGATTCTGGTGCAACTTACCTTCGGTGAAGACAAGGCGGGCGCCGCCGGACGCAAAAAGAAATGAAACTAGATAAAGAAGAAATTCAGAAGATCGTCCTCGGCGCGCTGCTGCTGATCGGGGTGGTTTACAGTTACTTTGACCTGCTGCTCGGGCCGCTGACGAAACGCGCCGAGACGACGGAGATCGCGGTGAATGCCTTGGGGCCGGAAATCGCCAACGCCAAGGGCCAGATCGCCAAGACCCAGCAGTTGGAAAAGGACACGCCGAGCCTGCTCCTGCCCATGCGCCAGGCCGAGGCCATGATTCCCGAGGGCGCGCCGGTGGCCTGGTTTCCCACGCGCATCACGGAATTTTTCAAGAAGGAAGGGATCGATCGCGCCTCCACTCGCATGACGGGTGAGAGCGTCGAGAAGGAGCTTCCGGGATTCCGCAAGATCTCGTGGGGAGTCGACCTTCCCAAGGTGGAATTCGTGAATTTCGGGCAGGCCGTCGCGGCACTGGAAAATGAAGAACCTTTGTTGGAGATTACCGCGTTGCAGATCGACGCCAGCCGTGACGACGTCGAAGCGCAGCACGCTTTCCTCACCGTCAACAACCTCGTCAAGCAATGAGTCCCCGCTCTTATCTTTTCTTCGCGGCTTTTCTCTCGTGCGCCTCGGCAGTGCACGCGGTGCGTCCTCCTCCGTCGGCGCCCACGCCTAAAGCCGACCCTTCGGCCAAGACGAGCACGCTGCCCAAGTCGACCGAGCCCGTGCCGCCGTACGTCCTGAAAAACCGCTCGACCTTTTCCAATGTCACCGACGCTACCCGCGCGCCTTTCTGGCCGATTGGCTGGGTGAAACGCGTGAAGGGCGGACAGGTCGCGCAGGCCCCCGTCGAGGAGGCGCCCAAGTTCACGCTCGATTCCAAGAGCTTCAGGCTGTCCAGCATTCTGGTGGGTTCGGGCACGACCGCCTCGCTCGCCGTGATCAACGGACGGGCCTACGGTGAGGGTGAATTCGTCCGCATGCCGCACGCTCCTGGCGCTGCTCCGATGCGGGTTCGCGTGCAGCGCATCAGCGACGCCGGTGTGGTTCTGGCCTACGCCAACCAGACGGTAGTCGTGCCTCTCCAGCACACGGATCTCGGCCCTCGCAAGCCCGAAGAGTTGCTGGAGGACAAGGATCGCTGATTTCTGCTTACGTCCCGGCGTTCAATTGTGCCAGCACCTCGGGATCGCGCACATCGGCCCAGTCGCCGGTCAATTCCACGACCTGCACCTTGCGTCCACTCTGCGCCAGCGCGCGGATCGCGTCGGTGAGTTCGTATTCGCCGCGCGGGGATTTTTCGAGCTTCGCCGTGAATTCGAAAATGCTCGGACGAAACGCGTAAACGCCCGCGTTGTACCACGGGCTGGTCGGCTCGCCCGGCTGGGGTTTTTCTCGCAGGTCGGTCATTTCGAAGCGCTCGTTGACGAACACCGCGCCGCCCTTGGCGATCTCGCCGGGGTTGTGCTTCACGCTTACCAAGCCCTCCGCGTCATCGAGCTTCACCAGGCGGTGATAATTGGCCGGGTCGATGAGGATATCGCCGTAGCTGAGCACAAACGGATCCGCGCCGACGAATTCCTTCGCCAGTTCCACCACGCGCCCCGTGCCGTCCTGCACCACCTGCGTCGCATACTCGACCGAGATGCCAAACTGCGAACCGTCGCCGAAGTAGTCCGTCACCACATCCGCGCGCCAGCCCACGACGATCTGAAAATGTGTGACGCCGGCCGCGCGCAAGCCATCCACGATGTGTCGCAGGATCGGTTGCCCGCGCACGGGGATCATCGGCTTGGGCAATTCATTCGTCAGCTCGCGCATGCGCGTGCCTTTGCCAGCGGCGAGGAGAACAGCTTTATGGATCATGGGAAGTCGGATTTGGGAATGCGGAATGTGGAATGCGGAATTCAAAGCAAAGTGCCACTCCGTTGTAGCGGCATCGGAAGAAAAGTGCCAAGAGCAAGTGATCCCCTGACTCTCGGCACTGAGCACTGATTACTGAGCACTGAGCGCTAAGCACTTCCCCTTCTCAACTCCCCCGAATCCGATTGATCTGTGTCACGAACTGCCGGATCGACACGAAGTAAGAATGATCCGGCTGATTTCCCGGCACGGCCAGGTCCTTGTCGTAAAGCGCCTTGTTATCCACGTCCACATCGGCGCCGATTCCCACCAGCTTCCACACCCCGCCGAGATTCTCAAACAGTCCGCAGCCCGAATCGCCGCCGGTGATCTGCCCAGTCTGCGGCCCGGCTGCGCTGTCGAACGCCGTCTGGATATAGGTGATGTGGCTTTGCGGATCCGTCTTGTAAGTGGGCAGCGTCCGGTTTGTCGCCCAGCGCTTTTGTCGCGATGGGTCTTCGCCCCAGTTCCAGCCTTGGTTGGGCACCTCGGTGCCCTTGCCCACGCCGTAGCCGATCATCGTGCACGCCTTGTTGAACTCCGATTCCGCCACGCCAATCAGCGGCAGCGGCGCCAGCCCTGGGTCCTGCATGATGCGCAGGACGCGCAGGTCCGTGCCCTTGATCTCCACGGGCTTGAAGCTTTCATCCACCGTGCAATTCGTCCCGTTCAGGTGCACGACGGTGATGTCGTGATCGATATGGTTCGCGGTCAGCACGTAGCGATTGCCGATGTAAACGCCGGTCGCGCGCGCGCCAAATTTGTTGTCCATCCGCGCGACATAATTCCACGGAGAACCATCCGCCGGCGGCGCGAGACACACGCTTTCGTCGGGATTGATGACGATGATGCCGAGCGTGGGACGAGTGAGGGCCACCGCGGCAAGCAGAGCAGGGAGAAGGATGCGTGCTTTCATACGGCACCGATGATGCGCGACTTTCGTCCGCACTCAAGCTTCCGCCGTGCGTCGCGCCCCGCTCGTCAGGTCGTGGTTTTTGCGTCGACGCCGAGGCCGTGCCTTATCTCGCGCAACCGTAGCCGAACGTGCTGCTCAGAGCCTGTGAAAAGAGCGCCCGCGAATCACGCGAATGACCCGAATAAATATTTCCCATTCGGGTCATTCGCGTGATTCGCGGGCCAAACAATCTCTCCGCCGGTTTATTTCAAACGCACTCAGCGCTTCAGCGTTGCTTGCCCACCCTTCGGCATGGCGACCTCCAGCGTCTGGCCGTCATCGGAGAGTGTGCCTTTGGTGTCGGCGCCGTTGGCCCACTTGAGCTGCAGTTCGCGCTTCGCCCGGTCGCCCCACTGCCACGTGCCCTTGCCTCCCACCGCCGTGGTGAACGTGCCGTCGTCGCTCAGTGTCCAATTTCCTTTCGGTACCTTCCACGCGCCCGCGGGTGAATACGCTTCCGCCGCGCTGGTCGACTTGGGCGTGGGTGGCATCGGCGCCGGCGCCGGCGTCGTCTTGCGCGCGGCGACCATCTGTTTCTCCGTCACCAGTTCCGTGGTGTAGAGCTGCTCCACCGCCGTGCCGATCTGCGCGGTGCGCGTTTTCCATTGATCCGCCACGCCCTTGTTCATGAACTCTTCCTTCTGCAACAACGCCTTGCGATCGTCCGCATTCATCTTGTTCTGCTTGGCATTGTTCGCCCGGGCCGTGCCGCCCAACTGGCCGCCATTGCTGATGTCCACATCCTTGTTGTCCTGCGCACCGTGCACACTCTTGGAATAACGAAAATCCTCCACTGCCTTGGCGTGCTCATCCACCGCCGCGAGCAGCGCCTGCACCACATTGGCCGCCGCCGCATAAGTCGGCTGTTGCGCGGCCGGCGCGGTTTGCGCGAGGGCCGTCCACTCCGCGTGCACTGTCGCGAGGGCCTCGCGATTTGCGCGCTGCTTCGGCGTGAGCGAAGCGATGCGCGGGAGCGTGTTGTCGATCATCTGGCGCAGCCGCGCCGAGGGGAGCGCCTTGCCGGCGCCGGGTTTGGGTGTCGCCGCGGCGCGCAGCGAGAGGGATGTCATGGCGAGCGCCGTCAGACCGAGCAGAACGAAACGAAGAATTCTCATATTCGGAAGCGGATAATTGCTTGGGCGGAAGCCACCCCCGCCCGGCCAGACGTACTGGTTATCCCTTCGCCGCTGCGGAAACAATCTCTTTCGCCGCGTTGCCGGAATGAGGGACGGCAACCCCTGGGAGGCGCGACTTCCTAGAAAAAACCCTGCGTCGCGTAGCGACGCCCAAAAAAGGAGAGGCGCTTCGCGCATCGGTTTTCGGTCGGCGACTGGGAAGTCGCCGCTCCCAGCACCATTCTGCGTTGGCGCACGAACATCGACCAAAGATGTGAGTAATACCGCGGCCTAATGCCTAAACACCGTCAATGATGACTCGACCCGACGATCGCCAGGACGATCAGCACGTGATAGGCGAGCGAGACGGCGCCGAGGATGATCCCAATCCACGCATGTACCGCGCCTTTGATGATCGGATTCAGCTTCCGCTTCTTCAGACCGAGAATGCCGAGGATGATGGCTGGGATGGCGAGCAGGGGACCGATGAACGGACAGAGGCCGAAAATCCCGAGGTAATAAGCCACGAGCGCCTGCGGGTTTTTGTAGGGGATCAGCCCGCCCGTTGAGTCCCCCGTCTGCGGAATCGGCGGCGGTGGTGGTGGCACCGACCCACCTCCTTGCGGAGGACACGCTGCGGAAAGCGGTTGCCACGTCTTCGAGCCCTCCGCACAGACCTGCGTATTCCACGAAACGCCCTGCGAGAAAAGCGCCGTCAATTCCTCGAGGGACTTGGGTCCCTCCACATTCTTTCCGTCGAGCGAGTAGTAGTAATTCATAGGAAACACTTTGGAGGAATATCGCCCGCGGAGAGTGCCGGAATCGCGGTGCCGATTCAATGCCGAAGGCAGACTGGCCGGCGGCATCGCGACCCGCCTCGCGTACCTCCTGAAATCCCACAGAAACCCTCTCGCTCCCGTGGCGTTTCACTCTCATGCTTCCCCGGACTTTCCTCCTCTTCGTCGTCGCGTGCCTCGCGCTGGCCCTGCCCTTTCCATGCCCCGCTGAAGACGCGCCCATCGATCCTGCTCGGGGCCGCGAACTCATGCAGAAATCCTCGCGCGGTGAAACGCTCACGCCCGACGAGCAGACTTATCTCGATCGCGTCAAACAGGCCATTCGCGAACGCACCGCCGCCCGCACCGCCCCCGGCGCCGCGCCGAAACCCATCGAGCCCAACACCGCTGACTGGAGCGCGCTCATCCCTCTCACCGATCTCACCGCGCCGTACAAAGGCGAGGACGGCGGCCTCTATGGCGGCGGTCACAATGATCCGCCCGAAAGCCTCCGCACCGCACACCTGCAGGAGTCCGCCAAAATCCATCCGCTCGATGCCACCGGCGCGCCCACCGCCGATGGAAAAATCGGCCTCATCACCATCGGCTTTTCCAATACCTCCATCGAGTCGGAAGACTTCAAGCGCACCGCCGACGCGGACCCGCAGAAATCGCCGCAGGTCGTCATCGTCAATGGCGCCATCGGCGGGCGTTCCGCTGTAATGTGGGCGTGGGATGGCGCGGAGGTCCTGCCCGCCGCCGAGCAGCAGCGGCTCGACCAGGAGATGGACGTCGTCCAGATGCCCAAAGGCGTGCGCAAAAGCACCGGCCTCGCCCGGGATACGTGGCCCACGCTGGCGAAACGCATCGAAGCCGCCGGCCTCACCCCGGCGCAAGTGCAGGCCGTGTGGCTCAAGCAAGTCGAAGCCAACCCGCGGCCTTTCGGCGAATTTCCCGCGCACGCCCGCGCCCTGCAGGCCGACATCACCGCCATCCTGCAGATCGCGCGCCGCCATTACCCGAATCTCCGCGTCGCCTATCTCTCCAGCCGCACCTTCGGCGGTTGGTCCGGGCGCATCAGCGGCAGTCCCGAGCCCTATGCCTATGAATCCGGGTTCGGCACCCGCTGGGTCGTCCAGAGCCAGCTTCAGGGCGATCCCGCGCTGAACTTCGATCCCGCCCGCGGCGAGGTCAAAGCCCCGCTCATCCTCTGGGGCCCGTATCTCTGGGCCTGCGGCAACACCCCGCGCAAACTCGACGGCCTCACCTGGACCCTGTCCGACGTCCGCGCCGACCAGTTGCACCCCAACGACGCCGGCACGAAGAAAACCACCGCCCTGCTCCTCCACTTTTTCAAGAGCAACGAAGGCACCCGCCGCTGGTTCCTCAAGCCCGGCGAAACAGTCGAGGCGGCGGCGCACGGGACTAGTGGGGGCCGGTAAATGGGCGAGATAGACTCACGCCGCTCTCGAAGTAAGCGCGTCGCGGTGTGAACCTTTGGAGGCGGCGCTCCGTCGCCGCCCACTTCTCTCGGAGGAAATTGGGGCGCTGACGAAGCCTGAGCATTACCCACATCTTTGCTCGGTGTTGGACGTCGATACGGATAGCGCCTTGGGAGCGGCGACTTTCCAGTCGCCGACCGAAACAAACGCGCGGAGCGCCATCTTTGGGGCGTCGCTCCGCGACGCAGGGCGACTGGAAAGTCGCCCCTCCCAGTGGGCCGCAGCCGAATTCCCCGCTGTCCCTAAATCCGAGAAAAGATGTGGGTAATGCTGAGGCTCCGTCGCCGCCCACTCTCTCGGAGAAAATTGGGGCGCTGACGAAGCAGCGCCCTCCAACAGAATGTCACCCCGCCGCGCGCGACCCTACTTCGCGCGCTGATACGTGATCAGCAGCCACGGCGCGCCGTCCTTGGTCGCCAGTTCCGTCGGCCGTTCGCCGCCGTCGAGCGCATAGCAAACCCGCAGCGTATCGCCGGTGATCTCATACACGGCCTTGATCACCTTGCCCGCCTCGAACCCTTCCGTGCGGGTCGCGTCCATCGTCCGGGGCTTCTGCGTTTCATCCAGCTTTAGTGTTCCGGCCTCTGTCCCGTCCTTGGTCTGCGCCGTGTAATGATCACCCGCGATCGTCACCACGAGTTTCTGCAGATCCTCGGATTCCACCGGCTTTCCGCCCGCTTTTGCGGCGGCCGCCCGCCATGTTCCCTCTATCTCCTTGATGTCATCCGCGCGCGTGGTGGTGGTGGTGAAAGCCAGCGAAACCAGCGCCAGCATGGCTGTGGAGAGGAACCGCCAGTGCATGTTGCTCCATACCTCCATCCCCCCCGCCTGTCGAGGCGCGAATCCCTCCAATTCCGGCATTGCGACAACATTCCGTTTTGCGTCAAAATGCACCCCGGTCGTGTCCTGATTTGAACTATGAAACCGCGTCGTAGCGTCGTCATTTTTTGGGCGGCAATTCTGCTGTATGCGCTTTCCATTGGGCCTGCAGCCCGAATTGGCAAAGGAGACAAGGACTATTGGATACCCCCACTCTCGTTTGATCTTTTTTACGCTCCGCTGTTTGGTGCCGCCAAAGTGATCCCGCACGGAAATGACCTGCTCGAGAAATATTGGGACTTCTGGACGCGCGGCGAAAATTCAAATGGGTGAAGAAGTGAGGGGGAGGGGAAAGGCAGAACAGTTCCATTTCCGTGCCGCGACCCGTGGCAACCAGCCATTTCGCTGCGCGCGAAACATCGGTTATGAAAATCACGATCCGCCACTTTTTCCTGGTGGCCGTGGCCACCGCCCTCACCGGTTGCGAGACGCCGACCACGGCCCCTCCGCCTAACACCCACAACGACGGTTCCATGAAGGTCCGCTCCGGCCCTTATAACTCGATGGGTTCCGCCGACCCCCAAGGTCCGCGCGAACCGCGTTAGCCGTTGGCGCAGATCGCTGGAGGGCACCGGAGGTCGCCTGTGCCCGTCCACCACTCGCCACGAATAACTCCTCCCCGCCATAGTAGGCCGCCGGCCCATTGAAATAGCTGAGATGAGGCAGCTTCCCCACCACGCGCCGCCGGCGGATATCGAGCAGGAAATCGTCGAACGGCCGGCCGGCCCCGAACCCCAGCGCCCAAACCCCATCCGGCGAAACCGTCTCCGGCTCCAGGTAGTACCGCTGCTGTGCGTCCGCCATCAGCGCCGGTGGCGCCGCTCCGGCCATCGCCTGCTCCAGCGCCAATCGCAACGGATCGGCATCCGCTCCGCGCGCCCCGGTAAGCGCAACGAAGAACACCGCGATGGCAATCCACAATCGACGGAACATCCAGCGAGCCTACCGGAACCCGCCCGTTCCGGCAAGCCACCGCGACTTCAGGTGGGCGCACAACATGACTTATAGTCCATGGACTTCTCCTGCGGCTCGCGATGACGCTGGTGGGATGACAGAGCGTCAACGCATACCAAAACTTCTTTCCTTCCACAAACTCGGCGAAAATCGGGGAAGCCCACGCGTATGGCTCGAATCGCAGCGGTTGTCCGCCTTGGGCTTCGATGTCGGGTCCTCGTTTTCCGTCGACGCGCGAAATCAGAAAGTACGCTTGCGAGTCTCCCCATTAGGCACGCATCAGGTCGCGAAACGACGTGCCGCCGGCGGTGTGCGTCCGATCATTGATCTGGCGAATCGTCAGTTGCTCGGTTCGCTCGCGGGATGGGACGAAATCAAGATTGCTGGTTCCGCTGGTCTTCTGGAAATCGCCCCATCAGTACGAGCGTTTACGATTCGGCGACAACGCGCCAGTCGGCCACCATGGCGAACACTGGAGGTCTTTTCCGGCGGCGGCACGTTGTCCGCAGCGATCAGCCAACATCCCGATTTCAAGCTCATCGCCGGGGTCGAAATCGATCCGCGTTTTGCGGACGTTTGGCAAGCGATGCACCGAGAGGCTGTGCTGATTCAAGCGGATGTGCGGCGCATTCATCCTTCGGAATATCCTCCGCACGAAGCGCTCGTGGCAGCGATTCCTTGCACAAGCCATTCCATGCTCGGGCGAGCGAAAAAATCATTGCGAGATAAACCGGAACTGGGAGATAGCGGCGACCTATTCCTATGCATCGCAACGCTCGTCGCCACGCACCTCCCCTTGGCGTGTGTTTTCGAAAACGTTCCTTCGTTTGGAACCGCACTTGCCGGACAGACGCTAGGTCATCATCTCCGCCAACTCGGCTACCACGTGACGCAGACGATTCTCGACCCGCATGGTGAATGGAATGAACCACAGGATCGAAAGCGTTGGTTGATGATAGCGACGCTGAAAGAAGGATTCGAACTTCACTCACTAGATAAGCCATTTGCCGGAGATCTCTCCTCCATTCTTGATCCGCCCTCCGAATGCGACCGTTCCGACGCGACCCGGATTGCCGGCAGCATTGAAGCCCTCCGCCGCCACCGTGAACGCCATCGGGCTTTAGGCCATGGCTTCGGATTCTCAACCATCAATCAACACTCGAAACGAGTGCCGACCATTGTGCGTTCGTATCACAAAATTAACGTAGGGCCCTTCGTTGAAACCGAATTCGGACCACGCCTGTTACGAAGGCACGAGGTCGAAAAACTGATGGGTTGCACCATCGATTGCGCGCTACGCGACTGCGATCGAAATCCTTGGGCAAGGCGTGCAGACGCGCGTGTTCAAAGGTGTTCTTTCGCAAATCTCCGATTTTCTCCGGGAGCGATTTACGACTTCTTAAAAATCTTTGCTCGGTGCTCCGCGAGAAAAGACGGATCGGGCAGCGCGGCATCGTCCGGAAGTTTGAGCGGTTGTCCGACGTGGTCTCCAAAGTTGATCGCAACGGCATGTTGCGTGAGTTCTTTCTTCAGACGCGGCGAGAGTTGCAATTTGAGTTCGTCATCGAAGGTTATTAACCCGCGATCGAACGCGGCATCGTGAAGTCGCGATAACGAAAGGCCATTGCGAACGTTCCATCGCTCATTCGGATGCGTGCCCCACGGCAAGATATGGGACGCGATCAAAAGCTCACGCACAGCTAATCCAGTGATACCACAGCACCCGCCGAAATTGTTGAGTACGGCGTCGCGGAAGTATTCCTGTCCGCGTCGTTGCTTCGCATTAACGACAATTTCAGAAACGCCATTTGGTGGGCGCTTGCGAACGCGTATCCCCTCTTTCGGTAGTACTTCGAGTTCGCTATTCTCATTGACTCCGAAAAGGTGGCGCAGCGCTTCTTCACTACTCGGGACACTTTCCTCGAGATGGGTGTGAAATTCTGTCCACACGGAGCGATCGAGTGCACTCGCTCCTTCCAGTCCTCTAATGCCACGCAACTTCAGTGCGGGATCGAGCGATGCAAAATTGCAGAGTTTCATTGCCAAGCTGTTGGCGCCGCGGCCGAGCTTTCCGGCGAGAGCAATGATTGCTGGTTGGCGCGCGTGAAGCTGGCCGAACGTCAGCTTGTGATAGAGATTCAGCGCAACCAGCAATTCGTCACGCGTCCATTTCTTTCCGGCGGGCATAGCCGGAACCTATCTTTCGCAAGGGGCAAGAGACCAGGCTTTTTGAAGATGATCGGCGCGAAGATTTTGGCGCCGTCACGTTTAAATTCGATTAACCTCTGCAGCGTCTAAGGTGTGATTTGCTTCGGTTTTTGGCTGGCGTAGTGGGCGCGTTGTTCGGGGGTGAGCTGGGAGAAGTCGAAGGGGGTTGGAGGGAGTTTGTTGATCTTGGTGTGGAGGACGTTGGCGATGTCAGCGGCGCTGGCTTTGAGGAGGTTGGCTTTTTCACCGGCGAAGAGTTCGTCGACGGTGGCGGTGAAGAGCGCGAGCCAGCGCTCGAATTGCGGCGGGCCCATGGTGGTGAGGGGGACGAGCCGGGCGTGGGTGGCCAGGGGATTGCCGGAGAAGTTGCCGGTGCGGAAGAGGACGGTTTCCCAAAAGGCATACATCTTCGGCAGGTGCGCCGCCCAGTCGGTCCGGGCGACGTCGTTGAAGATGAAGCCGATGAGTTCGTCCTGACGCACTTTGCCGTAAAAGGTATCGACCAGACGCTCGATATCCGCCCGGCCGGTGAGGTCGGGGAGGGAGGAAGGGGGCGGCTGGTTTTCGAGGCTCATGACGATGGGGAATGTAGCACTGAAATTCGGAGTTCGGAGTTCGGAGTTCGGAGTTCGGAATGCGGAATGCGGAATGCGGAATGCGGAATGCGGAATGCGGAATGCGGAATGCGGAATGCGAGGGCCGAAAAAAAGAGCGGACATTTACACAACAAATGGCGTGGGTGGCGTTTTAGCGGATGAAACCCAAAACGGTCGCTGGTGCGGCCTTCCCCAACATTCCACGCTTTATGAAACTGAAGACGTTTCTCTCCACGGCGATCTCGCTTGCGCTGCCAGCTTCGTTGCTTTACGCGCAGGAAAGCGCGACCCCATCGACGCCTGCCGCCACCCCGGCCCCCCAAAGTGCTCAGACTCCGCCGGCGCCACCGAATGCGCCGCCGGGCTTGCCGCAGGGACGTGATCGCGATCGTGATCAGCGTCGGCCGGATGGTCAACGTGGGGGCGGACCGGGCGATATGCGCCGCGGGTCTTCGCTCTTCGATCTGCTCGATACGAATCACGATGGCGTGATCGATGAGCAGGAGATGAAGAATGCGCCGGAGGTCTTGAAGAAGCTCGATCGCCGCGGCGATGGGCGGGTGACGCGCGAGGAGTTTTCTTCGCAGTTCGGCGGGCGCTCCATGCAGAGGGGGCGCGATGGCGACGGGCAACCGGGACAGCAGGGAAATCGGCCGCCGCAGATGAATCAGGGTGGACCGGGGGCGCCGAATGCCAATGGCCGGGGCCAAAACCCAGGCGCGCAAAATGGCGGGCCGCAGGCGTGGCAACAGCGCCAGCAGCAATTTGATCAGCAGCGGCGGCAATGGTTTGCCGAGGAGACGCAGCGTCGCGAGCAGATGCGCCAGCGCTTCGAACAGGAGATGCAACAACGCCGCCAGCAGCAGGCGCAAAATGGTCCGCAGGCGGGTCCGCAAAATCAAGGACCGCAAGCGGGACCGCAGGGCCCAGGCATGCGGCATCATCACCATGAAGGATTTGATGGAAAAGGCGGCGAACGTGGGTTCGCGCAGAACGGTCAATGTGGTCCGTGGAGGCACCATCACCACCACGAAGGATTTGACGGAAAAGGCGGCGAACGTGGTTTCGCGCAGAACGGTCAACGTGGCCCGTGGAGGCACTATCATCACCATGAAGGATTTGACGGAAAAGGCGGCGAACGTGGTTTCGCCCAGAACCGGCCGCAATTTGGGCCGCAGATGCGCGGTGGTCCGCAGCCGTGGATGAATCGTGGACCGGGGCCGCAGGATTTCCGCCGCTTCTCCCGTGAGCCGCAGTGGCAGGATGGCCGCCGCGATTTCCGTCAGCCGCAACGCGGCCCGGAGCAAGGTGGACAGTTCCCGCGTCCCGATGGACGCCGGCCCGACCAGGGCGGAATGAATCCGCCGTCCTTCCAGCCGCAGATGCAGAATCCCGCCGGCCGCAATCCCGGTTGGAACTCGCCTCGGGACATGCAGGAGCAGATGCGGCGTCCTATGGGACATGTGCCCTTCACCGAAAACTCGGGTCCCGCCGAAGGTGGGGCCGCGGGGCCGCAAGGTGAACCCGGCCCGGATGCCCAACCGGTGGCGCCGCAAGCGAATGAGCTCGAGATCGGTGCGCCCGAACCGGCTCGCCCGGGTGACGTGATCTAAAGCATTTTAAATAGAACTGTAGCCGCTTGCGGGATGAACGGTGGATGTATTCGCCCCACTCCGTCGGGGGCGGCGGCAGAGCCTAAGCATTACCCACATCTTTGGTCGGTTTAGGACAGCGGGAAATTCGGCTGCGGCTCACTGGGAGGGGCGACTTTCCAGTCGCCCTGCGCCGCGGAGCGACGCCCCTAAGGTGGCGCTCCGCGCGTTTGTTTCGGTCGGCGACTGGAAAGTCGCCGCTCCCAAGGCGCTATCCGTATCGACGTCCAAACACCGAGCAAAGATGTGGGTAATGCTTAGGGCAGAGCGCCGCATCTACAACGACTCTGGCTGCGGCTACACCTCCAATTAAATGCTCTAACATCGGACGCTTTCGGAAGGTCGGGACGCCAGGATGACGCGCGACTGCGCGGCCACGAGGTGCAGGTTGACCGCCGCCGGTTCGATCATGGCGGTGTCGGAGGTAATCTGCAAAGCAACGTGCGTAATGCTTCGTTCGCGAGTGACCTCATGACACTCTGCGGGACTCGTGCTACGTTGGATGCTTATGTCTTTCCAACTCGCTTCACGCTACCAGCCCAAGGGAGATCAGGCACAGGCGATTGCGAAATTGACCAAATCCATCGAGGCGGGGAACCGGCATCAGACGCTGCTCGGCGTGACCGGTTCGGGCAAGACCTTCACCGCGGCGAATGTCATCCAGAACGTGGAAAAGCCCACGCTGGTCATCTCGCACAACAAGACTCTCGCCGCGCAGCTTTACTCGGAGTTCAAACAATTTTTCCCGGAAAACGCGGTCGAATACTTCGTCAGCTACTTCGATTACTACCAGCCCGAGGCCTACATCCCGCGCACGGACACTTACATTGAGAAGGATTCGTCGATCAACGAGGAAATCGAGCGTCTGCGCCTCTCGACCACCTCGTCGCTCCTCTCGCGGCGCGATGTGATCGTCATCGCCAGCGTCTCGTGCATCTACGGCTTGGGTTCGCCGGAGGACTACATGAATATGCTGCTGACCATCAAGGTGGGGCAGCAGATCTCGCGGGAGGCGGCGCTGAGCAAGCTGGTGGACATGCTCTACGAGCGCAACGACATCGGCTTCAACCGTGGCAAATTCCGGGTGCGCGGTGACACCGTGGAAGTGCATCCGGCGAACCTCGATGAGGAAGCCATCCGCATCGAATTTTTCGGCGACGAAGTGGATCGCATCACGCGCTTCGACCCACTGACCGGCCACGGCCACGAGCAATTGACGATGATCACGCTCTACCCGGCGAAGCAATTCGTGACGCCGGCGGACAAGATGCGCCGCGCGATGGGGACCATCAAAGAGGAACTGGCCGAACGCATCATTCATTTTGAAAAACACGGGCATCTCCTCGAGGCGCAACGCATCAAGATGCGGACGGAATATGATCTGGAGATGATGCAGGAGATGGGCTTCTGCTCGGGGATCGAAAACTATTCGCGGCATCTCAGCGGACGTCCGCCGGGTTCGCGGCCCTTCACGTTGCTCGACTTTTTCCCGAAGGATTACCTGCTGGTCATCGACGAAAGCCACGCCACGATTCCGCAAGTGGGCGGCATGTACGAGGGCGACAAGTCGCGCAAGTCGGTGCTGGTGGACTATGGCTTCCGGCTGCCGAGCGCGCTGGATAACCGCCCCCTGCGTTTTCCGGAATTCATGGAGATGACCGGGCAGGCGCTCTACATCAGCGCCACGCCGGCGGAGTTCGAGATCAAGAACTCGATCGTCGGCAACACGAGCTACATCCCGCACAAGCGCCAGCAGAGCGAGCAAGTCGGGAAGGAAGAAGACGTGCCCTTTGCCCGTGGCCGGTGCGTCGCCGGCGCCGCGGCTCTCGGCGCACCGAATACTCCGGTGGAGGAGTTCGACGTGCACACGCCGGGCCGGCCGCTGGTCGTCGAGCAGATCATTCGTCCGACGGGGTTACTCGATCCGCGGATCACCATTCGCCCGCTGAAGGGGCAGATCGACGAGACGCTGGAGCTTTGCCGCCAGCGCATCGAGGTGAAGGAGCGCGTGCTCATCACCACGCTCACCAAACGCACGGCGGAGGATCTTTCGGATTACCTGCGCGATGTGGGCTTGAAGGTGCGTTATCTGCACAGCGACATCGACACCATCGAGCGGGTGGAAATCCTGCGCGCCTTGCGTGCCGCGGAGTTCGACATTCTTGTCGGCATCAACCTGCTGCGGGAAGGTCTCGACCTGCCGGAGGTTTCGCTGGTCTGCATTCTCGATGCTGACAAGGAAGGATATCTGCGCTCGCAGACTTCGCTCATTCAAACGGCGGGCCGTGCCGCGCGGCATGTGAATGGCGAGGTGTATCTCTTTGCCGATACCGTGACGAAGTCGATGGAGGCGCTGCTGGCCATTACCGAGTATCGGCGCGCCAGGCAGATCGCCTACAACGAGAAGCACGGCATCACGCCGCGCAGCGTGCAGCGGGCGGTGCAGGAGAGCCTGCACACGATCTTGAAGGGCCGCGAGTTGGAAGAGTCCGTGGTGCGCGAAGGCGGCGGCGATTTCTCACTCACCGAGACCCTGCGCGAACTCGAGCAGGAGATGATGATCGCGGCGAACAACCTTGAATACGAAAAGGCCGCGCTGCTGCGCGACCAGATCGCCGAGCTCAAGGCCGGCACCGGCGTGAGCAAGATCGAGCCGAAGCGCAAGCCGGTGAAATACGGCAAAGGCCGCCGGACCAAGGCGCGGGCGTAGAGGATTTGGAATTGTATATGCTTTTCTCTCCCGCTCTTCGTGTTTTGGCCTTGGTCTTTCTCTGTGTGCTCGGAGGGAGAGTGGTTGCCCAGGAAGTAGAGGGAACGCTCAAGGAGGTGCCGCTGCAAAGCTTGAGCGACCGGGCGATTACACCGCTCGGGCAGGCGGCGCTGAGCATTCATCCGAATGACTGGAAGCACGCGGAGACGACCAATTTCGTCTACCACTTCTTCCATGGATTCATTGCCGCGCCGGTGTCGGTGGAGGCGGAGTTTTACTACCGGGTGATCTCCAAAGATCTCGACAAGGACACCACGCAATGGGAGCGCAAGAGCCACATTTACATTTTCGAGACGGATGCGGATTGGAAAGAGTTTCAGCAAAAAGGCGCGCTGGACCCGTGGACGGGCGGCATCCACTCGCAAGGATCACTTTTCATCCAGCGCAACCCGGAGAAGAAGTTCAAGGGGAACACGCTGGGGCATGAGGTGACGCACCTGGTGATCGAGCGCTTTTTCGGATCGGGCATATCGCTGTGGCTGAACGAGGGTTATGCGGAATACTCGGCGTCGCGCTGTTACGCCGCATTCAACCGCGCTCGCGGCTACAACGCGCGGCCGACTTCGCGCTCGGTGCCGGCGGACCTGTATGTGCCCGTGGCGCAACTGACCGCGATGGTGACGTATCCGAAGGAAGTGGAGCAGGTCGGGGTGTTTTATTCCGAGTCGGAGCGGCTGGTCCGTTATCTCGAGAAGACGGACAAGCGCGGGTTCAACGTTTTCCTGGAGGCGATGGCGAAGGGCAACCGCTTCGAGACGGCGTTGAACAAGGGGTTCGCGGCGCGATTTATCAGCGTGGATGCGCTGGACCGTGAGTTTAAGCCTTACGCCACCCAGCAAAACGGTTTTTCCAACGCCGATTGATTGCGGATCGGAAAGACGCTCTCGAGGCCGGCTCGTTTCCCTGATCGGGCTTCAAACCGGGGCCAGTTCTTTCTTTTGCTCCGGGAGACCTTTGCGCCTCGGCGGCTCGCCATCATGCCCAGTCGGCTGCGTGGGGGCGTAGAGCGGTTTTACCCGGAAGAGCCGCAGGATGGTGACGAAATAGAGCGGCACGAAGAACAACCCGAGCAAGGTGGTGGTGACGGCGCCGCCGACGATGCCGGTGCCGATGGCGTTCTGGCTGCCGGAGCCGGCGCCGTTGCTCAAGGCCAGCGGGAGCACGCCCAGCCCGAAAGCGATCGAGGTCATGAGGATGGGGCGCAACCGCTGGCGGACGGCATGGAGCGCGGCGTCGATGAGGGTGGCGCCGCGGTCGTAATATTCCTTGGCAAATTCCACGACGAGGATCGCGTTCTTGGCTGAGAGACCGATGATAGTGATCAGGCCGATCTGGAAATAGATGTCGTTCGGCATGCCGCGCAGTTGCGTGGCGGCGACGACGCCCAGTGCGCCGAGCGGCATATCCATCAGCACCGAGAAGGGAATGGCCCAGCTTTCATACAGTGCCGCAAGGCAGAGGAACACCATGGACAACGCGATGGTATAAAGGGCGGCGGATTTCGAACCGGCGAGCCGCTCTTCATAGGAAAGCCCCGCCCATTCGATGCCGATGCCCGGCGGGAGCGCCTGGCTCATTTGCTCGATCGCCCGCATGGCTTCGCCGGAGCTGTGGCCGGGCGCAGGCTCGCCGAGAATGGACATGGAAGGCGTGCCGTTGAAGCGCTCGAGCTTCGGTGACCCGAGGCCCCATTCCGCGGTCGTGGAAAGCGGAGAACGGCACCTATGCCGCCCTGGGCATTGCGCACGTACCAGCGATTCACATCCTCCGGCAGCATGCGGAAGGGCGCATCGCCCTGGATGAAAACCTTCTTCACGCGTCCCTTGTCGATGAAGTCATTGACGTAAGTGGAGCCCCACACCGTGCTCAGCGAGGCATTGATATCCGCGATGGAAAGCCCGAGCGCGCTGGCTTTTTCCTGGTCGATATTGAGGTGGTATTCCGGCGTGTCATCGAGGCCGTTGGGGCGCACCTTCGTCACCGCCGGATTTTGCGAAGCCATGCCGAGCAGTTGATTGCGCGCGTTGACCAGCGTCTCATGGCCGAGTCCGGCGCGATCGACGACCCGCACGTCGAACCCGGTGGCATTGCCCAGCTCGAGCGCGGCGGGCGGCGCGAAAGCGAAGGCAAACGCGTCCTTGTACTGCATGAACTCCGCCATGGCGCGGCCCTGGATGGCTTTCACTTTCTGGTCGGGCCGGGCGCGTTCCTTCCAATCCTTGAGCTTCACGAAGACGAGCACCTGGTTTTGGCCGTTGCCGCTGAAGCTGAATCCCAGCACGCCGAACATGCCTTCCATCAAATCTTTCTCCTTATCGAGGAAATGATTTTCCATCTTGCGCAAGACTTTGTCGGCCTGCTCGCGGGTCGAGCCGGGCGGCAATTGGGCCATGGCGAAGAGCACGCCGGTATCTTCATCCGGCATGAAGCCGGTGGGTGCGCGCAGGAAGAGCGCGACGACCGCGACGGCAATCGCGCCATAGAAAATGAGCGCCCGCCCGCTGTGGCGAAGAAAGGAGCCGACGGCGCGCGCATAACGATCCGCCGTGCGATCGAAGACCCGGTTGAACCAGCCGAAGAAGCCGCGCTCTTTGGCATGATGCCCTTTGGCGATGGGTTGCAGGATCGTCGCGCAAAGCGCCGGCGTGAGAATCAACGCCACCAGCACCGAGAGGGTGACCGAGCTGACGATGGTCAGCGAAAACTGCCGGTAGATCGCGCCGCTCGAGCCGGTGAAAAAGGCCATCGGCACGAACGCGGCGCAGAGCACCAGGCCGATGCCGACCAGCGCCCCGCTGATTTGATCCATCGATTTGCGGGTCGCCTCCTTCGGCGGGAGCCCTTCTTCGCGCATCACGCGCTCGACGTTTTCCACCACCACGATCGCATCGTCGACGAGCAGACCGATGGCCAGCACGAGGCCGAACAGCGTGAGGGTATTGATCGAATAGCCCGCGGCCGCCATGACTCCGAAAGTGCCGAGCAGCACGACTGGCACGGCGATGGAAGGGATGAGCGTGGCGCGCCAATTCTGCAGGAACAGATACATCACCAGGAAGACGAGCACGATGGCCTCGATGAGGGTCTTGACCACTTCCTCCACGGAGATGCGCACGAACGGCGTGGTGTCGTAGGGGTAGATCGCCTTCACTCCGGGCGGGAAAAACTTGGAGAGTTCGTCGACCTTTTTCTTCACCACCGCCACGGTCTTGAGCGCATTCGCGCCGGAAGCCGGGCGGATCGCCATGCCGCTGGCGGGCACGCCATTGTAGCGCGCGTAGGTGGTGTAAGTCTCGCTGCCGAGCTCCACGCGGGCGACGTCGCGCAGCAACACGCGCGAGCCATCGGTGTTCACCCGCAGCAGGATGGCGCCGAATTGTTCCGGCGTTTGCAACCGGCTTTGCGCGGTGATGGTGGCGTTGAGCAATTGCCCGGGCGTGGCCGGCAGGTCGCCCAAGGCGCCCGAGGCCACCTGGGCGTTTTGCGCCTTGATCGCCGTGACCAACTCCGCGGTGGTCATCTGGTATTTCGTGAGCTTGTCCGGATCCAGCCAGATGCGCATCGCGTACTGGGTGCCGAAGGTTTGAATCTCACCCACGCCCGGCAAGCGGCCGATCGGATCCTGCATCACGCTCATCAGGTAATCGGCGAGGTCCGTGCCGGACATCTTGCCGTCTTCGGAAACGAGACCGACGACGATGAGGAAGTTGCGCACCGATTTACTGACCTGCACACCCTGCTGCTGCACTTCCAAAGGCAACAGTGGGGTGGCCAGCGCCACTTTGTTTTGCACCTGCACCTGGGCGATGTCGGGATTGGTGCCGGGCTCGAAGGTGACGGTGAGGGTAAGGGTGCCCGTCGAGGTACTCTCGGCCTCGATGTAGCGCAGGTTGTCGATGCCGTTGAGCTTTTGCTCGATGACCTGCGTCACCGTGTCTTCGACGGTTTTGGCCGAGGCGCCGGGATAGGTGGCCGTCACCGAGATCGTCGGCGGCGCCAGGGGCGGAAATTGAGCAATCGGCAGGTTGGTGATCGAGAGCGCACCCGCCAGCATGATCAGGATGGCAATGACCCAGGCAAAAACGGGCCGGTCGATGAAGAATCTGGACATCGGAAAATCCTCCTAAATAGGGCTCGTCTTATCGCGTGATGGACGCGGTGACCGCTTCCGGCGGTGCCGGGATGGCTTTCACTGGCGCACCGGGGCGAACCCGTTGCAGATTGTTGACGATGACTTGATCGCCCGCTTTCAAGCCGGAAGCGACCAGCCATTGGTTGCCCACCGCCCGCGGAGTCTCGAGCACCCGCAACTCGGCGGTGCCATTGGCTCCCACGACCATCGCGGTAGGCTGGCCCTTGGTATTGCGCGTGACCGCGAGTTGCGGCACGAGAATGGCGTTCGGCGCATTGCCTTCCTCGAGCCGTTCCCGGACGAAGAGGCCGGGCAACAGTTCGCCCCGCGGGTTGGGAAAGACCGCGCGGATGGTCACGGAATTGGTTGTGGCGTTCACGGTCACGTCGGCCATTTCCAGGGCGCCTTCTTCCGCATAAATATCGCCCGTTTCGTGGATGAGTTTGACCTGGGCTTTGCCTTTTTCGTCCGCCTTGAGTCGCCCCTCGGCGAGATCGCGTTTCAAACGCAGGAACTCGCTGCTCGCCTGCGTCACGTCGAGGTACACGGGATCGAGTTGCTGAATGACGGCGAGGAGATTGGCCGCGCTGGTCTGCACGTAGGCGCCTTCGGTCACTTGGGAAATGCCGATGCGTCCGGAGATTGGGGCCGTCACCTTGGTGTATTCGAGGTTGATCTTCGCCGTTTGCACCGCCGCCCTCCCGGCCAGCACGTCGGCATCGAAGGAGCGCGCGTTGGCCAGCGCGTCGTCGTAGTCCTGTCTGGCGATCGTCTTGGTGGCGAGCAGTTGCTTGTAGCGCTCTTCCTTGAGCCGGGCGGTGGCCACATTGGCTTCTGCGCGGGCGAGTGTGGCTTGCGCGCTGTCGAGCGCCGCTTGATACGGCGCGGGATCGATGTCGTAGAGCACCTGGCCTTCCTTGACGTCGCTGCCTTCCGTAAAGTGCCGGCGCAGCACGATGCCATTGACCCGCGCGCGCACCTCCGCGACGCGGTAGGCGGAGATGCGGCCCGGCAGATCCTGCGTGAGCGTCACCGGAGAGGGCGTCACCGTCAGCACGCCGACTTCGAGCGGTCCCTGCGGTCCGCCCGGACCTCCCGGTCCACCAGCGGCGGCCCCTTCCTTGCGCCCGCAACTCGTGAGCAGCAGAGCGGCGATGGCCGCGAGACTCGCGGCGCTGACGATGCGAAACAGAATCGGTTTCATAGATTTCAATTCTGGGGGAAGGTGATGGTGCGCATCTGCGCGGCTGCCGCCGGAACGGCCGCTTCATCCCACGCGGCGGAAAGCCCGCCGGCGATGAAAGCAATCAGGCGCTGAATGAGTCCCTCGCGGTCGGGCTTGCTGGCCGCTGGACTGAACGCGGCATAGGGAATTTGCTCGAACCGCAGCCACGTCTGCAGCGCGTTGTTCAGCGCGCCGTGCAGGAAGGAAACTCGCCAGAAGAGTTCGCTGGGGGGCAGACCTGGCACCACGCGCAAAATGGCGGCGTCAAACCGCCCGCACATTTCGGCAAACTGTTCTTCGACGAATTTTTTGACCTCCGCATTGGGCTCTTGAGAGGAGCGGCTGAGCAGACGCATGAAATCGTCGCAGCTCTTGGCGCCAAACGCTTCGCTCTCCAAC
Organism: Chthoniobacter flavus Ellin428; assembly: GCF_000173075.1. Taxonomy (GTDB): domain Bacteria; phylum Verrucomicrobiota; class Verrucomicrobiia; order Chthoniobacterales; family Chthoniobacteraceae; genus Chthoniobacter; species Chthoniobacter flavus. Next base: position 63,723 of record NZ_ABVL01000007.1, read on the forward strand.
GCCGGCCGGATCAGGGCGTCGAGAACCTGCGCGAGGGTAATCCGGGAGGGGTCGGTGGTCGCTTCCAAAGCATCGAGCCGGGCAATGCGCTCGCGGTTCACCGGCCGAATGCGCCGGGCAAACACCTCCAGGGCCAGGCGATCCTTCGTGCCAAAATGATAGTTGATGGCCCCAAGATTGGTTCCCGCCTCCTTGATGATGTCCCGGACGGACGTCGCCTCGATTCCGTTCTGGGAAAAAAGGCGTTCGGCGGCGTCGAGCAGGGCGATCCTCGTGGCGAGATGGTCTTGAATGGCTCCGTGAATCATACGTATGTATGAAACGACTGTATGACTACTCCCGGGCTCCGCAACTGGTTTTTTTACACAAACTCACCACCAGCTTTCGGCGCCAAAGGAGGCGGTGGCGTGAACTTGCTTCCCCGGAAGCCGGGCGTTACGGTGTCGGCTTCCAAGAATTTATGCCTGTCGCAAAAGCCAAAACCTCGGCGCAAATCTACGCGGTCGTCGGTTCGGATGAATCGGAAGTGAAACGGGTGGCGAGGGAACACGCCGACCGCATGGCACCGAAGGGGGGCGACGAATTTGCCACGGACATCATCGACGGCGTGGCCGACAATGCCGACCAGGCGGCGGGGCGGATTCACCAGACGATCGAGGCCCTGTTGACCTTTCCTTTTTTTGGCGGCGAGAAGCTGGTCTGGCTCAAGAATGCCAATTTCCTGGCCGACACGCCGATGGGTCGCGCAGGGGGAGTAACGGAAGCGCTGGAGAAGCTGGCCGAGACGCTCAGCGGCGGGATGCCGGAGTCGACGCGGTTTTTGCTCAGTGCCATCGACGTAGACAAGCGTCGTTCGTTTTACAAGGGGCTCGGCAAGCTCGGGAAGGTCGAGGTGTTCGACAAGGTGGACGCCAGCAAGAGCGGCTGGGAGGAAGAAGCCGCGGCCTTGGCGCGCCAGCGGGCGGAGGATCGCGGACTGCAATTTTCGGGAGATGCATTGGAACTGTTTGCCCTCTCGACCGGCGGGGACCGCCGCGTGATGGAAAACGAACTGGAGAAGCTCGACCTTTACCTGGGCGCCGCCCGTCGGGCCGTATCGGTGGAGGACGTGCGGGACTTGGTGCCGTTGTCGCGGGCAGGGGTCGTTTTCGAGTTGGGCAACGCCCTCGCGGCGAGGGACCTGAATCGGTCGCTCGCCCTGCTCGACCAGCTTTTTTTCCAGGGCGAGACGGCCATCGGCATCCTCCTGGTGGCTATCATCCCTACTGTGCGGAGCCTGCTCATCGCGAAAGACCTCATGACCCGGCATAAGCTGTCGCGACCCCAGCAGCCCTTCTTTTTCGGCAAGACGCTGGAGCGACTGCCGGAAGCGGCCACGGCACACCTGCCGAGGAAGAAAGATGGGACGGTGAATGCCTTTGCCCTCGGGTTGGCCGCCATGCACGCCCATCGTTATGAGACGAGGGAGCTGCAAGGGGCTTTTCAGGCCTGCCTGGAGGCGAATCTCCGGCTGGTAACCTCGTCGATGGAAGCCGAAATCGTGTTAAGCCAACTACTCGTCAGGGTCATTGCCCCGGGGCTGTCCAAGCCGAAATAGATCGAATTGCCCCGGATAGAGCGACTTCCAAAGATTAGAATGTCTAATAAATTAAGCCCTACGTCAGAATACGAATCGATATTAAATTAATTAAAAAAAGTTGTTGCGGACCCCGATTACCGCAGGCATAGTTCGTCACGTTTTTAGAAGATTGTTCTGGGGGGAACATCAGCCCTTCGCAGCCACTCGGTTGCGGGGGGCTGAATTTTTTTCGGGGTATGATGTCCGAACAGCTTCCGCAGTTCTTCCCGTAAAAGATCGTGCTACTTCCCGCCCGATCGAACCCGCGCTTACTCCTTGTCCGGCAAGGGCTTGGACGCCGAAAAGACCAGCTCTTGCACGGCGTGAAGAGGAAGACGCAGGTCCCCGACCATCTCGCTCCGGCAGGTGATGGTATCGTTTTCCACGTGGTAGGAATCCACGGTCAGCGCGCCCGCTCCGGCCAGGTGCAAACGGGCGCCGACGGTCCGTTCCGCAGGGGCGCCTCCAAAGTCGATCATCGTCACCCTTTCCAGCGGCAACTCGAGCGGCCCCACCTCCGAAGCCAGCTTCACCGAACTCGGCGTCGCAATTTCCACCGTCCCTGGCGCTTCGTCCCCATTGCTCAGGATGGCCGTGTCCTGATTGTCATCACTGGCCGGCGTCTTGCCCGGCACCCGGCCGTTCCAAGGCCCGATCCAGATATTGGAAAACGTGCACGGAATATTGATTTGCGGCGAAAGCATCAGCCCCCGGCCGAGCTGGCGGGGCGGCTTCCCGGGCTTCGTCCCGAAGTGGGTGATCACGACCCCATCCACCAGCACGGTCAACTGCCCCGCATCCCGATTCGCCAGCAATTGCACGTGCCGTCGATTCGCATCCGGCTTCAGCTTGCCCTCAAAGGGAATCTGCTGCGGGACCATCCCTCGCGCCCGGTCTCCCGGGTTTAGGTCGTAAATGTAGATCCCCTGGCTGTGCAACTGCATGAAATAGCCGGCGTTGCTCGGGTCGGTGAAAAGTTGCGCCGTGAAGATGATCTGGTTCGCCAGGCCGGTCACATCGAAGCTCATCTCCACCAGCGATGGGAGCGAATCGAGCAGCCGCCCGATCTGGACGCCGCCCGGGCGGGACACCACGCTCTCGGGATTTTCCACGCTGAGCAGCGAAAAAGCGCCGTCGAAGGACTTCCACTTTACGCTCGAAGTCGGAGCCGATCGCCGTCTCGTGGGGAACGCCTGGTTGTCTCCGAGACTCAGACCCTTTAACCATTCGCGATCGTCCGCGGCGCCGTCGGAAATCGGTAGCTGGCCGTCGGGGCTGAAATAAAGCGTTCGCGCCAGGGCGCGGCTGATCGTGAGCTGCCCGGCATCCGGCGTATCGAGCACCAGCTGGTCCTTGTCGAGCGTCAGGAAACGCCCAGCCAGCCAGTCGCCGTTGCGAAACCGGACCACACTGTCGATCTTTCCCTTGCGCGGCGCCTCACTCCAGCCGCTGCGCACGCCGGACACGTGCACCGGCTCGAACTCCACCGGCTGCGCCGTTTCATCCGTGCGCCAGCGCACCTTCTGGTTCTCCTCCGCCATCTCCAGCTTGCCTTTCAGCCGGTCGCCATTTTCGAAAACGAGCACGTCTTCCGCCGCAGTGAGCGGGGGCGCGGATTGCAGGAAATTGACCTCCGCGACCGACGCCGTCGAAACCGGAAGCTCGCTACCGAAACGCGTCGCGATCTGCATCCTGCTCTCCCGCCAGGTTATCCTCGTCGCATCGAATTCGCCCCCCTCCGTGAGGAGCACGTGGGCGATCGGCGCCTCGGAGGGCGTCGCGGCATTGTCGCGATGGGCAAAGCGCAACATCTTCACCTGGGCATTCGGCGCTTCGAAATCCGAACCGTCCACCCGCAGCCGCACCGTCCCCGCGGCCAGGTCGATGAACCGGCCATCCTTCGCTGTCCCGTCGGCCAGGGAAAGGTGATCGCTGGAGTGGTCTTCCGCTTTTTCTCCCTCCTCCGGAATCCGGCCATCCCACGGCACGACCCGAATTTTCGAAAGCGTCTGCTCGCTGGTCGGGCTCCAGATGGTCGGCTGGAAGGCGAACGTCCCGCGGTTCCTTCCCGGTTCCCCTTTCTGGACACCCCACTCGCCGGCTTTGTGGCCGTTGACGAAAATCGCAATGCGGCCTCCGGTGAAATCCTCGTAGAGCTGGAAATGCACGGGATTGCTCCGGCCGGCGATCGCGCGTCCGTCCAGGGCATCGCCAAACTTCTTCGTCAGGTCGACCGATTCGTTTTTGTAATGGCCATCGGCGTTGGAAAATACCGTCAGCGTGCTGGCGCGCAGCATGCATTGGATGATTCCCGGTTCACCGCCCCACGCCTGGCCGCTGCGTCCGTGCAGGCTGAAGTTGAACTGGCTCATCAGATTGCCCTGGTCGGCCGTGAATTCGTATTCCACCTGGTCGGGCAGTGCGGCGAAGGTGCGGGTGATTTGCTGGGGCGAGGTGGCGTGCAGGGCGCCTTCGTGATAGCTCCAACCGGAACCACTCCAGCCGGCGAGGCTGGTCGGCCCATCGTAGCATTCCGGCGAGGCGATCTTGGAAAAATAGATCCATTCGACCTGCGCCCGGTCCACCGCCAGCGGCGAACCGTCGGCCAGTTTTAGGTGAACCTTGTTATCCAGAATGTTCGTCACTTCTGCTCGCAGCCAATCGCCCCCGCCAAATTTCACCGTGGCATAGGTGGTATTGTCGTTGGGCGCAGGGGGCGCGGCATTCGCAGGAGGGAGAGGGGGGATTTCCATCCCGAATTCGTTCTGCAGGCCGGCCGTCGGAACGAACGTCAGCCGGTTGATCAGCATCGTCGGGATCGTCAGCGGAGCGGAGGCATCCGCGCGCCGCCAGGTGATTTCTCCGCGCTTCAGGTCCACCGCTTCGAGTGTGCCGTGCAGTTGGCGGCCATCGAAGAACTCGATGAGATGCGGGCCGGCCGGGTCCGGTTCGGCCTTCTTCTCCTGCCCGTTGGAAAAAGCGCCGGTAATGATGACCTTGCCGTTGTTGCCCCGGATGATGACCTGTCCCGCGGCGGTCAGCGCGCCACCCACCAGACCAATGGCGATCAGCGAATTGGCGAGAGCGGAAAATCGGCGCATAGGTCGGAGCGGTTAGCGTTCGTAAATGGGGAGATAGCGGTAGCTCAGCGCGATCGAAAGCAGCCCGAAAGCGGTCGAGAGCGGAGCGCCGAGACTGGCATCCCAACTGCCATCTTCGTTCTGGGAATCCGCCAGCTTCTGCACCCGCTTGTCGTTCCACGCTTCCCAGGCTTTCACGTCGCTCTGGAAGAGCGCCTGCGATTCGTAGTACTCGCCGTAAAAGGGATAGCCGCCGCCGTTCTCGTCCTCGCTCTTTTTCAAGGCGGAGAGCGCTTTCACAAAGGTCGGCTGATCCTTCTTCCGCGCGTAGGCATACACCGCCACGCCGATCGCCGTCGTTGCCGTGCCATTGGCTCCGGAGCCGGGCGTGTAGCCGATGCTGCCGGTGCCGGGTTGCTGGCAATCCGTATAAAACTTCAGCGCGTCATCGATGGCGTTGTCCGGCACCCGCAAGCCGGCATTGCGCGCCGCGATGAGCGCCACGAAACACGCCCCGCTGACCGTGGAGTCCGCGTCCTTGGAATCCGGGCTGTAGCGCCACGCCTTGAAGCGGTTTTTCTCCTGCGAGGTGAGAATGAGATCGATCGCCTTTTTCACCGCCGGACCGATCCGCTCGTCCTGCACCGCGCCATACGCCTCGGCCAGGGCCAGCGTGCTGAAGCCGTGGTTGTACATCGAGTTGCCGATATACCCTGTGCCCGCATCGGTGCTCTTCAGGAGATACTCCACGCAGCGCTTGATGGACTTCGCGTAGGGCCCGTAATTCGGGTCGTCGCCGTGGGCAAACATCGCGAGCATGGCGAGCGCCGCCGTGGCGGGTTCGCGACCGTAGTTGCCCGGAAAAGAGCCATCCTCCTCCTGCGAAGTGACGAGATACTGCAAGCCGTGCTCATACACGCGCTCGATCTGCGGCGAGACCTGCGTCCCGCGATAGACGTTCAGGTCCTGCGCTTGCAACGGAAGCGCGGTCAGCAATGCAACGCTAAGGCCGAGAGAAAGGACGCGGTTTGCCATTCGATTCACGGAAGTATACGCGGGTCCCGCCGTTTTCAGAGTCCTTTTCGAGGGTGTTTCCCAATTTTCCGATTGGGTTTGCGTGAACCCAGCCTATGAGACTGGGAAAAGTGCCCGCGAATCACACGAATGACACGAATGGGCGTATCGTCATCCGCGTCATCTGTGTGATTCGCGGGCCATACACCTCTCTGCCAACTAGATCATCGTCGGTTACTTCTTGTCCCCGCTCTTGCCCTTGTTGCTTTCGAGCTGCTGGAAATAAGCCTGCAACTGGTCGCGGAATTCTTCCGGCCATTCACCGGCGTTGCTGGCGCCGCCGGTCTTTTCCACGCGGCGCGCGTCATTGGCGTTCTTGGCGACTGCGCCGGTGGCGGTGTCACCACTCATGCTGCTCGTGGATTTGCCATTGTTGCCGCCGGCTTTTTTCGCCTGCGTCACCTGTTGCATCATTTGCTGCATCATCTTCTGCTGCGCGGAAGGCTTGCCGCCCTTTTTCTCCGGCGGCACGAGTAGTTCGATGATCGAGCTCTGCAGGCCCACCACTTCCGAATCGGTCTGCGGCTTGTGCAGGTCGCCGGTAGTTTCGCCGGACAGCTTCAACGCGCCCTGGATCGCCGGCTTGAACATATCGAACTTCGACTTGCTGGATTTAGCCCCCGCCGCCGGATCGAGCAGGCTCTGCGGGACGCCATCGAACAGGATCTTCTGCAAGAGGCCACCGAGGATGCCGCTGAGATCGTCCTGCTGGCCGGCGAGTCTGTTCGAGTCGTCGGCGTAATGCTCGTTGTCGGCTTTCTTGCCGTCCACCAGTTGTGTCTGCTCGCGGATGCCATCCTGCACGACCGCGGCCCGCACCATCTGGACCATGAATTCCATGACGTCCGGGTCCATCTCGCTGCTGCCGCCGTTCCCCTGGGCATTGCATTCGCTCTGCAACATCGTCGCCCATTCGTCGAGTTGATCGCCCCACTGGTGGGCGCGGCCCACGGATTTGAGCCCGAGATTTTGCCGGACGAAGTTCGCGAGTTCGGTGAGCTCCGAGACGGCCCGCTTTTCGGTCATCTCCTTTTGCACGGCTTCGTATTTCTCGTTCGGCACGCGCTTCACGAAGGCCGCCATGTCGTTGCCGATGCCGTCGACGTCCTTGGTATTCGCCGCCTGCTTGTCAGCCGCCTGGCCGAATTTCTCGATCTGCGAAGGCCGGAGCTCGTCGGTCTTGAGCCCGGCGGTTTCGCGCGCGATGGTCTTCAAGCCATCTGAGATGCCATGCTCAGCGGCGGCCGCAGCGCGCATCCGGTTGTAGAAATTGTGGGCGTAGAGATTCTCGTTCGTGGTGTTCATCTTCTTCGCCGCCTCGCGCAACGCATCGAGCGCCTCCTGCTGCTGTTTCTGCGCTTGTCCAAGCTGTGATTCGCGCGTGCCCGGCTGCTGTGAACCCTGTTGCAGCGATTCCGCGGCCTGCTGCATCGGTGGATCCGCTTTTTGCTCGAGCTGATCGGTGATGTTTTTCCAATCGGCCAGCGTGCCCTCGGGAATCTCTTTGTTGCGCAGCGAGTCGCGCATGATGTCGTGCATCTCGTCGGTCATCTTCTTCAGTTCCTGCTCATTCGCCCGCTCGCTGGCCTCGACGCGCTTGATTTCTTCGCCGGCTTTTTCTTCGGCGAGGCTCTTCTTGTCCTCGGTAATCGTTTTCGTTTCGTCGAACTGGCGCTCTTCGTCGCGGATGCGTTCGTCGAGTTGCTTGAGCACCTGTTCCATCCGCTGGCGCATGTGTTCCGCATGCTTCGCTGGGCTGAGGACGTAGACGGTGTATTTCCAGGATTCGACCGGCTTGCGCTTCGGGAAATAGTCGAGCGCATAGGCGGCGATCTCGACCACGCTGTCCTCGGGAATCTTGTAGAGTGCGGGAGCGAACTCCATCGGCGCACTGAGCTCCTTCTTCTGCTGGCCGCCGGGCGTATGGGCGGCGTCTCCTTTGCCGAGGTCGTTCTTCTTCGAGTCGATCCCGTGCACCGTCCAGCCGATCCACGCTTCCTTCACGCCGAAGTCGTCGCTCGAGGCGAGATTCAGCTTCAGCACTTCATTCGGCAGGATCGCCGTTTCCTGGTCGAGGCCCTGCAATTCCACCCGGGGCTCGGCGTCCTTAGTGGTGTTGACGTGCAGCGTGTAGGGCTGCGTGGGCGTGAGCCCATGGGTGTCGGCCCAGCGGAAGACCGCTTCGCTGCCGATCTCGGCCACCGATTTTGCGGGAGTGGTGAAAGTCTCCGCCTGGATGCGCGCGGTGGTTTGCGCCTTGGCGGCCTGCATGTCCGCGTCCTTGAGCGCCCGGCTGGTCGTGCCCGCGAAACTGACTTTGCTACCGGCGAGGAATTCCGCGCTGGCGCCCTGGATCGGCACCGTGGCCGCAGGATAGCCGAGGTAATCGGGCAGGTCGACATGGGCGGCGAGTTGTTTCATCTCCGGCCGATGCAAGGGACGAATGGCCACGTCGCGGGTGGCGTCGCCGACGCGGAGAGAGAGCTTGCTGTTCTCCGTCTGCCCGGGGATGTGGAAGACGGCGCGGCCGTTTTCAAATTTGGCCTGTTGCGGCTCGGTGTGCTCGAGGCGCGCGGTTGCCATGTCCGGTTTCCAGGCCGAATCGGCTTTCAACCCGCAGGCGATATCGAAGGGTTCGCCGTGGGCGACGTAAAGCTCGGCCGGGAGGTCATCGATACTGGCGAAGGTGTAGCGATCGATCTGCGACCATGGATGCAGCCAGCGGGCGAGGGCGTTGGCCGCCGCTTTCGGCGTGAAGACGAATGGCGCGGCGGCCAGCGCTACAATCAGCGCGGCTGCCAGCGCCCAGCGGCGAGCCGGACGCACCGGCACGGCGCTTCGAAAATTGAAACGGGAAGATTCATTCGCGACCTGGTGAATGGCCGCGCGCAAGAGGGCGGGGGAGATATTCGGCGGCAGCTCGTTCGTTTCCGTGAGTTCGATGATGCCCTGCAGCCGGTCGCCGAGGGTTTTGAAGTGGCGCTGGAGGAGCTTGGCGAGTTGCGCCGGCCCGCGCCGATGCCATAGCCAGTGCGCCGCCCAAGCCTGGGCAAACCAGGCCGCCAAGACCCCGCCGCTGAGCGTGAGGAAAGTGCGCGCCACCCGCGGGGTATCGACAAAGCGGTCGCAGACAAAGAGCAGGACAAAGGTGATGAGCAGTCCGGCGGCTCCACCCGCCACCGCTGCCACCGTCTCCATGCGTCGCAGACGCGCTTCATAAGCGCGCAATTGCGCGACCAGCGAATCCGGCAGGGTAAACGCATTCATGGCGAGGTAGAGGTTAGCTGAAATTGGGGGGAGGGAAATAGCGCATTTTTTGGCACGCAGCGTCTATTGGGAGGGGATAGGAGGTATAGGAGGAATAGGAAGTATAGGAGTTCACCGCTTTGGCGGCGATTTGCGTTGTGCCAGTCGGGCGCGCGTCATGCGTTCCCGGAGGCCTCCTTCCTCCAGGAAATCTCGCTCCAGCCGTGCGAGTTGCCGATCCAGCAAGTAGTTGGCTTGGTGACTCAAGCAGATTGCGATGTTCGCGATCACGTCAGGCGGCCGCGTTTCGACAAACTCTCGATATATCTCGTAGTTCTGTGGCTTCCGGCAGCCTAATCGCCGGACATACAGCGCCTCTTTGGAGTCTTTCTCCCAAGCGGCTTTTTCCCGCAATCGCAGATAATCTCGGTAGTCATCCAAGAGCTCTTCCAAGCTGGCGCGGGCTACGCCTGTGAGCTTGATCTCACTCTCCTTGGAAACGACCGCAGCCTTGCTCCCCTCCAGGATATTCTTCTCCCCCGAACGAGCGGCCTGGATCATCTGGTCGCGCGTGCGATCGCCATACTCAATGAACCGCCGCGCAAACCGAAACGTAATATCATAAACCACCTGGGTCTTCTGAAACGAAAGCAGCGTCTGGTAATCCCCGCGCGGAGCCAGGATCGGTCGCTCCGGTTTCCTATCATTCCTATTCTTCCCATACCTCCTATCCTTCCTATCCTCGCTCATGTGAGCCCCCCGATCTTCCGCCCTATCCAATAGAGCGTAAATAGCCCCAGCAGCGCGGCGCACCACCACGGGTCGCACCACAACCGGAAACGGCGCTCCTCCGGCTTTCGCTCGGGCAGGAGGCTCAGGCCATTGACCATCTGCGATAGCTCGGCGGGGCCGCCGAATTTACCAGCAGTCAGCGCCGAGATCTCGCGCAACACATCCAGCTTCGCTGGCAGGCCTGCTTTTTCCAGCGTGGGCACGGTCACTTCCAGTTGCGTCTTCAGGCGCCGGCCGGCGGAATCGCACTTTACTTCCACGGCGTATTTGCCGCCTTCCCGTGGCACGAATTGCCCGGTGTGCACGCCCCATTCGGCGTTTTCGGTGGCGAGGTCGATCGTCTCGCTCGTGCCGCTCGGCGCGGTGAGGGTTACCGTTACGCGGCCTTCGCTGATCGGGATACCCATCTTGTCGAGCACCGTGGCGTTGAGCCGCACCTTGTCGCCGCGTTTCGGTGTTTCCGGTGCGTAGAAAAAGCGGACGCCTTCATCCTGCGAGAGGTGCCGCTGGTGGGCCATCCAGCGCACGACCTGGCCCCAGAACCGGTAGTGATACGTGTCCTCCACGCCCTTGCGCCAGCGCCACGCGGAATCGGTGCCCATGTAGAGCACCTTGCCGTTGCCGGCATTGCGGGTGACGAGCAACGGGATGCGCCCGTACTGGTTGCGCGCGGCTTCGTGCACGGCGAGGACTTCGGCGCCCGGCCGCGCTTTCACCACCGGCGCATACCAATAGAATCCGGGCAGCCCGCGCCACACGGCCTCGTTGGCGTTGGGATCGGTGGCCAGCATCGTGAGCCAATGGTCGCGTCCGCGGAATGTCAGCTCCAGGCGGGCTTCCGCGCCGCTGGAGAAACCGCTGCCTTTCGAATAATCCGTCTCCACCGGGATGAGGTCGCCGAGCGCCGAATCGGTGAGCGATTTTTCCCGGCCCAGTTCGCCGGGCAGGAAGACGAGGCCGCTGGCCTGCTGCTCGACCAGACCGCGCAACATCGTGGCATTGTCCGGCGTGAGCATGCCGCCGCCGATGCCGACATCGCCGAGGAACACGACATCGTAGCTCTGCAGATCTTCGCGCTTGGGCGGAAACTCTTTCAAGTAGCCGACGCCTTCCCCCATCCCGATTTGCGGATGGTAGAGGACCACATTCACCGACACGCCCGAGTCGCGCATGAGGGCATTGCGCAGATAGCGAAATTCCCAGCGCGGCTGCGAATCAACGACGAGGACTTTGAGCGTTTCCTTGCGCACGGCGAGATGGAAGGTGCGCGCATTGTTTCCCGGGAAAACCTCTTCCGGTTCGACCGGGACGCGCACGGTGAAATCGCCCTCGCCTTCGGTTTGCGGCGTGAAGACGAGCATGTCCTGCACCTGGCCCATCGGCGGCAGGACGACATTCTTCGAGCCTTTCGCGCCGCCCGGCCCTTCCACGGTGACCGTCGTCTTCACCTCTCGCGGCAGATGATTTTGCACGGTGAACATCGCGCTGATGCGCTCGTTGATCAGCCCGTAGCTCGGCGCTTGCACGGATTGCAGTTCGACATCGGGCAGATACGTCTCGCTGCCCACGCCGACGGCGAAAACGGGCACGTCCCGCTGCGCGAGCGCGGTCGCGGCGGTGATGGGCGATTTGCCCAGATTCCAATCGCCATCGCTGAGCAACAGCACCGCGCGCAGGTCGCCGTGTTGCTTGAGCACGTTTTCCAACGGTGCGTTGAGATCGGTGCCGACTTCGGTTTCGACGTCGGCCTTGGGATCCTTCGGCGGCTCGGCGAAAGGCTCGACGGTGACCTGGTATTGTTTCTCCAACGGCGACCAGAATTTCGCTTCGATCTGCTTTTTCACCCACGCCGCGCGCGAGGAAGTTTCCTTTTCGCCGGTGAGCACGTCTTTCGTTTCCATGCTGCCGGAACCGTCCCACAGGACGACGACGCGCGGTTGCTCGTTGTGCCGGTTGAGTTGCACACGCTCGGGACGAAGGAGTGTCAGCGCGATGGCCGCGGCGATGAGCAGGCGCAATACGTGGAGCAGGGTCATCCATCCGCCGTGGCCCTCGCGGCGCAGGCTGCGCAGGAAAAACCAAATCGAGGCGGCGAGAAAGACCACCGCGACACCGACGACCCAAGGCGCTGTATTGAACTGCCAGCCTTCGTTCATCACGCCCGCACCTCCGCGGGTTCCGGTTTGGTGGGAGGATGCGAGGCCGGCCCTTTCGGCGCGTGCTTGACGGGCAGCATCGCCCTGCTCGTGGCCAGCGCCATTTCCGCGCACATCATGAGCATGGTGAGCACGATCATCGCCGGCCAGATTTCGCTCTGCAGCTGGTCGGCCTTGAGCTCCAGGGCGCCAGCCATGACGGTGAGTTTCACGCCGTGCAAGAGCTCGGGCAGCCGCGTGCGCTCGACCAATTCCGGCGCGTCCTCGCTCTCCGGGCGATTGAGTGCGATGAAACGCGCGCCGTTGCGATACACTCCTGCGTGCCAGCGCCAGTCGCGGCGGCGATCCGTTTCCACCGCGGTCCACGTTTCCTGCGCGTCCGTCGGCTGCCATTCGCCGGCGATGGCCAGCGTCGGCGGAGCGAGCCGCTGGCCGCCGGTCACGAAGAGGCGTTGCATCATCGGCAGCAGCACGAAGCCATCGCCGAAATTGCCCCACTCGATGTCGGGCAGCGTGGCGCAGGCGAAGACCTGTCCGGCGCCGGCCTTGTGCGAAAGCAGGAAGGTGCGGCCATCGGAAAAGGCCGCGCCGATATGATCCGTCCCGCCGCCGGAAGGCACCTGGCGGCGGGCGATTTCCAATTTGGCCACGCCGAGCGGGGCGCCGTTATCGGTCCGGGCGAGCGGGCCATCGAGATCGTCCCACGCAGTGACGCGGAAGGGCGCGGTCTTGGGTGCTGTTTCCGCCGCGGCCCAGTGGATGCCGAGCGGGCCGGTGGTTTCCCCGCCGCCGGGTGGCAGAGAGAGCAACATTCCGCCGCTCTCCACCCACTTTTGCAACGGTTTCGCCACCGCTTCGCTCGGCGCGGGCGCCGCCCAGACGATGAGCGCGGCGTCTTTCCACGGAATGTTCCCGGCACTCGCAGCCGGGAGGATTTCGGCAGTGCGATCCGCGCGTGATTTATCCGGCGCTGCCGCGATCCGCAAACGCTGGGCTGCGGCGCCCGCGCCGACGATCATCGCCTTGAGCGGCGCCGGCGGCGCGTAGGCAAAATAGACCGTGTTGTCCGCGGGATTTTCGTCCGCCGGCAATTCGAGTTCGCCCCAGCCGGGTTCGGCTTTGGGCAGATCGAATTTCAGATTCTGCCGTTGAGTCGCGGCATTGAGGGCGATGTCCACCTGGCTCTTCACACCGTCGTGGGTAAAGAGCAGCGGCAGCGTGCCTTTGCGTCCTGAATCGGTTTTGAGTTCCAGCCCAAGGCTGAGTTGCGCCTTGCCGGTTTTCTCGTCGCGCACGCGCAGCTCCGCGTTCTTCAAGCTCAGCGAGATGTTATTTCCCGGCGGGGAAGAAAGATCGAGAATGCGCACGCGCACGCCTTGGGGCAGGCCATTGAATCGCGCGGCGATGTCCTGCCACTCGGGGCTTTCCGGCCGCCAGTTGCTCGCCTGCAGATCGCTCGCCACCCACACCTCGGCGCTGCCCGGCTTGTTTTGCGCGAGATAATCGAGTGCCGCGCGGAACATCGCCGGGATATCCGCCGCCGTGTCGGTCGGCTCACAAATTTGCATCGTGGCCAGCGAAGACGCCTCAGCGATTTCCAGCGGCTGACGCAGCACATTTTCAATGAGCACGAAGTGGCTGCTGGCGCTCTGTTTGGCCGCCTGGGTGAGCAAGGCGAGGGCGTGCGCCCGCTTGCTCTCCTGCCCCTCGCCGCCGCGCGCTTCCATGCTGGCCGAACGGTCGAGCAGCATCACGATCGCCTCCGGCGCGCCCCCCGTCGCCGAGCCGATCCAGCCGCCCACGAGCGGCCGCGCCATCGCCCAAATGAGAAACAGCAACACCAGACAGCGCAACGCCAGCAGGATGTACTGGCGCAGCTTCGCCCGCCGCGTCGCTGCGCGGTTCGCCTTGAGCAGAAAGAGCATCGCCGCCCAGTGGACCGTCTTGTAACGCAGCCGGTTGAGCAGATGGATGACGATCGGCAGCAGGACTGCCGGCAAGACCCAGAGCATCCATGGCTGAAGGTAGGCCATCAGAGGAAAATGCGGAATGCGGAGTGCGGAATGCGGAGGGCGGGAGACCTAGCAATATGCGGCGCAGCCATTCGGCATTCCGCATTCGTCATTCGGCATTTCATTTATCTCCGCCCCCCTTTCATGCGTTTGATGCGCTGCAGCAAAAACTGCGTGAGCACGCCTTCGTAGCTTTGGTCGAGATACGTCATGTGGTAATCCACATCGAATTCGCGGCAGCCGTGGGCGAGCGCACCGAGGTAATCATCCAGCGCCTCGCGATAAGCATCCCGCACTACGGCGGGATCGGTGATGAGATCCATCCCGCTTTCCATGTCCACGAAACGCACCGGTCGCGTGAAGTCGAAATCGAACTCCTGCCGGTCGAGCAGATGGAAGACCGCGACGTCGTGTTTGTAAAAGCGCAGATGTTTGAAGCACTCGAGTAGCTCGGGCACTTCGGTGAAAAGATCGCTGATGATGATGACGAGGCTACGCTGCCGGACCCGTTCCGCAAGATCGTGCAGGGTTGTCACAAGGTTCGTTTCGCCCTGCGGTTTGGCCTCGGCCAGCGTATCGAGAAGCTGGCGCAGATGGGTGGGCGTGCGGCGGGGCGGCAGTTCGTGCAGCGTTTTGTCGGTGAAACAGACGAGTCCCGTGGCGTCGCCTTGATGCACGAGCAGATGCGCGAGCGTGCCGGCAATGCGCCGGGCGAAGGCAAAGCGCGTGACCTCGCCGCTGGTGAATTTCATCGACGCACTCGTGTCGAGCACGAGGTAGCAGCGCAGGTTGGTATCCGCTTCGAATTCGCGGATGAAATACTTGTCCGTCCGCGCAAATACCCGCCAGTCGAGGAACTTCAAGTCATCGCCCGGCGCGTATTTCCGATACTCGGCAAACTCCACCGAAGACCCGCGCGTGGCGCTCCGGTGAATGCCCGTCACCGAGCCGAGCATCGGCAAACGCACTGAGACCGTGAGCCGCGACAACCGGGCGATGACGCCCATGTCGAGAAAGTCCCAGTGGTGTTCGGGTCTGGCCATTTTAGAAAAGTGATCAGTAAGCAGTAAGCAGTAAGCAGTAATCAGTAAGGCACTAGCGAAACTGAATACTGATCACTGACTACTGATTACTCATTCAATCCTTCGTCTCCGCGATCACGCGCTTGATGATCTCGAGGCTGTTGATTCCCTCGCTCTCCGCGTGGAAGTTGACGAGGATGCGGTGGGCGAGCACGGGTTCGGCCACGGCGTGGACGTCTTCCATGCGGGCGAGGTAGCTGCCGTTGAGCACGGCCCGGGCTTTGGCGCCGAGCACGAGATATTGCACCGCGCGCGGGCCGGGGCCCCACATGACCCATTTGCGAATCCAGTCCGGCGCTTCTTCGCCGACCGGGCGGCATTTGCGGACGAGCTTCACGATATGCTCGTAGACATGGTCGGGCACCGGGACGCGACGCACGATTTCCTGGAACTTCAGCACGTCTTCCGCGTGCAGGATTTTGTCGAGCGTCGCCGGCGCGCCACCGGTGGTGGTCTTGGCGATCTGCAATTCCTCCGCCGCGCTGGGATAGCCGACGTTGATCAAAAACATGAACCGGTCGAGCTGCGCCTCGGGCAGCGGATAGGTGCCCTCCTGCTCGATCGGGTTTTGCGTGGCGAGGACGAAGAAAGGCGGGTCGAGCTTGAAGCTGTGTTTGCCCGCGTTGACCTTCTGCTCCTGCATCGCCTGCAGCAACGCGGCCTGCGTCTTCGGCGGCGTGCGGTTGATTTCATCGGCCAGCACGATGTTGGCGAAGATCGGCCCCTTGACGAACTCGAAAGCGCGGCGCCCCGCCTGCTCGGTTTCCTGCAGGATCTCCGTGCCGGTGATGTCGCTCGGCATGAGGTCCGGCGTGAATTGGATGCGGCTGAACGACATGGACATCATGTCCGCCAGCGAATGGACGAGCAGCGTCTTGGCCAGCCCGGGCACGCCCATGAGCAGCGCATGCCCGCGGGCGAAAATACAGGTGAGCATCTGCTCGATGACCTTGTCCTGGCCGATGATGACCTTGGCCAGTTCCCGGCGAATGCGGGTGTTGAGCTCGCGCAGTTGGTCGATGGCCTGGACGTCCGCTTCCTGGGAGACCGCGGCGGTGGATTCTTGTTGCATAGATGAGGGGACCTTTCATCCCCGGCGCTCGGTCCACTCGCGATCGATGGAAAAAGGCCGCGGATTGCGCCGTAAGAGAGCGGAACCAGAGAGAATGTTCACGATTAAATTTAGAAAGAATCGCGCTGCCGGCATCAGGAAAAACCAAAGGTCGATGCACTGGGAGCCGCGGGAGGCGGTCTTCGCACGTCGATGATGGGTAGAATCCAGTTGCCACGCTGCCACGATTCCGGGGAATCTTTCGATCATATGGCCTCGAAAACTGGCATCTGTAGCAACGCCGAGGGATGTTCGCTGGCCTATACGAAAAAGCCGGTTCCCGTCGCCGACGGCGCGGAATTTCGCTGCCCGGAATGCGGCGAGCCTTTGCGAGAATCCTCGGGCGCGACAGCGGGTGGCGGCGGCAAGGTGCCCGTTTGGGCGGTCATCGGGGTGGTGGTCGTGTTCCTTTTGATTGCGGCGGCTTTTTTTGTCGTGCCGCGGTTGTTTTCCCGATCTCCGGGCAATGCGGTCGCTACGACGACTTCTTCGGAATTACCCGCTACGCCCGAACCCACGGTGGCGAGGACAGAGCCGACTCCCGCGACACCGGTTCCGGCCACACCCGAACCTTCTACTCCGAACCCGGCGACGCGGAGAGTCGCCATGCCACCGCCTCCGGTAGCCACGCCGATGGCGAAGGCGCCCCCGGCACCGCCGCCGGTTCCGGCGACCACCCCGGCGCCGGAGAATGCCTCGGCCTCGACCGCGACGATCCCTCCCTTGGTGGAGAACAAGGAGGAGAATTCCGAGGTCAAGAAACAGGTGCTCGCGCGCATCGATGCGATGCCTCATCTTTCGCCGACCAATCGCACGAAACTCTACACCGCGGTCGACCACGCGCACGGTATGTACAAGCTGGCGATCATCTCTTTTGAGAGCGGTCGCATTGCTCCGACGCCCGCCGCGGTGGCGCAATTGACGGATGGCTTGCATACCTCGGATGCCCAACGCCTCCTCAGCGATCCCACCGCGGTGATCATCGTGCTCGGCTATGCCGACTCGAAGGGCGACGACAAAAGGAACCTGCAAATCTCCATCGACCGTGCGGACGGCCTGGTCAGAGCATTGCGAGACCAGGGCAAGATACTGAACGTGATGCACGCCGTGGGTATGGGCAGCTCGGAAATGTTCGGCAAAGGACAGCGCGACAAAAATCGCGTCGTGGAGATCTGGGCGGTGTTGCCTTGAGGGTTTGCGTTACCCGAGGCGCAGACTCTTCTTCAGCCGGTGGAAGAGGGATTCCTTGACCGCAGGAGAGTGCCCTTCGGCGAGGCGAAGGGTGAAGGCGAACCCGGCGATTTTCAGACGATGTTCGCCGCTGAGATTTTTGCGGACGCCGGGAGGGAGGACCGCATCGTCGAGGTGCGTCTCGATCTGGACATTGCGCGGGACCATCACGAACCATGCGTCGGGGCCTTTGCCGATGAGGACATGGCGTGGCTGGAGCGATGTTGCACCTTTGAAGAGATGGGGCGCGACCGTGCCTTCGAGGCCGATGATGTCGCCATCGTGGCATTCGATAATGTGTGAGCCTACGAGGACTTCGAGTTTGGTCGGCTTGGCTTTCCGGATGATTGTCACCGGCGGCCCGATACGCGGTGGCGGCGGGACGGGGGTGGATGGGCGAGGGGCCGGAATCGGGGGAGCGGCGGCTGGGGTAACGGCTGCCGGAGAGGGTTGAGCCGGTGGAGGCGTTGCCGGAACTGCCGGAGGCTTTAGCGGTGGTGGCGCGACCGGTGCGGCGGCGATGGGCGGTGCAACAGGCCGAGGAGGAGGTGCGATGGGCGCCGGTGCTGCAGCGACTGGTGGCGTGGTCGGCTTGGGAGCCGATGGAATGGGAGCCATGGGCCGGACTCGAGGAACCGCTGGCGGCGGAGTCGGCTTCGCGGGTGCGGGAGGCGGTGTGGTAGCCGCCGGCGCCGAAGCCGCAGGCGGATGTGTGGCTGGCGCCGTTTTCGGTGCAGGCACCGGCGGAGCCGGAATCGGCGCGGGGGCCGCTGGAACTACTGCTTTCGGCGCAGGCTTGGCTGTGGCGGCGGGCGTGGCCGCGGGTGCGTTTGCCACCACTCCACTCGTCGCCGCGGCGATGCCTTCGTCGAGCGTCTGGCAGATGGTGAACATCGCCGGAAAATTCGCGATCTCGAAGACCTCGCTGACGACCGCGTTGGGCGCAGCCAGCACGACCTTGCCCCCGGTGCGACCCACCCGCCGAGCCGTCGAGAGCAACACGCGCAGGGCCGCGCTGTTGATGAAGCTGATCCCGGCCATATCGATCACGAACGACTTGCCACCACCGTTCAACCACGCGAGCACCTCGGTCTCGAATTTGGCAGAGGTCGTGCCGTCGAGCCGGCCGTGCACCGTGAGGACGGAACATTCGCCACGTTTTTCTTTCGTCAGTTGCATCGGGGTTCGTTTGCGAAATCAGTGGAAGACCAATTTCAGTAGCGCGCAATCATCCGGCAACAATTCCGCGCCCTGGACCTCCCGCATGTGATCGACGATGGCATTCAACTCGCCGGCAGCCGACGTCGGCGGGTTCGTCAGCACGCCGATGAATTCTTCGAAACGGAACGCACTGCCATCCCGGCGGCACACCTCGTAGGCGCCGTCGCTGAAGACATAGAGCCGCCCGAAAGCGCCGATCGTGACCTGTTTCGTTGCATAGTGCGACTCGGCTACCGCGCCGATCATTAATCCCGGCGCCCGCAGTTCCACCTTGGTCGCCGCCGTCGGCGAATCGCCGGTGAAGAGAATCGCCGGAGGATGTCCGGCTGTCGAGTAGCGCAGCGTGCGCGTGGGACGATGAAAGACGCCATACCACGCGGTGAAATACATCTCGTTCCGTTCATCCTTTTCGAAGGAAGCATTCACCGCAGCGAGCACCGCCGCGGGTTCGCGGAAATCCACATTCGGCAAACTCTGGTTGCGGAAAACGTTGAGCGCGGTCACGGAATGCAGCGCGGCGCCGATTCCCTCCCCCACTACGTCGAGGAGATAGACGGCCAGGTGAGTGTCATCTAGCCAGTGGTAGCCGAGCGCGTCGCCGCCCAACTGCGCGGAAGGAATGAACAGCCAATCCGTGGAGATGGCACCGGTGAGTTTGGCCGGGAAAAGCGAAAGGACGTAGCGGGCCGCCTCGGCCGTCTCCGCGGTGAGCTTTTTCTGGCCTTCGCGCAGCGCCTCGCCGGTGCGCTGGCGCTCCTGCGTTTCGTGCGCGAGCAGGAAAAGATCCGCCAGCGAGGTCGCGAAATTTTCCTCGTCGACCGTCCACTCGTGCTGGTGGGTGCTTTCGCAGCACAAGACGCCGAGCAATTCCTCTCCGCGGAAAAGCGGGACATCGAGTTTCGCCACGATTTGATTTGGCTGGAGATACGCCGCGCTCCATTCGCGCAGGGCGGGGTGATCCAGCGCCTGAGGGGCGATCAGGGACCGGATCGCGCGGAGCGATTGCAGGTAGTGCGGGATCTCCGCGAGCGCCAGGGAATCCTCGCCGGTGGCGTGCGCGTTCTCGCCATGGATGAACGAGTCCGCACACATCAGCCGGCCGGCTTCTTTGTTCACCAGCCAGACTGCCGCGCGCTCGCAGTGCAGCGTCTCCGCCAGCGCCTCCGTGAGCATGGCGAGGCACACCGGAAGATTGCCGGCGCGGAGTTCCCGGTCAGTGGCGAATTTGCCGAGCACCTCGGACTGTTCACGCCGCCGCCGCTGGCGTTTGCGCATGTCGTATTCCGCGCGTTTCCGCGCGGTGACGTCGCGGGCGATCGTGAGCAGGCAGGTGCCCACCCCCGGCCAATTCGGTAGCACCACGCCCTTCGACTCGAGGAAGATCCAGCGCCCTTCGCGATGGCGCATGCGATACTCGAGACGGCGCCCCCGGCCAGTGCGGATCGCCTCCTGCAGCGCCGTTTGCACCAGCGGTCGGTCATCCGGGTGAATCTCCACCGTGAAATCCGAGCCTTTCAATTCCTCGGGTGTGTAGCCGAGCACGGCGGCGTAGGCCGCATTGTGCCACAACCGGCGGCCGTGCGCATTGAGGATGGCGATGAGGTCGTGCACGTTCTCCACCAGCATCTCGAAAAATTTGCCG
Source organism: Chthoniobacter flavus Ellin428 (assembly GCF_000173075.1). Lineage (GTDB taxonomy): Bacteria > Verrucomicrobiota > Verrucomicrobiia > Chthoniobacterales > Chthoniobacteraceae > Chthoniobacter > Chthoniobacter flavus. Next base: position 83,987 of record NZ_ABVL01000007.1, read on the forward strand.
TCCAGCGGGAGGATCGCCGGTTGCGTAGGAGGCTCCTCTTCGGCCTTCACCGGCATCATCGCCTCGGTCCGCGCGGTTTCATCGATGACCTTAAAGTGCAGCGTCGTCTTGCCGACCCGCACGAGGTGGCTGTTTTCCAGCGGAAGGCGCAGGCCGGGTTCGGCCGGTTCGCCATCGAGCAGCACGGGTTCCTTCACGCTTTTCGGAATGAGCAGAAACCACGAACGCGCGTCCTGGCCGATGATTAGATGGCGATCGGCAAATTCGGGGAGGTCGGCAAAGAGATCCTGACCCACCGAACCCTTGCGCCCGATGACATCGCCGTCCTCGCACTGCAGCGTTTTGCCGAGGGCCTGCACTTCGAGTCGGCTGGTGAGGGGATCCATGGACTAAGTGGGAAGCTGGAGGAGGAACGAAAGCATGGCGTTACCAGTCATCAAAAATGAGGCAAGGTTATTCCGGAAGACAAGGATTGGGGTGTATTTGATAACGCTGCGTAAAAACACGCATTCTATCTGTTGACGAAGGCGTCAGTCTCATCCACACGTGTGACGTCGTTTTTCCCGCCATGCGTCTCCTCCCCGCCCTCCCACCTCTTTCCGCGCCATGATTGTGCAGCGGACGCGGGGGCTGTCGCGCTTGCTCACCATCGCCCAGGCGGGCTTGGTGACCGTGCTGTTTTGGGCGCTGTTCGGTGCCTTCAATCTCGCGGTCATGCCGGGCACTTCGATTTTCACCGTCCACTATGTGATCTACTGGGCGCTCGTGCTCACCGGGCTCAGTGTGGAGATGCTCACCCGCACGGGAGACAAGCTCTTCGCGCCCATCTACGAGAGCAGCTTGGTGCGGCAACTGCCCATCGCTTCGCGGCAGGTCGGTTTCGCCATCGGTGCCGTGCTCGTCTTCATCGCCTTCGCCAAGGACTATACCATCTCGCGCAGCTTTCTCGGGAGCTTTGCCGCGTTGCTTTACGGCTTGTTGGTGTGGAGCAATGCAACGCTGCCGTTGCGCCTGGCGCGCGAGCTCTTCACCCAGGAACGCGATCTCGCGACCTTGCTCGTGGGACCGGCGGGCCGCGTGGGCTTGCTCGAACACTGGCTCAAGCGCAAACGGCAACTCGGCATGCGGATTGTCGGAGTCGTGACGCTCGATGCGCCGGCCATCGCGCTGGCGCACGACGGCGTGCCGCTGCTGGGCACGATCGAGCAATTCGAGGAAATCTGCGGCGCGTCGGAAATCTCCCAGGTGATCCTGTTGGAGCTGTGCCCCGCGGAAGTGACGCGCTCCCTGCTCGGGAAATGCCAGCAGCGCGGGATGCGCCTGCTCATCGTCAACGATCTCGCGGAACAAATCCGCCATCCCATCACCTGCTGTGTGGATGAGGGGATCAATCTCATCACGCTGCACGAAGAACCACTGGAGAATCCGCTCAGTCGGGTGCTCAAGCGTATTTTCGATCTCGCCCTCGCTGTGTTCGTCATCACGGGCGTTTTGCCTTGGCTCATCGTGCTCGTTTGGATTTGCCACCGGCTGCAATCACCGGGGCCGCTCTGGTATCGGCAGAAGCGCGCGGGGTTACAAAATCGGCCGTTCGAGATTCTGAAATTTCGCACGATGCACACCACCGGCGAGGACGTGACGGTGCAGGCCAAGGCGGGTGACGCGCGGATCTTTCCCGCGGGGCGCTGGTTGCGGCGTTACAGCCTCGATGAGATTCCGCAGTTCATCAATGTCCTCGGTGGCAAGATGAGCGTCGTGGGGCCGCGCCCGCATCTCATCGAGCACAACCGGCAGTTTGCGGAGGTGATCGAGAAATATCATCTGCGCACCTTCATCAAACCAGGCATCACCGGACTGGCCCAGGTGCGGGGCTTCCGTGGTGAAGCGCGCTCGCTGGAGGATATTTCGGCGCGGGTGCGATCGGATCTCATCTATCTCGAGAATTGGTCGCCGGCGCTTGACGTTGGCATCGTTCTGCGGTCGATCTGGCAGATGATCAATCCGCCGTCGACCGCTGTATGACGAAGGCGCCATCTTGCGTGCTGGCCGGCGCGGCGCTGCTCGTGCTCGGGGCGATCGCCTGTGGCGGAGCGACGACGCGACCGGTGCAGGTCGCAGTGCTGATTGGGCTGGGATTGCTCTGGCTGCTGGCGCCGGCGCGGCGGATACCGGATCACGGGTTCGTCATCTGCGCGGGTGGTCTGCTGCTGCTCGCGGCGACCGCTTGGTTGCCGGCAAATTGGTTTGCGGCCGAGTCGTGGCGTCCCGGCTTGCTGGCCGTCGGCATTCCGCTGGGTCCCACGCTTTCCCCGCAACTGTGGCTTTCGGCGGAAGCGGGATTGTGGCTGGTCATGGGACTGGCCTGGCTGGGGTGGTTGTTGGGTCGGCCGTGGACGGGGATCGACGCGGACCTTGACGGCTCAGTTGCTGGCGGGCGGCATCGTTTTGCTCGCGGCTTTTGCTCTCGCGGCGCGGGCGTTTCATTTCTCCGTGCCCGGCTGGCATCCCGATCATGATTTCGGCCCGTTCCCGAATCGCAATCACACGGGCCATGTCCTCGCGCTCGGCGGCATGCTCGGGGTTGGGTTGCGCCGCAGAAGCGTGGCAGTGGGACTGGCGCAAGGCGCTGCCGTGGCTGATCGGCACCGGCGTGATTTTAGTGGCGCTGGTGGTCAATTACTCGCGCGGTGGATCGCTGCTTTTCTTTGGCGCGATGGTCTTGTGGGCGGCGCTGGAGGCGTGGCGGCGCAGGTCCTGGAAAGTGCTCGCGGTCGGTGGCTCGCTCGTTTTGGGGTTAGTCACATTGGTGCTGATCGGTGGGGGGGCGTTTGCCGGGCGTTTTGCCGGCGGCGCGGATTCGCAAGTCGGGTTCCGTGTCTTGATCTGGCGCGACACGCTCGCTCTCATTCACGCTGCGCCGTGGTGCGGGATCGGCCTGGGAAATTTTACCGCATTGTTCCACTTTTTTCGCACCGCCTCGGTGAGCCAGCAGACCGTGCTGCATCCGGAGAGCGATTGGCTGTTGCTCGCGGCGGAACTGGGGTGGTGCGGTGTGGCGCTGGCGTTGGGCGCGGCCTTCTTCATCCTGCGCCAGGCGTTTCCATTTGCCGCAGGATCGCGCCGCCGTTTGCGCGGGGCGGCATTGGCCGCGGCGGTGGCCGCGCTTTTGCATGGCGCAATCGACGTGCCAGGGCATCGCGTGGGGTCGGCCTGGCTGGCGTTGTTCGTTGTAGTGCTGGCCTCCAATGAAGCGCCGGCGGCAGCGCGTGATTCGTGGGTGGCCGCCACGCTCTCGCGCGTGCTGGGGTTATTGGCCTTGGTGGGCGCGTGGGCCATTGCGCAAATGCCCGATCACGCCGCGCGCGCCGAGGCGCTGCTCTCGGCCGGAAAATACGCCCCGGCGGAAGCCGCGGCCGATCGCGCTCTGGAACGGGCGCCGCTCGATTGGCGGGCTTATTTCACGCGCGCGGGCGCGCGAGCCTGCCAGGGGCATCGGCTCGAGGCGCTGGCCGATTTCCGGCGGGCGCGCACGCTGGAGCCGCACTATGCCAGGTTGCCGTTCGAAGAGGGGCGGTTTTGGCTGCAAGCGCAACCCGCGCTGACCTTGAGCGTCTGGCGCGAAGCGATCCGGCGGCTGCCTCCATCCGAGGCCGAAGACCTGTACGGAACGATGCTCTCGACGGCACCGGACAATGCGAATTTCCGCGCCCAACTTCTGGCGATGGTGCCGGACCGTCCGATGCTGCAGTTGCAATGGTTGGAGAGCGTGCCGGACGCGGAAGCACGCGCGCATTTGGAGGCAATCACCGCGGTGGCCCGGCAATGCACACCCGGGCAACGCGCGGGATTCGAGCGAAGGGTGAAGCAGTTGGAAGCGCGGTAGCGTTGCACCGGTCGAGCGACTACCTGCCTGCGCGCGCCGCCGCGTCGGCCCTGACTTTCAGCAACTGGCCCAAGCGCGCCTGGAATGCCTCCTGCGCACTTTGTTCTGAGCGATAGCCCGACATGGCGATCTCCAGACTTTGCTCGCCGACATGGCGTCGGCCGCGGAGCGCGCGCTGAAACATTCCCGTTCCCTCAAACTCCGGAATCGCGGTGCCGGCGATTTCGCCGGGTTGCTCCTCGCGCAAACAAAAGAAGACATAGAGCCGATCCTCGCCCATGCGGAAGCTGTAGCTGTGGAAGGGAATCGGCATGGCGCCCACGGTGCTGACATGGGTGCCGAAATCGTGTTCCATGACCGCGCCTTCCGCATTCAGGCACACATCCGGTCGATGGACCTTCGCGGATTCCGCCTGCAGGTTCCCGGGATTCCAGCGGATGAGATAGAGCGACCAAAAACCGCCGTCGGCATCTCTCCAGGTCGCGGCCTGGGACTCGTCGCACATCAGCAATCGCTTCGAACGCGCGGGGATATCGAGAAACTGGAATTGCTTGTCCTGCTTCGGCCATTGGATGGCCCAGCTCCAGCCCTGCCATTTGGGTTCGTGCGCTTGATACCATGTTTCCACCGCGATCTCCGTGGCCAGGAACCAGACCAGCAAGGCGGTGCACCATGGCACCGGCAAAGCCCATCGAAGCGGTAAGCTCTGCGGAGCCAGCATGGGCGCTTTCGACGATCGTAGCCGGTAGGCGATGAGCAGGGTGACCGATAGCGACACCACCAGCACGCACAGCCCCGCTGTGTCGTGATAGCGATCCACGGCGTTCATGCCTTGGTGAGCACCGAGGCTGGCCAGCACTACGGTGCGGATCACATTGGCCAGAATGGTGACGGCGAGTCCGGCGACCATCAGCCAGAGTCGCCGCGCCGGCTTCAAGCGGAAGAGTTCGCCAAGGAAGAGCGAGAGCATGACCATGGCCTGCAGCGAACGAATGCCGCTGCATGCTTCATCGATGTCGATGACGCCGGTTTCGATATGCACCAGGTTGCCCGCCTGCAAGGCGGGAATGCCGATGAGGCAGAGGATCTCGACCGTGGCCCCGGCGGTGCCGTGCATCAGGGAATTCGAGAGCATCAGCTCCATGCTGTGCGGCCACGGGACAGCGGTGAGGATGAAAGCCAGCGGGAAGCTGAACCAGCGCAGCCACGACGTGCCCCCGGCGAGGGCCATCAGCGAGAGGGCGATACCGGCCACGGCGAGGGCGAACGACCACGCGCAGATGGCGCGTTCGGGCGCCGCTTCCTGCAGCCAGCGGGTGGGCGGCACGAGTAGGGCCAGCGCGGCGGCGATCCAGATCGCGCCCTGCAGCGGCACAGAAGGGGCGGGGCGGTCATCCCAGCGTAACTTAAAGAGAAAAAGCGGCCAGAAAGGGGGACCACCCATCCATAGGCATAAGAGCCGTCCGGATCCCAAAGCCCGTGCAAATGCCAGAAGAGGAGGCAGGGTCCCGCGATCAATGCGGCGGCGAAGAGCAGCCACGCTCCTTTGCTCGTCCCGAACCACCTCGGCGTAGGGGGCCCGGTGGCCTGATCGGCAATCCGGTCTGGCGGGGTGGACATGAGATTCGGGGGAGTGGAGGCCAATGAGGCGGACGAAACATGACCCCGGACGGAAGTCAATGCGATGTCGTCGGAGTATAGGAATTATTACGTACTTGCATACTCTGGAAATTAGACCACAGTCGACCGGTTGCATTCCGCCCCGCGCGAGGTGCCGGCCCCGACGTTGAAAACCCCATTCCGCAAAACTGCATTCGTTGTTTTCGCCATGCTCCTGGCGCAGAGTGTCTCTGCGAACCTGGTGCAGGATGGGACATTTACCAGCGTCACCTACTCCGGGGGCCCGGCTTTGACGGCGCCGTACTTCGGCCAGATCGGGCCGGATACCGGCACCAATCCTCCCGCCACGGGGGCGACCTTGACGGTCGCGAACTGGACCACCAACGGCTACAATTTCGTCTTTTCCGCGTCGAATGTCGACTCGGGCACCCAGGCCAGCGGCGCCAATGCCGGCCAACCGAATGAGGCCCCCGGCCAGTTCAACGTCGGCAACTACGGCAACACTTACATGTGGGGCAGCCACAACGGGGGAGCGACCACTTGGGTGGCGCCGCCGAGTGGGGGAAATTTCATCGCGGCGGACGGCGCTTATGAACAGGCGCCGATCCAGCAGACCATCACCGGACTCACCGTGGGGAAAACCTATGCGCTGAAATTCTGGTACGGCGCGGCGCAGCAGCAGGGCACTTTCACTCAGGCGACTACCGATCAGTGGACCGTGTCCCTGATGGGGACGAAAACTTCGACGTTTGGCAACTTCACCACGCCGACGATCAATCTCGGCGCCGAGAGTTTTAGCGGTTGGACGCAGGCGACCTTCTATTTCATCGCCAGCAATACGTCGGAGACCCTGTCGTTTTCCGCAGCGGGCACGCCCAGCGGCCAGCCGCCCTTCGCTTTGCTCGCGGGGGTGGATTTGGAAATCGTTCCGGATATTTCCAATTGGATGATTTTCGCGGGATTCGGGGCGCTGTGCATTTCGCTCGAAATTCTGCGCCGCCGTCGCCGCCGCGCGGAACTCCTGCCTGCGGTTTGAACGCGCTGATCGGACTGCGCTCGAGTGCACAGTCCATGCTTCCATGTCCGCGTAAATCTTTGGGCCGATGATCCATCAACTCCTCGGACACCTTTCAGGTCTGGTCGTGGATGTCGCGCGCTTGGCCATGTGGCTCGTTGTGCTGGTGGCCATCTTCGTTCCGCTGGAGCGACTGTGTGCGCTTCATCCGGCCAGGATCTGGCGCAAGCAGATCGGCGTGGATCTCGCCTGGTATTTCATCAATAGCATCGTGCCGGCGGCGGTGATCTCCGTACCGCTCGCCTTGCTCGCCCGCACGCTGCATGAGCTCAATCCGGGAGGATTTTATTCCATGGTCGCCGCCTGGCCGCTGTGGGGGAAGCTGGGGTTGGTGCTCATCGTCAATGACATCGGTGCGTATTGGGGCCACCGGGCGTTGCACGCCTCTCCGTTCCTGTGGCGCTTCCACGCCGTGCACCACAGCGCGGAGCAACTCGATTGGCTCGTCAATACGCGCGCGCATCCCTTCGACATGGTTTTCACGCGCTTGTCGGGCCTGGCACCGGTTTATCTGCTCGGCCTGGCGCAGACCACGGGGAGTCATATCGACCCGGCGGTGGCGGGCGTCACCATCTTCGGTGCGATCTGGACGTTCTTCATTCACGCCAATCTCCGCATTCGTCTCGGCCCTTTGGAATGGCTCATTTCCTCGCCGGCTTTTCACCACTGGCATCACACCAGGGATGACCATCGCGATCGCAATTTCTCCTTCGTCTTTCCGGTCATCGACCGCCTGTTCGGTACCGCGTGGCTGCCGAAGGAATGGCCTTCCGTCTATGGCGTGAACGAAAGCATTTCGCCGACGTTGTCCGGGCAATTTTTCGATCCGCTCGATCCGCCCGGGAATGTGGAGGCCACCTCACCGCAGGGCACCACCGCGGTGGGCACGACCAAGGAGACGGTTACTTCGCCTTCACGCGAGGCGTAGAGCGATATTGCCACTTCATTTCTTCTCCGGAGCAAAGGTGGCGAGCTTGCCGCCGTCGGTCGAATTCCAGATGCGCAAGACGCTGTCCTGGCCACCGGCTACGACCGTTTTACCATCGGCGCTGACCGCAGCGGATTCCATGAAATCCGCGACTTCCGGGAAGACGCGCACTTCCTTTCCGTCGAGGGCCACGAGGCGGACTTTGTTGTCGCCGGAACTCGTCACCAGATTTGCCGTCGCGCCGACGAACCGCACCGCAGTCACTTCCTTGTCGTAGCCCTCGATATTCTTCTTCCGGTCGCCGGTGGTAAAATCCCACACCTTCACCATTCCATCCGCGCCTGCCGTGGCGAGCGTGCGGCCATCGGCGCTCCAGGTTACGCCGAGCACATGGTGCGTGTGGCCTTCGAAATTGCGCACGACCTTGCCCGTGGCGACTTCGGTCACGCGGGCCATTTTGTCGGCTGCACCGGAAGCGAGGAACTTGCCATCGGGCGAAAATTCCAGGCTGAGGACCGCGTCGGAATGCGCCTTCGGGAAATCGCGCACGAGCTGGCCGCTAGCCACGTCCCAGAGCTTGAGTTCGCCGCCGCGTGAAGGCTCGCCGCTGCCCGTGGCCAGTTGCTTGCCATCCGGTGAAAACGCGACGGCATTCACCCGATCCGTTAGTGGTGAGCCCGCATTGCCAGTGCCGATGGTGCGTTCGAGCTTCCACTCCGGAGCGAGATTCCAAGCCAGCACGGCGCCGTCAGCCGTCGCCGAAATCAATTCCCCACCAGGCACAAAAGCGAGCGAGGTCACTGCGGCATCGTGTCCTTTCAAGACATCAAAGGCCGCACCATTTTCCGCGCTCCACGTGTGGATGAGATGATCGTCGCCCGCGGTCGCTACCGTTGTGCCGTCCGGCGAAAACGCCACGGCGCGGATCGGCTGCTCGGCAGCCGTGGCCGCCTGTTGCGCTGCTTGCAGAACTTCTTCCGCCTTCTTTTTTTCCGCTTCGGCGGTCTTCACGGCGGCGCTGGCCTCGGTGACACTGACCTCATTCTTTTGCTCTTCCACCTTGGCGAGAGACAATTCGGTCTCGGCGACATGCTTCGCCGTTTCCGCATTCTTCGCCGCCTCTTCGGCAGCGGTCACTTGCTTGCCGGCGGGTTCGATCTTGTCAGCGGCCTGTTTGCGTTGCGCTTCGCGCTGATCGCGTTCCGTCCGCGCCTTGGCGGCGTCCTGCAAGGCTGCTGCGGCATCCGTCGCCAGTTTGTTGGCATCGACGGTCGCCGTCCCCTTGATGGCGTCCGCGGCGGATGCGGCCAGCTGTGCCGCCTTCGCTGCGGCATCCTGCAACTTCTTCTCCGCGGTCTTGAGATCCGTTTCCGCGGTCGCCAATGCCTGGTCCGCGGCGGCCTTGGCGGTCTTGGCATCGGCCAGCGCCTTTTGCTTCGCCGTCACGTCCTGTTCTTTTGGCGCGATCGCCTCGGTCGATTTTTTCACCCGGTCTTGCGAGGCCTGCAGCGCCTTCTTCGCGGCCTCCACGGCGTCGTTGCGGTAGGTGACGTTGCCCGCGGCCACTTGTAAATCGCGGTCGCGCTCGCCGGCGACTTCACGCGCATATCGATTGCCCCGCAACTCGGCGATTTGCTTTCCATCCGCGCTCCATAGCTTCGCAAAATTTCCACCGGCCGTGACGAAGCGTTGCCCATCCGCACGCACCGCGTAGGCGACGATCGAGTCGCCGTGATCAACCTGCCCGACTTGTTTGCCCTCGGCATTCAAGAGCACCAGCGTCTTTCCATCCACGCGAGCGAGCTTCGAGCTTTCGGCTGGCGCGTTGAGCGGCTGTGCGGGCTTGCCGGTTATTGGCATGTGCCGCCACAGCTTCACTTCGCGGTAACCGCCGGATGCCATCAGCGTCCCATCGGGACTGAAGGCGAGCGAGTTCACCTGATCGTGATGCGCGATTTCGCTGTCCACCAACCGGCCTGAAGGCACGTGGTAGATGAAGATCCGATTCTCCCGCGCACAGGCGGCAAACTGGCCGTCCGGGGTCACGGCCACGGCGAAGATAGCCGCGAGACTTTGCGCGAGCGGCTGCCATTCGACCACGCGGTCCCTCTTCGGCGAGGCCTTCGCGCCCTGGTCGATCCAGAGCTTGAGCAGGCCGAGTTGTTCGGAGGTGAGATTCTTCGCCTTCGATTTGTTATCCCGCGGCGGCATCACCAAATCGTCGTCCTGATGTGCGGCCGCCTGGAGCATGAGGCTCTCGCTGCCCTTCTTGGGATCGATCGCCGCGCCGGAATCGCCGCCCTTGAGCATCAGCTCCGGTGTCTCCAGGTTCAGCCCGCCTTTCGTCGTCGTCTGGCAATGACACGAGAGACAATTGTCACTGAGGAACGGCCGCACCTCGCGATCGAAATCGACCGGCGTGGTGCGATTCAATTCCGCGACCGGAATCGGCGCCTTGGCGGCGAGGGACGACGCTGCCGGTGAGGGGAGAATGCGAGGGCGAATCGGGCGAAAGTCTTTCACGGGTTACTTGGCAGGGCGCCGCTTGCACGGCAATACGGAGCGGCGCGGAATAGACGGTCGTCGTCACTTCCTTGCCGCGGAATTTACCTTTGGTCAGAGCTTGAAAATGGACGGTGTATTCCCCAGCGGGAACCTTCGCGGCAGCGAGGTCGATCGTTGCCGTGGCGGTCTCCGCATTGGCGGCGACATCGATTTCCTTCGCCGCATCGAGCCCCGGGGCACCTTCGGCTTTCAGCTTGAGGGCTTCCTTGAATTCGCCGTGGCGTTTGATCTTCAGCGGAATCTCGAGTTTGCCGCCGACCGTCGCCTCCCAGCGTTTGTTGTCCGTCACGACCAGGCTGATCGGTGCGGGTTCCGCGGCACTCACGGCCAGCACGACATCGCGGGTCAGTCGCGGACGCACCGCATCCTGCGTGGCATCCGTCACCGACCAGCAAACCGCCCCGCCGCGGGCTTCGTGCGCGAGTTCAGTGTCGCCTACCTTCGCTTTGCCAATGACCCGGATCGAGCCTGCCCAGCGCTCCGGCTTTTCGCCGCTCGTCAGGAGTACGACGCCTTCATTCGCGCCGGCGGGAATCGTGGTCGGCTGGCAGGTCACGCCGGCCGGTAACCCTTCGGCGTGCAATTCGATGTCACCGGCAAATCCATCCTGTCGGAAGGCGAGAACCCGGATGGCGATCGTGCCGTCCGCACGCAGCAGCGCGGTGTAAGGCTCCACTTTGCGATCGTCTTTCTTTTCGGGCGGCGGCTCGGCCACGGTCATCAATCGGAAGTCCGGCGACGCCTTGCGGATGACGAGGCGATAGACGTTGCGCGGATCGTTATGCGCCGTGCCGAAGAGGTCGCACACCTTTACGTGATAAGCACCGTCTTCTTTCGCCTCGAAGCGCACGGCGGGATCATTGCTCGCCGTATTAAAGCGGACGCCGCCGATATTGGTATCCGCGCCGTAAGCTTCCTGCGCATTCGCTGACTCCCGCTGGATGACGACGAAGGGGTCGGTCGGCAGATCGAGCCGTTGCGAGATGACTTCGATCCACCAGACATCGCCCTTCTTCGCGTCGAAGGTGTAGAAGTCCTCGTCGCCGGCGGGGAAGAATTGGCCGGCGACTTCGCAAGGCGGCGTGAGCTTTTGTGCTTCGTTCGGAGCGTTGTTGGGCTCGTGTTCGACGACCACCGGTTCGTTGGTGAAACTAATGAAAACGGGGTTCGAGGCGTGCGGCGAAGGCAGGCGATACGAGAAGCCATCCACGGTCGCGGCTGCCGGATGCAATAGACCGTCGACGTGGGAATCACCGGTCGCGGGCACTTCCAATTCCGTTTCGAGCTTCTCCAAGGGCTTGCCGTCGTCGCCCGCGAGATTGGCCGCTACGCCGCCCGGGAGGTTGCGACCGTAGAGGGTGAACTTCTCCTTCGTGCCCGGCTTGCCGCAGGGCGGGAAGATGAAGTCGAGGTGCGGGCCGGTCGTAAGCGTGAGACGATAGAAATACTCCGCGCTGCCGGCGAACGCGAGGTCCTGGAGCTTCAGCAGAAAGCCGCCGTCCGCTGGCGCGGCGAAATCGAGGAAGCCACCGCGGCGGCTCGTCTCCAAGGCGTGGCCCGTCGAATCGAGCACGGTGAGGACCGGGGAGAGGCGGGAATCGAGTTCCGGCGCCTGGCACTCGAAGAGCAGCCGTTGCCCTTTCTTCGCGGTGAATTTGAAATAGTCCGCGTTGCTCGCCGTCGCGGTGCCGTCGATGGTGGAATCCACCGGCAGCTCGATTGCCGTTTCCGGCGTGGCACTGGCTTTCGTCCTGGCGGCTTCGGGCAGGTCGCCCACCACGAAGGCGCGCGGATTCGAAATGCCGAGCAGGCCGCCGACGCGCACATCGTAAATTCCGGGCCGGACATTCGGCGCGATCTTCACCACGAAGTGCTGCTTGTCCTTCGGTTCGGCGGTGATGCCGGGATTGGAGAAATGCAGTTCCTTTGCTTCATCGAGATCGGCGCCGGTGATGGCGACTTCGACATCCGAGCCCACTTTGCCACCTGGCGGGAAGACCGTGTCGAGGCGGATGACGGGGAGTTCGACGGCGAAGCTATGCGCAGCCAGCAGGCACGCGGCCGCAGTGGAGAGAAGAGCAATGCCACACCGGGCGCGTTGGCGAATGGTAGTAATGAGAGAACGGCTGGCTCGTCCCGGAGGGACGACGGAATTTAGCCGGTGGCGAAAGCCACCGGTACCCGCAATACGCGCGTTCGCCCCGGAGGGGCGCTGGAAATGGAGAAGTGTCGCGTCCCGCGCCCCTGCCGGGGCTCCGGAGTGAGAGAGGGACGATTCCGGTGGCTTACGCCACCGGCTAAATTCCGTCGTCCCTCCGGGACAAAACGAGAGCCGGTTCCGAAAACGGCGCCGCAGCGCCGCACTCCAAAACGCTGTCGCGAAATGCCGCGCCCAACTCAGTTCGTAAATGAAACCTAACACGATCTAGTGATTGAAAAGAAATTCCTTGGTATTCAGGACCGCCCAGATGATGTCCTCGTAACCCATCCGCTTGCCTTTCGCGGCGTCGACAGGTTGGCCATCGGCGCCTTTGCGAGGCTTGTCGAGATACGCTTTAGCCAACTCGAGCTCGTGCGCTTCGGGCGGACGGGAATAGGCGGCCAGATAGAGCTCGCGCAGCTTCTCCTCGTCGGTGCGGGGGTCAGCGGCGAGCTTCGCCGCGGCGCCGCTGTCCGAGGCCAGCTTCTCCTGGATGTCCTTGGCATTCAGCAGGTGCAACGCTTGCGCGAGGCTGGCTTCCTGAGTGCGCTCGCACTCGCAGGCGCTCGAGCTTTCCGGCCGGCCGAATACGGTGAGGAAATAGGAACCCGCGTTGAAACTGTTGTCGGGCAGCGAGATCGCGCGCGTGCCCGGCGGCATCCCGGGGAAATTGGCCGGCGTGCGCGTGATCGTGTTGATCGAGTCGAACAGCACTTCCGCGGTGAGCCGCTTCGCGAAATAGCGCGAGAAGTTCTGGCGATCCTGCGCGTTGTAATGGTTCGGCACGGCGCTGAGCTGATAGGTCTGCGAACGCGTGATATCGCGGATGAGCGCCTTCAAATCATAACCGCTGTCGATGAAGTGCTGCGCCAGCGCGTCGAGCAATTCGGGATTCGAGGGCGGGTTCGTCTCGCGCATGTCGTCCTCGGGTTCGACGATGCCGCGATTGAGGAAGTGCTTCCAATAGCGATTGACCAGGGTGCGCGCGAAGAATGGGTTCTTGGGATTGCTCATCCACTTGGAGAGCTCGATGCGCGGATCTTCATCGGCCGGGATGTCGAGCGGGCCGGTGACGAGCGCCGCGGGACGCACGGGCTGCTTGGTCTTCTTGTTGATCGCCGTGGCAATGCCGCGCCGGTGGAAGATGGCTTCGTCTTCCTTCGTCGTTACCGGCTTGCGGCCGAGTTGGGTGAAGAAAGCGGAGAAGCTGTAGTAGTCGTTCTGGCTCCACTTCTCGAAAGGATGATGATGGCACTGCGCGCATTGCATGCGCATGCCGAGGAAGAGCTGCGCGATGTCCTCCACTTCCTGCTGCGGCTCCTTCACCTGCCGATACCACGCGACCGGCGGATCATCCTGCGCATCGCCCGTGGCGCAGAGCAGATCGCGCACGATCAAGTTGTAGGGCCGGTTCGCCTGCAGGCTGTCGTGAATCCAATCGTAGAAGGCAAAGGTCGTCGGGGCCTCGGCGGGCTTGGAGCGTTTGTTGCGCAGCAGCGCGCTCCATTTGTTGGCGAAGTAGTCCGCATACTCCGGGCTCGCAAGCAGGGTCTCGATGAGCTTGTCGCGCTTCGCCGGGTCGGTATCCGCGAGGAAGTGTTGCGACTCCTCGAGCGTGGGAAGACGGCCGGCGATATCGAGGCTCACCCGGCGAATGAATGTGGAATCATCGCACGGATCCGAGGGCGGCATGCCCATCGCCTTGAGCTTCGCAAAGACGAGATCGTCGATATAATTGTGCGAAGGCGGCAGGCTCTCCACCGTGGCGCCGAGCGGCTCGGTGGCGCGGAAGGTCGCGACCTTGCCCTGGTAGCGGACCATGATAGCCACATCGCCGGGCTGATCGAAGAGCTTCACGTGGCCGACTTCATCGGCTTCGGCCATGCTCTTTTCATTCGGCTCGTAAAGCGCGCTGCGAGTCACATCCTTGGCCGTGCCGTCGGAGTAATGCGCGAGCACCACGAGTTGCTGTTCGCCGTTCAGCGCCATGGTGCGCGCTTTCGGCAGCACTTCGATCTGCGTCACCTTCGGATCGGTCTCGCGCCCGTAGGGCATGCCTTGCGCGATCCAGCGGACGAGCAACGCATAATCCTCGGACGTCCGGTCGAGTCGCTTGCCGCCGCCGTGCGGCGTGGAATTGATCGCCTTGAGCAGTAGCAAGCTGTTCTCCGGCGAAGCGGGAAAGACGCGGCGTCCGCGCGCTTCCTTGACGATGTGCTCGTAATCCTCCGTCGGCTCGAAACCGAGCAACGAGAGCTTGAAGCCATTCTGGCCGCTGGCCTTGCCGTGGCAGCCGCCCGCGTTGCAGCCGGCCTTGGTGAAGATCGGCACGATCTGATCGGCGAAATTGATCGGCTCGGTCTTGTCCGCTCCCTCCACGTGCACAGGGATGGTCGCTTTCACACCTTCCGCCTCGGCAGTGATCGTCACTGCACCATCGGCGAGCGGCGTGACGACGCCATTTGCATCGACATTCACCACGCCCGTGGGCGCGGCGCTGTAGGTTGCCTTGTGAGTGAAGTCGCGGAGATCGCCACTATTCAACTTCGCGGTGACGAGCAATTGCTGGTGTGCATCCTTGCCGCGCAAGGTGAGCTCGGGCGCGCCAGTGGCTTCGATCTGCAGGCTCACCGGTTGCGCAACGGTCGCGGCGGCGAATGAAATGCATCCAGCGATGATGAGGGGGAAACGCGGCATGAGATTAGATCAGTTCTTTCATCGGCTGACAGCCGGGCTCGACGAGGTATTGCGGGCGGCCGGAGAGGTCCGGGATCGTCGTTTTCACGACGTCGATCTCCATCCGTTGATAGAGCGTGGCGAAGACTTCGCCGAAACGCACCGGGCGTTCCGTGGCTTCACCGCCGAGGCGATCGGTGGCTCCGATGACCTGGCCGTGACGCATTCCGCCGCCAGCGAGCAAGGCACACGAGACGCGCGGCCAGTGGTCGCGGCCGGCGTCCTTGTTGATCGTCGGCGTGCGGCCGAATTCGCCCCACACCACGACCGAGACATCCTTGTCCAGGCCGCGCTCGTGCAGGTCGGTGATGAGCGCGGTGAGGCCCTGGTCGAGGAGCGGCAAGTCCTGGCGCAACGCGGAGAAATTACCGCCGTGATGATCCCAGCGACTGAAGGCCACGGTCACGCAACGCGCGCCCGCTTCCACCAACCGACGCGCGGCGAGGAAATGCTCCATCATCTTTGGGCCGCCATCGTCGCGATTTTTTGGATCGCCCTTGCCGTAGCGCTCGAGGATGCGGGGGTTTTCCTTCGTCACGTCGAGGGCGTTGAGCAACTTGCTCGAAGTAAGCACGCCGAACGCTTGCTGGTCGAAAGTGTCGAGTCCGCCCATGAGGCCGCTCGCATCCACGTCGCGGCGAAATTGATCGAAGCCGGCGAGCAACGTACGGCGATCGGCGAGACGCTCGAGGGTCACGCCATTCAGCGTCATGTCCTCCACCGCGCCGCCCTTGTTCGGCTCGAAGGGTGCATGCGCCACGCCGAGAAAGCCGGGTTCGCCGCAGCGCGCCCATTCCATGTGGCCCATCTTTGGCGCCAACCCCACGAAGGGCGGCACTGCGGGGTCGAGCGCGCCCTGCATTTTCGAAACGACCGACCCGAAGGAAGGCCAGCCGCCCGGAGGCTGTTGCTGGAAGGGACGGCCGGTGAGGCATTGGAAGGCATCGTGCCGCCCGTCGCAGTCGCTCATCGAGCGAATGATCGTGCACTTGTCCATGATCCGCGCGAGCTGCGGGAGGTGCTCGGTGATCTGAATGCCCGCGACGTTGGTGCCGATCGGCTTGAATTCGCCGCGAATCTCCGACGGCGCATCCATCTTCAGGTCGAAGATGTCCTGATGCGAGGGCCCCCCTGGCAGGAAAATCATGATCACCGCCTTGTGCGAACGGCGGACCCCGGCTGCCGCTTCAGCGCGCAAGATTCCGGGCAGGCTCAGGCCGCCGAGGGCGAGTCCGCCGATGCGCAGGAAATCGCGGCGCGAGACGCCATCGCAGAAGCTGGCGTTTTTGTGGCCGTGGATGGTGAGCATTCTGGGTAGGGGCAGTGGGCGAGCGCGGCGGGCGGTCGATGGAAAAGAGCAGTGGCCGTTCCATCGATTTCGCCCACGTTTGGGAACACCTTAACCAAAGCAATTTCTTAGATGGAACCGGTGAGGAAAGCGGTGGGCCAGTAGGATAGGCGCGGCGTAAATCACTGTGGAACATTTGGGTTCCAGGAATCAGTTACGCTCATAAAAATGCGATCTTCGCTATCCCGAGGCACCCTTCGCCGCTCGCTCCAACTTCTGCGCGAGATCCGTGGCCAGTTTGCGTTCCTCGGGGAGCATGCCGCGCGCGTCCAGCCTGGCCAATGTTTCCCGGGCCCCCGTTTGATCGCCATTTCCCGCCAGGACGATGGCGTAGTAGAGGGCGACTCCCGGGTGCTGCAATGCTTCCGGCGGCAAGGCGGACATGACCTTTTGCGCCGTGGCATCTTTCCCGGCGAGGTGCAGCGCGTAGGCGTAGGTCGCAGCCCATTCGGGGATTTGGGGATTCGACTCGGACGCCGCGCGGGCGAGACGTTCGGCGCGGCTGGAGGCGCCGTAGACGAGCAACGTGAGAAAAGCTTCGTTGTTCTTCCGGACGGGATTCGCCGGATCGAGCTCCGTCTGCGCGCGGGCCACGCGGAGGAGTTCGCGGGTTTCGTGCGTCTCGGTATAGAGATTCCACAGATTCTCCAACGCGACTGAGTTCGTCTTCGGCTTCGTCGCTGCGTCCCACAAAAGCTTCACCGCTTCCGGACGCCACTTCCAGCCGATGACCACCTGCGCGAGCAGGAAGCCGTCGGGCGGATTCGCCTCCACGTCGTCGGTCAGTTGCTCCCAGTCTTTTTGCCAAGGCTGCGCGAGCTCCCGCCGAGCGCGGATGGCCATGGCGCGGCGCAGAAAATCGGCATCTTCCCAACGGCCCATCTTCAAAAAGGCCTCCAGCTTCTGCCAGTCGCCTACGGCGAGGTATGCTTCCGCGGCGACGATCTGCATCCGCGTGCTCGAGCGGACCGCCGAAGGGAGCTGAGGGTACCAGCGGAGGGTCTCCGGCGCCAGGCGATGCGAGTTCAGCCACTCGCCCGTGGCAATCGCTTTCTGCGCGTCTGCTTCCGAACGCTTCTCAAAATCCGCCACCGCCGCCTTGAACCGGTCCTGCGTTGGCACGATGTCGAGACAACTTAGTTCATCGGCGAAGGTGTGCTCGGGCATGGCGCGGAGTTGGTCGGCCAGTTGGAGCGCGTTCTCGCGATCGTGGCGACGGGTGGCGTCGGCCAGTAATTCCCGGATGGCTAAAAGACGCGCGTTGGGATCCGCCAGGGCATCGTGGAGATCCTTCACTGCCCTGGCGTGGACTTCCTTGTCGGGAGAATTCGCCAACCGAAACGATGCGAGATTGATCCGATGAACGGGATTGCCGCGGTCGAGTTCCGCCGCGCGCCCGAAGTGCTCCTCCGCGCCGCGGAGATCGTGATTGCCCAGGGCGATGCCGGCCATCATTTCATGGTACTCGGCGCTGCGGTCTTGAAAATCCGCGGGCAGGTTTTTCAAGACATGAGCGGCCATCTCGCGCTGGCCGAAGCGGAAGGCACTCTTCGCCCAGAGCATCATGTCGTCGTTATTATTTGGCTCGCGCTGGACGACCTTGATGCGCCAGCCCAGCGCCGCCGGCCAGTCCTGGGCCTCGTTGATTTCCGCCATGAGCCGCGTGGCGTCGATATTCCGATCATCCACGCTCAACGCGCGGCCCGCCCAGAACTCGGCGCGCATATATCGCCTGGCGGCGAATCCTCGTGCGCGTGCCGCAGCGCGAGATGCAGCCGGGTATAGCGAACCCCTTGCCACACGCCGAGGATCACCGCGCCGGCGAAAAGCAAACACCCCACCGCCTTCGTCAGGCGCGGGACGATGGTTTGCGCCGGGGGCAGGGGTGTGGAGTCGCTCATTCTTCTTTCAGGGACGGTGAAATGAAGTCCATAGGTCGCACGAAAGAGCTAAATCAGAAACCGGGAATGGAGGTGAATGGAGGTTGTGGATGCCGATCTCCGGGCGGCATGGGAAAGCCCACCGCGCTAGAGCCGTTCATCTCGGGAAAGCAAGGCGTTGCGCGCGAGTGGATAGCCATCGCGCTCGGAGATCGCGATCCACCTCAACGCGCTACGGACTGACCACCGAGGGATCGGGCAGGTGCGGCTCGTTGGCGTAATTGCTGTCACCGGCGTCACCCACCCCCGAGATGCTCTTCGAACCGCTGACTTGATTGAAGAGCGCACCGGGATCGCCGAAAAGCGCGGTATCCACGGCGCTTTGCGTGGCTCCGGGATCGCCACCGGCGTCGACAGCCGCCTGCACAATGGCTTCCGCCAAAGTCATGGGATCACCAACCAGATCAGCGGGGGGATTGGGATCCTGAACCGGAAGAGGCGATTGCGAGCCGTCGACGGGCGATTTGTAGTCCCGCTCCGATTTGAAATCCCGTTCCTTGGCCACGATGGGCGCCGCCTGCGGGGCTCCGACCCCCGGCTGGGGCCCGTGTTGGTAATGCACTTCCTTCCACGGATTGGGAACGGCGAGCGCCGCCGCGGCGGCAATCCCCGGGGCGGACTTCGGCGCGACGCTCACGGCCGCGCGCACGATTTGCAAAGCGCTATCCGGGGCTGTGTGGACGGCGGAGTAAACAATCGCGGCGATTTGTTTCGAAGAGGCGCCAGACCCGAGCCCCTGAATGGCCGCCTGCGTCACCGGACCGGCGACCGAGGAAGCGTTCGCTCCAGCGGCCTTCAGCGTGCGGGCCACCATGGCGGGGGCCAATCCGGGCGTGGCCGCGATTTCCTGCCGCAGCACCGTCATCGCCTCTTCGGCCGAGGCGGGCACAACGGCCATCGCCAACCCACAAAATAGGAGTGGAATTACGGAGCAGCGTTTCATACAGAGTGTTACGTATGTGAACTCTAGAGAACGTTTGATAATTTTTGTTGTCAATCGTGTTTTTCATATTACGTGTAATTCCCCATAAAAGGCCACTTGAATTTTCGCCCCCTCGATTTTCAGCTTCGCCCCCTGCCTGTCCTTTGGATGGCGCAGGCGGTTTTCTTTTGTACCGTGAGTGGCGCGCTCGCACAAGAATCCATCCGGCCGTCCCAGACGGGCTCCCTCGCCTCCGAGGCCCGCAAGGAGCCGGAGAATGATGGCCATTACTTCATGAAAGCGGGGCCGATCGATTTTAACGCCTCGGCCTCGGTCGGGTTGGAATACAACGACAACGTCGGCCTCTCGGAAGTGAACCGGCAGAGCGACCTCATCGTGCGCCCGGAGATCAATCTCAACAGCGTGTGGCACGTCACCACCCTCAACACGCTGCGATTCAATATCGGCGTGGCCTACTCCGCCTATACCCAGCATAGCGATCTCAATACTCGTAGTATCCTGCTCGATCCCGGTTCGGAATTGTCTTTCGACATCTACGTCGGCGGCATCTTGAAGATCAATGTCCACGATCGCTTTGCCATTATACAGAACCCGATCGATGAGCCGACGCTCAGCAACACGGCGCGTTTCGATCGCTTCCAAAACACCGCCGGTGTCACGGCGCTGCTCGATTTCAATGACCTGAAGTTCGTTCTCGGTTACGATCACTTCACCTACCGCACCTTCAGCGACGAGTTCGACTTTCTCGACCGCCATGAGGAACAATTCTACGGCAGCGCCAGCCTGCAGTTGACCGATGCGCTGGTCGCCGGTGCGGACCTGAGCGGAGCGGTGGTGAAATACCAGACCGGTTTCAATAACAACGGCACGACGTGGAGCGCCGGCCCATTTCTCGAAGCCACGCTTTCCAATTACACCAAGCTGCGCATCACTGCCGGCTATCAGGGGATGAACTTCGACGGGAATGGCGAGAACGGCGACACGACCAACTTTGCCGGCTGGTACGGCAGCGTCACTATCTCGCAGCGGCTCAATCGCTACTGGAGCCATTCCTTGAGCGCCGGCCACGAAGCGCGCCTCGGCCTGGAGGTGAATTTCTACGAATACGATTACGTGCGCTATCTCGCGCAGTGGCAGATCAATCCGCGCCTGAATGCGTCGATCGACGGCTTCGTCGAGAACGCCAATGAATCTGGCACCATGGTGGCACAGGATTCCGAAAACTCGCTGCGCTGGGGCGCGGGCATATCGCTGGGCTGGCGTCTCGGCAACAAAGTGTCCCTCAACCTGGGCTACCACTACGTGAATAAAAATTCCGATCTGCCCTTGCGCGATTACTATCAAAATGTCGGCACACTCGGTGTGAGCTACACCTTCTAACCCGTTCTGATGATGCTCTCCCGCTCCGTTTGGCTTTTCCTTTGCGTGGCTTTGCTCGCCGTCGCGCCGCTGCGCGCCCAGCGGGCGACCCTGCTGGAAAAACCACCGCAGACGGACGCTGCCGCAGTCGTGGCCGCGACCACTTCCATGGACGTGCTGGATTCCACACGGCGACTCGGTGCTGGCGATCGCTTGAGCTACCGCGTCGTCGAGGAGCGCCGCGATCCCGTCGGGCTCATGGTGGCGGACAGCGGCGAAGTCGAAGTGCCGCTCATCGGCCGCGTGAAAGCCGCCGGCCGCACGTGCAAGGAACTGGCACTGGCCATCCGGCCGATGCTGGAGAAGGAGTATTTTTACAAGGCCACGGTAATCATCGGACTCGACGCCGTGAGTGCCAAGGCGCGCGGCCGCGTTTACATCAGCGGCCAGGTCCGGTCGCAGGGCTCGATCGACATTCCGCCCGACGAGCGGTTCACCCTTAGCAAGGCGATCCTCAAGGCCGGCGGCTTCGCGGACTTCGCGAATCACCACAAGGTCAAACTCATCCGCAAGAATGCCAATGGCAACGCGCAAACGACCATCGTGGATCTCGATCTCGTGACCGTGCATGGCGAACTCGACAAAGACCCGGAACTTCAGCCTGACGACACGATCATCGTTCCCGAGAAGTTCGTGAATTTCTGAGCCGCGATGGACGCTCACCCAGCCGCCACGCCAGCCCGGGATCAGGATGCCGCCTCATGGTGGTACCTCATCCACACGAAGATCTACCGCTATCGCGCGCTCCTGCGGAAGTATTGGTGGATGGTGCTCTTCACCACCTGCGCGGGCATGGCGATCGGCGCCTGGATGCTGGCGCACCAGCAGGTCGTCTACGTTTCCACCGGCCGCATCATGGCCAGCGGGAAGATCAATCTCCCCGAGGGCGTGACCTACACCGAGGAGATGAATCTCTTCATCTCCACGCAGCGCGAACTCATGCAGGACGAAGCGGTGCGTCAGCGCGCGGCCAATCTCGTGCGCAGCAACAATCCCGAGCTTACGCCGTGTCCCATCACGCTTTTCGTCGCGCCGCTGCCGCAGACTTCCATTTTCAATCTCTCGGCCATCGGGACGGAGCCGCAGTATCCGCAGAAATTTCTCGATGCGCTGATGCACGAGTACATCGCCACCCGGCGCGAAATGCGGACGGAAAAGAGCGAGGACGCCGAGAGCTCGATCGAGGATGAAATCTCGCGCGTGCAGGCCGACGTGCGCAAGGAAGAGGAAAAGCTCGTTACCTTTCAGCGGGAGAACAACGTGGGCTTCCTCGAGCAGGGCGGCAACAGCGCGGGGGCCTATCTTGCCAAGCTGAATACCCAACTTGCCGAGTTTAAGAAAGAGGCGCAGTTGCTCGATCTCTTCCAGCTCGACCAGAAAATCGCCGCCGATGAAAGCCGGGCCGGCGACAAGGACGGCGAACGCAATCCGCGCTTAACGGGCCAGCCGGAAATGGAATACACGCACGCGCGGCAGCAGATCGAAGTGCTGAAAAGCGAACGCGCGGAGTATGCGAAGGATCTGCGGTCGAAGCATCCGATCATGGTCGAGCTCGACCGCCAGATCGCGCAACAGCAGCAGCTCATCGACGCCTTCCGAAAACAAAGCGCGGAGGACCTGCAACACCGGCGGGAAGCGACGCGCCTGGAGATCGAGAATCTCGAAAAGACGATCAAGGAATGGGAAGCCAAGGCGCTCGATTTGAGCCAGCGCCTGGCCGAATACGGTTCGCTGCAGGCCAACGTGACCCGGGCGCGCGCGCAGCTCGAATCGCTCAGCCGCTCGAAGGGGAACGTCGAGATCAACCGCAATGTCGACCAGGATATCATTTCGATTCGCCAGCGGGCCAGCGCCGCCACGCCGCAGAAACCGGGCGCGGTGAAGACGGTCGGCACCGGGATCGGGCTCGGTCTCTTCGTCGGCCTGCTGCTGCTGGTCTTGATCGACCAACTCGACGACCGCGTGGCCTCCTACACTGAGTTTCAGTCCTATTTCCGCGAACGCGTTTTCGCCCAGATCCCGCACAGCCCCTCGGACGGTCGGTCGGAGTCTCCGGCGATCCTCATGCCCGAGGATGAGCGCCACGCTTTTGCCGAGGCCTTCCGCTCGCTGCGTTCTTCGATCGCCTTTCTCCCGGTGGCGGGCGCGCCCCCCAAGGTCATCCTCATCACCAGCGCGGTGCCGAATGAAGGCAAGAGCACCGTGGCCGTGAATTTCGCCATCACCCTGGCGCTCGCGGGCTCCCGCGTCTTGCTCGTGGATGGTGACCTGCGGCGTGGTGAATTGCACCGCTCCTTCGGCCTGACCAACGACGCCGGTTTCGGCGATGTCCTCTCCGGCCGCAAATCCCTGGATGATGCGATTCAACTCACGCTGGTGCCTGGCCTGATGCTCCTCTCCCGCGGCCGCGGCGTGCCGAATCCCGGCGAACTTTATCTCGGCAGGAGCGCCGACGAATTCCTCAAGACGGTGCATGCGGAGTTCGATTACGTGGTGCTCGACAGCTCGCCAGTGATGGCCGCCGATGACACCACCAGCCTCGCGCCCAAGGCCGATGCCGCGGTCTTCGTCTTCCGCTTTACCTCCTCGAGCACGCGTGCCAGCCGCAAGGCGCTGGAACTCCTGCGCGAGCGCCAGACGAATGTCATCGGCATCGTCTGCAATGACGTCTCCGAGGCGATGCAGGATTACTATTACTATCGGTATCCGGATTACTACGCCACGGCGAAGAGCGACCAAGCCGGTGTCTGATATGTCCCGCCGCGTCGCGTTTGTCACTGGCATCACGGGACAGGATGGTTCGTATCTTGCGGAGCTTCTCCTCGAGAAGGACTACGAAGTGCACGGCATGGTGCGGCGGGCCGCTCTCGAAGCGCCCGAGCAGCGACTGGGCCGCATCCGCCATTTGCTGAATGACATCGAGTTGCACGCTGCGTCGCTCGATAGTTTCGCCAGCCTGTTCAAAGTCGTGAATCGCATTCGCCCCACGGAATGCTATCATCTCGCGGCTTCGAGCTTCGTCAGTTATTCGTTCGAGGAGGAATTCGAAACGCTGCATGCCAATGTCGGCAGCACGCACTATCTGCTCTCGGCGGTCCACGATTGCGCTCCGGCCTGCCGCGTTTATTTCGCCGGCACGAGCGAGATGTTCGGCGCGGCGCGCGAAACACCGCAGCACGAGTGCACCGCTTTCGTCCCGCGCAGCATCTACGGCATCTCCAAGGTCGCGAGCTTCGATCTCGTGCGCAATTATCGCACGCGCTACCATCTCCACGCGAGCAGCGGCATCTTGTATAATCACGAAAGCCCGCGCCGGTCTCCGGAATTCGTCACCCAGAAAATCGTCACCGGTGCCGCGCGCATCCGCGCCGGACTGGCTTCCGAGTTGCGACTGGGCAATCTCGAGGCGCGGCGTGACTGGGGGCACGCGGCGGATTACGTGCGCGCCATGTGGCTCATGCTCCAGCAGGAGGTGCCGTCCGATTTCGTCATCGCCACCGGCGTGACGCATACCGTGCGGGAATTTTGCGAGCGGGCCTTTGCCCGGGCCGGTCTCGATGCGCAGGAGCACATCGTTTCCGACAACCGCTTTTTCCGGGAGAGTGAAGAGCAGGAATTGCGGGGTGATGCCTCGCGCGCGCGTCAGATTCTCGGCTGGCAGCCGTCCTATGATTTCGAGGCGCTGGTCAACGAAATGACGGATGCCGCGCTGGCCGCTACCGGGGAGGTCGTGGCGCCATGAGTGCTCCCGTCGCCCCCCCCGAGGTCGAACCTCTGGCCGTTGCCGAACCTGCGCCAGTCTCCGCGAAACCGCCAATGGTGTGCATCCGCCCGCCGCGCGCCTGGGAGGCGCTCGACCTGTCTGGCCTCTGGCGCTTCCGCGATTTGCTCCTCGCGCTCGCCGTGCGCGACATCAAGCTCCGTTATCGCCAGACAGTCCTGGGCGTGTTGTGGGTCATCCTCCAGCCTCTGCTTGGTGCGGGCATCTTCGCTTTCGTCTTTGGCCGCGTAGCCCGATTGGATTCGGGCGGCCAGCCGTATGTGTTGTTTGCCTATGCCGGCTTGCTGGCGTGGAATCTTTTCAACGGCGTGGTGCTCAAGGCCTCCGGCTCGCTGGTGGCCAATGCGCCGCTGGTCTCCAAGGTTTTCTTCCCGCGTCTGCTTCTTCCGTTTTCCGGCGTGATTTCCGCGCTGTTGGATTTCGGCATCGCCCTCGTCGTGGGGGAAATATTGCTCCTCATTTCCGGCCAGCCTCCGACAGTCTCCTTGTTGATGGCGCCGCTGTGGCTGTTCTTTTCTCCTGCTGCTGGCCACCGGCGTCGGCTTGCTTTGCGCGGCGCTGGCGGTCGCTTATCGCGACGTGAATCCACATCCTGCCCGGTGGCGTTGCAATTCCTGCTCTACGCCAGTCCGGTGGGTTACACCATTGCTATCATCCCTGCCGGCCTGCCACGCTTGCTCTACAAGCTGAATCCGCTTGCACCTTTCATCGAAGGCTTTCGCGTTTCACTCCTCGGCCATGGCTTGATCGGCGTGCGTTCGAGCACCTATGCCTGTTTCATGGCCGTCGTCATTTTCCTCGCCGGGCTCATCGTTTTCCGCCGCATGGAGCGGCAATTTGCCGATGTCATCTGACACCGTCATTTCCGTGCGGAACATCGGAAAGACGTTTCGCATCGCCTCCACCCAGCATCGCGCCACCACGCTCGCGGAATTGGTCGCGCAAAAGCTGCGCAAACCTTTTACCCGCCATAGCCGCGAGACGGAATTCGAGGCGCTCCACGATGTCTCCTTCGAGGTCGATCGCGGGGAAGTGCTCGGGATCATCGGCCGCAACGGCGCGGGCAAATCGACGCTGCTCAAAATCCTCTCGCAGATCACGCCGCCGACCCGCGGTGAGATCGACCTGCACGGGCGAGTGGGCGCGCTGCTCGAGGTGGGCACCGGTTTCCATCCGGAACTCACCGGCCGCGAAAACATCTATCTCAACGGCGCCATCCTCGGCATGAACCGGCGCGAGATCGATCGCGAGTTTGATAGCATCGTCGCTTTTGCCGAGACCGAGCAGTTTCTCGATGTGCCGGTGAAGCGCTACTCCAGCGGCATGTATGTGCGGCTCGCCTTTTCCGTCGCCGCGCATTTGCGGCCGGATATTCTCATCGTGGATGAAGTCCTCGCCGTCGGCGATCTGGCTTTCCAGCGCAAGTGCCTCGGCAAGATGGGCGAGATCGCCCGGGAAGAAGGCCGGGCCGTGCTACTCGTCAGCCACAATGCGGCCGCGGTCCGGGCGCTCTGCGAGCGCGCCATTCTGCTGGACCGCGGACGAGTCGTGCATGACGGCGAGGTGAATGACGTGCTCCGCTCGTATCTCGATATCGAGCCCAGCGGGGCGGCTGTGCTCACCTGGACAGAGACCAATGCGCCGCGGGAAGGCGGCTTTCGTTACCGTAGCGTCGCCGTCCTCAATTCCCGCGGTGAGCCGGCCTCAGTCCTTTCCCACGACGAGCCTTTCACGATTCGCCTGGAATATGAGCTCGATCGGCCGTTGCCGGGATTGAGGGTCGGCTTCCTCATGCAGACCACGGAGGGCGTGGAGGTGTGCGGCTCGAACGATGTACACGTGGCCGATGAGGAGACGCGCCAACCCGGGCGCAAGTTCAGCGAATGCCGTTTCCCCGCGCACTTGCTGAATGAAGGCCGCTATCAACTTCGTTTCGGCGCCGATGTACCCCACGGGCCGGTCTACATTCTCACGCCCTATTGCCTCGAGTTCTCCGTCGAGGATCACGAACGTCACGGCGAATCGCGTTACCGACTGCCGGGCGTGCTCCGCCCCGCGCTTCATTGGGCGATCGATTCCACCTCGCCAGCCATCGGATGAGCACGGGGAAAAAATTGCGCGGATGGCTTTGGAATGCGCTGCTCGCCTCACGATCGCTGCGGCGGCGTTTGGCGTACCATCTTCTTTACCGTTACCCTGCGGACCTCGACGCCCGGGTGCCCCTCGGCGAAGGCCTCTCCAGTCCGCTGTTCGATCAGGAATTCGGCGCCTCGTTTGCCGAGATTTTTCTGCACCAGGAATACGCGCCGATGCTCGAAGCCATCGGCACGCCGCGCCGTTGGATCGATCTCGGATGTTATGCCGGTTTCTTTTCGCTTTGGCTGGAATGGCAGCGCCGGCGCCGCGGCGAGCGCGCTCCTTCGCAGGCCTTGCTGGTCGATGCCAATGCTTCGATGGAAGACTGGATCCGGCGGCTCATCGCGATGAATGGCCTGGAATCGAATTGGAATTTCCTGCGGAGCGCGATTGCCGAAGGCCGGGGCGAGTGTGAATTCGTGGAGCGCTCCTACATGGGCTCGTCGCTCGGAGGGCTGGATAAAACACCCGGCCTCCATACGCGGGTGCCGGTGTTGGATGAAGACGAGTTGTTCCGCATTTTTCCACCACCCTACGACTTGCTAAAGGCGGACATCGAGGGCGCGGAGTATGAGCTGCTCCTCCACTATCGTCGCTTGATCGAGCAGAGCCGTTGTCTTTGTCTCGAATGGCATTCCTGGCACGCGGGCCGCGGCAGTCTCACCCAGATCCGCGAGATCGCGGAAAAACTGGGCCTGCGCATGGCGGAAGAACTGCAACCCGCGCGGGTTCTGCCCAGCGGAGACCAGACTGGCGTTCTCCTGTTCGTGAATCCCCGTTTCTCCGACCAACATGCCGTCGCTTGATCTTGCGCGCTGGGCCATTGTCGGAGTGAAGGATGAGACCGGCGTCGGGCGCATGGCGGAGGACTTGCGGCGGTCGCTGGATCCGATCCGCCAGTTGGTCGCCCCGTCCTACCGTGGCAACACCAATCATGCAGCCGGCAGTGATTGTCCGCTCGCCTTGGAGAGCGACGAGACGCTCCGCCAGCAACTCGCGGCATTTCAAGGGATCATCATCTTTGAAGATACCGATTGGTCGCGACAGGCCGTGCGTGTGGCCCATGCCGCTGGGGTCAAAACGGTCCACGTCGTGCTTTGGGAATGGCTGCGCTTCTATGTTCCAGAATGGCAACTCTGCGATCTCTTCGTCTGCGTGCACGGCATGGCCGAGAAGACTTTGCGCAAGCTCGGCTTTCGCCGACTTGCCCGCCTCGTTTGGCCGCTCGACCTCAGCCAGCTCCCCCAAAGGGAAATCCGCGGCCCCGCGCGGGAATTTGCCCACAATGCTGGTCTTCTGGAGAAGGAGGATCGGAAAGGCACGGCCATCACGCTCGAAGCTTTTCGTTCCGTCCCGCTGCCCGATATCCAACTCGTGATCCGCACCCAAAACGCATTTGCGCTGCCCTGTGACGATCCGCGCGTGCGCATCGAGTCGCAGCACGTGGAGCACCACGGCGATCTCTACCGGCAGGGCGATGTGGCCGTGCAGCCGTCCAAATGCGAAGGACTCGGCTTCATGATCCTGGAAGCGATCGCCTCAGGCCTCCCGGTCGTCACGACGGATTATCCGCCGATGAACGAATATGTGTCATCGAGCCATTTGCTCGCGGCGACACGCTGGGGAAAATCTCCGGCGGAGCAGACCTCCTATATCCACCAGGCGCACTTCAAGATTCCCAAGGTCTCGTCCCTGGCGCGCTGTATCCAGTGGTGCGCGACTCACGACTTGGAGCCGATCAGCGCGCGCAATCGGCTCTGGGCGAAAGAAACATTCCATCCGGAAAAGGTGCGGCGCGAGTGGATCGTCGCCCTCGAAAGGCTCCTGTCCTGACGGCGGTATGCGCATCTTTTACGCCGCCGATTCGTCGCCGAATCCCGATTTTGCCTCGAACCTGTGGCGCCGGAATTTGCATGATTCCCTGGTGTCGCTGGGAAATGAAGTCATCGAATTTGATTACGATTTGGCGGAAACCTTCCGCCATCTGGAAGACGCGCCTTTTATCGTGCAAAACCGCCCGCGTCTCGGTGAAGCTCTGCTCGCTCAGATTCGTGCCGCGCACGCGGAGAAGCCACTGCAGGTTTTCTTCAGCTATTTTTATGACGCCTGCGTGGAACCGGCGGTGATCGATGCCATTCGCGGGCTGGGCATTGCGACGGTGAACTGGTTCTGCAACGCCAGCTACCAATTGCATCTCGTGAGCGGCCTCGCGCCGCATTACGATTGGTGTCTCGTTCCCGAGCATTTTCGTCTCGACGATTACCGCGCGCTCGGCGCTCGCCCGATTTATTGCCAGGAGGCGGCGAATCCGCGGACGTATCAGCCGTGCGAAGTGCCCTTGGAATTCGATGTTGCCTTCGTCGGGCAATGTTACGCGGACCGACCCGATATCGTGCTCTGGTTGCGCGAGCAGGGACTCGATGTGCGAGTCTGGGGCGCGCGGTGGGAATATCACGTGCCGCCCCCATCGCGAAATCCGCTGCGGCATTGGTTGGGTAATTCACGAGGGTTGCCCGCGCACGCCGTCGGCGGGGTCCTTGACGATGCCTCGCTCGTGCAGCTCTACAGCAAGGCGCGGATCAACCTCGGCTTCGCCACCGTGGGCGACAATCGAAACGCGCCGCGCGTGACGCAAGTCCGGTTGCGGGATTTCGAAGTGCCGATGAGTGGCGGCTTTTACCTCGCTGAGCACAGCGACGAACTCGCGGAATTTTTCACTCCCGGGGTGGAAATCGAAACATGGCGCACCCGCGAGGAATTGCTCGAGAAGTGCCGTCACTATCTCGCACACGATGACCAGCGCCGCGCGATCGCCGCCGCCGGCCGGGCGCGCGCCTTGCGGGAACATACCTGGGAGCATCGCTTCACGGCTGCTTTTCAAACCATGGGCCTGGCATGAACGCGCCGCTGATTTCCGTCATCATGCCGGTCTACAACGCGGCTCCGTTCGTCCAGGAGGCGATCGAGAGCGTGCTCGCGCAGACCCTCGGCGATTTCGAGCTCATCCTGATCGATGATGCCTCTATTGACGACAGCCGGGAGGTTCTGGCGCGAGTGACCGACCCACGGTGCCGCGTCCTCGCTCATTCAGCCAACCGCGGCGCCGCGGAAGCCAGGAACCGGGGAATTGCTGGAGCTCGCGGCAAATTCATTGCTTTTCTGGATGCCGACGACATTGCGGTGCCAGAGCGCTTCGCGCGACAGGTGGAATGGCTGCGGGCTCATCCCGATGTCGGCGTGCTTGGCTCGTGTATCGAGCACATCGACACTGCCGGAAAATCGCTCGGCTTGATCGACCTGACGGAGCTTGAGCCGCGCGCCCTCCGGGCCCGGCTCCTGTTTCACAATCGTCTCGCGCAATCGAGTGTCATGCTGCGTGCCTCCGCGCTCGACGTGCGTTTCCGTCGCGAGTTCGAACCGGCCGAAGACTACGATCTTTGGACCCCGTTTGAAATGCGGTCTGGCGGTGATGGGGGAGACCCTCGTGCGCTATCGCGTGCATACCCAAAGCGTGAGCGCCACCAAGGCCGCCGCCATGCTCCGTGCGGTGGCCGCCATTCACGCCGCGCAGTTGGAAAAATTTGGCCTCCGCGACCCGGAGCACCTTCACGAGTCACTGGTTGCTTTCGATCCGATCGCTTCGCTCGACCTCTTCACTCGAATCGAGCGTTGGCTATGCACTCTCCGCGAAGCGAACCGGAACCATCGGTGTCACGAGCCGGAAATCTTCGATCGCCTGCTCGAGGCGCGCTGGTTCGAAACCGCTGGCCGCGCTTTTCAATTGGGAATTCGCGGATGGAAGATTTGGCGTAATTCCGTCGTGCACCGCGCCTCGCGTCGGGACGATCTGCGTTTCTTCCTTCGCGCCCTTCGCCAGGATCTGGGACGTCCGTTTCGGCAGTCATGAAGATCCTGCTCGTCAATAATCAATGGCGGCTCGGCGGTGCGGAAACCGTGGTGCACCAACTGCGGCGCGGATTGCCTTCTTCTCGCCTCGCCGTAGCCGATGGCAAAGTCTTCCCGCACGACACACATCCACTCTATCCGCGAGCGCTGGCGCGACTTCATCACTCGCGATTCCATTCCGTCGTCGAGCGTTTCGCTCCCCGTGCGCAGTGGACGGATCGCGCCTTTCGCCGACTGGCCGAGACCTCTTACGACGTGGTGCATCTGCACAACTTTCACGGCCGTTACGCCTCGATCGAATCGCTGGCCTACGTAGCTCGCCGCAAGCCGCTGGTCTGGACCTTTCACGCCTTGTGGGGAGTGACCGGCGGCTGTGACCATCCGCGCGATTGCCGGCGATATCTTGAGGCCTGCGGCGATTGCCCTCAACTCGGCCGTTGGCCGCTCTCCGCGCACGACGACACCGCCGCGCAACTCGCCGCCAAACTCACCCACCTCGCCCCGCTCCCGCTGAATATCATCGCGCCCTCGCGCTGGCTGGCCGGGATCGTGGGCGCCAGCCGCGTGGGCCGCCACTGGCGGGTGCATCACATCCCCAATGCCGTCGACACGGGCTTCTGCCAGGCGCTCGCCGCCCCGCCGTGCGTGAATCGTGAAGCGGGGACGATCCTCATCGTGAACCGGAATTTCCGCGACGAACAAAAAGGATTCCCGATCCTCCAGGCCGCGCTTGCCACCGTCGCCGCGCGAACGCCATCGAGGCCGCGCTTGATCCTCGCCGGGGAAAATTCCGAGTGGGCGCGGGAAAATCTTGTCGACTGGTCTTGCGAATCGCACGGCTACGTCTCCGACGTCGCCAGGCTCGCGAAGCTGCACGCCAGGGCAGATATCTTCCTCTTCGCTTCGCCGGCGGAAAATTTCCCGTGCGTGATCCTCGAGGCGATGGCGGCCGGGAATTGCGTGGTAGCCACACCCAGCGGTGGTGTGGTCGAGCAAGTTGAGAATGGAAAATCGGGCTTACTCGCCGCGGATATTTCCGGGGAGGCGTTGGGAAAGGCGCTCGCCTGCGCCGTGGGCGATCCCGCGTTGTGTCGGCAGATCGGAGAAGCCGCGCGCGAACGCGTGCAGCGTGAATTCAACGAGACACTTTTTCTCGAGCGTCACCGGCGACTCTATGCCGAAGTAATCGAGCGCTGGGGGACGAAACCATGAAATACGCGGTCGTCATTCCCGCCTTTCAAGCCGCCGCGACCCTGGCCCCAGTGATCGCCGCGTGGCGGACCATGGCTCCCGCGTCTGAAGCGATTCTGGTAATCGACGATGGCTCCACAGACGGCACCACCGAAGTCGCCAAACGCGAAGGCGCGACGGTCGTTCGCATGGCGGTGAATTCCGGACGCGGGGCGGCGAGGGCGCGAGGCGTACAGGAGACAGACGCGCCTTTCATCCTCATGTGCGACACCGCGTTGACCCCCGCGCCGGATTTCATGTCGCAAGCCATCCCGTGGTTTGCCGATTCCAAAGTCGGCGCCGTTTTTGCTTATGTCGTTCAACAGGAACCCAAGACCTTCGTGGAGCGCTGGCGAGGACGTCATCTCTTCAAATCCGCGCCGCCAGTGCAAAATCGCCGCGCTCTTCTCGCGACCAGCATTTGCATTCTACGGCGGGAGGCAGTCGAGCAGGTGGGCGGCTTCGATGCTGCGTTACGCGCCGGGGAGGATGCGGATCTTGGCCGGCGATTGCTGGCGGCGGGTTGGGACGTCGTGACCGATCCGACGCTTTGGGCGTTGAGCCATACTCGGGATTCCGCGCATGGACTGCTCGGACGCTACGCCCGGGTGGAATTCTCCGCAAGGAGTGTGGGGTCGCGCGTGGCTGCGCCAATTTGCCTACGCGGTGAAAACGATGGCCCGTGAAGATCTCCGGGCCGGCGATCCGCTCGCGGCGTTGCTCAGCCTGGCCACGCCGTTCTACCAATTGCGCCGTCGATGAAATTCAGCGTGATCATTCCCACCTGTCATCGCCCGGAGCTGCTGGCGCAGTGTCTCCGTCGCCTACCTGGCACGGAAGCCGAGATCATCGTCAGCGATGACGGTCGCGATGCTGCCACGCGCACTTTCGTCGAACGGGAATTCCCTCACGCGCGTTGGCTCGCCGGCCCACATCGCGGCCCAGCGGCCAATCGCAATCAAGGCGCACGTGCCGCGGCGGGCGAATGGCTGGCCTTTGTCGACGACGATTGTGAACCGCAACCTGGCTGGCTGGCCGCGTTGGAACAAGCCGCTGGCGATGTCGACGTGGTGGAGGGCCGCACCCTGGCGCCCGGGGCGACCGATTCGCCGTTTGAAGAACACGTCGAAAACCAAACCGGAGGGGTGCTTTGGAGCTGCAATTTCGCCATTCGCCGCGACGTCTTCGAACGGCTCCACGGTTTCGACGAAGACTTTCTCGAAGCGGGCGGCGAGGACATGGAACTCGCCTGGCGTGTCGCCCAAGCGGGCCTGCGTGTGCGGTTCGCTCCCGATGCGCTGGTCCATCATCCGCCGCGCCATGTCGGTTGGCGCGGTCTGTGGCGGCGCACCTGGATGATCCGCTGGATGAGCCTTTATCGCTTCAAAACCGGCGAAGCCCGATCGTTTCCGCACGCCATGGTGGACGAAGTCGTGTTGCTCCTGCGCCAAACGGCGCAATTGCTCACCCGCCGTCATTTGCCCTGGCCGCGCCGCCGCTGTTTTCACGTGGCCTGGAGTTGGCTTACCTTTCCGTTCGTCCTGCCTTACATCCTCTATTGGGATTGGCGTTTTGCTGCGAAACGATGAGCGCCGGGATCCGTCTTAGTATTGCCCTCGTCACGCGCAATCGCCCCGCGAACCTTCGTCGGTGCCTCGCCAGTCTGCGTGCCCAGGAGGCGCAGCCTTTTGAAATCATCGTCTCCGATGACAGTGACGATCCGTCCGCTGCTGTGGCCATTGCGAAGGAGTTTGGTGCGAACCATGTCGTCGGGCCGCGTCGCGGTCTGTACGCGAATCGCAACGTCGCCGCCCTCGCCTGTCATGGCAGTCACATTCGGACGATGGATGACGATCACACCCTGCCGCAAGGACATCTGCGCGCCTGCCTGGAAGCCGTCGAGCGCCAACCGAACGCGCTGTGGACTTGCGGGGAACAAAGCTTCATCGACGAAAAGCCGAATACCTTCACCGCGCAGGCCGCGCAGTTACACCCCAGCGGCGTCGCGAGCGCGATCGCGGATCCCGATGACAATTGGGCGATCGCGGATGGGGCGACGATCTATCCGCGTGAGGTCTTCGATCGCGGGTTCCGATACGTCGAGGAGTTCGGCTACGGCTCATCGTATCTGGAATTCGGCGCTCTGCTCTACGCGCGCGGCTGGCCCAGCCGCTGTGTGCCTGGAGCCTTTGTCGAACACCACGACGAAGCGGCTGCCCAAAACCGCCGCGCCCCCCTGAGCTGTCTCTACGCGAGCCTTTGCTACAACCTTTACTTCCGCCCCAACCTTCTTCGTACGGTGCGTTATGCCGCACGCCATGCCGCCCATTTTGGTGGACTGCCGCGACTGCTGCGCCTGGCCCGCGAGCGCTGGCAACCATGAGCTCCTATGTCCTGGAAGCGTAACGCGATTGAAGCTGCTTGCACGGTGGCCAGCCGGTTTGCCCCGCGCGCGGATTGTATTCCGGAAAATCCGCGTTCGATCTTTGTCCTGCGGAACAACGACATCGGGGATCTGCTGGTCGTCACGCCGTTGTTCGAAGCTCTGCGCCGCCGATTCCCGAAGACTCGGATCATTGCCGGCGTGGGCGCGTGGAATGTCGAAGTGCTGCGAGGCAATCCGCATGTGGATGAAGTTCTGCCGATCAATGCGCCGTGGCATAACGGCAAGATCCAGCCGCAGAATATCGCCGCCACATTGCGTTACATCGGTCGTTCCCCAGAGGTCGCGGCATTAGCCGCGCGGAAATGCGACATCGGCATCGATGTCCTCGGCAGCCCGCAGGGGTCACTGTTGCAGATGCGCGCGGGGATTTCGTGGCGACTAGGGGTGCGTGGTTACGCCGGCGGCCATTCCGCGGCCCAGCAGTGCGTCGCCTTCGATGCGCATGAGCACGTCGGTCGGATGGCGTTGCGTTTCGCCGAATTGCTCGGCGCCACCGAACTCCCGGAAAATCGCCCGCAAATATATCCCTCCTCCAAACCGGAACAGCACGGAGCCATCGTCGTCGCGCCCGGCGGCGGCTTTGCCGAAAAATGCTGGCCGCCCACTCATTTCGCCGCGCTGCTCGATCGCCTCGCGCCGGCCCGCGTAATCGTGATTGGCGGGCCGCAGGACTCCGTCGCTGGCGCCTCGTTCGCGCAAGGCCGGGGACATGTCGAAGACCACACCATGCGATATTCCCTGGCGGAACTGTTTTCCGTGATCGCCGGAGCGCGCGCGGTGATTTGCAATTCCAGCATGGCGATGCACGTGGCCGCCGCCTTCCGCAAACCATGCCTCGTCGTCCTCGGTCCTCATTTCGCTGATGCCGCCCAACACGCAACTCAGTGGGCTTATCCCGAGACCCGCGTGCTCGGCCGCACGTCCGATCATCCCGAAATCTGCAGTCCGGAGGAAGTGATGCCCGTTCTCGGCAGCCTGCTCGCCCCCACATGAGAATCGCCTTCGTCACCAGTTGCCTCGAACCGGAATGCGACGGCGTCGGCGATTACACCACGCTGCTCGCGGAAGAATGCGCGTGCCGGGGACACACGGTCGCCCGCGTGGCCCTCAATGACGCACGCCTCGCCGAAATAAGCGACACGCCCGGCCTGCTGCGCCTGCCGGCTACATTGCCCTGGCCGGAGCGGCTCCACCGCGCCCGCCGATGGTTGGAAGCCTTCGCGCCGGATTGGCTCAGCCTGCAATTCGTTAACTACGGTTTCCATCCGCGCGGCTTCGCCGGAGCCACTGCCGCGCGTTTGCGGATGCTGTTTTCCGGTTGGCCGGTGCAGGTCTTTCTCCACGAACTGTGGATTGGCGAAGAGCGCGGCGCTTCGTGGAAACACCGGGCGATCGGCTGGTGGCAAAGACGTGGCGTACTCGAATTGCTGCGGACCCTCGACGTGGGTCTCATTCACACGAGTAACGATACCTATGTGCATCTCCTGGCCCGCGCCGATCTCGCCGCGCGCCGCTTGCCGCTCTTCGGTTCGTTGCCCTTGCCCACGGCGAGTCCGGTCCGGTCCAATGACAGGTTGACCCTGGCCTTCTTCGGCACGCTGCATCCCGTGTGGCCGGCGGAACCGCTCTTTTCCCAATTGCGCGGAATGAAAAAGCCCATCGAATTGGTCCACGCTGGCAACATTGGCGCGGGGGAAACGCTCTGGCGCCAAATGGAGTCAACCTACGGAGCTGATTTTCGCTTCCGGCGTCTCGGACGCCTCGCGCCGCCAGCCCTCGCGGATTTCTTTGCCGCGGCGGACTTTGGCGTCGCGACGACACCATGGCTGCTGATCGGCAAAAGCGCGAGTGTGGCGGCGATGCTCGACTGCGGATTGCCCGTTATCGTCAATCGCGACGATATCCACTATCCGGGTGTGCCTGAACATTCCGGTGACTCGGATTTGTTGATCAAAATGGGTCCGGATCTGCCCGCACAGCTTCGCACTTCCACGCGACGCGCACCCCATTTGCGAAAGGCCGAAGTAGTCGATCAATTTCTCGCGGATTGGGAGGCCGCGCGGGTTTCATGAGCTGCCCGATGAAGATTCTGTTCTCGTCCCATTTCTTTCACCCGAGCATCGGTGGAATCCAGGAAGTGGGCCGGATTCTTGCCGGCGAATTCACTCGTGCCGGTCATGAAGTGCAGGTGGTGACGCACACCGCCGAAAGAGATTCGGTCGAATTTCCCTTTCCGATTCATCGCCGCCCGGGGGCGCTCGAATTGTTGCGGTTGGTCGAGTGGTGCGACGTCTTTTTTCATAACAACATTTCGTTGCGGACCGCATGGCCGCTGCTTTTGCGCCGGCGTCCGTGGGTCGCCGCGCATCACGCCTTGATCACTCGGGTCGATGGCCGCATCGGCTGGCAGGATCGGTTGAAGCAACGGGTGGTGCGAGGGGCGCGCAATATCGTCGTCAGCAAAGCTTTGGGTCAGCACATCGCGGCGCCGGCGGTGGTGATCGGCAATCCTTATCGCGACGATCTTTTCCGCTGCGATCCTGCAATCGTTCGCGACCGGGATCTCGTGTTCCTCGGGCGCCTCGTCCCGGACAAGGGCGCCGACCTGCTCTTCCAGGCGCTGGTGCAGTTGCGTGAACGCCGGCTGCTGCCCGGGCTCACCGTCGTGGGACAGGGTCCGGCGGAATCCGTCCTACGCGAACTCAGCCGGCAACTCGGACTCGAAAGCCAAATCGATTTTGTCGGGCAAAAGACCGGCCCGGAGCTGACGGCCTTGCTCAATCGCCACCGAGTTCTCGTTGTCCCGTCGCGCTTGCAGGAACCGTTTGGACTGGTCGCTCTCGAGGGGATGGCCTGCGGGTGCATTCCGCTCGTGGCGAATTGCGGCGGACTGCCCGACGCCATTGGCGTTGCCGGGGTCACCTTTCGCCACGAAGACGCGGAAGATGCCGCACGCTCGATCGAAAAGCTGCTCGCGCCAGATGCCGATTTGCGGCGCTATAAGGAGGCCGCCGCGCCACATCTTGCCAAGCACACCGCCGCGGCTGTGGCCGCGCAATACTTGCGCGTTTTGGAGGAGGCCGCCGGGCGATGATCCTGCAGAGCCATCCCACGGTGAATGCTTTCAACCGCGCGCTCGCGGAAGCTCTGGAACGTGCCGGTCGTCTCGCCGAATTTCATACGACCGTCGCGTTTGGCCGTCGGGCCGTCGCAGTGCCCCCCGCGCGATTGCGTCTTCATCCGTGGAGAGAACTGGCCCGCCTCGTCGCGCAACGTCTGGGATGGCAGGATCACGGTGGCCCGGTCGGAATCGATGCCGTATATCGTGCCTTCGATGCGGCTGTCGCGCGCAACCTTGGACCGGCGCGTGTGGTCTACTGCTACGAGGATGGTGCGCTGGCCACATTTCGCGCGGCCTACGAGCGAGGACTGCGTCGGGTTTACGAATTACCCATCGCCTATTGGGAAACCACCCGGCGCCTGCTGCTCGAGGAAGCGGAACGCCTGCCGCCGTGGGCCTCTACGCTCCAGGCGCCCGACGATCCCCCGGAGAAACTCGCCCGCAAGACCGAGGAACTTCGCCTCGCCAATCTCGTGGTCTGCCCGAGTCGTTTCGTGCAATCGAGTCTTCCGGATGGCACGCGCAGCATCGTCGCGGAATTCGGCTCGCCAGCTTCGCCGCAGACCATCGCCGAGCGCCGTCCCGACGGCCCGCTCCGCTTGCTCTTTGTCGGCACCATGACCCAGCGCAAAGGTCTCGCGGATCTTTTCGCGGCGATGCGCCTGCTGGATCGTCGCGACATCGAGCTTTCCGTGCTCGGCACGCCGCTGGCCCCGCTGTCATTCTACCGTGATGGCTGGCCGCATTTTCGCTACGAATCCCCACGACCGCAGGTCGAGGTGCTTGGCCTGATGGATACCTGCGACGTCCTCGTCCTTCCGAGCATCGTCGAGGGGAGGGCCCTCGTCCAACAGGAGGCGCTCAGTCGTGGATTGCCGCTGCTCGTCACCCCGAATGCCGGCGGCGAAGATCTCGTCCTCGCCGGCGAGACGGGCTGGCTGGTTCCCATTCGGAATCCCGCGGCGCTCGCCGATCGCATCGCGTGGTTTGCCGATCATCGTCGCGAGCTTCCGGGGATGCGGGAAGCGGCGCGGCGCATGGCAGCCGCGCGTTCGTGGGACGATTATACGCGCCGGATCATCGGGGCCATCGATTCTCTTTGCCCGCCCGCCCATGAATAGGTCTCACGACAATTTGCGGCGGCTCATCTGGCTCTACTTCTGGCTCCTCCTCCTGGAAGGAGCGCTGCGCAAATGGCTCGTGCCGGGTCTTTCCAATGCGCTCCTCATCGTGCGCGATCCCATCGTCGTCGTCATCTACGCGCTCGCGATCCGGGAGGGCGTCTTTCCGGCTTCGGGCATGATGTTGTGGACAGTCATTCTGGCGGCGCTTTCTTTTATGGCGTCGTTCGCCGGCATCGGCGATCTCGCGGTGACGATCTACGGCTTGCGGGCGGATTTCCTGCATCTCCCGCTCGTCTTTGTCATGCCGCGCGTTCTGCGGGGCGAGGACGTGCGACGGATGGGGCTCGCTCTCCTGGCGCTCCTCATTCCCATGACGCTGCTGTCGGTGAAGCAATTTCAGGCCGGTCCCAAGTCGTGGTGGAACGTCGGCGCCGGTGGTGAAATCGGCGGACAACTCTATGCCGCCGCCGGCAAGGTCCGGGCGTCGGGCACCTTTTCTTTTGTGACGGGGCTGTCCTGCTATCTCGCACTGACGACTGCATTTCTGCTCGATGATTTGCTTGGCCGGCGGACTTACCCGCGCTGGCTATCGTACACTGCGGTGCCCGCTATGGCGCTGGCCATCGGTGTGTCGGGCAGCCGCACGGCGGTTATTTCCGTGGCCATTGTTTGCAGCCTGGTCCTGTATATCGCGCTGCGGCGCCCGGCGCAGATGCGCGGAGCGGTGATCTTTCTGCTGCTTGGCCTGATCGCGGGCGTCGGGCTGACCACGTTGGTGCCGATCTTCAAAGAAGGCGTGGCCGTGCAACACGAACGCTTCGAGAGCGGCGGGGGGATGGAGCAGGGCATTGTGATGCGTTTCGCTCAGGATTTCATCGCCGCGGGAGGTTCGCTTTCCCGGGCGCCGGTCCTCGGTCTAGGTCTCGGCGTCGGGACCAGCGTAGGAGCTAGGCTCTTGAGCGGGCAGGCCGAATTTGCGCTGGGCGAAGGCGAATGGCAGCGCGTGATCATGGAAAGCGGCGGGACGCTGGGCGCGGCGTATATCGCCCTGCGCTGCGCGATGTTATTGGTGGTCATAGCTGCGGCGTTGAAGGCGTATCGCGCGGGAAGAATTCTGCCGCTGCTGCTCGTCGGCGCCGGAGGACTCGACCTGGCGAATGGCCAATTTGGGCAACCGACCACCCTCGGCTTCGCGGTATTCACCGCCGGCCTCGCGCTCAGCGCTGCCCAGCAGGAGGATCAGGTAACACCACTCCCCCGTTCACAACCGGTGCCGCAACCCGCCGAGGTGGCGATCCGAGGTCGATCCTCCTACGCCGAGCGGTTGCACGGGAAGAGGGAAGAAGAAGCGCGATGAAAGTCCTGCTGGTCTCCAACTATTTGCATGATCGCCAGGAGAGCATGCTGCGTTTCGCGGCCGCGCTGGAGGAAGGTCTTCGCGTCTCCGGCGTGGAAGTGCAGATCGCTCGGCCGGAACCCGTTTTCGGCAAGCTCAAGCCGGGCGCTTCCGGCGCCGGAAAGTGGCTCGGCTATCTCGATAAATTTCTCCTCTTCCCCACTCGCCTGCGGCGACTCGCGGCGGCCGCCGATCTCGTCCACATCTGCGACCACTCAAACGCGATGTACGTGAGAGACGTCGCGTCTCGACCGCACCTCGTCACCTGCAACGACATGCTGGCGATTCGCTCCGCGCGCGGCGAATTTCCACAAAACCGCACCGGATGGTCGGGCCGGATTCTACAACGTTGGATTCTCGCCGGTCTGCGCCGTGCGCGCCGGTTGACATGTATCTCGGAAGCCACGCGACGCGATGTCCTGCGTCTGACGGGACATTCCGCCGAGATCGTCAGCGTCACCTACATGGGGCAAAATTTTGCTTACGCGCCCGTGGCCGAAATCGCGGAGGCAGCGGCCCGCCGCCGCCGTGGGGAGAAAGTCGATGCGACCATTTTCGCGAAACAGGGCGTGCCGGTGGAACCTTACATTCTGCACGTTGGCGGAGGGCAATGGTATAAGAACCGCGTCGGCGTGGTCGCCATGCACAGCGCCCTTCGCGCGCGTCTGGGATTGCAGACTCCACGCCTGCTCATGATCGGGCCGCCCTGCGATGCGCCGGGCGTGGAGACCCGCAGCAACGTGGACAACCGGGCGCTCGCGGCTCTTTATTCCGGGGCGGAACTTTTGCTCTTTCCCTCGCTGGAAGAAGGCTTTGGCTGGCCGATCATCGAAGCGCAAGCTTGCGGATGCCATGTGCTCACAACCGGTAAGAATCCGATGACCGAGGTCGGCGGCGGTGCGGCATTTTATTTGACGGATCCGAGCGACATCGTCGCCGGCGCGGAAGCGATCGAAGAAATCCTGGGCCAGGATGAAATGGCACGCACCGAGTCGATTCGGGTCGGGATCGAAAACGCGGCCCGTTTCTCTGCGGAGCGCATGATTCGAGAATATCTCGCTCTCTACCGGGAGGTGCTGGACGCATGAAGCGGCCACTATTGCATGTGCTGCATTCGCTCGATCCAGCGCGAGGTGGCCCGGCGGAATTGGTGCGGCAGCTTTGCCTCGCGCATGCGGCGGCGGGAGTCGCCTCGGAAGTTGCCACCTTCGATGACGCCGGTGCGTCGTGGCCGGTGCCGGTGCATGCTTTTCCGGGACGCGGTAACTTTGCCTGGTCGCCCGACTTCACTCGTTGGTTGCGGGCCCAGGCCAACGACTACGAAGCCGTATTCATTCACGGTCTTTGGCAATGGCAGGGCATCGGCACCATGCAGGCCTTGCGGGGCTCCGCGACGCGCTACTTTTTGTTTCCTCACGGCATGCTCGATCCTTGGTTTCGCGAGGCGTTCCCGTGGCGGCACCTTCGCAAGCTCTGTTACTGGAAGCTCATTGAAAATCGCGTGGTGCGGGAAGCCGCGGGCATCGTCTTTACCAGCGAGGAGGAGCGGCGACTGGGCCGTGATTTGTTTCGACCGTGGGCGCCTCAACGCGAATCCGTCGTCCCGCTGGGAACGACCGCACCGCCTCGCCCGGCGGAAGAACTGCGCGCTTTGTTCGACGCCCGTTTCCCGCAACTCCGCGGTGAGCGGATTCTCCTTTTCCTCGGCCGCCTGCACGAAAAGAAAGGTTGCGATCTGCTTATCGAGGCTTTTCGCCGGGTGGCGCCGCCCTTGCATCTGGTCTTTGCCGGGCCGTGTGCGGACTCGCGCCTGGAAGCGGATTTGCGCGCGCGTGCGGATGGGCTGCGCGTTACTTTCACCGGCCCGCTCTACGGAGACGACAAATGGGCGGCGCTGGCGGCGGCGGAAGTTTTCGCGCTGCCGTCGCACCAGGAAAATTTCGGCGTCGCCGTGGCCGAAGCCCTGGCCAGCGGAGTGCCGGTGCTGCTCTCGCGCCGCGTCAATATCTGGCGCGAGATCGTCGACGATGGAGCCGGGTTCGCCGAGGCCGACGACGTCGACGGCACCGCCCGCCTCCTCGAACGCTGGCAAGCGGCCGACCCGGCGGCGATGCGGCTTGCCGCCCAACGCTGCTTTAGCGCACGGTTTGATATCCGTCGTACGGCGGAGAACCTCGTCGCCCTGATTTCGCCCACCTAATGGTCTCCAGCTTTTCGCTCCAACACCGACTCGCCCGCGCCGCGTGGAATCTCACGTGGCTGTTGCTCTGCCGCTGGACTCCGCGTCCGCTGCATGCCTGGCGCGCGCTGGTGCTACGCGTGTGGGGCGCGAAGGTGGGAGCACGGTGTCACGTCTATCCCGGCGCCATCGTCTGGGCGCCGTGGCAACTCACGCTCGGCGACGACGCGTGCATCGCCGATGGCGCGGAGATTTACAACGTCGCACCCATCACGCTCGGTGCGCGCTCGGTCGTCTCGCAAGGAGCTTATTTGTGCGCCGCGTCGCACGATCATCGCCAACCGGATTTTCCGATGACCTGCGCGCCGATTCGCCTGGGTGATCGCGCGTGGGTGGCCGCGCGCGCCATCGTGTTGCCGGGTGTGACGCTCGGCGCCGGCGCGGTGGCGGGTGCGGGCAGCGTGGTTACCCGTGACATTCCCGAGGGTTGCACCGCCGTGGGAAATCCAGCCCGCATCGTCCGCGAGGCCGGGGATGGCAAATGAACAAAGTTCCCGTCAGCTTTTTGATCCCCGCGAAAAACGAGGCGGCGAATCTGCCGCGCTGTCTCGAGAGCATCGCGTGGGCGGATGAAATCTGGGTCGTCGATTCGCAGAGCACCGATGGCACGCCGGCGATTGCGGAAGCATCCGGCGCCCGGGTCGTCCAATTCCATTTCAACGGCAGCTGGCCGAAGAAGCGCAACTGGGCGCTGGAGAATATCGCCTTCAAGCACGAGTGGGTTTTCCTCATCGACGCCGACGAAACGCTTCCGCCCGAGGCGGCCGAGGAATTGCGCGCCATCGTCACTGGCACAGGGGATTGCGTGGCCTATCAGATCGATCGTCGCTTCTGGTTCCTCGGCCAGTGGCTCAATCACGCCTACCGCCCGAACTGGATCATGCGCTTCTTCCAGCATCGCAAGGCGCGCTACGCGAAACTCACCGCAGCGGCGATCAGCCACGCCGATCACGAAATCCACGAGCCGATGATCGTCGATGGGAAGATCGGGCGGCTGCGCGCGGAAATGGCGCACTACGCGTTCCCCACGATCGAGTCTTTCGTCGAAAAGCACAATGTCTACTCCAACTGGGAAGCGCACGTAACCCTGAGCGAGGAGCAGCGCGCGCCGACCCATGACTTCGGCTGGCGCCAGCGCTTGAAACGCTGGTCGCGCCGCCTGCCTTGCCGTCCCCTGCTGCGCTTTCTTTTTGTCTACGTCTGGCAGCGTGGATTTCTCGATGGCCGCGCGGGTTATTACTTTGCGCGGCTGCACGCTGAGTACGAGTTTCTGAGTGTGGCCAAGACCTACGAACTGCGCCTCCGACAAAATGAAGATTCTCGTCTGGGGCATTAATTACGCCCCGGAGGCGACAGGCATCGGGCCGTGTAATACCGCGCTGTGCGAACACTTGCGCGCCGCTGGGCACGAGGTCGAGATGGTTACGACGTTTTCCTATTACCCAGCGTGGCGGAAGCGCGCGGAAGATCGCGGCGTGATCTGGCGCAGCGAGACGGTGAATGGCGTGCTCGTGCATCGCTGCTGGCATTACGTGCCGAGCCGGGTGCGTTGGTGGCGGCGGATCATTCATGAAGCGACCTTTGTCCTCACTTCGTTGCCGCGAGTGCTGATTCGTCCACGACCCGAAGTGCTGATCACCATTTCCCCGCCGCTGCTCCTCGGTCCGGCCTCGTGGCTCGTATCATTGCTCCGCGCGACGCGTACGTCTTCCACGTGCAGGATCTGCAGCCGGATGCCGCGGTCGGCGTGGGCCTGTTGCGCGACGACGCTTTCACGCGTTCGCTTTACGCGGTCGAAGCCTTCGCTTATCGCCACGCGTGGCAGGTTTCCGGAATCAGCCGCGGAATGCTCACCGCGTTTTCCAGCAAGGGCGTGCCGCCGGAAAGACAGCTCTATTTTCCCAATGGCATTCGCCTCGAAGATCCTCCGGTGCGGGGCGCTTTTCGGGCGCGGCAGGGAATGGCGGAGAACGATTTCCTCGCCGTCTACAGCGGCAACATCGGCGTAAAACAAGGCGTCCAGCTTTTGGTGCGCGCCGTCCGCCTGGTGCGCGGCCAGCGGATTCGTCTCGTGATTTGCGGTGACGGCGCCCAGCGTTACTTGATCGAAACCGAGGCGGCCGGACTCGAAAACGTCCGCCTGCTGCCGCTCCTGCCAGATGCCGAATATCGCGAGATGCTTGCGGATTGCGACATCGCGGTCATCCCGCAACTCGCGGGCAGTGGCCGGGCCTTTTTCCCCAGCAAACTTTTGAACCCGCTGGCCTACGGATGCCCCATTCTCAGCGTGGCCGATGCGGACAGTGAATTGGCCCGTGTGGTGGCGGAAGGTGGCTTCGGGTGCAACGTGCCGCCCGGTGAGCCCGCATCTCTTGCGGAAACGCTGGACCGGCTGGCGGCTGATCCCGGACAACTCGCCGCCTGGGGAAAAGCAGGGCGCACTTGGGTCGCGCAGTTCGAGCAAACCCGGGTGCTGGAGGAATTTTCGGAAAACCTTCGCGCTAAATTCGCGACGGCATAAGCCGCTCCTTACCGCTTGATGCCGTTACGAAACCGGCAGG
The DNA here is from genome assembly GCF_000173075.1 of Chthoniobacter flavus Ellin428. Lineage (GTDB taxonomy): Bacteria > Verrucomicrobiota > Verrucomicrobiia > Chthoniobacterales > Chthoniobacteraceae > Chthoniobacter > Chthoniobacter flavus. Next base: position 128,584 of record NZ_ABVL01000007.1, read on the forward strand.
ATTTCCTCGATCGGCGAGCCGAAGGGCAGGATCGGCATCGGGCGTCCGCTGAGATCCAGCGTGCTGTCGTTGTAGTCGATGCCGAGGTGGCGATAGACCGTGGCCCAAAGGTCGTTCGGGGAAAGCTGTCGATCGACCGGGTACTCGCCCCGGGCATTGGTCGCGCCGATGACCTGTCCGGTCCGCATGCCGCCGCCGCTGACCAGCATCGACATGGCATTCGGCCAATGGTCGCGGCCCGGTTGGCTCACCTTGGTCTGCGTTCCGACCTGCGTGTTGATCCTCGGTGTGCGGCCAAATTCGCCCGTGGCGATGAGCATCACGTCCTTGTCGAGGCCGCGAGCGTAGAGGTCTTCGATAAGGGCGGTGAGCGCCTGATCGTAGACCGGCATGCGCCAATGGCAGTCGTTGAACATGTGGCAGTTCACCGCGTGCGAATCCCAGTTGTAGGTGCAGCCATCCGGGATCTTCGTCCCGGGGAACGGATTTTCCCAAACCATGGTGACAAAGCGGCAACCTGCTTCCACGAGGCGGCGCGCCATCAGCCCGCGCTGACCATAGGCATGGCGCCCGTAACGGTCGCGCACGCTGTCCGGCTCCCGGCTGAGATCGAAGGCGGTCTGCACCTGGGGCGAGGTGAGCATGTGAAACGCGCGTTGGCTGAACTCATCCATCGCGCCCATTAGCCCGCTCGAATCGGCATCGCGCCGCAGCCGGTCCATGCCTTCGAGCAAATGCACGCGATCATCGAGCCGCGTCTGCATATCGGGCGTGAGGCCGATGTTCTGGATCTTGAAATCCGGTGAGCTGGGATCGCCCGCCACCATGAAGGGGGTGGTGCTGGGTCCGAGCCAGGCCGCGCCCAGCGAGAAGGTGTCGATGCCCGCCCTCCCGTTGTCGACGCCCGCCACGGAGACCGGCATCGCCTGGTCAGCGCGGGAGAGCTTCTTGTGGACGATCGACGTTACCGCCGGCGCATCGTTCACAAAACCCGTCGGTGTGGCCGGCAGGCGCCCGGTGAGGAAGCGCTTGTGGCCACCGCCGTGATCAGCGAACTCGTGGCAAACCGAACGGATGAGATTGAACTTATCCGCGATCTGCGCGTGCCGCGGGAAAAGCTCGCAGACCTCGATGCCCGAGACGTTCGTTTTGATCGGGCGCAGGATGCCGCGATACTCCAGCGGCGCATCGGGCTTCATGTCGTAACTCTCGAGGTGCGACATGCCGCCGGGCAGCCAGATGAAAATCACCGCCTTGTCGCGGAGCTTGTGGCCGACCGCCTTGGCCAGCGTCTCCGCGCGCAGATAGTCGCTCATCCCCAAGCCGAGCAGGCTGAGTGCGCCGATTTCGAGGAAGCTCCGGCGCGAGACCGGCCCACGGCAGCGGTGAGCACGCTCGGGAAAGAAATTCGAAGGGGCGGACATGGCTCTCAAAGAATGACCGCCCAGGGGCGGGTTTCTTAGCGGCTGTAAAAAGACTGCCCGCGGATCACACGAATGACACGGATGGGCTATTTTTCATTCGGGTCATCTGTGTGATTCGCGGGCCAAAGAATCTCTGCCGGTTTATCGCGCGGTCTCTAAGCGACTCAGGTACCGGTTAGTTCCTTCAGGGGCTGGCCGTTATCGGTCACCCGTCGGGGACGTCCGATCGGGTCGACAAATTCGGCCGCCGGGTCGACACCCAGGAAGTGGAAGATAGTCGCCGCGAGATCCGGCGGATGGACGGGACGGGATGCCGGAAAAGCGCCCAGCCGGTCGCTCGTCCCCACGATCTGCCCGCCGCCGATTCCGGCTCCAGCGAGCACGACGGAGAAACACGAGCCCCAATGGTCCCGGCCACCGGAGGCATTGATCTTCGGCGACCGGCCAAATTCGCCCATCGCCACGACCAAAGTCTCGTCCAGCAAGCCTCGCGACTGCAGATCGGCGATCAGTGTGGCAAAGGTGCGATCGAACTGCGGAGCAAGGACATCGCGCACGCGGGCCGCATTGTTCTGATGCGTGTCCCAAAGCGGATTCCCGATATTTTCGTCGCCCTCGGCGCGCGGCCAATTGACCTGTACAAGCCGCACCCCTGCTTCCACCAGGCGCCGCGCGAGCAGCACGCTCTGGCCGAATTTGTGGCGTCCGTAATTGTCGCGCAGGGCCGCCGATTCGCGTTCGATTTCGAAGGCCTGCCGGCTGGCGTCGGAGTGCAGGACGTCGAAGGCTTTTTGGTCCATGCGACCGAGTTCTTCGATCGCGCTGCTCTTCGCTCCGTCGCGGAAATGCGCGTCGAATTGCTGCAGCAAATTGAACCGTTCGGCGAGGCGCACGCTCGTCATGCCCTCGGTGAGACTCATGCCTTCGATGTGCATCGGCTGCTGGGTCGGGTCGCACTGGATCATCATGGGATGCCAGGCGGCGCCCATGGAAACCGCCATTCTGTCCCGGCCAGACGATGTGGCCATTGTTGTGAATGAGTTCGGGCAAGACGACCGACGAAAGCGGCGTGCGGGTGCTCGGCTTCAGCGTGCCGACGACCGAGGCGATGCTCGGCCAATCCTGCGGCCCCGCGGGGACGTTCTCGGCTTTCGATGCCGGCAGATAGCCGGTGAGCATGAACGCGCCGCTCGTGGAGTGGGAGTTGATGTCGGTGGTCATCGAACGGACGACCGCGAGTTGATGCGCGATCTGCGCGGTGTGCGGCAGAGTCTCGCAAAAGTGGGTGCCGGGAACGCTGGTCGGGATCGAGCGGAAGGTGCCTCGGATTTCCAAGGGTGCGTCGGGCTTTGGGTCGAAGGTGTCGTGCTGCGGCGGCCCTCCGGAGAGGAAGAGCAGGATGCACGACTTGGCGCGACCGAAGCTGGCGCTGTTGGCAACGGGAGCCGCGGCGCCGCGGGCGGAGCTGCCCCATAAACGGGAAAGGGAAAGCCCGAGCGCACTGAGCCCGCCGACACGCAGCCACTCGCGGCGGCGAATGCCCGGGGCGGAGAGATGCGGGGAGTTCATCTGAGGAGGCCGATGGCGACCTTAATAAAGGAACCGCTGGGAGGAAAGAATGTTAGTTATCCTGGCGTCGTCTATCGGCAGCGTGCGGTGGTTTCCAGTTGGCCCGGGAGCGAGGCTTGCTCAGAATCGCGCATGACCCTTTCCCCGGTAACCCAGACCCTCGCTGAATTGGTGCGAATCAATAGCGTGAATTCGTCCTATGAAGGCGGTCCGGGAGAGCGCGAGGTCGCGAGCTGGATCCGGCGCTTTTTTGAGCAGCGCGGGATCGAAGTCTGGGAGCAGGAGGTGTTTCCCGGCCGGCCGAATGTCATCGCGCGTCTGCCGGGTCGCGATCCCTCACGCCGGGTCATCCTGGAGGCGCACATGGATACGGTGTCGGTGAAGGGGATGAGTATTCCGCCGTTCGAGCCGCGGATCGAAGAGGGGAAGATGTATGGCCGCGGCAGCTCGGATACCAAGGCTGGTCTCGCGGCGATGATGCATGCGGTGGCGGCGCTGCGCGAGTCGGGTCAGCAGCCGCCTTGCGAGGTCTGGCTCGCGGCGGTGGTGGATGAAGAGTTTTCCTTTCGCGGGGTGGTGAAGCTTTGCGAAGGGCTCACCGCCCAGGCCGCGCTGGTGGCCGAGCCGACCGGCCTGCGCGCGGTCATTGCCTGCAAAGGTGTCCTGCGCTGGCGTATTGTCGTTCGCGGTAAAGCAGCGCATAGCGGCAAGCCGCATCTCGGCGTGAATGCGATCACGCACATGGCGCGCATCGTTCTCGCGCTGGAAGAAGAACAGCGACGTCTCGCCAGACACGTGCATCGGTTGCTCGGACCGGCGACGTTGAATGTCGGGGTCATTCAAGGCGGCGTGCAGGTGAACTTCGTGCCGGATACCTGCGCCATCGAGATCGACCGCCGTTTGCTGCCGGGCGAAACCGTGGCGGGCGTGCTCGCGCACTATCAAGGCATGCTCGATGCCTTGCGGGCGGAGCATCCGACGTTGGATGCTTTCATGGAGCCGCCGATGCTCACCGACGAAGCGCTGGAAACACCCGCTGAATCCGCCGCCGCCAAATTGGCCAGCACCGTGCTTTGTGAAATGGGTCTCGATAGCGATGTCTGCGGGGTGCCGTTCTCGTGTGATGCGAGCAAGCTTTCACGACAAGGTGTGCCGAGTCTGGTGTTCGGTCCGGGCAGCATCGACCAGGCGCACGCAGCTGTGGAATTCGTCGATCTCGCCGAGGTCGAGCGCGCCGTCGAGTTTTACCGCAGCTTCATCGAGCGGTTCGCATAGCTGCAGCCTACGCAAAAAAGACCTTCGCTGCGGTCCCACCGAGCATCCATTGCTTGTCTTCGGCGGTGAGGAAAGGCAGCCGGTCGCGGATCAACGCGATGGAGTTGGCGTAGGTTTGGCCATCCTGTAATTGGAACGGACAATCGCTGCCCCACATCAGCCGTGAGGCGCCGTAGGCGTCACGCAGACGATGGATCATCGGCCCGAGATCGGTATACGGCGCCTTTTTCGCGCCGAGCGCGTAGAAGGCCGACGTTTTCACATAGGTGTGCGGGCATTCCGCGAGACGGCAGAGTTCATCGACACTCTTTCGCCGGATCGGACTCTTCATGCCGATGCGCGCGAAGTGATCGATGGCGACGCGGGTGTGCGGATACGCCTGACACATGCGATGCACGCCCGGGAGCGCGTCCGGCTCCGTGAGCAGGCACAGGGTCAGATTTCTGTCCGCGGCGTAGGTCCACAATTTCTTCATCCCGGCGGAATGCGGCCACGTCGCCACTTGCTCCGGTTCCGAATAGACGCGGAAACCGCGGACGCCCTGGCTGGTCAGCGTCTTCACCGTGTCGTGCAGATTCGCCTTCGTCTCATCGACGATCGCCACGCCGCGAAAGACGTCCGGATGATGCGCGATGGATTCGAGCAGGTAGCGGTTGTCGAAGTGGTAAAAGCTCATCTGGATGAGCACGACGCGGCCGACACCGTTGGGACGGCACTGAGCGAAAAGATCGTGTGCCGTGAAACTGCGCGGCACCATATCCTTCAAGCCGAAACCCGGGGCGAGCGGGTAGCGATGGGTGTCGGAACTCCACAAGTGGACATGCGCGTCGACGTGATCGTGGTGGGCGCTGGGGAGCGTGGAGCATCCGGTCTGCGCGAGTGCGGCCAGTGTGGCGGAACGCAAAAAGGAACGGCGCGTGATGTTGGGGGGGAGTTGGCATGTCTGGGTGGTTTGGGTTGAGGTCAGAGACTGTTCTGCCCGCGAATCACACAGATAACCCGAATGAAAAATACTCCATCCGTGTCATTCGCGTGATTCGCGGGCACTTTTTACAGCCCTTTAGACCTTTCGGAGCAGTGTCGTCAGGACACTGAGGAAATAGTCGATATCCTTTTGCGTGTTGTAACCGTGCACGGCGATACGGATTCGTCCGGCATTGTGCATCACGTGGATGTTTTCGTTTTCCAGGGCGGCGTGCAATTCGGTGCTGCGTGAATCCTGGAAAGCGAGGATGCCGCTGCCGTTCCAGCGGCACATCGGCTTCACTCCCAGCGCGCGGACGCCGGCTTCGGCGGCGGCGACGAGCGGGTCCGCATGGGCGGCGATATTCTTGATTCCCACGGCTTCGAGATAGCGTAGGGAGGCATTCAGCGCGTAGAGCGCGACGAAATTTGGCATGCCCACGGAAAAGCTCGCCGCACCGGATTTGCTAACCGCCCGTTCAAAGCGATCGGTGTCGAAGGCGTTTTGCAAATGATACCAGCCACCCGCATGCGTGGTGAGTCGCGCGCCGCTTGTCGCGGGAATGCCAATGATGCCGCCGCCGTGGATACCGAGCGTCCACTTGTGCGTGCTGGAGATGAGAATATCCGCGCCGGCGCAGTCGAGCACCACGCGCCCGAAGGCCTGGGTGATGTCCACGGAGATCAGCGCATTCGGAGCGAGCCGCCGCACCATGTCGTGGAAAGGCGTCCAATCGATCCGATGACCATTGTAGAAACTGACCAGCGAGACCTGTACCAGCTTGGTGCGCTCGTTGAGCAACACAGCGAGATGGTTGGCATCCAGCGCGCCGTCCACCGCATTCCAGACGCGCAGGACCGGCTTCTCCGGCGACCGCAGCCACGGTGTGACCCCGGCGGGAAAATCCAAATCGGTCACCACCACTTCATCGTTGCTGCCGAGTTGCAGTGCGGAGGCGAGAAGATTGTAGGCCTCGGAGCTGCAGGAGCAGAATGCGACCTCAGATGTCCGCAAACCGAGCAGACGGGCGGTCACTTCGCGGCAGCCTTCGACCTGGGCAAAATGGGCGTCGCGGCCTTTCATGCCCTTCTGCTTGTCGTGCCAATACGCGGCGATGGCCTCGCCGGTTTGGCGGGGCGGGATGCTCTCCGCCGCGGTGTTGAGATAAGTCATCCCGGACAGCGTGGAGAAGTCGTGCAGGCGGGTGGATTCAGTCAGCATAGATTCAGTTGGGTTCAGCGGGATTCATTCTCCGGATTGTGGCGCCAGAAGATGAGCATGGCGGCCAGGGCGACACACGGCACCCAGCCGATGAGCGAGATCCCGAGATCGAAGGAATGCGTCTGGTCGACCAGACGGCCGAAGTATTTTTGCAGGGGTGAAGCGACCAGCCAGCCGATCGCCGAAAGCAACCCGGTCGCCTTGCCCACATGCCGGGCGCTCAATTCCTGGGTGAACGAATAGTAGCAGGGGAACAAACCCAGCGCCGCGGCGCCGACGACATACAGCATGAGGAGGAGCAGAGTCCCCTTGGACAACAGGCCAGTGACACTCGTCAGCGCCGTAATCGCGGAACACACGCCGAACACCCAGAGCCGCGCGCGGTGCGAATCGCCGCGGCGGCGCGTGAGCCACAGCGCGGCCGCACCGGAAAGCAGGCAGCCGATATCGGTCGCGATGTAAAAGCCGGAGCTGATGAGCAGGGCATCGGCTTCCGAATAGTGGCGGCCCTGCTGGAGGAATTTCGTGAGCCAGGCGCGAATGATGTGCCAGATGATGTTGATCGCGATGACCATCACGACCAGCGCCCAGAAACGCCGGTCGCGATAGATCTCGCGCCACCACGCGAATGCGCTGGGCGCATCGCTGGTCTTTACCTGGACCACCGCGAAATCGCCGTGCCGGACGCTGGCCAGCCACGCCACAATCCAGACGAGGCCGAGCGCACCGATCATCATGAACGCCGGCCGCCAGGCGCCGACCGCCGGATTTCCCGCGACCATGAAACGCAGGATCAGCGGCGTGAAGATCGCGCCGAGCGAGGCGCCGCTTTGGAGAACGCTGTTGCCGAGCGAGCGTTGTCCGCCGGAGAGGAGCGCCTGCGTCGTGCGCAACGCGCAGGGCCATTGGCCCGATTCAAAAAAGCCAAGCAGCCCGCGACAAGCCAGCATCGGCAGGTAGCCATGGGTCATACCGGAGAGAAAACCGGTCGCGGACCAACCGAGCAGGACGAGTGGATAGAGCCAGCGGACACTAATGACATCCGCGAGAATGCCGAGAACGAGTGAGCCGGCGGCGAACCCCCAGCCGAAGGCGAACTCGATATCGCCGTACTGTTCCTGGTTGAGGTGAAACTCATCGGTGATGCGCTGGCCACGCTGGCCAGCGTCTGCCGGTCCATGTAATTCAGCGTGGTGGCTAGCAGGAGCAGAGCGGTGATCCACCATTTCCAGTGGGTGCTGCGCGGGGGAGACGCTTCGCGATTCACTCGGCTTTTTAGTAAGTGGCCCGCCCGCCGGAAAGATCGAAGACCGCGCCGGTGGTGAAGGAGCAGTCTTCCGAACTGAGCCACGCTACCAACGCCGCGGCTTCTTCCGTTTTCCCGAAACGGCCCATGGGGATTTTCGAGAGCATGTAATCGATGTGCGTCTGCGCCATCTGTTTCAGGATATCGGTGGCGATGACCGCGGGAGTCACGCAGTTCACCACGACATTGCTGGTCGCCAGTTCCTTGCCGAGCGATTTGGTCAGCGAGATGACACCGGCTTTCGAGGCACTATAGTGCGCGGCGTTGGGATTGCCCTCCTTGCCCGCGATCGAGGCGATATTGACGATGCGCCCGTAGCCATTGCGGAGCAGATGTGGGATGACGGCGCGGCAGCAGTGGAAGGGTCCGTTGAGATTGATGTCGAGGACCCGGCGCCATTCCTTGGGATCGGTCTCCCATGTCTTCGCATTCGTCCCGGCGATACCGGCGTTGTTGACGAGAATGTCGAGTTTGCCCAAGGCCGCGGCTGTAGCGGCTGCGGCGGCTTCGATGGATTCGGCGTTGGTGACGTCCGTCACCGCGGTGTGGACCGTGCCGAGGGCTTTCAATTCCTCCGTTGCCTGGGCGAGAGCCGTCGCATCCATATCCCATAGCGAAACGCGGGCGCCGGATTGGAGGAGACGGGTAGCGATGGCGAGGCCGATGCCGCGAGCGCCGCCAGTGACGATGGCGCAACGGCCAGTAAGGTCGATGTGATTCAAGAGTTCCGGGGGTGGAGAGTTAAGCGATGATTTCCTTTACCACGCGGCCTTCCACATCCGTGAGCCGGAAATCGCGACCAGCGTAACGGTAAGTCAGTTTTTCGTGATTCATGCCGAGCAGATGAAGGATCGTGGCGTGCAGGTCGTGGATGTGGACTTTGTCCTGTTGGGCAAAGTAGCCGTAATCATCCGTCGCCCCGTAGGCGATGCCCGGTTTCACGCCCGCGCCAGCCATCCACATGGTGAAGCCGTGCGGATTATGATCGCGACCGTCGCCGCCCTGCGCAGTCGGAGTGCGGCCGAATTCGCCGCCCCACAGCACCAGCGTATCTTCCAATAAACCGCGCTCCTTCAGGTCCCGCAGGAAACCGGCGATCGGTTTGTCCACTTCGGCCGCATTCTTGGTGTGGCCCTTAAAAAGCGCGCTGTGCTGGTCCCACTGCACCTCGCCGTCGCTATGTGTGACTTGCACGAAACGCACGCCGCGCTCGAGAAAGCGGCGGGCCATCAGGCACTGATGGCCAAAGTTGGCGGTCACTTTGTTATCGAGCCCGTACATCCGCTTCGTGGCCTCGCTCTCGCCATTGATGTCCTGGGCCTCGGGCATCGTGCTCTGCATGCGATAGGCGAGCTCGAAAGAATTGATGCGCCCTTCCAAGGCGAGATCCGGGCCGGTGAGTTCGAGATGTTCGCGGTTGAGCTTGGCGATGTAGTCGAGTTGCTTGCGCTGCTCCTCTCCGCTGAGCAAGTCATTGCGAATGTGCCGCACGAGCGCTTTATCCGCGGGAATGCTGGCGTTGCCGATCGGGGTGCCCTGGCAATAAGCGGGCAGGAAAGCGGCGCCCCAATTATTCACGCCGCCGTGGGCCAGCGTCGGGCAGATGGTAATGAAGCCGGGCAGATTTTCATTCTCCGAGCCGAGGCCGTAGAGCACCCAGGAGCCCATGCTTGGGCGAATCTGCGTGTCGCTGCCGGTGTGCAGCTTGAGGCAGGCGCCGCCGTGGGCGGGATTGGTGCCATATACGGAGCGCAGGATGCAGAGATCATCCACGCACTGCGCGACATTCGGGAAGAGCTCGCTGACGGGAAGCCCGCTCTGGCCGTATTGCTTGAAGCTCCATGGCGATTTCAAAAGCTTGCCCGTCTGGGCAAACTGCACCCGCGGCTGCTCGTAAGGATAAGGCTTGCCGTCATCGCGCTGGAGAAGCGGCTTCGGGTCGAAGGTATCCACGTGGCTCGGCCCGCCTTTCATGAAGAGAAAGACCACGCGTTTGGCCCGCGCGGGAAACTGCGGTTGCTTCGGAGCGAGCGGATTCGGGATGACTTCCGCCTGTGCCTTTTCGCGGCCGAGCAAACCTTGCAAGGCGACATAACCAAAGCCGGCCGCGGCGCGCTGCAGCATACTTCGACGAGTGAGAGGAGCGAAGGGTTGGGGCGTCATAATGTTACCTCAGGTAGATGAACTCGTTGGCGGCGTAGAGGGCCTGGCAAAAGATCGCCCACGCGCGCTCCGGCGACTCCGTGGTGCGGAATTCGCGGACCATGGCGAGCGCATCCGCAAGCTCGTGATCCTTGGGCGGCCGGCTGAAAAGCATCTGGTAAGCTTGCTGCACGCGCCCTTCATCGCTGGGGATGGGCGCCAGCTTCACAGCGAGGCGCTGGCTGCTTTCCATGACTACCGGTGCGTTCATCATGATGAGCGCCTGCGGAGCGATGACGGTGCTGTTGCGGCTGCCGGTGGGCATCGTCGGATCCGGATAATCGTATTGCTCCAGCATGTTGTAGAGATGGTTGCGAATTACCGGGAGATAGAGCGCGCGGCGCGGACTCTCGTAGGTGGTGGCGTCCTTGCTGGTGTGATTGAAAACGAACTCGCGATTGTGCAGCGGGATGGTCTTGCCGCCGATCGTCATATCGAGCCAGCCGCAAGTGTAGAGCATGGCATCGCGGATTTCCTCCGCTTCGAGGCGCTGGATATTGGCGTGCCAGAGCAGGTGATTCTCGGGATCGATGATGCGTGGATCGACTTTGTCCGACGGAGAAAAGCTGACCGTGCTGGCCTGCTGATAGACCGCCGATTTCATGATGAGCCGGTGCAGGTCTTTGATCGACCAGCCGTTCTCGATGAAATTGCGCGCCAGCCAGTCGAGCAATTCCGGGTGCGAAGGCCGCGCGCCGAGTTCGCCGAAGTTATCCGTGCTGGCGACGATGCCTTGACCGAAATGCCAGCGCCAGACGCGGTTCACGATGACGCGTGCGGTGAGCGGATGCTCGCTGCTAGCCATCCATTCGGCGAGTTCCAGGCGCCCGCTGTGCTTGGCGGGCAGAATCGGCTTGGTGAAGGTCGTGCGCATCACTTCAGGAAAGCCACGCTCCACGGGTTCGCCGAGGGTGAGATAGCTGCCGCGCAAATGGATGGGCAGCGTCTTGAGAATCTTGCCATCGGTCACGCTCATCAACGCGGGGAGATCGGGGCCTTTCTCCTCGAACTCGGTGACCTCCGTGGTCATCGCGGCGATCTGGGCGAGCGTCGCTTTATCGAGAATGTCTTCGTCCTTGGCCGGGAGGCCAAGGAAGCCCTTCAAATCGGTGAGCGCGGCGTAGGCTTCACCTTTCTTCGTGGCGAGCGCCTCGGCAAAAACCGCGTCGTAATGCTCGTGCAGGGCGACACCGTCGTGGCCGGGCGCCAGATCCCGCCATACGTTGAAGAACGGCACCGTCGGATGCAGATCGAGATACTGGCGGCAGGAGAGCAGGATATTGGCATCCAGATCGTGGGCCTTGGCCACCGGCATGGCATCGAGCAGCTTGGGCTTTTCCGGCAGGAATGCGGCGGCGACGAGGTAGTCGGTGGCACGCTTTTCCAAGGGCTCATGGATCTCGCGGCGTGCCTTGGTCGAGATGGCGGTGATCTTCGCTTTCCGCGCTTTGACTTCCTCGTCGTATTTCTTTTTCTCCGCGATCTGCTCGGGAGTGGCGAGGGAGTGCTCGTACCAGAATTTGATCGCGCCCATCTTCTCGTCGGCAAGGTTGCGGGTGCTGCGGAAGATGGCGGCCATCGCGTAGTAATCCGCCTGCCGGATGGGATCGAATTTGTGATCGTGGCAACGCGCGCAGCCGATGGTCATGCCCATGAAGGCCTTGCCGATCGTGTCCATCTGCTCGTCGATGATGTCCATCTCGAGCTTCTGCATGTCGGGTTCGGCGAGCACGCGAGCGCCGAGGGCGAGGAAGCCGGTGCCGGTCATCGCATCCTCGCTATAGGGCAGGAGGTCGCCGGCGATTTGCTCGATCACGAATTGGTTGAACGGCTTGTCCGTGTTGAAGGAACGAACGACGTAGTCGCGATAACGCCAGGCGTTGCCGAAGGCGATGTTTTCGTCCATGCCGTTTGAATCCGCGTAACGGGCGACATCGAGCCAGTGACGTCCCCAACGTTCGCCGTATTGCGGCGAAGCAAGCAGGCGGTCGACGACTTTGTCGAAGGCCTCGGGCGAATTGTCGGCGAGGAAATCCGCGACTTCTTTCGGCGTCGGGGGCAGGCCGATTAAATCGTAGGTCGCGCGGCGAATCAGAGTGCGCTTGTCCGCCGGCGGCGCGGGAACAAGACCTTCCTTCTTCAGCTTCGCCTGGATGAAAGCATCGATGGGAGAAGTGGCCCCCTCCACCTTGGGCGGCTCGACTTGGGCAATCGGCGTGAAGCTCCAGAATTTCCGGCCTTCCTCGATGTCGATGACGCGGCCTTTCTTCGCCACGATCGGCGCGGTGCGCGGGTCGGGCGCGCCCATCTTCACCCATTCTTCCAACGTCTTGACCTCCTCCGCCGAAAGCTGACGCTTCGGCGGCATCTGCAGGTCGTGATCCTGGTAGCGTACCGCGCTAATAAGCAGGCTCTTCTCGGGGTCGCCGGGGACGAGGGCCGGCCCAGTGTCGCCGCCCTTGAGCGTGGACGCGGCGGAGTCGAGCGCGAGGCCGCCCTTGGTTTTCTTTTCCACGCTGTGGCACTCGTAGCAGCGATTCGCGAGGATGGGGCGAATTTGCTTTTCGAAGAATTCCGTCTGCTGTGTGGTCGGTTGGGCGGCGACGAGCGGGCTCGTCGCGGCGGCAGCCACGAGCAGGAACGCGGAGAGGGAGAAGGAACTCGGCTTCATGGGATTTCCGGTCGGAGCAGGGGACTCGACATGGTCAACGTCGAGCCGTTGGCGGTGTGCTGGTGGACGGTGATGAGATCCAGGGTTTTCGGTTTTCCCGGCAGCGGGATTTCGCCGGCAAAGGTCGCTGGCCCGGTCTGATGCATCGGCGCGCTTTCCCACGCGTCGTACTCCATGGCGAGGGTATAATCGGGATGCCGGTTCACCGACCACCATAGATCGTTTTTCTGCGGCTCGGCTTTATCGGGGAAGGTAACGGTGACCTGCAGCCGATGCGCGGCGTTGTCCCAATGCGAAGTTACCTTCGGTGGCGCGATCATCGGCCGGGCGTGGAAGAAATGATGCTCGGCGAAGGCGTAGAGATTTTCATCCACCTCGGGCAGCGAGCCGACTTGCTTCAAAAATCCGGCCGCTTTCGCGCCGCCATGCTGGCCACCGGGCACGACATAGACCGGCAGTTCCGGGAAACGTCGGCCGAGTTCGCGCAGTCCGGGGCCGACGTTGTCGTTGGAGCCTTCGTTGTAGAAAATCTCGACGCCACGCTTTTGCAGCGCCGGCAGATAATTAGTGGTGCGGCATACTTCCCAAGCCAGGGTGCTCGCGGCCTTGATTTCATCATCCGTCCAGCCCGCGCCCCGCGCTTCGGCGAGGGTGATGCGCTCGTCGGCCCGAATCTTTTCACGATTCGTCAGGGAATCGACCGCGGCCGTCGGAACATTGGGGAGCTTGCCCGCGCCGGTGTCGGCGAGGAATTGCTCGTTCGCCTTGGTGATTTCCGCAGGGCGCGTGCCTTCCACATACGGCCCGCCGGGCGGATCGATGATCGGCGCCACGACCGGCAGGATGGCAGTGATGCGCTCGTCCGCGATGCCTGCCGCCGCCGTGGCGACGCCCCGCTTGGAGCCGCCGGTGGCGATGACTTTCACCGGTTGAAAAACATCCTTCTCCGCGGCTGCCGCGGTCAGCGCACGAATATCGCTCATGCCCCAAATCCACGCCGGCGTGTAGCGGGCATCCTTGCTCTTGAGGAAATGTTCCTTCATCCCCACATCGAGTTTGCCGACCGGCTCCATGGCATCGACGGTGGTCATGCCGATGAGGGCAATGCCCACGCCTTTTTCTTTGAGCAACCGGAGCATCGCGCCCGAGGGAGAGGCGGGTTTCGTCAGGTCCAATCCGCAATTGCCGATGATGACGTTCTGGCAAGGTCCGCCGGTCGTGGGTGCGAGCAGCGTTACGGGCAGCCGCACTTTTTGTCCGGGCCACCATTCGCACACGGTGATCTCGACGAGCTTCTGCCGGATCGAGGCGTCCTTCGCCCACGGTTTCCAGTCTTGAATGACGCGGGTCTCCAGCGAGGAGGTGTCACGGGCAGCGGCCATGTCGTAATGGCCGGCGGTGATCTCCGCGCGCAGCGGAGCAAAGGAACAGACAAAGGTGAGGGTGAGGAGGGGGAGCAGTTTCATTGGGCAAGTTGGCGTACTTCGTCGGCGCTCAGGGCGCGGGCGTAAAAGCTGAAGTCATCCATGCAGCCGACGAAATTGCGGACGGGATGCGAGCCGGCGTAATCGGAGGCCGGCAGCCAATTGCCGAGCTCGGCAACGGCCGGCTTGGGCACGATCGGCCGCTTGAGCGTGTGGCGGGAAAGCAACTCGCCATTGACGTAAAAGCGTACTTCCTTCGCCGCGATATCGAAGGTCGCCGCGAGGTGCACCCACTGGCCGAAACGATCCGGAGTGAAGACTACCGGGCTGATATAATCGTCCGTCACATGCGGATGCGCCTCCGCGACGATGCCGAGGCAAATCGCCCCGGTATGGATGACCTGCCAATGCACATCGCCCACGTCCAAACCCTGGCTCATGCAAATGGAGCTCTGATCCTGCCGTGCATTGAGGCTGTGCAATTGCACCCACGCCGCGATGGTGAATTGCCGGTATTCGCCGGGCAGCTTCACCCGCACGCGATCGCTCACGCTGTGAAATTGCAGTGCGCGCTTGCCCGGCCAGCGGCCTTCCGTCCAGTTGCAGCCCACGATCGTGCCCGTGGCGATGTCTTCCCCGTGCAAGGCCGCATTGTGCAGCGAACGCGCCCCATCCGGATCCTGAAAATCCAGGTGCACCCGCAAATCCGGATCGGCATTGCGCTGCTCGTTCAGCTGCTGCCACTGATCGAAAGCCTCGCGTCGCGACGCTATGACCCGCGCATCCAGATCGTGGCTGAAAACAAACGCCGCCGCATTCGCGACGAGCATGCGATTCGCGCCCGGATTCTCCAACCCCGCGCCCGTGCCCGTGGTCAATTTCCGCATCTCGACCTTGGGCTGATGCAACTCCACTTCGCCCTTGAAGACGTGCAGCTCCGGCGATTTGTCATTCAGATCGAGGCCGAAGTCGGTGCCCAAGTCGACGATATCCCCCTTCGGCGTGCTCAGCCGGAAACCACGCGCGGGCGGCGGCACGTGAGCGCTGAATTTCCCGTACTGGCAGTAAGCTGCGCCCGCCGAGAGGAGCCGGATTTCCGCCGGCCCTTCGATGCACAGCCGTGCGCCTTGGAAAAATTCGATCTCCGCCACGCCGCTCTTCAGTCGCAACAGACCGGGCGGCAGCGGAGCATTCAGCGCGGGCACACCCACGGATTTGTCCCACTCCAAATTCACGCCGCGCGAGAGCATCGCCACGCTGGAGGTCGTCGCTTCGTCGCGGGCCGCGATGCGGTTGTTGCCCGAGTTGAGCGAAGCTTTCGGCCACAGCGCCCACGCGGCCAGGCCAATGACGATCCCCGCGGCCAGCGTGCCGGCATAGCGCAGCCAGCCATTGCGGGACGAATGCGCCCCGGCCAGCTCGGTCTTCGGCAAAGTCACATCGACGCCCTCATCCCGCCGCAACGCTTCGCGCTGCGACCAGGCCAGCAACGCCGCTTCCGCATCCTGAAAAGCAAACCATTCGCGACGCGCTTCGGCCGATTCCTTCAATAGCGCCGCGAGACGTTCGTGTTCTTCGGGCGTGATCGTTCCATCTGCTTTCGCGGTGAAAAGCCGGTGCCATTCCTGGGAATTCAATTCGGGATTCATGAGCCCGCCTCCTGCGTCGTTTTGCGCTTCATGCAGTCCGCCAACAGGCGGCGCAGCGCATTGAGTTTGTTGTAAAGGGTCTGTGGGGCGCGGCCCTGGCGTTCGGCCAGCGCGGCGACCTCGGTCTTGTTGAGATAAAACTCGCGCACCAGTTCGCGGCCGGAGTCGTCGAGTTCCTCGATGCAGCGGTCCATTGCGGCCAGCCGTGCTTCGCGCTGATCCAGATCCGGGACGCGCTCTTCCGCCAGCCGCTGAAGGAGCTCATCGTCGAAATGCAGCCGCGAGCGCGCCGACACGCGTTGAAAATTCTTGGCCTCATAAAAGGCGAAGCTGCTCGCCCAGGTGAAGAAATCCTTGCTCGGGTCAAACTCCCCGAACTTCCGCCAGATGGTCATGCTCGCCCGTTGCAGCACGTCCTCGGCATCGGCGCTGTTGCCCAGCATCACGCGGAGAAAGCCCAGCAGCCGTCCATGCGCTGCGTTCAGCAGCGTGATGAACTGCTCCGAAGAGGGGGAATCTGGTGCGTTCTCGGCCATCTGCTCAGTATTGTATGAGCCAGGGGGGATTTACCGAAAATAACCTCAAAATAACCCGAAAATACCCTGAAACGAGCAGCCCAGCGACGGCTTGGAGGCAGTGAAAAGGTGCCCGCGAATCACTCGGATCACCCGAATGAAAAATACTCCATCCGTGTCATTCGCGTGATTCGCGGGCCCCTTTTACAGGCTCTAACCGAGGGCGAACTCCCGCAATCGTTGAGCGCAGGTGTCGGGAATGGAAGGGTTCACATACATCCCGGTGCCGAGTTCGAAGCCGGCGGTCTTGTTCACCCGGGGGACGATGGAGATATACCAGTGGAAGTGCGGGGTATGCTTCTCGTCTGGTCCGAGCGAACGCACCACGAGATTGAAGGGGGGATCGCCGAGCAACCCATACACCTTGAGCAAGACCGTGTGGACGATCTGGGCCAACGCCCGCCACGTCTCCTCGGGTTGCTCGGAAAAACAGGCTCCATGCGCCTTGGGAAAAATCCACAGGTGATACGGCGACAGCGCCGCATAAGGGATGAAAGCGATGAAGTGGACGTTTTCCGCGACGATCCGAGCGCCGTGCGCCTGTTCCTCGGCGATGATCGCGCAAGCCATGCAGCGCCGGGACGCATTATAGAAACGCCGCATGTTTTCCAGTCGGTCCACGATCTGGCCGGGCACGATGGGAAGACCCACGATTTGCGAATGCGGATGCTGCTGCGAAGCGCCGGCATCGAGCCCGTGATTCTTGAAGATGATCACGTGATGAATCCGCGGGTCGGCGTAAAACGCCTGGAACCGATACCGGAAAACTTCGAGAACCTGCCGCGCGTGCTCGATCGAAAAGAGATTCACGGTCAGCGAATGGCGCTGTCCCTCGACGATGACCTCATGCAAACCCACGCCATTGACCGTCTCGCCGATGGCCCCGCAATTTTCCGCCAGGTCGACCTGACCGATGGGGGAGAGGACAGAGAATTTATTGGTTACGGAGCGCAGGGTCCAATGGCCATCCGGTCCACTGCAACGATACTGCTCGTCGGGAGACATCGCCTCGTTACCGGCGCAGAAGGGGCAGGTAGCCAGATAGGCCGGTGGCTCGGCCAGCTTTCCCGAGGAGGCGAGATTGCCGCCCCGGCTGGCCCTCTCCGGCGCGACGATGACCCATTCATTGGTGAGCCGGTTGTGACGAATCTCGGACATCGTTTGGACGTTCATGCTATATCGGCGGGCGCCGCCTCGAAATAGGAATCGCCGGTCGCCGTCGAAAAAGATTCATCAGAACGCGGGCTGCGCTCCGCCACAAATTCCCTAAAGGCCTCTTTTGATGCAGGGTTAATATGATGGCTCTCGTTCCGCTTGTTTCCCGAAGCCTGCCCCCTATGAATACTCGCCAACCCATCGGCGTCGGACGCCGACAATTCCTCAAAGCCTCCGCGGCCACGGCTCTCGTTGGTGCAGTGCATGGCGCCGCGGAAACACCGGCCGCTTCCGAAAAGAAAGCGACGCTCATTGCCGATGAAAACCGCCAGCCGGGCACAGACGACTGGCAACTCACGCGCGTTCGGCTCGACAAAACCACGGGCGTCCGCGCCTCGACCATCGAGGGCTATTGTTCGAAGCAATCCGTGCTCGCCGGGGAATCGCTGGAGATTTTCGTCAGTACAAATCCGATGGCGAAATTCCACATCGAGATTTTCCGCACCGGGTACTACGGCGGGCGCGGGGCGCGTTTGATGACCACGCTCGGGCCGTTCGACGGCAAAAAGCAGGCCGACCCCGTGATGGGCGACGAGCGGATCATGGAATGCCGCTGGGAGCCAAGCGCCACGCTGACCATTCCCAAGGACTGGCCGAGCGGCGTCTATCTCGGCCGCCTGACCACGCAATCCGAAGCTTCCGACAAGCCGTACTGGCAAAACTACGTCGTGTTCATCGTGCGCGACACGCGTCCGGCCGATATCCTCCTGCAATGCAGCGATAATACCTGGCAGGCCTACAACAAATGGCCGGAGAGCACGTCGCTCTACACCGATCCGCGCGGCGCCCACGCGCGCGGGGTGAAGGCGAGTTTCGACCGGCCGTACGGCAAGTACGTGCAGATCTACGAGAACCCGCAATCGATCGGCTCCGGCGAATGGTTGTGCTTCGAATTTCCGCTCGCCTACTGGCTCGAGGAACACGGCTACGACGTCACTTATTGCTCCAACAGCGATTGCCTCGACGCCGCCCAGATCACGCGTTGCAAGACCCTCATCAGCACCGGCCATGATGAATACTGGGACCTGCGGCAATACGACGCGGTGAAAAAGTCCATCGAGGCTGGGGTGAATGTCCTCTGGCTCAGCGGCAACGCCTGCTTCGCCGTATCCCCGCTTGCCCCGTCGAGCGACGGACGGGAAAAGCGGATCATCGAGCGTGTCGGCCATTTTGCCGGGCTGACCGACGCCGAGGTGGCGAAGGAGGAAAAAGTCTTCACCAAGGATTTCAAACGCGTCGGTCCAGATGAGAGCCTCATCATCGGCGCGCGCAGCGTCGTGCCTTTCAATGGCGGGGGTGACTGGACGTGCGCGCGGCCGAACCACTGGATATTTGAAGGCACCGGAATGAAAGAAGGCGACAGCATCCCCGGTCTGGTCGGGTGGGAGCATCACGGCTCGCCCGCGGATATTCCGGGCAACGAAATCGTCGCTGAAGGACTCGTCTGGGCCGGAGGCGTCAATCCCTCGCGCTATACCGCGACGATTTACCCTGGCCCGAAAAAGAATTTCGTCTTCAACGCTGCGACGATCTTTTGGGCGCAGGGTCTTTCGTCACCGCCCGGGCACATGCTCCCGTGGTCTCACTGGTCGCGGCCGCACGGCCCCGACGAACGCGTCCAGCGCATCACGCACAACCTGCTGAAACGCGCGCTCGCGTAGGGAGTGTTTACGAATTCGAGAAGAGGCGGTGACAGGTGAAGCCAGGTTCCGTTCACGGTGGCGCCAGACAGCTTCGATGCTGACTCAATTCGCGTTGCGTCCATGCGATCGCGCTCAGGCACATTCACGGTCTCTCTCTGCGGCGGTATGTGTATAATGCGGGCCAACCCCAGCCCGAAGGGCTGATGGACCGTAGCCGGGGGTAAGCGAGCTTGCGAGCGCCATCCCCGGATAGCATCCCCCCACGAGATCACCCCGGCAGGGGTGGCGGATCGACATCTTAGACAAATCGCTCGTCGAATTCGACCATGTGCCGATGCAGAAACTCGAGGTATTCCTCTCGAAAAGTTCGCGTCCGATGATGCTCTTCCTGTCGCTGGATATAGTTTCGGACGGTGTCGACTTGCGAATAGCTTACCGTGAAGACGCCATAGCCGTCCTGCCACGAGAAGCCATGAAGCTTAAAGGTCTCGTGAATCCACGCGGAGGATTGACGTTTCACATCCAACATCACTTTGGAAAGTTGATGAGTTGGTTTGAGGCTGATGAGCAAGTGAACGTGATCGCCGATTCCACCAATCTCCGTCGGGATTCCATCGGCGGCACGGACCAGCCCACCCATGTAGGCGTGCAACCGGTGACGCCATGCGGGTGCAATCCACGGTTCGCGATCTTTTGTCCCGAATACGAAATGATAGTAAAGCGCGTGGTGGGTGGAGGACATCGGCAGATTGTCCGGCACCCCTGCCGGGGTGCGAGCTTTTGTTGTGGGTGAGATTCCGGGGGTGTTACCCCCGGCTACGGTCCTGCAAGCCCTTCGGGCTGATGGCGACCCAAGGCGACTAACGCCGTTGTGCAGGTCGGTCCATGCTAAACGGATACCCGGGATGCAGCTACGGTCACGGCCTCACGGCTCGAGACTGATCGTCAGCTTCGTCCGCTTCGGAACTTCCGTGGTGGGCGCCGGATTTTTGGCGACTTGCTGTTTCAGCTCCTTGATCTGCGTGGTGTAGCACTCGTCGCAGATGCCGTGGCTGATCTGCAGGTCGGAGTGGTCGCGGAGATATTCTTCGATCTGGCTCCAGTATTCCCCGTCGTTGCGCACGCGCTTGCAGTAGCAGCAGAGCGGGAGCAATCCACGGAGCACCTTCACCTGGGAGAGCGCCTCGCCGAGTTGCTGATTGCTGGCCAGCAGGGCGGAGTTGCTTTCGAGAAGTTGCTGCTGGCTTTCGCGCAGCGCACGGAAGGCTTCATCGCGCTCGAGCTTATGCAGAAAACCATTGGCATGATAGCGGACGCGTGCGACGAGCTCGAGCTGATCGGGAATCTTCACGAGGTAATCGTTCGCGCCGATGGAAAACGCCAGGCTCTTGGTCTGCGGATCCTCCTTCGAGGAAAGCACGATGACCGGCGTGTCCTTCGTCCCCGGATTCGCGCGGAAGCGGCCGACGATGGCGAGGCCATCGACACCGGGCATGACGAGGTCCTGCAGGATCACCGCCGGGCGGATGCGATTGGCGACCTCGATGGCTTCACTCGGATCCGAGCAATAGTGCAGCACGAGCCTCGGGTCGCTGGCGAGAAATCGCCGGATGACCTCGGCAACAAAGGGTTGGTCGTCGACGAGGAGAATCATCAACGATTCGGGAGCGGAGGAGGGGGAGGGAAATGACATGGCAGTAATGAATCAGGGGTGAGAGTTTTTGAGTGAACGGATGCGGCGCGTAATGGCTCCGGCGATTTTTTCGAGGGGCAGCTCTTCGGCTACGGCGCCGAGTTCGGCGGCGGCCTTGGGCATGCCATAGACCGCGGAGCTGGCGCGGTCCTGGCCGATCGTGTGATGACCGGCCTCGCGCAATCGCTTGAGACCGGCGGCGCCGTCCCGGCCCATGCCGGTAAGCAGCACGCCGAGGACGTCGCCCCGCCAGTAGCGGAGCGCGCTCTCGAAGAAGACATTCACCGACGGCCGGTACGCACTGCCGTTCGGTTCGTCGGAATAACTCAGCACGCTGCCCGGACGCAGGGTGAGGTGACCACTCGTGCAGGCGACGAAGACGACCCCTTCCTCCACGAGGTCTCCGTCCCTGGCGATGCGTACGGGCAGCTTGGAAACTTCATTGAGCCAGTTGGCCAGTCCCGGTGCGAACTGGGCGTCGACATGCTGCACGATGATCACGCCGGCCGGAAAATCCTCGGGCAAGCCGCTGAGCAATTTCACCAGTGCGGCGGGACCTCCGGCGGAAGCGCCGATGGCCACGAGTTGGCGGGCACGTTCCCGTGGGCGGTGTTCAGCGGGAGCTTCCGCGCTGGATTCCCCGATAAGCTTCGCCGTGGCATCGATCTTGTAGAGAAAGGCCGCCACACCGCGGGCGGCGTCTTCGCCACCGAGCGTCGGAGTCTGCACGGCATCGAGCGCGCCGGCGCCCATCGCCTCGAAAACCTTGGCCGCATTGCCTTCGACCGTGGCGGTCACGACGAGGATCGGGCAGGGAGCCGTGGCCATGATCTGCCGGGTGGCTTCGACGCCATCCGTGCCGGGCATGATGAGATCCATCAGCACGAGATCGGGACGATCGCGCCCGCATTGGATCACTGCGTCCGCGCCGTCGCGGGCGACCCACGCCACCTCGTGTTTCGAGGAGGAAACGAGGGCGCGGCGCATGATTTCCACGGCCATGGGCATGTCGTTGACGATGGCGATTCTCATGATTCGCCGATCAGATCCGCGACGGACGAGATGAGGCTCTCGTCGTGGAAGCTGCCTTTCGTAAGATAGTAGTCGGCTCCTGCCTCGAGGCCACGGGCGCGGTCTTCCTCGCGGTCCTTGTAGGAGACGATCATGATGGGTTTGGACTTGAGATTGGGATCTTTCCGGATGAGCGAAACCAGCTCGATGCCGTCCATGCGTGGCATGTCCACATCGGTGATGACGAGATCGTGATCGCCAGTCCGCACGGCGTTCCAGCCGTCCATGCCGTCCACCGCGATCTCCACGGCGTAGCCGTGCCCCTCGAGGAGCTTGCGCTCCAGTTCGCGCACGGTCAGCGAATCGTCGACGACCAGCACGCGCTTGCGCCGCGCCGGCTGGGCGCCCGCGCTGCTGCGCTGGACATTCTCCAGGCGGCCGGAGGCGCTGAGTTTTTCGATGGAGCGCAGCATGTCCTCCACGTCGGCGATGAGGAGCGGTGCGCCGTCGTCCGCCAGGGCGCCGGCGCTGATGTTAGGGACTTTCCCGAGGCGGGAGTCCAGCGGTTGGACCACGAGTTCGCGCTCGCCGAGGAAACGATCGAGGACGAGTCCGTAGCGGTTGCCACGGTCGCCGATGATGACCACCGGCAATTCATCGCCGCTGAGCGGGCTCTCCCCCTTTTCAAAAACCTGCCGCGCTGTGACGAGCCCGATGCGCTGCCCGTCGAAGGCGAAATGCGGACGCCCCTCGAGCATCTCGACCTTGCCCTTTCCGAGCTTGAGCGTGCGCGTGATGGCAGCCAGCGGAATGCCGTAAGGCTCGCCGGCGATTTCCACGACCAGCGCGCGGAGGACGGAGAGCGTGAGCGGAAGCTGGAGCTGGATGGCCGTGCCACGCCCGAGTTCGGAGGTGGTGCGCAGCGTGCCGCGCAGTTGCTTCATCGTCACCTGCACCACGTCCAAGCCGACGCCGCGACCGGACACCTCGGTGACTTCCGTCTTCATGGTGAAGCCGGGCAGAAACAGGAATTCGAGCAACTCCGCGTCGCTCATCTTCGCGGCGGTTTCTTCGTTGGTCAGTTTCCTGGCGACGACCGCGCCGCGCACCGACTCCACGTCGATGCCGCGGCCATCGTCGCGGACGGTGATGAGCAGCATGCCGGCGCTGTGGCGAGCCTCGAGCCACACCGTGCCTTCGCGCGGCTTGCCGGCGGCAAGACGCTCCTCGGGAAAATCGATGCCGTGATCGACGGCGTTGCGCAGGAGATGATTGAGCGGCGCCTCGAGCTTTTCCAAAATGTCGCGGTCGACTTGCGTCTGTTCACCGACGATCTCCAGTCGCACTTCCTTGCCCAGCGAACGGCCGATGTCGCGGACCAGGCGGGGAAAATTCTGCGCGCTATCGATGAAGGGCCGCATGCGCAGAGCCAGCGCTTCGTCGTAGAGCCGGTGGGAAAGATTGCCCGAGCGGCGGTCGAACATTTCCAGCTCCACCAGCCGCGCGCCGAGGAAGTCGCGGCACTCGGCGCCTTTTTTCTCGAGCGCGGCGAGACGCATTTGTGCGTCTTCGGAGAGCGGTGTGCCGGCGAGGGCGTTGCGTAGTTCCTCGGTGCATTTGCCGAACTCCTGTTGCATCCGCTTCAGCCGCAACAGCGAGCGCGCGAAAGGATCGAGCCAGCGCGCTTCCACGAGCGATTCGCCGGCCAGGCCGAGCAAACGGTTGAGATGATCGGCAGTGACGCGCAGGACGCGGTCGGCATTCGCCGTGGTGGGATCCGCGGACCTGGCTGGCGCGCTCGCCGCGGGAGCGGCAGTGGCCACAGCGTTGCTGGCGTTTGCCGGATTGGCCAGGCGGGCGAGGAAAGATTCGATTTCGGCGGCGCCTTCCCATTTTGCCATCTCTGCCTCGGAAGAATTGGCGATGCGGGAAAGCAGATCGACGCCTTCGAGCAATATGTCGATTTCCGCCTGCCCGAGGGTCAGTGCACCTTTCTGTGCGGCGACGAAGCAGTCCTCCATCGCGTGGGCCACATTGACGGCGGCGTTGATACCCACGATGCGCGCGGCACCCTTGATCGAGTGTGCGGCGCGCATCAAGGATTCGAGGTGCGCGGCGTCCGCCGGGTCACGCTCGAGCGCCAGCAAGCCGGCGGTAAGCGTCTGGGTTTGGGCTTCGGCTTCGATGCGAAAGAGTTCGGCCATCGATATGCCGCTGAGATCGGGTATCGAGGAAGTGCTCATGAGAGGCTCTTGTTGATCGAGTAAAAGAGGAGCTGTTCATCGAGCAGACCGACGGTCTTGTCCCGCCAGGGCAGCGTGGCGCGGGTGTACGTCGCGGTGGATTTGGCGACGGTCGCGGGAGTTTCGCCCAACTGCTCCGCGTGGAAGCGATGCACGCCGAAGACTTCGTCGACCGGGAGGACGAGGCGTTCTCCTTCGTGACCGACGACGAGCAGGCGCTCGTGGACCAGCGTGCGTGATGCGCTGGTCACGACGGGCGCCTTGTCGATGCCGAGGAGCGCGTGGAGCGAAATGCAAATGAGCAGCGCGCCGCGCACATTGGCGATGCCGAGCACGGTGGCGCTGCGGCGATGGGGCAGCGAATGGATGGGACGCAACACGCCGACCTCGTGCACGAGGTGGCTCGGCAGGGCGAGCCACTCGGCGCCGATGCGGAAGACGACCGCGGAGTCCGTATCGCGCGCCACGGTCTGGCGTACGGTGCGAATTTCCAGAGCGGATTGCGCGAGATAGGTGGCGTCGACCTCACGATCGAGGAGTTGTGCGGCGGCGGCGGAGTAGGTCGGACAATTACGGCAGTGGACGGCTTCCGCGAGTTGCGGGCAGCTCTTGTCTCCCCAGGTGCCGATTTGTTTCCAGCAATCGTGCAGCTTCATGGGGTGGCGGGTTCCGTGCTGCGTTTGGCGCGGCGGCGCAGGGCTTGCGCGGCGGTGGTGTCACCACGGCGGGAGACGAGCAGCGCATAGTGCAGCAGCGTGTCGTGGTGCTGTGGGTCGAGATAGAGGGCGCGACGATAGTGCGTAGCCGCTTCTTCTTCGCGGTTCGCGGTGTCGCTTACCAGGCCCAGCAGATAATAGGCTTGGGCGGAAGCTCCCGCGTGGCGCAGATATTCGTGGCAGATGGCGGCGACCTCTTCGAGGCGTCCTTCGTCGGCGAGTCGCACGGCTTCGCTTAAATCGGGAGCAGGCGCGGCCGGCGCGGGAACCGGTGGTGGTGGGACCGCGACGGTAGCCGGACGGGGCTTCGCCGGGATTGGGTGCAGCGCGACGCGCTTTTTGGCGGGCGCCGGTGCTGGTTTGGAGGGCGCTATCGGTTTCCCTTTGGTAAAAGCGAAGGCCAGCGAGATGCGGGTGTGGGTGAAATCGTAGGAAGCGAGCAGCCCGGTCTCGGCTGGGCCCACGCAGAGAAGACCGTCCGAGCTGAGATGGCGGCCGAGTTCCGCGATGGCCCGCCGTTGGGTGGCGACGTCGAAGTAGATCAGCAGGTTGCGGCAGAAGATCGCGTCGTAGGTTCGGCCACGCGGCACGGCGGTGTCATCGAGCAGGTTGCCGCGATGAAAGTGGACGAGCTTGCGCAACGCCGGGTCGATCGCCCAACCCGCGTGCTTGGGCGTGAAGTGGCGATCGCGAAAAGCGAGATCGCGTCCGCGAAAGGAATTGCGGGTGTAGACTCCGGTGCGGGCGTGGGCCAGCACGCGGTCGCTCACGTCGACGGCATCAATGTGAAAGCGCTCCGGCGCAATGCCCGCGTCGAGGAGGGTCATGGCCAGCGAGTAAGGTTCCTCGCCGGTCGAGCAGGGGAGGCAGAGGAAGAAGAGTTTACCGGTGGTCTGGCGCGCGCGTTCGGCGACCACCGCGAAGGCCTTCGGATCACGAAAGAACCACGTCTCGGACACGACCACGCTCTCCACGAGCGCCTGCATTTCCTCACGATCGCTGCGCACGCGGCGGAGATAGACTTCGGCGTCGCTCTCGCGGCAGGCGGCGAGGCGCAGGCGCACGGCGCGTTCGACGGCGGGCATGCCGATCGAGGCCGGGTCCAGGCCGATCTCCTGGTAGAGCAAGCGCGCGAATGCTTCCACTAAGCAGCCTCCCTCGCTTGCTGATACAGGGCGTCGCAAACCGCGTTCGAAAAAAGTTTCTGCGGGGTGATCCACTGGACGATGCCGCTGTCATCGCGGGTGATGGGGCCCAGGTAGGGCGCGGCTTCGACCGTGACTTCGGGTTCCACGAAATCCGTGGCGTCCCGCTGCAGCAAGCGGTTGGCGCGCTCGGCGATGAGGGCGAAGCGGCGCCCGGTGGCGATCTCGGCAATGAGAATGCGGGTACTGATGCGGGCGACCGAGGGATGCCCGAGCGCCAGGTCGCTGAGGTCGATGACCGGAAGGGTGACGCCGTGATAGTCGATGATGCCGGCGATACCGACGGGTGCGTGTGGGAGGGCCTTCACCTGGGCAAGAGGCAGAATTTCCACGAGGTTGCTCGCGTCGAGCGCGTAGCGGTCCTGGCCGAGTTGGAAGAGAATGAACAACATAGTTTTTAGGCGGTGCGCAGTTTGAAACCATCGAGACTGGTCAGCATGCCGCGCGAGGCGTCGTGCAGGAGTTCGATGCTGATATTGGACTGGCGCAGCGAATCCGCGGTCTGTTGCGTGGCTTCGCTGAGTTGGGAGAGGGCCTGGGTGATTTGATCCGCGCCGAGGGCCTGGGCCTGCATTCCTTCATCCACCGCAGTAAAGCGCGGGCTGAGGGTCTGCACCTGGTTGATGATCTGCGCGAGTTGGCTGCCGACCTGCTGCACTTCCTGCACGCCGCGGCGCACTTGTTCGCCAAATTTGTCCATCCCCATCACACCCGCGGCGACGGCGGACTGCATCTCCTTGACCATCTGTTCGATGTCGAAGGTGGCCACCGCGGTCTGGTCGGCGAGGCGGCGGATTTCCGTGGCGACGACGGCGAAGCCGCGGCCGTATTCCCCGGCTTTTTCCGCCTCGATGGCGGCATTGAGCGAGAGGAGGTTCGTCTGGTCGGCGACCTTGGTGATGGTGGCGATGACCTGGTTGATGTTGCCGGCTTTTTCGCTGAGCACCGCGAGCTTGGAATTGATCGCGCCGACGGCTTCGACGAAGTGCTCCATCGTTTGCTCCATGCGGTCGAGATTCGACTGGCCGCTGTTCGCGAGCGCCGAGGTGGCTTCCGCGATACCGCTGACTTCGCTCATCGTCTTCACGAGTTCGCGGGAGGTCGCGGAGATTTCCTTCGAGGTGGCGCCGATTTCCGTGGTAGTGGCGGCGACTTCGCTCGTGGTGGCTTGTTGTTGCTTGGAGGTAGCGGCGATCTCCGTCACCGAAGAGTTCACCGCCATGGCGGACTTTTGCACCTGGCTGGTGAGCTTGCGGAGGTGCGCGACCATTTGGGAGAAGGCGCTGCCGAGCGTGCCGATTTCGTCGCTGCCGTCGGTTTCGATTTCGTGGGAAAGATCACCTTGGGCGGCAGTCGCCTGGGCGGCGTCGGAGAGTTTCCGGAGCCGGCCGGTGACATTGCGCGCCACTACCCAGGCTAGCAGAGCGGCGAGGAGGAGCGCTCCCGCGCAAAGGACGATCGCGATCAGGCGTTGCTCCTCGAAATGCTTCAAGCGCACCTGGATGAGGTGATCGAGTTCATCGGTGGCCGTCTGCGAGAGTTGAGAAATCGCATTGGTCGCCTGGTCGACAGCCGCCGTGAATTTGGCGTGGTCGACAGACTTGCCGGCGACAATTTCGTTGGACAGGGAGAGCAGGGCGTCACTCGCCTTTTTGAATTCGGCGAGCCGTGGAGGGACGTCGTGTTGCAGGCCTTCACTGACCCCGAGGGATTTGGCGTCGTTGCGCACGGCGGCTTCGATCTCGTTGGTGAGTCTCGGAGTATCAATTTCGCGAAGCAGCGCGGTCTCGCTGGCGAGCGCCACCTGGTTGGCTGGGGCGGTTTCCACGAGCGCACGGAGGCCACGCTCTCCGATTTGGTTGATGTGCAGTTGCGCGGCCGGCACCACCTCGAAGGTGACGGTGAGGAGGTGGGAGCTATCGAGCCCGGGATCGAGAGAGAGGTCCGAAGCGTCGTCGACGATGCGCTCGATCATGGTCATGACATTCGCGGTGAGATGCTCGTGTTGCTGCTGGCTGTGCTCCGGGGTGCTCTGTGGCCAGCCATTGACGATCGCCTGCCATTCGCTGCGCATTTTTTCCGGCGAGAGCTGGCCCAGCCCCGCGCTTTCCAAATCCGCGGTGGTAAAGAGAAGTTGCGCGCCGAAACGGTGTTGCGCCTGCTCCAGGGTACTGAAGGTGGTATCGATCTTCGCTTGGCGCGCGACGATCTCGCTTTCGAGCTCCTTTTCGCCGTTGTAGTAACGCTGGAGCAGAAGCTGATGCGCGGCGAGGTCACGCATGAGTTCGGTGAGCGGTCGGTTGAAAGCGTCACCGGCCAGCTCCTGGTGGGCGAGCTGGATATCATCCTGAAACGACTGGAACGTGAAATAGGCCAGGACCCCGATCGGCAGAGCGAACGAGCTGATGATGAGGGCCAGCTTTTGCCAGAGTTTGAGTTTGTTGAGGAGCTTGGTCATGACGAAAGGGGAAGGAGGATCAGTGCAGCACCGCGCCGAGGGTGCTGGTCAGGTGGGTGAAGGTGAAGGGCTTGTGGATGTAGCCGTCCGGGGCGGTTTTCGGGTCCTGGTCGAGTTCGCTCATGTCGTAGCCGCTGACGAGGATGACCGGGAGGGAGGACCAGAAACTGCGGATCTGGTGGAGGGTCTCGCGGCCGCCCATCACCGGCATGAAGAGGTCGAGCAGGACAGCGGAGATGTGCGAATTCCCCTCCAGCATTTGGAGTGCTTCCAGGCCATTGCCGGCTCCCAGGACGCGGAAGCCGTCGCATTCCAGCATCATCGACATCGTGCCGCGGAGCGCGACGTCGTCATCGACGACCAAAATGGTCTGACGGTGGACTTCCGTGGTCGAGGAAGGTGCGGTGAGCGATGGACCTGTTAACGGGGAGATGGACATGCCCTTGACATGAGCAGTGCCGGTGCCTCTGTCATTTAGGGGAAATACTGATTTCGTGCCGGGGGAGTACCGCAGTAGCATCCACGCAAAGAAGATTGCATGAACGATTCCACCGCGTGAGAGCCTGTGCCGTTGTAGCCCGATCGATCCGTGAGGCGGGTCAGGAAGAAATTACGCCATCCATCCGGCGGTTCCTCCCTACTCTGGTGGCGGTGGCGCTTTTCATGGAAAACCTGGATGCCACGATCGTCAATACCGCGGTCCCCACGATGTCCGAGGCGCTCCACGTCGCGCCGCTCAGCCTGAAGGCGGTGCTGACGAGTTATACCTTGAGCCTTGCGGTGTTTATCCCGATCAGCGGGTGGATGGCGGATCGCTTTGGGACGAAGCGCGTCTTTGGCGCCGCGGTAACCATTTTTTCGCTCGGTTCGCTGGCCTGCGGGCTGTCGACGAATGTGCCGATGCTGGTGGCATCACGCATCTTGCAAGGGCTCGGCGGCGCGATGATGACGCCGGTCGGCCGCATCGCGCTGGTCCGAAGTTTTCCACGCTCGGAACTGATGACTGTGATGCAGTACGTGGTGGTGCCGGCCCTGATCGGTCCGCTTATCGGTCCGGTGACCGGTGGCTTGATCGTCCACTGGCTGCCGTGGCGGACGATCTTTCTCATCAATCTTCCCTTCGGAGTGTTCGGCCTCTGGATGGTGCGCTGTTTCATGCCCGATTTTCGCGATCCTGCGCCGCCGCCGCTCGATTACCTTGGCTTCCTGCTTTTCGGCGCCGGCTTCGGCCTACTCTCCTATGTGCTGGAAGTATTCGGCGAACATCGGCTTGGCGCCGGTCCGATCATCGGTCTCGCCATGGGCGCTTTTGCGTTGCTCTTCGCCTACGTCTGGCATGCGCGGGGAGTTGCGCGGCCGATGCTTCGGCTCACCTTGCTGCGCGTTCGTACGTTCCGCGTGTCGGTGGTGGGCGGCTTTGTCACGCGGCTCGGTCTGGGCGGCATGCCGTTTCTTTTGCCGCTGCTCTATCAGCTTGGATTGGGCTTTCCCGCGTGGAAGGCCGGTCTTTTCACCATTCCGCAGGCGCTGGCGGCGATGGGCATGAAGGTGATCGGCCGCCAGGTGCTCGCCCGCTTCGGCCATCGCTATGTGCTGATTGCGAATACCGTGTTGCTCGGCGTGGCGATCGGGATGTTCTCGTTGATCGGCCGCGACACGCCCATCTGGTGGATCATCCCGCTGAGCTTCTTCCTCGGCTTCCTCGCTTCGCTGCAGTTCACCAGCATGAATACGCTCGTCTATGCGGATGTGGATGATCGCGAGGCCAGCCAGGCCGGGAGTATTGCCAGCACGGCGCAGCAGATGTCGCTGAGTTTCGGCGTGGCTTGTGGCGCGTTGCTCGCGGCGTGGTATCTCGGCGGGGTCGACCAGAACATCGCGGCGCAAACCATTCCCGCGCTGCACAAGGCGTTCATTACCATGGGCGCGGTGACCGTCGTCTCGTCGTTCACTTTCTGGACGTTGCAGTCGACCGATGGGGATAACGTCAGCAACCGCGCGGTGCGGGTGGTCGTCGCGCGTTAGGCGGCCGGTTTCTGGCGGAACACTCCCGCGCCGCGGGAAAACAACGCGAGGATCACGAGCGTTCCGAGGAGAATCAAGAAACGGGTGAACCACGATACGGTGGCCGCGGCTTTGGCCTGGATCTCGACTTGCAAATCGGCCCAGGGATCCACGGCCACGGCACGGCTGAAGGTGAGCAGGCGTCCCTGCTCGGGGATGTTCGCCTGGATGGCCGCGGGCGTGTTCACCGCGGCGTCCTGTTGCTGGATGATGCGCTCGGCGAGGCGGTTGAAGGCGGCGTTGTCGTCCGCGGTGTTGCTGTCGAGGATTTGCCGGGCATCCTGCTGCGTGTAGTTCGCCTCCTTGCCGCCATGTCCGGAGCGGAGTTTGCCGGCGAGGACGTCGGGTTCGCCGGCGACGCTGGATTGACGGACATTCAGCCCGACGATCGCCTGCTGGAGCTTGAGATTGTGCAACTGGACGCGCGCGTCTTCATTAAAAGCATTGTCGTGCTGGCTCAGTCCGAAGGCGGACTCGAACGCGCGACGAGCTTCCTGTGGATTGCCTTGGGCGAGCGCGCTATTGCCGAAGTTGAGCATCTGCTCCGCCGCGCGGGTCTTATCCCGCAGCTGCGTCTCCTCGCTCTGGAGATAGGACTGCACATCCACCGTCGCTGCGTGGGCGGCAATTTCGTCACCCTGCAATTGCAGCGATCCCGTCCACTTCTTTAGCTTCCACTTCTCGTTGAGATACACACGCCAGACGATGTTCTCGAGCGGCAGATCGAACTTCGGCGCGAGCAATTGTAAATCCAGTGCGTGCGTTCCCGCCTCACCGACCTGGCTGCTGAAAAACACCTCCACCGGCACCGGCTTTCCGCCATGCGATTGCTGTTCGAGCGGAATGAGAATCTGGTCGCCCTCGCGCCACGGCCAAACGCCATTCTGGTTCACAAAGGCGAACCAGAACTTCGCTTCCTTCGGCAGGGTGAGATGAAGCAGGCGCTTATCGCCGGGCAGAATATCGAGCCGAGCCTGGGTAAGCATCGCGCCGGTATCGGAGATCACCGAAGTGAAGGTGATGTCATTGACCCGCGCGGGCAAAAGCTTCGCCGCCTCGTGACGCTCGAGCTTCATCGGCAAGGTGAACGCGGGCTCGACGAGTCGATAAGCGAAGCTCGCCGAGGAGGCGGTAAGTCCCTGCTGCAATGCGCGGGGGATGCTCTGCCACTCCACGGGTTGCAGTGCGGCGGGCAGTGTATCGACCCGGACCTGGAGACGCCCACCGGCCTGCACGGTGACAAAGCCGCGCTGCAAATTCACATCCGCGACTTGCACGCCGCGCAGGTCTGTCTGCGCCGCATTCGCCGCCACGGCCGTCTGGTAAGTAACCTGCAGGAAATATTGCCCGATGACTTTGCGATGGAGCTTCACCTCCCACGATTGCAATCCCTCCTTCTCGCTATTTGGCACGAGAAGAAAGTCGGAGAGTTGGTCGCCGGTGAAGCGCACATTCTCGGCATTGGTCGGCAGCGCGAGATGAAATGTTTTCAGTCCGGCGTTCTCGATCTGATACTGCAGGTTCGCGGTCACTTTGACCTGTGCCTCACCGAGGGTGGCATGTTGCAGGCTCGTTACCTGAACCCACGGGTCGACTTGCTCGAGATCGAGCTCGAGGTTCCATGGCGTCTGCAAGACGCGGAAGGCGAGCACGCCCTTTTGCTTGATGCCCGATTTCTGTGGATCGAGCTGAGTCAAGCCATCGCGCTTCGTCACCTGCGGGCGCATGCCCTGCTCCGGCACCACGAGGTAAGTGCCGCGCTGTTTGCTCGCTTCGCGAATGAGCAACTGCGGCGCGGCCCAGGCCTTGGCCGACTTCATGCCCGGTCCGGTGAGGCTGATCGAAAATTGCTGCTGCCCTTCCGTGCGTCCGTGCAGGTGCATCGTGATGATGCGCCCCGTATCGGTCTTCAATTCCGTCCAATGACTGAGCGACTGGCCGCTGACCGAATCCACGTCCAACCCCGCGGGCAGGGCGAAACTCAGCCGGAAGATGCCGGCCCGGGTGATATTGACCGTCGCCTCCGTGGCCAGCAGCACGCGATCTTCCCCGAGCGAAAGCGTGTCCTGGGTCTCGACGCGGACGTCCGGTTCGACCGCGGAGGCTTTGACCGTGGCGGTGATTTTCGGATCGGAGTAACGGAAGGCGCGGCGCACCGCGAGGCCGGGCATTTGCGGCGCGAGAATCGGAACGATATTGCCGGGAAAGTCCTCGAGATTGATCGGCACCAGGGTGGCGGCGGTTACGTCATCGAGTTGCACATCGTTGCCGGTGGCGACCCCGAGCAGCCCAATCTGGCCGGCGGAACCATCGACGGAAACCAGTCCCACTTCCTGTGCCACCGGCAACGGCCCGGTGGCGATTTGCGAGTAGATGAGAAGCGTAAACGGACCGGATTGCGGCGGATTGAGATTCACGCGCAGCTTGCCGGTGTCGGGATCGAAGCGCCACTGCGAGATCATCGAGGCGGCCGGGTCTTTGTCCGGCGCGAGGGTCGCTGGATCGACCACGTTGGTGATCGTCGCTCCCTTCGGCACGGAGAAGACGAGTTCGGAGAGTTCGCCTTGCGCGGGGCGAATCAGCGCGGAGTGCAGGCCTTCGATCACACCGGCGGTTGGCGCGTAGAGTTGCGTGAGCTCGGCATAGAAGACCGCTTTCTCCTGGGTGACGTCGCGGCTGCGCGGCTTCCAGGCGATCCAGCTTTCGTTCACCGGCGTCAGCGCGATTTGCGCGATGGTATCCTTACCTGCGTTCTTGCGATCGATGGAAACCGCCTGTGGCGAGACGACATCCACATCGAGATTCGTGAGGGTGAGCGTGAGCTGGTTGACCAAACCGAATTGGGTCGGCAGGGCGAAGCCAGTTTCGTCGTCCTGCTTTGTCACCGGTACTTGATATTGCACATCGATGTCGAAGGTGCCGCTTTCCAGGGCGAGCAACTGCTGCGTCCGCTTCGCGCCGACGTTGAACTGCACGAGCTTCAGCGCCTTGGCGGGATAGGTCGCCTTGGTCAGCACCGCCGGTTCATACAGCAACGGCAGGCGCTGGCCCTGGATCGCCTGCCAATGAATCCGGGCGGTCGCCAGGGCGAACTTTTCCTCGACGCGAATCTGTTGCGTGACGGTTTCGGCCACCGGCGTTTCCTTCGGCGGCAGCGGCGCGGAATCCTGCGCGGATACTCCATGGATCAACAACGCTAAGAGTAACACCGCAGTCGCCGCGGCGAGACCACCGTTGGGCGGTATCACGGGTCTCGGTTTCAGCGGCGCCTGCCACAACCGCCGCAGTGCAGGCACAGCGAGTTGGAAGATGAAGAACGCGGCTAGCACAGCAAGAAATCCGAAGGCCCCATTGGGGCAGCGCAACACGGCCCAGGCCAGCAGCACCCAGCCGAGGAGAGCCAGCGAGGATTTGCCGGTGCGCCGGGCGAGGACGAACGCGGCGATGGCGAAGAGGGCGGGCCACGCGGTGCTGATGAAATCCAGGGCCGACACTCTTTGCTCCAGGTTGTCGACTTCCACGGAAAGGGCGTTGCCGGCTTGTTGCACCGGCGCCAGGAAGGTGAGGCTGCGCGGCAACGTGGCCGTATCTTCCGAAGCGATTTCTCCGAAGCGAAGCAGGACGAGGCTGCTGAGGATGAAGGCGATGCAACCCAACACCAGGGCTGCCAAATGACGCGTCGTGTCTTTATAGACGCCTTCGCGGGCCGCGCCGCGCCAGATCCACACGGACAGAGCGAGCAGGACCAGCGCGGCAATCAGGACGGAAATGGCCTGCGCCCCTTCGCTGCCGCCAAGGATTCGTGCCAATTGCGCGAAACCGGAAATATCGATCGCTGCATTCACCGGCGTGAGCGAGCCGTGGCGATAGACCAGCCGCTGCGCGGTGTCCGGCTCCAGCTTCCATTCCGCCAGCATCACCGGCGCACCAATGCTGGGCGTTGTGACGGTGACGTGCTCCGGATCTTTCGCCCGCGAGGCGAGTTTGAGGTCGACGGCGAGGACGGCATTCGGATCCGCCTGTTGGGGCAAGGGAAGCAAATCGGTCTGGTTATCTTTCACCGGCACCACCGCGGCGCCATTGACCGTGGCCGACCACAGCTCGGTGCCTTCCGGTAACGTAAGCCGGAGATTGCCGTTGCCGCGGTTCTTCACGAAGTAGTGCACATCGGTCAGCACCTGCCCCTCCTTGGAAATCCGCGTGGAGAGTGCCGCGCGGTCGACTACCTGGCTGAGCGAATCTCCTTGGGCGAGCGGGCTGAGGGCGAGTTTCAAATTGAAGGGGCGTGCGGTATAGCGGTAGGCCGCGAGGATCGGCGCATCGAAGAAGAGACGATACTCGGCCGGCACCTCGCCGGTCTCCAGCGGCAGCAGGCTGGCGGAGACATCCACCGGCTTCACCTGAAATTGGTAGGCGCTGATGACCAGCGTGTGACCCTGCTCGGATTGCGCATCGAGCGGTCGCGCGCCGGTGAAGGTGAGCGTCTCGCCCTGCGCCTTGAAGGGGCGCTCGTAAGTCGCGAGCAGCGTGTAGGCGCCGGCCACCGGGGTGTGCAATTGCACGAGATAGCCACCATCCGTTTTCTGCCAACTGCGAATGTCTTTGCCGGTGAACTCGACGTTGAAATATTCGTCGGACAACTCCACCCGGAAGGCCGACACCGGTGAGCCGGAGATCATGTAATTCAACACGCTGCTGCCGTAAGCCACGCCTTCGCCGATGGAGAAGAGGTGCATGGCGTCGACCTGAATCGATTGCGGCAACCGCTCGATGTGCAGCGTCGCCTGCCACGCCGCATCGCTCAGGCGGAAGGCCGATTGAATGCCGAGAACTTTGCGCGGGAAAAAGGCGGTCGCGATTTCGGTGAGCGACTGCGTGCGGGTGGCGGTCAGCCGGAAACCCGCATCGGCCGACACGGCGAGATTGCCGCGGACGGATTTGGCCTTTTCCACGTCGATCCGCGGCAGTTCCCAATCCGCCGCGCCGAGAGCACCATTACGTTCGAGACGAAGCTGCACGACCTGTCGTCCAGAAACCGGTTGCGCATAGACGAGCCGCAACTCGGCAGCGCCATCCAGATCGTGGACGAAATAATCGCTCAAGCCCGCGACGACCAGCTTGGCGACCGCGTAACCCTTCGGAATGCGCAACAGCAACTCGCGCAGCGGCGCCTCGCGAATATCGAGCTCGATTTCCGAATCAATGCTCTGCTCGGTTTCGCCGAGATGATAGGCGAAGAGTTCCGAGACCGTGACCTCGGGGAGAATTTGATCCGCCTGGATACGCAGCGCGAAATCCGCCCCGGAAAAGCGATAGACGAACCGTTGCGCACCGCCGGCGCGGAATGCTTCCTTCGTTTCATCGGTCTCGGGAAATTGCTCGGGAGAAACTTGCGAGAGACCACGCGCCTGCGCGACTTCGAGCCGCACTGCGCCTTCATTCACGATCCGAAAGTAACCGGCGAAACGCGTCGCGCCCTCGGGCAGCAGTTGCATGGCCTCGGTGGTTTGCGGAAATGCTCCCAGCGGCGTCTGGGTCTGCACGAGCAGCTTGAACTGGTTTTTCTGTGCCTCGTTGAACCGCACGACCAACCGCCGATCTCCAGCATTGGCGCCGGGCTCGATGTTCCAGGCGAGCACCGCGTCTCCTTGCACGCGCGTAACCTCACCGTCGCCGTGCAGGAGCAGCGTCAGGTGATCCAGTTCGCCCTGCATGACTTTGCAATCGAGGACCGCCGCCTGCTGCATGAGGCCGGGCGCGAGGCTGATTTGCGAGAGCATTTCGGCGGAGTAGAAGAGCTTGCCCTCGGTTTCCGGTGTTGCCGTTTTCCACGAGAGTTTCACCGCGCCATTCGGTGGGAGGAAGCTGGAGAATTCGCTGCCATTGCGCTCGGGACGGGCGGCGCCGTCGAATCGGAATTGGGTATCCGCCGGGAGTCCTTGCAGCCGGATGGATTGCAAGGCGCTCGGGGCGATCTTGAAATCGACGCTGTTCCAGCCGCCATCCTGCGTGACCGATGCGCCGAACTTGAATTGCACCGGATAGTCGCCGGGCTTGTCGAAGACGAGCGAGTAACGGCCATGGCTCAGGACGATGCGCCAATCGTTGTGTTGCGGAAGCTCGGTCAGGGCGACCTGGCCGGAGAGCAAGGCCAGGGAGCCGCCTTTGGGATTGGCGACATGCGCCGTGGCGGAGAGGACGAATGCGGCGCTTTGTGGATTGAGCAGACCGGCGAGTTTGAAGTCGCG
Organism: Chthoniobacter flavus Ellin428; assembly: GCF_000173075.1. Lineage (GTDB taxonomy): Bacteria > Verrucomicrobiota > Verrucomicrobiia > Chthoniobacterales > Chthoniobacteraceae > Chthoniobacter > Chthoniobacter flavus. The sequence goes on from NZ_ABVL01000007.1 coordinate 165,360, forward strand.
CAGCACGACCTGGCGGGCCTCGGGATCGACGACCGTGATCTTGAGCGGCAGGGTGTAGGCGGAGCCGTGGAATTGAAAACCGAGTGGCTCGGGTTCATCGGTTTTGGCATCGGTGGGCGCGGTCTCTTCGGGATCATTTCCCGGCACGAGGAACGACTTTCCGGTGTAGGGGTCTTTCACTTCGGTACCCGGGGTGAAGCCGCGCATATCGATTAATCCTTTCCCTGGTTCGTAAGGGCTCAAATAGAACCCGGGTTTGCCGGGAACCGGTTTGGCGTAGGGCAGCTTGCCGGGCTTGACCGGTGGATTGGCTGCGCCCATCTGCGGTAAATATTTCGCCTCGACCGGCAGGAGGCCGGTTGGGGCCACGGGCTGAACATCGAGCTCCGGCACGGATTCCACTTTCACGAAACCGTGAAAGAGATCGGGCTGCGGCGGTATAAGGGTGAGGACGTTGAGTGGGCTCTTGCCGCCCTTGAGTTCCTGCACGGTGGTGACGGTGACGCTGAGTTTGGTCAGCGGTTGATCGCCTTTCTTCGGTCGCAGGATGAGCTGGCGCACGCCATCCGCACCTTGCCGGATACCCCAGTCCTGCAAGGCATCCCCGGTCACTTGCTTGATCTCGCCTTCGCCGGAAATGGTCAGCGACAATTCCTTCGGCTCGCCCTGGAAAATTTCGATGGCGACGGTGAATTGCGACGTGATCTTGTCACGGGTGACTTTGACCGACTGGTCGATCGCGGTGGAGAAGATCTGTTTCTCGTGGTCGCCGGGCTTTCCGTCCAACGGCCCTTCGATGACGAGTCGTAGTTTGCCATCGTTGATGCCTCCGTTGACGGAGGGGTTCTTGATTTCCGTGTCCGCGGCGAAGGCGGAGGCGATGAGCCAGGGCACGGCGAAGAGTACGGCGAGATGACGCAGTTTCATATAGGCACAATGGTTCTGTGGTGGAGGGGGACAGAGAGCGCTCAGCGCCCCGAAAGGCTCCGGGCCTGGCGGATCATCCACTCGAGTTTCGTCGGGCGGGGATCGGCGCCATAGATCGGCGGGACGCCGTTGAGAATATTCAGCAGACGGTCGCTGGTGACCTCGGTGGCATACGGGCTGGCAGCCAGCATTTCGGAGAAAGCGCTGGCCGCGCCGGCGAGCCGCAGGGCAGAGCTGGCTTGTTCGAGCGGCGGCACTTCGCCGGCGAAAGGCACCGGCCATTCGTGCTCGCGATAGTCGGACGTGCCCGGGACGCGAAACCGCACGTGCACCGTGGCGAGATCGCCTTCGCCGTGCGGGTCGACTTCGACGACGTAGAGCGCATTGCCGCTTTCCGCGGCGCCGATCTGCGCGGCGTTTACCGAGTTGTCGCGGAACTGCTCCTTGGTGAGCTGATGCGTCGCATAGCCGATCTGCCGATACGTCTTCACGCGGTGCGGGTTGAACTCGACCTGCACCTTCACGTCCGAGGCAGCGACCTGCAGCGCGCCGGCGATCTGTGTGGCGAAATTCGCAGCGGCATCCTCGGGCGTATTGATGAAGCCGTAGCGGCCATCGGCGTTGCGGGTGAGCTGTTCGAGCAGGTCGTCGTTGTAACCTTCCCAACCGATGCCGAAGCAATCGAGCGCGATGCCCTGCTTGCGCTGCGCTTCCACTTTCTTCGTCAGCGCATCGGGATTCACGTCGCCGAGATTCGCCGCACCGTCAGTGAAGAGGATCACGCGATTGGTGCTGTCGACGGCGAAGTGGTGATGCGCGGTCTCGTAAGCGAGATCGAGCGCGGCTTCGAGATTCGTGCCGCCTTCGGGCGTGATCTCATTCACTCGCGCGATTACGTCGTGCACCTTGTCGCCGGCCACGGCATCCGCCCAGAGATGCGGCGTGCGCGCAAAGGTCACGATGCTCAGCTTGTCCTGCGGTTGCAGGTGCTTCGCGAGCACGCTTAGCGCTTCGCGCACGATGTTCACGCGATCGGCGCGCTCCATGGAACCGGACCGGTCGAGGAGCAGCACGATATTGAGTGGCCGTCCCGGCTGGCGGCCGGCCGCGGCGGTCTTCACCGCGAAGCGCAGTAGATCGCGATTCTGCGCGAAGGGATAGCGGGCGCGTTCCGTGACAAAGGCCAGTGGCGCACCGGGCGATGGCTCGGGGTCGCGGTAGTCAAAGGCATTGATGAACTCCTCGCTGCGAACGCTCGCCGGATCCGGCATGTGGCCCTGTTCGAGGCTGGCCGCGGCGAGCTTGAAGGAAACATCACTGACATTGAGCGAGAAGGTGGAGAAGGCGTTTGCGCTCGTCTGCACTTCCGGCTGCGGGATCGGCGCGGTCGGCACCGTCTCCTTCGCCTTGTCCTCCCGCTCTTTGGCATCGGCCTTGACGATCCGATCGACGAGATCGAGCTGGTCCTGGGTGTTGCGGATGACCAATCGATTGGTGCTCTTGATATAGAGGGCGGAGGCGTTGCCGTTGAAGGTGAGGCCGTTGGCGATCAACCAATTCTTAACCGTGTCGCGATCGATTGGGGTATTCGGGCTGGCGTCGGGCGCGCTGGGAATCAAATCCTTCGGAATGGTCCATTCCTTGGTGATGAAGACGTCCGTGTTCTCGCTCATCGGCATGATCGCGACGGCATAGGGCTCGACCTTGTAGGTCAGGTTGGCCAGGCCGGTGACATACTTCAGCGCCTCGACCAATGGAATGTTGGTCAGCGAAACGGTGATGCGTGTGTCTGCCGGATTGGACCCTGTCTTGGTAGCGGGAGTTCCTTGGGGGGCGGCCTCTTCCAGACCAGGAATAGGTGGGATGCTCGACGGCGCTTTGGCGGAAGCTGAGCCCGCGTCCGCGAGCTTGAGGACGATGTTGGTCCCTCTTTCGCCAGCTGGCGAAAAATCATCCACCTCCACGCTCTTCTTCTTTAGGAAATCGATCGCTTCGCGGACGGTCACATTCCGGAAGTCGATCTTGGGAATGATGATGTGTTCCAGCTTGTGTTGGAGTTTATCTGCGGTCGCCTGCGGCGAAGTAGTTTCCACCACGATTTCATTCTGACGATTTCGGCGCACCGGGCGCGTCCAGGCCATGTCCGTCTTCGCGATCGCGTCGGCGCGGGTTTCGTTATACGCCGCCACGCCGTAATCACTCAGCGCGCGATCGGTCTTTTCCTCGAATTTCCGCGCCGCGACATTGGTCGGATCGATGTTGAGGATCTGTTCGGCGCGCTTCTTGGCGAGGTCAAGACGGCCGGTATCGTAAAACCCTTGAGCCTCGACGAACCACTGCTTCACCTGCTCGACGTTCGCCCGGAATTTCGGGCTGGCCGCTTTGTTGTAATAGTCCGGCTGCTCGAGACGGGAAAGAAGCGTGACGGCCTTCTTGTTCTTCGGGTCGTAGCGCTCGTCCAGCACGCCGCGCGCGGCGTTTTCCGCGTCCGTATAACGGCCTTCGGTGATCCTCTGTTCGGCGAGCTTGGTGCTGGCCTCGGAGAATTTCTGCAGTGTCTCCTTGTGCTCCGATTGGGTGGCGGCCGTATTTGGGGTGAGGTCGGTCGCGGCTTTGTAGAGGGCGGCGGCTTTCTCGTAATCCTTTTCCTTCATCGCGGCATCGCCGGCTTTTTTCATTTGCGCGGCACGGGTGGGATCGGCTGCACCGCGGGTCCGTTCCAACTGCACTACGCGATTTTGTTGCTCGGGAGCATTGACCACGCTTTCCGGGGTGCTGGCGGGCTTGGCTGTCGCGGCAATTTGTCCGGCTACGGGAGCATCCATGCGGCCAGCGAACCGGGGATCGGAGGGTTGGGGGCTCTGTGGCGACGCAGGAGCAGCAGGTTGTCTGGGGTCGCGCTGGAACTCATTTTGCAGGAGTTGCACCATCCCGAGGTTGGGGAGGTCGGCGAGGTTGGAGCCGTTGACCGTGATATTTCCTCCATCAGAAGTCGGCGATAGGGTGGCTGCCGGGGCGGACTGGATGACCCCGCCACTGGAGAGCGCCAGCGATTCGCCCGTCCCGCCGAAGGTGAGGACATTGCCAGTGACTGACTGGCCGACCGAGAGGGTGCCATTCCCGATTTTGACCACTCCACCCGAGCCAGCGATGGTCGCGGTGGCGAAGTCATCCGCAGGCTGTGCGGGAAGTGGCCGCCGGATGAGCTTGTCCTTGGTGCGCGTTGCGCCGGTGATAGCCAGCCTGGATACATCGTCTTCGACGGACAGCACGGAGGAATTGGCATCGGAGATGATGGGAGTTCCCGCATTGCCGGCGATAACGCCGCTTAAGGTGATGTTCCCCGTGGCGCCGGCTGCGGGCATGGCTGGGCTCGCAGCGAGAGAATTGGAAGCGCCACCAGTGAGCGAGAGCGTGCCCGCCCCTATTTTTGTGATGGCGCCGGAGCCGGTGACCGCGAAGGAGTTGCCGACGGTGAAGGATTTACCGGCAGTGACCTCGATGTCTCTCGTCATCACCGGAGATGGCACGGAGATATTGTCGTCGAAAGACACCGTGGGCGGCCGATTAAGAGCCGTGGTGCTGCTCGGCGTGGAGATCGCGTTACTCGTTCCGTTCAGGTCGACCGTGCCATGCAGGTCGACTGTTCCGCTTCCGGAGGGGACCGTGCCATAGCCATCCGGCAATCCCGTGCCGTAGCTGAGACCGCCTCCCCGCATCGTCGTGGCCTCATGTGACAGTGTTCCGCCCGTGCCGGCGGCAAAACTTCCGCCGGCGTTGGTGGTTAACAGAGTACCGCCGCTAATCGCCGTGCCACCGGTGTAGGTATTGCTTCCCGTGAGCGTTAGGATGTTTCCGCCGTTGAGGGTGACGGTGCTGCTGGAGCCAGCCACATCGGTGGCAAAGGGAGACTTTTGTTTTTCCGATTCCCGCCAATCGGATTCGTTGGAAAATTGCGACGTGTCCCCAAAGGTGCCCAGATAAATGGGAGGCGACGGGTGGGCTGTGGCGGTTTGGGCACCAGGCAAGGATGAAGCCAGGTTCCAGGTTCCCGCGCCTGACTTGGCAAATGTCAATGAAGGCTTGGCGGTCTGCCCCGGCGGCGGAGGAGGCAAAGTCATGCTGCTGGTGACTGTGAATTCCGACTCGGCCGCAGGTATTTTCATCGCGTAGGCGGAGACGTCGACCGGCGTCTTTTTGAAAGCCCAATCGGATTCGCTCGCGTCCCCCTTGTGCCAGGCGATCAGCGGCAGCTTGGAACGCAGACGGGAGGTGGGGGGGAGCAACGTGCTCAAGCCAAGGAAAGCCACGACCGCGGCGGCGAGACTCAATTGCACGACCCAGCCCCATTCCCGGCGCGGCTTCTGACTGATCGGCACGGTGACGATCGGCGAGGCGCTGGCTGGGGCGGGTGTCTTGCAATAGGCGAGGAGCCGTTCGCGGCGTTCGCTGGAGAGTTGCACCGGTATTTCCGATAAAGGCTGCTCGGGAAGAGCGGTGGCTTCGTGCAGGAGCTCTTTGGCTTTGGCCAGGCGGGCATGCAGCTTCGCGAGCTCGGGATCGGCGGCGATCTGTGCCTGGAGCGTGGCGGCTTCCTCGGGGGCAAGCTCGCCCATGAGCAGGGCCGTAATGCGCATCTCCAGTTCCTCGCGGGGCGTTGGCTGGGGTTCCGTGCTCATCGGGCCACCTCCGTCTTCTCCAGTTCCACAGCCATCGCCTTCAGCGCGTGATGCAACAGATAGCCCACATGGCCCACCGTAAGCCCGGTGCGCTCGGCGATCTCCTTGTAAGATAGGTCTTCGTTGAACCGCAGGCGGATCAGCTCCCGGCTGCGTTCATCGAGCGTTTCGAGGACGAGTCGCACCAGCCCGATGCCCTCCCAGCGCGCGATCTGTTCGTCCGGCAACGGCTGTGAATCGCTGGCTTCCTGGATGGGGCAGGATTCGTCTTCCGTCGACGCGGGGCCGACGAGCACGATCTTGCTGGCGCGCCGCTGGTGATCGACGGCGAGATTATGCACCGTGCGATAGAGCCAGGGCTGCGGATTGAGGACGGAGTGAAATTGGGCGTGGAGCTTCATAAACGCTTCCTGCACGATGTCCTCCGACACCTCGATGCTGCCCAGGAGGCGCCGCGCGTACAGGAGCAGCGGCGATTCCAGGGCGGCAAAGACCTCCTCGATCGTTTGCCACGCGGGCGGGGGCACTGGGCTTTCGTCCGAGCGTGTTACGGCCATCGTGAGCAAGTCGGCGGGGGCATCGAGGATCTCTGTTTCGTGGCGAGTCGAGGACGACATCGTTCGTCCATAAGACGGACGGCGCGAGCGTTTGTTAGAAAACCGGGCTGGGATCGTCGCTCCGGGCGACCATCCCGATGCAATATGCTCGAAAACAGCGACTTCCGAAATGGAGAAAAAGCGGAGAAATGGCCGTGCTCCCAGACCGACCGACCGCCCTCTTCCCGATGTCATCCTGAGCGGAGCGCTCGTGGGCTCGTGGGGGAGCGCGCAGTCCAAAGGACCCGGCCTAAACGACCAGCGAGACACCTATGGGACTGCGGGAGAAAACCCACCGAACCACCAGCGAGGATCGCTCGTAAAGCGGCCGGATCCTTCGACTGCGCGCTCCCCCACTGGCCCACGAGCGCTCCGCTCAGGATGACACCAAGGAGGGAGCGTCTCGCGTGTGCCGCCCGCCTATTTACCCTGCTTCTTCGGCGCGTCCTTGGCGCTGGCTGCCGATTTGGCTTTCTCGGCGGTCTTCTGCTCCAGCTCCATTTGCAACGGCTTGGCCGCTTTCACTTCTTTGACCGACCACTTGGTAATGGTCAGGCCCTTCGAGGTGCGGGTGCTCACGGGCAGGGCGGTGAGGTCGAAATCGAGCTCGCGGACGCGGGCGCCGCTGCGGCCATCGACCGAGACGTGCAGCGTCTTGGGCATCGCTTGCTCGCTGGGGCTGATGTGCAGGAAAATGATTTTGGAATCCTCCGATTTCACCAGTGAGTAGAGTTTGTCGCGCGAAAGGCCGCCAATCTGGAACTTCTTGGCGAAGGCTTTCCCCGTTTCGCCGTCCTGGTAGACCATGGTGTAGAAGTTCATGTCGCCATCCTTCGGCCAGAGGCCGATGTGGATGATCTTGCGGCCCATGAAAACCTTGTCCGCGACCTTGGTCACCTTGAGCGAGCCGTCGCGCATGATGGTGAGCACGCTGTCGAGGATCGAGCACTCGGTCACGAACTCGTGCTGGCGCCAGTTGAGCCCGATGAAGCCATCCTCGCGGTTCACGTAGAGGCGCTGGTTGGCCGACACGACCGCGGAGGCATCGATCTGCGCGATCTCGTCATACGTCGTGCGCCGCTTGACGCCCTTGCCGTATTTCTCCTGAAGCCTCTCGAACCAATCGACGGCGTAAGCCACGAGGTTCTTGAGATGATGTTTCGTCTCCTTGATCGCCTCCTCGATCTTCTTGAGCGCTTCGTCGGCTTGGAAGCGATTGTAAGCGGAGATGCGCTTGATCCGAATTTCCGTCAGGCGGACGATGTCCTCTTCCGTGACCTCGCGGCGGAGATTGCCGATGAAGGGCTTCAGGCCGGTGCGGATTTCCTCCAGCACGCTTTCCCAGGTCTGCGATTTCTCGATGCGGCGATAGATGCGTTCCTCGATGAAGATGCGCTCCAGCGAATCCCAGTGCCACTGTTGCTCGAGTTCGCCGAGCTTGATCTCCAGCTCCTGCTTGAGCAGTTCCTTGGTCGCGTCGACGCTCGCCTTGAGAATGTCGCGCACACCCATGAATTGCGGCCGGTCCTCGCCGGTTTCCGGATCGCGCACGATGACGCAGGCGGCGGGGTTGAGCTGCACCTGGCAACTCGTGAAGACGTAAAGCTGCTGGACGACCTTGTCCGGCTGCGAGCCCGGTGGGAGGTGCACGAGGATCTCCACCTTGCTGGCGGTGTTGTCGTCCACGTGCTTGATCTTGATCTTGCCCTTGGCGTTGGCCGCGAGGATGGACTCGATGAGCGACTCCGTGGTCACGCCGTAAGGAAGCTCGGTGATGCAGAGGACCGACTTCGAGTGTTCCTCGATCCGCGCGCGGACCTTCACCTTGCCGCCGCGTTCGCCGTCGTTGTAGTCCGTAAAGTCGCCCGTGCCGCCGGTGGGGAAGTCCGGCAGGATGCGGAAAGTCTTCCCCTGCAGATGATTGATCGCCGCGCGGCAGAGATCGTTGAAATTGTGCGGCAGGATTTTGGTCGAGAGTCCGACGGCGATACCTTCCGCGCCCTCGAGGAGCACGATGGGAAATTTCGCGGGAAGCGTGACCGGCTCCTTCGTGCGTCCGTCGTAACTCTGCTGCCAGACAGTGGTCTTCGGGTTGAAAAGCACGTCGCGGGCAAACGGCGTGAGACGGGCTTCGATGTAACGAGCGGCTGCCGCGGCATCGCCGGTGAGGGTGTTGCCGTAGTTGCCCTGCGGCTCGATGAGCCAGCCGCGCTGGCCGATGGCCACGAGGGCGGCCTCGATGGAGGCATCGCCGTGCGGATGCAGCTTCATCGTCGCGCCGACGACGTTGGCCACCTTGTGGAAGCGCCCATCGTCCATGTCCCACAGCGTGTGCAGCACGCGGCGCTGCACCGGCTTCAAGCCGTCGTCGATGTGCGGGACCGCACGATCGAGAATGACGTAGCTGGCGTATTCGAGGAACCAGTTACGATAGCTCACCGCCAGCGGAGCCTGCTCGTTCTGCACCTTCTCGCCCGCGGGCCGGGTAGGCGCGAGCTCGGCGGTGGGTTCGACCACGGCTGGTGCGAGATCGGAAGATGCCTGCTCGGCCGGTGGCTCGCCATTCGTGGGCGCGGCGCCGTCGGTGGCGGGGGTGTTGGCGTTATCGAGGGTGAGCTCGGCTTGGTCGTTCTTCGGGGAAGATTTCTTCTTGGCCATCTAACTAAAAGGAGATCGGTGGATGCGGAAAGTGGGTTGGTTTGAGCGTGGAGAACGAAGTGTAAAACCGCCGGCGGCGTTTAATCTGTCCGCCGGGGATTGCCACGACGAAGAGCAATGGCCTTGGAAAAACGCCCCATCTAGCCGAGAATTTTGCCGGGCATTTCGGGACAGAGCAGCGATTTTCTGGCGGCTCGTGAAGGAGACGTTTTTAGAAAAAAACGAACGTGGCCGTCACGTTCGCACAGCCAAACCTCACTGGCCCCCGCGGCGAAATAGAGGCGACGCTTGGCTTCGATTTCGTTGCGCGTATTCGAGGGCGAGAGAACTTCGATACAGATTTCAGGCGCGGCGGTCAGTGCGGCTTTTCCACCGATACCGGCGAACCGCTTTTTCGACGCCCACACCAGGTCTGGCACCTTCACGCCTTCGCTGGTGGAGATGGGGCACTCCACGATGATTTTTCCAATGGGGGCAAACTTCGAGAGAAGAAGCGTCAGGTCCGCTTGCTGGCCACCGTGCGCGGGATCAGCCGGAGGATTCATGATGATCTGTCCATAACGGTCGGTTTCGATCTTGCCTTCGATATCCGTCCAAAGGGGATCGGCGCAGAGCTCGGCCCAACGCGCGAGATTAAACGCGGTTTGATTTTTAATGATGGGCAGGTCGTGTAAAGCGTTCATGGCCCGAAATCAGGATGTCATGGCGCGTGCTGGGTAGCAAGGAATCACACCTCGATCAGGTCCTTCTCCACGCGCAGGTTGTCGATGATGAACTCCTGTCGCTCGGGCGTGTTCTTGCCCATGAAGAAGGTGAGCAGTTCGTCGCTGCTGTAGAGGTGGTGCAGGTTCACCGGGTCGAGGCGGATGTTTTCGCCGATGAAGTCCTTGAACTCGCCCGCGGAGATTTCGCCGAGGCCCTTGAAGCGAGTGATCTCGTGGCTGGCGCCGAGCCTGGCCATCGCGGCCTGCTTTTCCTGCTCGGAATAGCAGTACTGCGTGACCTTTTTGTTGCGCACCCGGAAGAGTGGCGTCTGCAGGATGTAGAGGTGATTGTTGCGAATCACGTCCGGGAAATACTGCAGGAAAAACGAGATGAGCAGCAGGCGGATGTGCATGCCGTCGACGTCGGCATCGGTGGCGATGACGATGCGGTTGTAGCGCAGTCCATCGAGGCCGTCCTCGATGTTGAGCGCCGACTGCAGGAGGTGAAATTCCTCATTCTCGTAGATGATCTTCTTCGTCAGGCCGAAGGTATTCAGCGGCTTGCCCTTGAGCGCGAAGACGGCCTGGGTTTGCACGTCGCGCGTGGAAGTGAGCGAACCGGCGGCGGAATCGCCCTCGACGATGAAGAGCGTGCTCTCCTCGGCGCGCGGATTCCTGTCGCCGAGATGCAGGCGGCAATCGCGCAGCTTGCGATTGTGCAACGAAGCTTTCTTCGCGCGTTCCTTGGCAATGTTGCGGATGCCGGCGAGCTCCTTTCGCTCCTCTTCGTTTTGCTCGATCTTGCCCTTGATGATCTCGGCGACTTCCCGGTTTTTGTGCAGAAAGGTGTCGAGCGCCTGCTGCATGAATTTGCCCACGAATTCTTTCAGCGATGGGCCGCCGGGACCGATCTCCGTCGAGCCGAGCTTGGTCTTGGTCTGCGATTCGAAGACCGGTTCCTGCACGCGCACGGAGACGGCGGCGTCGATGGATTGGCGGATATCCGCGGCGTCGTAGTCTTTCTTGAAATGGTTGCGCACCGTGGCGACCAGCGCCTCGCGGAAGGCGGCGAGATGCGTGCCGCCCATGGTGGTGTGCTGGCCGTTGACGAAGGACCAGTATTCCTCGCCGTAGTGGTTGCCGTGGGTCATTGCGATCTCGATGTCATCGCCCTCGAGATGGATGATTGGGTAAAGCGGCTCGCCGTTGAGTTCCTTGGTGAGCAGATCCTTCAGGCCGTTTTGCGAACGGAAGGGTTTGCCGTTGAGCGTGAGGGTGAGGCCACGGTTGAGGAAGGCGTAGTTCCACAACATGTCCTCGATGAATTCCGCGCGGAACCGGAAGTCCTTGCCGAAGAGCGCTTCATCGGGCGTGAACTCGATGAACGTGCCGTTGCGCTCCGTGGTCTTGGTCACCTTCGATTCGCTCTTCAGCCGGCCCTTCTCAAATTCCACGACCTTGGTGTCGCCTTCGCGAATGGCCTGCGCGCGATAGCTCAGCGCCAGCGCATTGACCGCTTTCTGGCCGACGCCGTTCAGGCCGACCGCTTTTTGGAAAGTCTCGCTGTCGTATTTCGCGCCGGTGTTGATGATCGAAACGCAGTCCACCAGTTTGCCGAGCGGAATGCCGCGGCCGTAATCGCGCACCCGCACGCTGCGCTCCTCGACCTCGACTTCGATCTTTTTGCCGAAGCCCATGGTGAATTCGTCGATGCAGTTGTCGACCGTTTCCTTGAGCAGCACATAGATGCCATCCTCGGCATGCGCGCCGTTGCCGAGCCGGCCAATGTACATGCCGGGACGCAGGCGGATGTGCTCCAGCGAGCTAAGGGTCTTGATGCTTGCTTCGGTATAATTGGACGCCATGGGGTATGTGAGGTGGGGAAAAAGAAGTAGGAAGGCCGGGCTGACAAGTGCAATTCCCGCACCGAAACTTCCAATTTGGGATTTTGGACGGGTCGGAGCGCGATGTACAGCGAAGAAAATGGGGTGCGGTGGCGCGAGGAGGGGCCTGCAAACGACGCGAAGAGAAACCCTCTATTAGTGCTATGTGGGTGATCCGCGCGTCCAAAAAAACTGTCATCCTTGAGCGGAGCGCCCCGGCGGGCGAAGGCGGGCGGGGCACGCAGTGAAGGACCTCTGATCTCCGTGGGCGACGGCGGAGGGACGAATGGGCGCGTGTCACGCGCCAGGTGGAGAAGCTCCGCGTGAAAACCCGCGGAGATCAGAGGTCCTTCGACTCCGCCCATGCTTCCCCGCTCCGCTCAAGGATGACGTGTTTTTGGGGCGCTTCGCGCGACTGTGCGCAGCGTTTACTCTCAATGATACTCGCTCTGGGTGTGCCGCTCCGGGGCGGATAGAAAGTGTTCGTGGCACCCCTGGACATGGATTGATTCTGCCCGTTTCACCCTCTGATATTGACTCCGCTTCGTCACGTTATGTCGGAACGAGTGCGCTGATTGGCACGGAATGTCGCCGTTCGACGGAAATTGAAGCATTCAGAGAACGCGGAGCGGTGAATGGTATGACGCGTGCTAGCCGCGACGGGCGTCATTGAGGCCCTCGAGTCGCTTGCCCAAAAAGCGGTTCGGACGGCGTGTGCTTTTTCTTCCCCGGAAATGAATTCGTACGCTCGGCGCGGTTTCGATGCACCACCCGCAACCCACATGTCCATTCCTTCTTCGTTTCGTCGCACGACTCTGCTTTTCGCGCTTTCTTTTCCCATTGCCCATTTGTTCGCCGCCTCTCCCGCGCCGGAGGCTCCTCCGGCGACGACTCCCGCGTCGAACACGCCCATCTCTCCGACCGCGGCCGTGCCGCCGGTGACGCTGCCGGAAGTGATTGTGACGGCGGCCCGCACCGGCGAGTCGCTGTGGGATACGCCGGATACCGTTACACTGCTCGATCAGGAAACGATCCTGCGGCACCAAGCGCAGACGCCGGCGGATATGCTGCAGGAGCAGCCGGGTGTTTTCGCCGTGAGCGTGGCCGCGCAGGGTTCGCCGATCATCCGCGGGCAGATCGGCAATCGCGTGCTCTATCTCTGGGACGGCGTGCGCATCAACAACGGCTCTCTGTTCGCCGGTCCGAATGGCTACTTCAATCAGTTTCCGCTGGGCGCGGTCGATCGCATGGAAGTCATCATGGGCTCGGGCGCGGTGCAATACGGTAGCGACGCCATCGGTGGCGTGATCAATATTCTGCCGAAGAAGGCGACCTTCACCGACAAATTTACCATCGGCGGTGATCTCGATGCGCGTTACAGCTCGAATACGGACGAGCACTACGAATCGTTCGACCTGAACATCAGCGGCCAGCGCCTGGCCTTTGCCGGCGGCCTCACCTGGCAGGACGTGGGGAACTATCATGGCCCGGAATTCGGCGCGCTCTCGCCGACCAGTTACTGGGGCTTCGGCGGCTATGCGGATCTTGCCTGGCAGCCTTTCGACAATCAGACCTTCCGCCTCTCCTGGATCGGGAACGAGCGCGAAGACGTGTCGAGCTACATCCAGTCGAAGCTGAATGCGAACGGCATCCCGCGGGTCTACAATCCGCTGGAGCGGCGCGAAATCGTGAAGCTCGACTACACCGCGACCGATCTCGGCGCACTGAGCAGCGAGTTCAAGATCTACGGCTACTACCAATACTACAATCAGCTCAGCCAGCGGCGCATCGAGAACTTCCCGACCTTCGCGAATACGACGACGGATGCGACCCAGAGCGTGCTCGGTGTGGGCATCCAAAATACGACCACCTGGGGCCAGGCGCACTTCACTTACGGCGTGGACTATCGGCACGAAAAGCTGTCGTCCTCGCTCGATCAGCAGTTGCTCAACGAGGCCACGGGTGAGTCCGACGATCTGATGCCTTCCGGCAAGACGCCCAATGGCACTTACGATGTGCTCGGCGCTTTCCTCTCCGGTGAGGTGCGGCCGGTGCAGCCGTGGTTGCTGACTGCGGGCATTCGCTACGAAAATACGCACATCGATTCCCATCCGCTGGATACCGACGTGATTCCGAATGCCGGCTATACCATCGACTCGCTGTCGCTGAACCGCTCGTGGAATTCGGTGACCTGGGACGCGGGCACCATCGTGAGCGTGACGCGGAGCTGGGACTTGGTGGCGAATGTTTCCACCGCCTTCCGCGCGCCGACGTATTCCGATCTCTTTAGTTCCGGCACGCCGGTCTTCTCCAGCAAGACGGCTTCGATCCCGAGCCCGACGGTCGATCCGGAAAAGAGCATCACCTATGAAGTCGGCACGCGGTATCATTCCGATCGCGTCACCGCCTCGCTCACCGCGTATACCGAGCAGCTTTACGATACGGTGCAGACGATCGATGCCGGCACGGTGACGATTCCGGGGCAGGGGACTTTCATCGCCTCGGGCCGGAATAACAGTGGCGCCGGTTATGTGCGTGGGGTGGAGTTTTCGCTCGCCGTGCATCCGGCCAAGGGGTGGACGGTCTTTGGCAATGGCACCTACACCTTTGGCCAGGACACGTCGAACGATGTGCCGCTGCGCTTCATCCCGCCGTTTTACGGCACCGCGGGCATTCGTTACGAGTCGCCCTCGAAACGCTGGTGGGTGGAAGCGAGCGAATACATGGCCGCGACCTTTCATCGTCCCGCGCCGCAGGATTTGCTCGATGCGGGCTTCTCGAAGGATCCCGCCTTCGGTTCGCCGAACACGACGAACAACCCGCCCTATCGCGATGACTTCAGCATTCCGGCATTTGCCATCACCAATCTGCGCGCGGGCGCGCGGTTGTGGGAGCATGAGGGTCGCGCGCTCGACGTGATGCTCACGCTGAACAATCTCTTCGACCACAAATATCGCGAAGTCTACGCCCAGCAGGAGTTGGTCGCCCCGGGCCTCGGCGTCAGCGTCGGCGCGCGCCTGACCTTCTAAATCTCCGCTCTCTTCTTCCTTCTCATGTCTGTCCGTCTGCCCGGGGTGCTCTTCTGGGGCGCTCTTTTCCTCGCGCTTTTAAATGTGATCGCCCCGGCGGCGGAACCGTTGCACGCCGCTTTTGTCGGCATCTGGGATCGCTCATTGCCGATCGTCGATTCGGCGTGTCGGGAGGCGGGCGTGACGGCGGCCTATTTCCGCTCGCCGGAATTTGCTCACCCGAAGGAGGGCGATGACGCGGCGAAATATGACATGGTCTTCGTCCTGAACCTGGAAGCCGGCGACGCGCCGCGCATCGCCGAGCGGCTGAAGGAAGTGAAGAAGAAGAATCCGCAGCAGCACATCTTCGCGCTGGATACCCGCGGCAGCCAGGCCGACTTGCAAAAGGCCGGCCTGCTGGAGCCGGACCAGAAGATCATCGACTATTGGCGGCCGAATGGCGCGGTGAATATCCGGCGGTTGATCCACTACTGCCTGGTGCAATACTTCCACGGCCCGGGGCCGGCGGAGCCGCCGGTGCTGATTCCGGAAGCGGGTTATTACGACCCGGATCGCGAGGAGTCATTCGACACCATTGCGAGCTACAAAGAATTCAAGGCCTCGCGCCAGCGTTGGAAGGAAGGTGCGCCGGTGGCGGTGCTGATCATTCAGCAAAGCTTCTGGGTGACGCACGATCTCAAGGTCGCGGACGCGGAGGTGCGCGCGCTGGAGAAGGAGGGGCTGAACACGGTGGTGGTCTTCGGCGATCGCGAGGAAAAAATCGTGGCGCTCTTGCGGGCAGCGAAGCCCACGGTGCTCATCGAAGACCGGCACGGCGCGATGTGGGAGAGCAACGCGCTCTTGAAGGAACTCGATGCGCCATATCTGCGCCCCATCTCGATGCTGGCCTCGACGAATGAGGAATGGCTGCGCGATCCCCGCGGGATGAGCAATCGTGATATTGGGCTGTTCATGTCGCTGCAGGAATCGTGGGGGACGATCGAACCGGTGGTCGTGGGCGGCTTGCTGGCCAGCATCCAGGGTTTTCGCCTGCACGAACCGATTCCCGATCGCATCGACACTTTCGCGGCGCGTGCGGCGAAGTGGGCGGCCTTGCGGCAAAAGCAGAACGGGGAAAAGAAAATCGCCTTCATCTATTACAACAAGAGCCTGGGGCAGGATGATCTCATGCGCGGCAGTCCGACCGGCGGCTTCCTCGACGGGCCCGAGAGCCTCACGCGGTTTTTGCCCGAACTGCAGAAGGCCGGTTACAAGTTGAGCAATGTGCCGGGCACTTCGGCGGCGTTGATCGATGCCATTCGCAAGGCGGGCCGCAACATCGGCCCATGGGCGCAGGGCGATCTTGAGAAGATGGCCGACGAGGGCAACCCGGTGCTCATCCCGCTCTCGAAGTATCGCCAGTGGTTTCAGGAGAAGCTCGGCGCGGAAAATCAGAAGGCGGTCATTGAGAAATTCGGCGAGCCGCCGGGGCGCATCATGGTCGTGACGCGCAATGGCGAGCCGCAAATCGTCCTGCCGCGGATCGAGCTCGGCAACATCATCCTCACTCCACAACCCGAGCGCGGGGAGAAGCAGGACTCGACGCTGTTGCATTCGCGCGATGTCCCGCCGCCGCACAACTATCTCGCGTTCTACTGGTGGCTGCAGGAGCAATACAAAGCGGACGCCATTGTCCACTGGGGCACGCACGGCTCGCTGGAGTTGTTGCCGGGCAAGGAAGCGGGGCTCTCGAAGGATTCGTGGAGCGATATTTGCGCGGGGCATTTGCCGGTCATCGATCTGTGGATCACGGACAATCTTGGCGAAGCGACGCTGGCCCGGCGGCGCTCCTATGCGGAACTGGTGGATCACATGGTGCCGCCGACAATGAGCGCGGGGTTGAACGACCAGTTCAAGGCGCTGCACGAGGACATCCATAAACTCCGCACGCTGGAAGAGGGCCTGTTGAAGGAGGAATTTCGCAAACGCATCACCGAGCAGGCGACGAAGGAGAAATTGAAAGACGCCGCAAAGCCGGAGAATCCGGAAGGGCCGCTCAGCGATGCCGCCATCGCCCGGCTCGATGCGCATTTGCACAACCTCTACGAATCCACCACGCCGCAACGGCTACACGTTTTCGGTGAGCCGCCATCCGCGGCGGAGACCATGCCGTATCTCACGCGCATCCTCGGTAAGCCCTTTTTGGATCACCTCGCGGTGAGCGAGAATTCGGTGCAGCACCTCTTCGATAACAAGCAGGAACGCCGGGACGCCGCGGCGCGTTTCCTCGGCGCGGCGTTGGAAGGGAAACCGCCGGTGGAAATCCCCTTCTCTCACGATCTGGAGAAGGATGTGGCCTTTGCCCGCGACATGCGGGACCGCTTGCAAAAATCCGGCACGGCGGAAGTCGCCGGTCTCATCCACGCGCTGGCCGGCGGTTATGTCGAAGCCGGACCGGGGCCCGATCCGGTGCGCAATCCTTCCTCGGTGCCGACGGGCCGCAATCTCTACTCGTTGAATCCGGAGGAGATTCCCAACCGCGCGGCATGGGATGTGGCTCGCCAGTTGGTTGACGATCTACTCCGCACGAAGCATCCGAAGAAAATCGCCATGGATCTCAATGGCATGAACACGATGCGTGATTTCGGTGTCATGGAAGGGCAGATCCTCTACCTGCTCGGCGTGGAGCCGATCTGGAATCAGAACAACCTTGTGATCGATGTGAAGCTGATTCCTGCGGAGGAACTGAAGCGGCCGCGGGTCGATGTCTTCATCGCCATGGGTGGGCAGTACAAAGAAAACTTCCCCAGCCGCGTCGCGCTCCTCGACAAGGCGGTGCGCATGGCAGCCGCCGCGCCCGAGGCGAACAATCCGGTGCGCGACGGGGTGGCGTCGGTCGAGAGCCGCTTGCTGCAGCGCGGATTCTCCAGCGCGCGCGCTTCGCAATTTGCCGTCGCCCGCATCTTCGGCACCAAGCCCGGCAACATGAGCGGCACGAATATCCTCTATCTCGTGCCGCGCTCCGGCGTGTGGGACAAGGACGACGACATCGCCAGCGTCTACATGGATAGCATGAGCTATGTCTATTCGGGCGACACGTGGGGCGAGAAGGTCGACGGGCTCTACGAAGAGGCGCTGCAGGGCACGGATACGATCCTCCGCATCTGGGCTTCCAACATGACCAGCCAGCTCTCGAATCACCACGCCTACGAGTATCTCGGCGGCTTGAACATGGCGGTGAGGAAGGTCACCGGGAAGACCCCGCAGGCCTTCATCGCGGATGTGCGCGATCCGAGCGGCGCGAAGATGCGCGATTTCGAGGAAGTGCTCGCCACCAGCTTCCGCTCGGAATTGCTGAACAAGCATTGGATCGAAGGGATGAAGTCGCACGACTACGCGGGCGCCGGGCAGATTTCCGAACTGGTGAAGAACACCTTCGGCTGGTCGGTGGTGCGTCCGGAAAGCGTGACGCAGACGACGTGGAATGAGGTCTACGATGTCTATGTGAAAGACAGCTATCAGCTCCGTCTCGCGGAATGGTTCGAGCGCGTCTCGCCGCACGCTATGCAGGAAATGACTGCGACGCTGCTGGAAGCGGCCCGCAAGGGAATGTGGAAAGCATCGCCCGAGCAGGTGTCGACGCTGGCGCATCTCTATGCCGAGTCCGTGAAACGCCACGGCGACTCAGGCGGTCTCGTGAGCGGCGGAAACACCCGGTTGATGGACTATGCCGCCAGGACGCTGGGTGTCGGCGGTAAACCGGAAGACGCGCAGCTGGCCGAGGCGATGAAGCGCTCCATCGAAAGCTCCACGGCGGCGGCCGCAGCGGCGAACAAAGTGACCGGACCCAAGTTGGAATCTGCGGCCGCGACGCCGAAACCGGCTGACAATCCCCCGCCGCCGCAACGTGAAACGGCGGCCAAATCTTTCACGCCCAAGCCGTCGTTCCCCATTTGGGAATTGGCCGCCGCGGTCGTGGTTGTCCTGTGATCGGCGCGGGATTCGTCAGAAAGTCGGGGTCTTTATGATGGAGGCCATTCAGCACACTTTATATCTTGTCTCGAACGCGCTGTTGTTGCCGACGCTCGTCGCGATCCTGATTATCGGCGCATGGACGGCGATCATGGCGGGTGGCTTGCTGCGCGAGTGGCTCTCACGCCGGGAAGTGCGCCGGACGTTTCGCGAGGTGCTCGAACTGGTCACGCACGGCCGCCGCGAGGCCGCGCTGGGCCGCTTGCGCTCATGCTCGACCGGCGTTCCCGGGTGCCTGTCGCAAATGCTGGCCGGTTGGCCGGCGGATGAGTTGGAACGCGACAAATGCCTCTCCGATCTCGAAAGCGAAATGACGTCGTCGCTTTCCAAACTCTCGTGGGTCACCCGCATCGGGCCGATGCTCGGCTTGATGGGCACGCTGATCCCGCTCGGTCCAGCGCTCACCGGTCTGGCGAGCGGAAATGTCGCCACGCTCTCGAGCAATCTCGTCGTGGCCTTTACGGCCACGGTCATGGGCGTGCTCATTGGTTGCGTGGCTTTCACCATGAGTCTCGTGCGACGCGATTGGTACGATCGCGACCTGAGCGATCTCGAATACGTCTTTGCCAAATCGTTTCTCCAGCCCCATGCGCAGGAAAAAGAGGAAGTGGGATAAGATCCACGAAGACGACCCCGGTGCGGGGTTGCTCAATCTCTTCGATGTCTGGATCGCTTTCGCCGCGGCGCTGGTGCTCGCGATTGTCAGCTACGCGCAGATTCCGAAACCCGCCTCAGCGCGGCAACCGGGCGCGGTGCCCTCCGGCCTCGAAACGATCCGCAATCGGCAGCTCACGCTGGAGCATTACCGAGTCAGCCCCCAAAGCGCCGGGGGTGACGGTGAACGGCTCGGTACTGCCTATCGTCTGAAATCCGGGGAAGTGATCTACGTCCCAGAATCAGGCACGCCGTCGCCGGCGGCAGCGAAATAAATTTCCGGCCGCGAAGGAAACGCAGCGGGAGAATTCCGGGGAGCGCGTTCTCCGGAGTTTCGCTGTCGAACCACCACGGGCAGGTTTTTTTCAAACAGAAGCCCCTCCAATCAGTGGAGTCATCCAAATCGACCGAGGTGCAAATCACGACCGAAGTTACCGGCATCACCATGTGGAAAGATGACCTGGCGGAATTACAAGTCCTGGTGCGCCGCGGCACGCCGGTAACTATCATTCGCGAGCAAACGCGGTGAGTGGCGGGTGATCATCCAGAGCCGTGGATGGATAATGGCATAAATCGTGCACAAGGGTCTTGCAGTTTGCAAAAGATGCCTTCCGAGAGTGGGGCTGCGGTGTGAAATAGTCGCGCCGTTTGCAACAGCAGAATTTGCGATCTGCGCGACATGCGTAAGAATTTCCTTGTGGCGTCGCCTGCAGACGATCAACATTGCGTCATGCCTAAAGCGAGCAGTCAGAAGTTCATCGCGAGGAACCGGGCCCCCCGAGTGCAGATCGAGTATGATGTGGAACTTTATGGGGCGGAGAAGAAGGTTGAGTTGCCCTTTGTCATGGGCGTCATGGCCGATCTTTCCGGTAAACCTGCGGAAGCGTTGCCCGCGGTCAATGACCGCAAATTCCTGGAAATCGATATCGATAATTTCGATGACCGATTGAAGGCCTCGAAACCACGAGTCGCCTTCCAAGTCCCGAATACTTTGACGGGTGAGGGTAATATCCCCATCGATATCACTTTTGAGAACATGGACGACTTTTCCCCGGCGGCTGTCGCGCGGAAAGTCGAGTCGCTGAACAAGCTCCTGACCGCTCGGGAGCAACTCTCCAACTTGCTGACCTACATGGATGGCAAGACCGGCGCGGAAGGCTTGATCTCCAAGCTTCTGAACGACCCGGCGCTGCTGCAGGCTCTTTCTTCCGAGCCGAAGGCGCAGGAAGGCGAGGAATCCAATCCCCAATAAAGAATAGTCTCTAGTCTATGTCCGAAGATCCCCTCCTTCAAAACGAGGCCGCACCGGCCGTCGAAATCGGTGAGGTCAATGAGTTTGAGGCGCTCCTCCAGCAGGAGTTCAAGCCGAAGACGAGCGATGCCAGACAGGCCGTCGAATCTGCCGTGCGCACCCTTGCCGAACAGGCGCTGGCGGGTACGGCGCTGATTGGTAAAGATGCCATCACGTCCATTCAGTCGATCATTGCCGAACTCGATAAGAAGCTTTCCGAGCAGATCAACCTCATCATTCACCACGATGACTTCGTGAAACTCGAAGGCACGTGGCGCGGATTGCACTATCTCGTTTCCAACACGGAAACAGACGAGAAGTTGAAGATTCGCGTGATGAACATCGGCAAGAAAGACCTGGGCCGCACGCTGAAGAAATTCAAAGGCACGGCGTGGGATCAGAGCCCGCTGTTCAAAAAAGATCTACGAAAGAAGGAAATACGGCACGCCGGGGTGGTGCTCCTTACGGCTGCTTGATCGGCGACTACGAGTTCGATCACTCGCCGCAAGATGTGGAGGTGCTCACTGGGATGGCTCAGATCTCCGCTGCTTCCCATACGCCTTTCCTCACCGCGGCAGCGCCGACGTTGATGAATATGGAAACCTGGCAGGAGCTGGGTAATCCGCGCGATCTCACCAAGATTTTCCAGACTCCGGAATACGCGGCCTGGCGTTCCCTGCGCTCTTCCGAGGATTCCCGTTACCTCGGGTTGACGATGCCGCGAACGCTGGCTCGTCTGCCTTATGGCGCGAAGACTTCCCCGATCGAGGCATTCGACTTCGAAGAAGACACCGAAGGCGCCGAACACTCCAAATACGTGTGGTCCAATGCGGCCTACGCGATGGGTGCGAACATCAACCGCTCCTTCAAGCTCAATGGTTGGTGCGCCCGTATTCGCGGTGCGGAAAGTGGCGGCATGGTCGAAGGCCTGCCGGTGCACACCTTCCCGACGGATGACGGCGGCGTCGACATGAAGTGCCCGACGGAAATCGCCATCACGGATCGACGCGAAGCTGAGTTGGCCAAGAATGGCATGATTCCGCTCTCGCACTGGAAGAATACCGATTACGCGGTCTTTGTAGGCGCCCAATCGCTGCAGAAGCCGCAGGAGTACGACGATGATGATGCCACCGCGAATGCGAACCTGGCCGCCCGTCTGCCGTATCTTTTCGCCACCTGCCGCTTCGCGCACTACCTGAAGTGCATCGTGCGCGACAAAATCGGATCCTACAAATCCCGTGAAGATATGGAACGGTGGCTCAACGATTGGATCATGGAGTACGTCACTCCCGATCCGGACGCGAGCGAGGAAGCCAAGGCCAAGCGTCCGTTGGCGGACGCCAAAGTCGAGGTGGAGGAAGTGCCGGGTAACCCTGGCTATTACCAATCCAAATTCTATCTGCGACCGCACTTTCAACTCGAGGGGCTCACCGTCTCGCTCCGCATGGTTAGCAAGCTTCCGTCCGAGAAGGGCGGAGAGGCTTAAGCCACGCTGGGCGAGTCCCTGGGTAATCTCGAATTGAAAGTGTCCGCGAACCTCAAAACTAATTAATAGAAAGTCGAATATATGGCAGTAGACATGTTTCTTAAAATAGACGGCATACCTGGCGAGTCCAAGGACTCCCAGATGAAAGGCCAGATCCACATCGAGTCGTTCTCGTTCGGTGTTGAGCAAGTGGGTACGTCCGATTCCGGCGGCGGTTTGGGCGCGGGCAAGGCGAAGTTCGAAGATTTCGAGTTCACCATGCCGACGCAAAAAGCGAGCCCGAAGATCTATCTGGCGTGTGCCTCTGGCAAACACATCGGCAACGCCGTCCTGAGCATCCGTAAAGCCGGCGGCAAGCAGGAGGTCTTCCTCAAGCATACCTTCGAGCACCTGCTGATTTCCTCGTTCCGCACCGCGAACGGCGATCCGCAGCCCTTGGATACGATCAAGTTCAACTTCGTCAAACTGACGACGGAGTACAAAGAACAAGACGACCAGGGCAAGCTGCTCGGCCCGGTCACCGCGAACTGGGACCTCAAGGCGAACAAGGGAGGTTAGTCCCTAGCCAGTTAAGAAAACTTTGGGCAGAGGTCGCTCCCGCGGCCTCTGCCCGCTGCTTCTTTAGATGCCTAAAAATCAATGAGCGCCGAAGACGCCGTCAAAGCGGGCCGCTTGGACGAAGCGCTGGAGGCGCTGCAAGGCGCCATCCGACAGTCCCCTGCGGATGCCAAGCTGCGACGTTTCCTTTTTCAGTTACATTGCGTGCTGGGGAATTGGCCGAAGGCGCTGACCCAGCTGCAAGTCCTTTCGGACATGGATTCCGAGAGCACCATGCTGGCCTCGATCTTTCAGCCGGTCATTCAGTGCGAATTACTGCGCGCGGAAGTTTTCAGCGGGAAACGCTCCCCGATTATTTTTGGTGAACCGGAACAATGGGTTGGCCTGATGGTCCAGGCCAATGCGTTGATCGCGGAAAACCAGATCAAAGCCGCGAGCGAACTGCAGGCCCAGGCCCTGGAAGCGGCTCCGGCCGTGGCGGGTTCGGTGAATGGGGAGCCGTTTGAATGGATGGCCGATTCCGATTCCCGATTGGGGCCGGTCATGGAAACGATGATCGAGGGCAAGTACTGCTGGGTTCCCTTTACCCGGCTCAAAAAGCTCCTCATCGAGCCGCCCAAGGATTTGCGCGACTTGGTGTGGATTCCGGCGAGCTTCATCTGGACGAATGGCGGAAATGCCTCCGGCTTTATTCCCGCGCGTTATCCCGGCACCGAGCTGGTCAACGACAGTGCTTTGCGGCTGGCGCGCAAAACGGAATGGTCCGATCGAGGGAACAACGTCTTTACCGGATTGGGGCAAAGGATTTTTGCCACCGATCAGGCCGAGATTCCGCTCTTTGAAGTCCGCACTTTGGAGTTTGCGGGAACGTAATTCCTTTTCTCCGCGCAGTGCCGGAAGCCCTTTTCGCCACGTCGACACGCCATGCCAGACCCCGTCCAATCTGAGCGCATCCAGCCCTGCTTGTTGGACCGTCTCACGGATGAGCAGCCGGAAAACCGCATCGAGAGCCGGAATGCCCGCGTCATCTCTCCGTCGCGTTATCGCGATGCGGTCCTGCGCGATGTCCGCTGGCTCTTCAATACCAGTTCGCGCCTGGCCTCGGAAGACATGGCGGAATTTCCCGAAGTCGCCGCCTCGGTGCTCAGCTATGGCATCCGGGATTTGTGCGGGCGTGTGACCTCGTCGGTCGATATCCCGGAACTCGAGCGCGAACTGACCAACGCGATGATCGCCTTTGAGCCGCGGATCATTCCCGGAACATTGCAGATTCGCGGCCTTCAGGACGGCAGCGGTTCGGCCCCGAGCATGCTGACCTTCGAGATCAACGCCGAGCTTTGGGCAAACCCCGTTCCGGAACACCTTTTCATCAAGACGGAAATCGATCTCGAGACAGGACACTGTCACGTATGATTGCGAGCTTGGTGTTTTCCGCGCGCAAATACTAGACTGCGCCCGGAGGCCAAGTTCTTTCCGCCATCCCCGAAATGGACCGTCGCTTACTCGACCACTATAATAACGAGCTGCATCACCTGCGCGCCACGGCCACGGAATTCGCCAACGAATTTCCGAAGATCGCCGGGCGCCTCGCCCTCGACCGGGGCGACAAAGATCTCTGCGCGGACCCCTTCGTCGAGCGGTTGCTCGAAGGCTTTGCCTTTCTCACCGCCCGCATCCAGGTCAAGTTCGATGCGGAATTTCCGCGGTTCTCCCAATCGCTGATCGAGACCGTCTATCCGCAATACCTTTCTCCGGTTCCGTCGATGACGGTCGTCCGCTTTTCGCCGGACGAGCAAGCTACCCAACTTGGCGAAGGTTTCGTCATTCCGCGAGGGACCTCGCTGCGGAGCAACCTGGGCCGCAACGACCGCACGGCGTGCGAGTATCGCACCGCTCACCAGGTCAAACTGTGGCCGATTCGGTTGGTGGAAGCGCAGTACTACACGCGCGACGTCAACCAGCTCGGTCTCCCCGGTGATCTCGGCGCGCGCGCGGCCATCCGGTTGCGGCTCCGGACCACTCACGGAAAACCATTCAACTCGCTGAAGTTGAACGAGCTCCCACTCTTTCTTCGAGGCTCCGACGAAATTCCGGTCAGCATCTACGAGCAGATTTTCTCCCGCGGCAAACGGGTTATCGTCCAGGCCAACACCAACACCCACGAGAAGCCGCGGTTCACTCTCCCGGTGCAAACCCTGCGGCGCGTCGGTTTTCGCGAAGACGAAGCGCTGCTGCCGCCGGCGCCGCGCGGCTTCGAGGGGTATCGCCTGCTGCGCGAATACTTCTCCTTCCCGCAACGCTTTCAATTTTTCGAGTTCGGCGGTCTGCAGCCGGTGCTGAGCCAGTGCGATACCGCTGAGGTGGATTTGATCATTCCCCTGGCCGAAGCGGAGACGCGACTGGAGGGGCGGATCGATGCCTCCAGCTTTGAGCTGTTCTGCACGCCGGCGATTAATCTCTTTTCCAAGCGCGTCGATCACATCCTGCTCTCGGAGAAACAATCGGAATTTCACGTGGTGCCCGACCGCACCAAACCGTGGGACTTCGAGGTGTTCCAAATTGATAGCGTCACGGCGTACGGCTCCCGCTCCGGTGAAGAGCAACCCTTCCGGCCGTTCTATCGCTCCCACGACACCGACCACGCAGCCGGCGCTTTCTACACCATGAACCGGACGCCCCGGGTCCTGGCGGAAAAGGAACGCAAATTTGGCCAGGTTTCTTCCTATGTCGGCACGGAGGTTTACCTCTCGTTGGTCGATTCCCAGGCGGCGCCGTATTCCAGCGACTTGCAGCAACTGGGCGTGATCGCGCTCTGCACCAATCGGCACCTGCCGTTGACGATGGCCATCGGCGGAGGGCGGACCGATTTTTCCATGGAGATCAACGCGCCCATCGGCGAAATCCGGGTGCTCAGCGGCCCTACCGCGCCGCGGCCGCCCCATCCGGAAGGGGAAGTCACCTGGCGCATGATCAGCCATCTCTCGCTGAATTACCTTTCGCTGTTGGATTCACCCGACGGTGAGGGCGCGAGCGCCTTGCGGGAAATCCTCAAGCTCTACGTCGAACGCTCCGAAACGCAGATGGCACGGCAGATCGCCGGCCTGCGTTCCGCGCACTCCAAGCCCATCATCCGCCGCGTGGAAACATCGGGACCGATCACCTTTGCTCGCGGGATCGAGATCACCACCGAGTTCGACGAGTCGCACTTCGAAGGCAGCGGCGTCTTCATTCTCGGCGCGGTGCTGGAGAACTTTTTTTCGCGTTACGTCTCGCTGAATTCCTTTACCGAAACCGTCATCCGCTCGCAGCAACGCGGAGAAATCATGCGATGGAAACCTCAGATCGGAAAACGCCAACTGATCTGACCCGGGGGCTGGCGGAAAACCCGCAGGCCTACAATTTTTTCCGGGCCGTGCGCTTGCTCGAGGCCCGGCATCGAGATCGGCCGCGCCTCGGTAAGTCCGTCGATCCGCGGGAGGACCCGGTGCGTTTCGGTCAGCATCCGTCGCTGACTTTTTCCCGTTCCACCATCGATTCCTTCACCGAAGGCGGAGCGCAGCCGCATCGCCTGTTCGTGAATTTCATGGGATTGTTTGGTCCGAATGGCCCGCTTCCTCTGCACATCACGGACTACGCGCGGGACCGCGAATCGAACGCCAAGGACCGGACGATCGCCGGGTTTCTCAACATCTTCCATCACCGTCTTCTGTCGCTGTTCTATCGCGCCTGGGCGGTGAATCAAAAAGCCGTCGATCTCGATCGTCCGGAAGAGGCCAGCTTTGCCCGTTTCATCGCCAGCTTCATCGGGCTGGGCATTCCGGAATTACGCAAGCGCGACTCCATTTCCGATTGGGCGAAGCTATATTACTCCGGTTGGTTGTCTTCGCAGACCCGGAACGCCGAAGGACTGGAAACGATCCTGGGCGATTACTTCCAGATGCCCATCCGGATCATTTCCTTCGTGGGGCATTGGCTGCGCCTGCCGGAACACAGCGTCTGCCGTCTCGGCGAACAGCCGGAGACCGGCACCCTCGGCCGCAGCGCCGTCATTGGCTCCCGGGTGTGGGATTGCCAGTTGAAATTCCGGGTGCGCATTGGCCCGGTGGGACTCGCGCAACTGCAACGGCTTCTGCCGGGCGGCAAGACTTTCGTCCGGTTGCAGGACTGGGTGCGCAGCTACTGCGGCGATGAATATCTGTGGGATGCGCAAGTTGTCTTGAAAAAGGAGGAAGTGCCCTCGATCCAACTCGGCGGTGGCGGCCTGCTGGGCTGGACTACGTGGCTCAAGAGCAAGCCTTCCGAGAAGGATGCCGAAGATTTGATCCTCGAACCGAAGTTAGGATGAAAACGCGCTTTCTCCAAATCGCCACTCGCCATGTCCCGTCTGCTCCAGTTAGCATTAGTGACAGCGATCTTCGACTTCGACAGCCGATGAATTGAACCTCTTCAAATCACCCCCTCGCCCACATGGAAATCCGCCGCGCCACTCTCTTCGGAAAACTCAATCAACTCGGTTACAAAAGCATCGAAAGTGCAACCACGCTCTGCAAGATGCGCGGCAACGCCTATGTCGAGTTGGTGCACTGGCTCAACCAGATCCTGAACCAGCAGGACTCCGACTTGCATCGGATCGCCCGGCACTACGGCCTGGATGGTTCGCGCCTGGCGGCCGACCTGACCGCGACGCTCGACAAGCTGCCGCGCGGAGCGACGGCGATCTCGGATTTCTCGCCGCACATTGAAGAAACCATCGAGCGCGCGTGGACTTATGCTTCGCTGCTCTTCGGCGATTCCCGTATTCGCACCGGCCATCTCGCCATCGCTCTGACCCAGGCGCCGAGCTTGAAGAACGTCTTCACCAGCATCTCCAAGGAGTTTGGGAAAATCAAAGCCGAGGATCTTTCCGATAACCTGGAGAAGATCGTAAACGGTTCGCCGGAAGACTCCATGGCGGCACGGGACGGAGGCGCCGGCGCGGCTACTTCGGAAGGCGGTGCCCCGGCGCCCGCGGCCATGGGCAAACAGGAAGCACTGGCCAAATTCTCCGTCGACCTGACCGACAAGGCGCGCAAGGGAGAGATCGACCCAATCGTCGGCCGCGACGAGGAGATTCGGCAGATCGTCGATATCCTCATGCGCCGCCGGCAGAACAATCCGATCCTCACCGGTGAAGCCGGCGTCGGCAAAACCGCGGTCGTGGAAGGTTTCGCCCTGCGCATCGCCTCCGGCGATGTGCCGCCGCAGCTCAAGGATGTCTCGCTGCGCACGCTCGACCTCGGGCTGCTCCAGGCCGGTGCGAGCATGAAGGGCGAATTTGAAAATCGTCTGCGTCAGGTCATCGAAGAAGTGCAGGCTTCGCCCAAGCCGATCATCCTTTTCATCGACGAAGCGCACACCCTGATCGGCGCCGGTGGCGCGGCCGGGCAGGGCGATGCCGCGAATCTGCTCAAGCCCGCGCTCGCGCGGGGCACGCTGCGCACGATCGCCGCAACGACCTGGGCGGAATACAAAAAGTATTTCGAGAAGGATCCCGCGCTGACCCGCCGTTTCCAGGTCATCAAAGTCGAGGAACCCGACGAAGAGAAAGCCGTGCGCATGATTCGCGGGCTGGCTCCGGTCCTCGAGAAACATCACCGCGTGCTCGTGCTCGACGAAGCGCTGGAGTCCGCGGCGCGCCTTTCCCATCGCTACATTCCGTCGCGGCAATTGCCGGACAAAGCGGTGAGCCTCATCGACACCGCCTGCGCGCGGGTGGCGATCAGCCAGCATGCCACGCCGCCGCAGGTGGAAGACACGCGCCGGCAGATCGAATCGCTCGACACCGAACTCGGCATCCTCAAGCGGGAATTGAACACCGGTTCGTCCCACGAAGAGCGCATTGCGGAAATCGAGAAACAACTGGTCGAGCGCAAGGCGCATCTCGAGGAACTCAACGGACATTGGACGAAGGAGAAGGAACTCGTCGGGAAGATCATCGACTTGAAGGACAAGCTGAACGCCGCGGCGAATCCGCCCGCCGAAGCGAAGAAGGACGGCGCCGCGGCAGCCAAGCCGGAAACACCCGCTGCCCCGCCGGTCGACCGGACCGCGTTGCTCGCCGAACTGCGGACGCTCGAAGCGGATCTGGCCGCGCTCCAGGGCGAAAGCCCGCTCGTTTTCCCGAAGGTCGACGAACAGGCCGTCGCCGCCGTCATCGCCGACTGGACCGGCATTCCTGTCGGGCGCATGGTCAAAAACGAAATCCAGGCGCTGCTCTCGCTGGCCGATACGCTGGAAAAGCGCGTGGTCGGTCAACGCCACGGTTTGGACGCCATCGCCAAACGCATTCAGACCACGCGCGCCGGTCTCGAAAACCCGAACAAGCCGATCGGTGTCTTCATGCTCGCCGGACCCAGCGGCGTCGGCAAAACGGAAACCGCGCTGACCCTGGCCGAAATGCTCTTCGGCGACGAGAGCAGCTTGATCACGATCAACATGAGCGAATTCCAGGAGGCGCACACCGTCTCCACGCTCAAGGGCTCGCCTCCCGGCTATGTCGGCTACGGCGAAGGTGGTGTGCTCACCGAAGCGGTGCGCCGCCGTCCTTACAGCGTCGTGCTGCTCGACGAAGTCGAGAAAGCGCACCCGGACGTGCACGAGATTTTCTTCCAGGTCTTCGACAAGGGCAGGATGGAAGACGGCGAAGGCAGGCTCATCGATTTCAAGAACACGGTCATCATCCTCACGACCAACGCGGGCAGCGACCTGATCATGAACCTGTGCAAGGATCCCGAACTCAAGCCGGACGTGGAAGGCATCGTCAAAGCCCTGCGCCAGCCGCTGCTCAAGGTCTTCCCCGCCGCGCTCCTCGGACGTATTTTCGTCATCCCGTACTACCCGTTGAGCGACGACATGCTGAAGTCGATCATCCGCCTGCAGCTCAACCGGATTGCCTCCCGCTTGAACGAATCGCAGGGCATTCCGTTCACCTACGACGACGAAGTCGTCAAACTCATCGCCAGCCGTTGCACCGAGCTCGAAAGCGGCGGGCGCATGGTCGATGCGATCCTCACCCAAACCCTGCTGCCGGAGATCAGCCGCGAATTCCTCACGCGGACGATGGAAGGCACCCCTGCAAAGAGCGTGCAGGTTGGGGTAAAGGATGCCAATTTTACCTACACGTTCTCGTGATGTAGCCTCCAGCGTGGAGCAGCGGACGCCGGATCCAAGTCCGGCTCTGCTGAGCCGCGCTGTACAATCCATCCATTCCCTATGGCACTCTCACAAAATGCGCGGATAGCGAAGCTCAGCACTCCTCTCGGCAAAGACGTTCTGGTCCTCAACCGGGTGGTGATCAGCGAACAACTCAGCCAGCCTTTTCGGATCGAGGCGGACCTCCTTTCGGAAAAGAAGGACGTCAAGTTCGAGGACATCATCGGGCAAAGCGTGACGATTACGATCGCCACGCACGGCGATGTTCCCCGCTATTACAATGGCATCGTCAGCCGCTTCACGCAGATGGGCATGGAGAGCCGTTTCGAGGCCTACCGCATGGAGGTCGTGCCGAAGCTCTGGGTGCTCAGCCGGACCTATCAATGCCGGATCTTCCAGAACCTGAGTGTTCCCGACATTCTCCGGAAAGTGCTCAAGGACGTGGAGGTCGAGTGGTCGACTACCGGAAGCTACGATCCGCGGGATTACTGTGTCCAATATCGCGAGACGGACCTCAATTTCGTCTCCCGGCTCATGGAAGAAGAGGGCATGCACTACTTCTTCAAGTTCTCCGATGGCCAGCACAAGATGGTCATCGCGGATAATGCGGGTGCGCACGAAGTGTTGCTCGGGCATTATTCGACGATCGATTACCGTCCCTATACCGGCCGGCCGACCGGCGACGAATTCATCTACGATTGGGCGGAGGATAAAGTGCTCCTGCCCGCGACTTACACGCATACCGATTACGATTTCGAGATGCCGAAGAAAAATCTGCTGACGCGCTCCCAACAAACGCGGCAGCACGCGGAAGGCGACGGCGAATGGTACGACTTTCCTGGTTTGCACACCTCGACGGGTTTGGGTGATCGGCGGGCCCGGGTGCGTTGCGAAGAAATGCTCGCCCGCTATGACATGGCGAAGGGCAAGGCGGATGCGCGCGGGCTGCAGGTTGGTTTCGCTTTTACCCTGGCCGATCACCCGCGAAAGGATCAGGACGTGAAGCATCTCGTGACCTCCGCGGTGCACACCATCCAACTCGACGCGCTCGAGTCCGGCGATACCGATCGCGGCACACCGTATCATTGTTCGTTTGCCACGATCCCGGCATCGGTGACCTACCGTCCGCAGCGCATTGCGCCGAAGCCTTTCGTCCAGGGGCCGCAGACGGCGATCGTCGTCGGGCCGGCGGGGGAGGAAATTTACACCGACAAATATGGCCGGGTGAAAGTGCAGTTCCACTGGGACCGCGATGGAAAATTCGACCAGAATAGTTCCTGTTGGATTCGCGTTTCCCAGATCTGGGCGGGCAAGAGCTGGGGGGGCATGACCATCCCGCGCATCGGGCAGGAAGTGGTGGTGGATTTCCTCGAGGGCGATCCCGACCAGCCGTTGGTCGTCGGGCGGGTTTACAACGGGGAATCGATGCCGCCGTGGGGGCTGCCGGGGCAAAAAGTGGTGAGTGGCGTGAAGACCAATTCCACGCCGGGCGGTGGCGGCTACAATGAATTCTCGATGGATGATACCAAGGGCACCGAGAAGATCACCACGCATGCCCAGAAGGACATGAATACCACGGTGGAGAACGACAAGACGCTGACTGTCCTCCACGATCGCACCTCGACGATTGCGAACAACGACACCGAGAAAGTGGGTGTGAACCAGTCCATCACCATCGGGGAAGCACAGACGATCACCATTGGCACCGAGCAATCCGAGAAGATCGGAGCGGCCCGGTCGACGACGATTGGCGCCGAAGACACTCTGTCCGTGGGGGCCGCACGGTCGACGGAGATCGGCGCGGAAGACTCGCTGACCGTCGGTGCCGCGCACACCGTGGAAGCCGGGGCGGAAATTGGGATCACGGCAGGTGCAGCGGTCGAGGTGACAGCCGGTGCCGAGATGGCCCTTACGGCTGGAGCGGCGCTCGAGGTTACCGCCGGTGCCGAGATGGCCATTACGGCCGGAGCGGCGATCGAGATTACCGCCGGGATGGCCGTCACGATTACTTCCGCCGTATCCATTGCGATCACCGCGCCCGCTATACTTTTGAACGGCCGCCCCGTTGCCCCCATGCCGCCGGGCGTTCCCATTCTCTAAGCTCTTGCTACCTTTCCTCGAGCGATGCCTGTCGTTTACCTCATCGATGAGCGGGTCAGTAATCCGCGGCTGATCCTGGATAGCGTTCCAGAAGCCGACCTGGGTTTCCTGGTCAATCCGTACTTCACGGTGGGGCAGATCGTCTCGCTGGTCATCAAGGGCCTGGTCACTCGCGGTGAGAAAATGATCCGCGGGAGAACCGAGCTCCCGATGATCTCCGAGCTGCGCATCATGGCCGCCGGCCATGATGAGGAATTGCGTCTCGGCTGGGGCATCAACGCCCGCAACGCGGTGCAGTTGGCGCCGCTATCCCTGTATCTCGCCTCGGGGGCGAGCGGCCGTTGCTCGCTTCTGGGTTACAATGCGGCCCTCAATCGACCGCGCCGCGAACAGTTTCTCGGTGGTTCGGCGATTGGGGAGCGTTTTGGTTCCCCGGGCCACGGCTGGGGACCGGAAGATCTCGATATCCCCGATGAGCCGCGGTTTGAGCTGCTTCGCGTCCTCGCGCGGACCCTGGGTGTGCCGGTGATCGCCGGCCTCGATACCCATACCACGCCCTTCGATTGGCGCTTTTTGGATGCGACAGTGACAGTCGATCGTTTTGGCGACATGACTTTTACCGGCATGGATATCCCCGGTTCCTTCGAGGTTTTTTAAGGCGCGCTCCCGGAGATCCTGGAGCGTGATCGGCTGCCGCTGTGGAACGCGGGCTGCTGTTTTACTGCGTCTGCCCGTGAATGGACCTGCGCGTCCGCACGGCAGACTTGAAACATCCCCCCAACCGATTTCGGCATCTCGATCCGATCCCAACCACGAACCACTATGGGTCTCAGCGAAGACTGGAAGAAAGCGAAGAACCGGCTCGAAGTCATGATGAGCAAAAGAAACCCAGCGGAAGAGTTCCTCGGAGTTTTTCGCGAAGGGCACAGTATCGAAACTTCCCTGGAAAGGGCGGATGCCGCGGAAGCGCCCGTGCAATTGCGCGAGGCCTTGGACGAATTTCGAAAGGAAGCGACGGCTTACACGCAGATATTGAGAACCGCCGCGGAGGATACCGGTTACGTTCCGCCGGAAGACAAGCCGACTTATCTCGCCAATATCGAGTCTTTCGAAAATGCGCTGGCGAAACTATTGGCCGCGGGTGAGGAGAAGGCGGCAGCGCTCGACGGCACGGACCAGGTGGTGAAAGTCGAAGCCGATCCCAAAATCGTGGCGGGCCAGTTGATGGGGATGAACAAGGAATTGATCGAAGTGGGGGTGTGGGTGACCAAGAAGTTATCCACGCTGACGACGAATCTCGAGAGACAGAAAGCGATGCTTGCCGGGCAGAAAGGTCCGAAGGAAAACATGGTTCGCGGTTTCACCATGATCCGCGATGCGGAGTTGAAGGGGCGCGAAGCCGTGGAAGCAAAAGCCCGGAGTTTCGCCGAGTTGGAGAAACGGGTGAGTCACATCCCCACGGAGTTACATCAGGATGCGGAAGTGGCGCCGCCGCTGACGCAGTTTACCGAGACGGCGGCGAGAGTGAAGATGGATCTGGCCAGCGTTCAGGTGGAGCAAAAGGCGTACATCGACTTTCTCAACGAGAGTATCGGCATGATGGCATGATGGATCGGTGGCGGTTATAGCTATTACATCGGGAGTCAATTTATTGACAGGATGTACGTATTCTTGCTATACGTTGCCTCCCAAACACTTTCTCCTCCCGGCGCGCCGAAGGGTCCTGGATACGCGCGGTCAGGCGATCTCTAAAAACCAAGTATTCCTCGCTCTATTCTATGCCCTACGACCTCAAGAAAGCACTCGCTTCCGTCTCGAAAAGCCCCCAGTCCTTCGCGATTTATGAAGGATCGAAAGGAGTGACCGTCCTCATCGGCACGAAGGACGCCAAGGAAGCCGAAGCCACCGCCGGTACCGGCTGTCGATTGCTCACCAAAGGCAAGTGCGCCAAGAACGAAGACAATGCCGTCGCCTTCAAGACCAATCTGCCGCCGCAGAAGAAATGGACGGATGGTCTGAAAAAGGCGTTTGCGGCGGCGGGATGCTCCTCCACGCACTTTGTCATTGAGGAAGAAGGGGAGGAATCGGCCGAAGAGCAAAGCCAGCAGGCTTCCGGCAGCAGCACCCCGCCTCCGACGGGTTGGAAGCCAGGCGCCAAGCCGCCGCTGCCAACCGGCCCCAAGCCGACGCCGCCGCCGCGAGGCGGCGGGGTGAAGGAAGGGTCTGAAAGCGAGAGCGAAGAAGTCCCGACGGGCCGCCCCCGGAGTGGCGGCGGAACACCGCCGACGCCGCCCCCGGGTTGGAAGTCGGGCGTGAAGCCGCCAACCGCACCGCCGCCGTCGACACCACCGCCAACGCCGCCACCAAGAGGCGGTGGGGAGAGGGAAGCGTCCGAGAGCGAGGGCGAGCAAACCGGTTGGAAGCCAGGCGTCAAGCCGCCGCTGCCGAAAGGTCCCAAACCCACGCCCCCGCCGACGACACCACCCCCGACGCCGCCGAGAGGCGGCGGGGGGAATGAAGCGTCCGAAAGCGAAAGTGAAGATGTTCCGACGGGGCGCAACCGGAGTGACGCCGTGTCGCGTGGCTCAACCGCTCCGACCCCGCCGCGTCCGGGCGCAACGGGAGGCACTCCTCCCACCCCTCCGCCCCGGACTGGCACTCCGAAGCCGGGCGGTACGGCCAGCACGCCGCCGCGTCCGCAGGGTCCTCCCGACCCGGTGAAACTCGAGAAGGAAGCCCGGGAACATCTCGCCTTGCGGAAAGGCATGCCAGCGGTGCTCACCGGCGTTCTGCAGAATTACACCGGCGAATCCGCGAAACTCGACGACTTCCTCGCCAAAGCCACCCAGCACGCCGAGGAGGCGCGGACCATGGACAAGAGCAATTTGCAACAATTGGACACGGCCATTGGTCTGGTCCGGCGTTATCTCGGCGAGGCGGAGTCGGTGGTGGAAGAGGTGGAACAGGACTGGAGCGGGAAAACGGCGCAAGGCAGCGAAATGATGCAGGCGCGCAGCGATAATTCGACACTACCCTCGACCTGGACGCCTGAGCAGAAGGGCGCTTATGTCCGCGAGTCAGGCGCTGCTTTCGGTGCTTTCGACAAAATCCAGCGCCAGATTCAGAAGGCCATGGCGGACATGCATACGAAGGTCCAGGAGATTAAATTGATCGTCGAGGAGGCCGAATCCTACAGCGGTACGGGACAGGATCCGGAGGTCTTTGTGAAACGCCTGGTGGAGCTGAACAAAGATGCGTCCGATGCCGCCGGTTACTTCTCCCTGAAGCTGACCAAGCTCGACGGAAGCCTTGCCCGGCAAAAGGCGTGGGCGGAAGGCCCGCGCCTGGACGAAGCCACCGGCAAGACGGTCAAGCAATTGCATGGCTTGGAAGTTCAGGCGCAGGAGAAGGTGAACTCGACGGCTCAACGCTTCGAAGTAGCCGCCCGGCGCGCCGAAAAAGTTCCCACGACGATCCGCTCCAATGCCGGAGTTGCGGCCGGGCTGAAACAGTTCAACGAGACCGCGGTCAAACTGAAAAAGGATATCGCCGCCGTGAAATCCAAGCAGGAGCTGTCTCTCAACTACCTCAGTCAGGCGATCGCCAAGCTGGGCTAAAATTACGCCGCTTTAGTAATGTCCAAAACCAGGGCGGTTCCGCGATGGCGGGACCGCCCTGTTTCGTAACTTCGGCTGCGGTGAGATACCGGCGGATACGCCCGGAAGCGATCAGCAGAAACTCTCTCTAGCCTCTCGATCCGACGATCGAGAGGCTGAGAGGAGATAGGAATTAGCGCCTCAGTCTGGAACCGGTCCTGGACTGGATTTTATTTTTTCTTCGGGAAGAGCTTCAGAATCTCGATCTGGACTTCCTTCATGATGTCCGCCAGCGAGGGCGGCTGCGTGTCCTGCTGGTGGGCGCGGAGAATGGTTTGGAGCGCGGCCAGGCACTTGATGCCGTTTTTCTTCGAGTCATCATCGAGGGCTTTGTCGAGCCCGGTGTTGGCATGGCGTTGGACTTCATCATCGATCACTTTTTCCAGCGCGTTCGTGTCGATCTTGAGCATCGCTTCCACGAGCTCGGCGTCCATGGGCTCCGAAGCGCCTTTGGTCGGTTTGCCTTCGGCATTCGTGAGCAGGTCCGCACCAACCTTCGGCGTTCCTCTTCCCAGACCGTACAACTGTAGCTGGATGGCGTCGTTCGGTAGGAAGGATGCTCCAGCGTCGAATGGACGAGCGTTCATCTGAGCGCCGTCGCCTTCGAAGAAGACATTATCCCATTTCAAGTCGAGGAAGTTGCCCGTGGCCAGGCCGGCGAAGATGGTCTTCTGCAATTGCTTGCCTGGAACAGAGTCCTGGAAAACCGCGGTCGTAGCCACATCCTCGGGCGCGAGTTCATTGGAAGCGGGCAAGAGTTTTCCGTCGATCCCTTCCACCAGGGCGCCGGTAGTACCACCGATCGTCGCGATCGTCGACTTGGGAAAACCGAAGTCAAAGCCGGTCTGTTGAAGGATGGCGTCGGTCACCTTGCTGGTCACTGCTTCGCGGATCGCGCCGCCTCCCTTCGGTAGCCCCATCATGCTCGATTCGCCCTTGGCGCTCTTGAAGGCAAACTGCACTTTGTCCTGGGCATTTTTGAGCACGAGGACCTCCGAAGAGCCGCCCGACGGCCGGCTCACTTTGCCATTCTTCAGGACGTCTTTGGCCATAATTTCACGGCTCCGATCCATCAGTTCGTTGCCTTCGTCCTGCTTTTGCGCATCCCAGGGAGGCGGACCGAGCCTGGTTTGCACCTTCTCGAAGAGGCTGGCTTCCGCGTCCTGGAGAATCTCCTCGGCCGCTTTCTCCTGATCGACAATCGCCTGTGGCCGGGAACGTCCGGGCAGTTTATCGTAACCGTCGGCGTGGTCGGAAAAGAGTTTCCGATACTGACGAGCCAAATCCCGGACGGCTTTCAGGTTCTTTTCCGATTTGTCAGTCTCCGCGGTTTTGACTGCGGCCGTCAGATCCGCGATCAGCTTGGCATTCTTCCGCAACTGAGTTTCCAGTTGCGCGTCCATCGTTTCCGCGAGGCGGGTCCCTTCGGGACCACTGACGGTGTTTTCCAATTGATCCTTCGCCTCCTGGATCGCCTGATCCAGCAGAGAGCTGTCGAACGGCCTTCCTTCCGCTTTCGCGACATCTGCCTCGAGTTCCAGATCGTCGGTCGCTCGCAGGAGTTTTGCCTTGGCCTCCTTGACGCTCTCTTGAAGACGCACGTTATAGTTGTCGACCCCTTGCTGAAGGGCCAGCTCCAACGCGTCCAGTTGCTTGGGCGTCACCTTCTTGCCGGACGCCTTTTTCATGGCCTTGGCAATATTGGCGGCAGACTTTCTTTCCGCTTTCACTTGAGCTTCGCGCTTCTTCTTGTCCTCGGGTTTCTTCGCGCCGCCGATGTACTGTTTGTCCAGTCCCTGCTTCTTGAACTGCGAAGTTTTCTTGGCCAGCACCTTGCGGTCCACTGTCACGGGAGTGGTGGCCAGTTGGGTGGTGGCGGTTTGGACTTTTTGGGGCGAGAACGCGTTTTGGGCCAACGTGCGGGCCGTGTTGTTCGCTTTCTGCAAAGAGCTATTGGCGCGCTGGCTGATCACCTGCCCGCCGTCCTTCGGTTGACGCTGCCCGCCGTTTTGCTGGCCTCCCTGGCCTTGAGGATTGGGGTTAGGCGGAACGCCGCGGCCCTGAGGATTTGGGTTCGGTGGAACAGTGCGACCCTGAGTATTTGGAGTCGGCGGAACAGTGCGACCCTGAGTGTTGGGGTTTGGCGGAACGGTGCGGCCTTGAGTATTGGGAATCGGCTGACCGGTGCGATTTTGAGGAGTGGGCGGCCAAGGGCGATTCTGAGTGCCGCCCTGCTGACCGGGATTCGGTGGGGGGACGGTGCGACCCTGAGGATTAGGATTCGGGGGCGGGACGGTGCGGCCTTGAGGATTGGGATTCGGTGGCGGGACGGTGCGGCCTTGAGGATTAGGATTCGGCGGCGGGACGGTGCGGCCTTGAGGATTGGGATTCGGCGGTGGGACGGTGCGCCCCTGAGGATTGGGAGTTGGTGGAACGGTGCGCCCCTGAGGATTGGGAGTTGGTGGAACGGTGCGCCCCTGAGGATTGGGAGTTGGTGGAACGGTGCGCCCTTGAGTATTGGGGTTCGGTTGACCAGTACGGCCCTGAGTATTGGGAATCGGTTGACCGGTGCGAGGTTGAGGAGTGGGCGGCCAAGGGCGATTCTGAGTCCCGCCCTGCTGGCCAATGCCTGGCCGGTTGGTCGTCTGCGTGGTCGTGGTGTTTTGCTGCCCCGTCTGGCCCACCTGCCCGTGCACTTGCCCCTGGGGTTGTCCCTCCTGCCCCGTGTGGGTGGTATCCGTGGACTCCTCATCGTCGCCGACGAGGGGCCGCAGTTCGTAGGCGATGCCGGTGGCATGCGCCTTCATCGCGGCAGTGACCTGGACCGCATTCTCTCCGGCCTTGGAAGCAAAGATGATCTTGCTCTCCTCCTTGAAGCATTTGCCATTGAGGATCGATTTGTCGCTTCCTGTCGAGGTGATCATATCCTTGATCAGGAGTGGGGTGGGAGCTGCCGGGGTGATGAGGACCTGGACACCTTTGGGGCCTTTGTAGACACCGAATTTCATGGGTGTGGGGCCAACTTTGCTAAGTGCGGATTTGAGTTCGTACGACATAAGCAGATTGAGGGCTGATTGGGGGTTCCGACCAATCGATAACGCCGCTCAAAAGGGTCTCAGAACGACGCCCGCAGGCAATCTTTTATTCCCGGTGTCGACGGCGAGCTACTTCCAAATTGACCGGGCCATGCTTCCATGGTCGACTGCGTGTTCATCCATTAAATCATCCCCAATCGCGCGGTGTAGATTGGAAGGTTCGGCGGTGTGGTGGCCAATCGTCCCGACGGAAGGGGAGTGAAGCGAAACACCTGCCCAGTTACTAACTATGCCACTGAAAACGCCGTCCCAAGTCAGCACCATCGCTGAGTACAAGAAGTTGATTCAGGCCGATGCCCGCAACCTCACCGCGACCGGTTCGAAATTCCATTACTTCAAGAAATTCACGCTTGGGGACAAGACCACCGGGCCGGCCTTTTTTCTCGGAACGATCGACTCCACGTTGTTGGGGACGATCACCAAACAAGGGACGGGTCTGGCGATGGGCCAGGCGACGATCAACGATAATGACGAGATCACGCTGGAGGTGGCGAGCGGGGACGTGGCTTATGGCGGACTTTCGAAGGCGTTGAAGGGATGGGGAGTGACGCGGGTTCTCCATATCCCCCCGGGTGCGGAAGGCGAGGAGTCTTCCAGCGAGGAGGTCGATCTGTCCAAAACGGTTCTTCCGAAACTGCCGCCCACTCCGCAGCGCCAGCGCGGAGCGCTGAACCCGGGTAATCGCGTCGGGCCGAATCCGGGGGTGCAGCCGACGGTGCGACCGACGCAGCCGGGGGCGCAAGGCCCCACGACCGGTCCGCGACCGATGCCCCCGGGCCCCGGTATCAGACCGACACCGCAGGGCCCCGGTCTAAAACCGATTCCCACCCGGAGCCCAATCGGCCAGCGACAGGTGCCGATCCGCCCACCCGGCACTGGGCAGACCGGGCAGCCGGGGCAGACCGCGCCGAATCCGCAGGCACAGGGGGGTACCCAGCCAACCCCGAAAACCACGCCGCCGAATGTGACCGCGCCCAAACCGGGGCCAGGGCAGACGCCCACGCGGCCGACCAACCTGCCGCCGCTGCCGGCGACGCCGAAGAAGGTTTTCGACGATCGTCTGAAAGTCTTGAAGCCGCTCTACGAGAAGGCGGCGCAAGGCGCCATCGGCGGCACCTTGACGCCGATCTACAACGGCATGCTGGTGAAAGCGAAGGCCAACGACTTCGCCGGCGCGCTGGCCGATGCCGGCAAGCTGGAAGTCGCCATGAACAAGGCCGAGTTCGCGGAGAAAAAAGGGGTGAAACAAACGCGGCGCGCCGCCAAGCTCGTGGACACCTTCACCGCGATGAAGAAGAACGTTTTCCCGGCGGGAACGAGCGATGCCCTCAGCAAGGACAAGAGCCTCGTTGCGGGCAAGCACTTCAAGAGCTTCCTCGCCGCGCAAAAGGTCTGCGAGACCACCCGCGACGCCAAGACGCTCGGTGACCTCGAGAAGGCAGCCGATGAGTACCGGGAGCATTTCGAAAAAGACTTCAACGACCGGGAAAAAAAGAAGCCCGAAAATCTCCGCAAGCTCGCGCTTTGCGACTCGGCTTTGAAGTCGGCCCGGCAATACCGGATGATCACCGAACACGAAAAGCTCGGGCCGCTGCCGTGGGATGAGGAAAAGGAGGAAAAAGCGGCCGAACTCTATGCGCAGACTCTCTTCGAGCAGGAAGACGGCAAGATGGCCGCGCCCAATGCCGATGCCGGCGTGATCGGTTCGTGGTGGGTGGAGAAGACGGTGGCCGATGCTGACTCGGGGAACAAGCAGATGAAGAAGACTTTCATCTTCAAACCCTCGGATGCCGAGACGCGAGTCAACGGCTTCCCGCGAGGCGGCAGCGCAGCGCGCGAAATCATGGGCAAGGCGATCAGCGACCAAGTCTCGGCGATGACCGGTCTGGATTTCGGCACCCCGGAGACGGAGTTGATCACCGTGAACGGCGCCAGCCTGAAGGGCACGAATGGCAAGCCCGGCAAGCCCTGGCCACGCACGGGGTCCATCCAGCATTTTGCCAAGTCCGACGGCGAGATGCGCAAAGCCGACCCGGCGGCCCTCAAGTTAATTCCGGACGAAGAAGTCCAAAAGCTGGCGGTGCTCGACTTGATCCAACTGAACATGGATCGGCACGACGGCAACTTCATGATCGGCGACGATGGCAAGGGCGGGAAACGCCTGACCCCGATCGACCACGGCCTGGTGATGCCCTCGCGCGATGGCCTGGGTGCGCGCCGCGCTCGACTGGGGCGGCCGGCGCACGCGCTGAGCAGAATGCCGGGAGCGGACAAGAAGCTGTCCCCAGAGATGGTCGAGAAGATCAAACAGATCGATCCGGATGAAATCATCGCCGCCTTGAAGAAAAAGCAGGCGGCCATGGCGAAGCTGCATCCCGGGGCCACCATGGCCGCCGGGGTGACCGACGAAAATTACAAGCTGATGAAACGCTCGATTCAGTTTTTGAAGAAAGCCTCGACCGAGTTGACCCTCGCCGAAATCCAGGACGCCTATGTCGTCAGCCTGGAGAAAATCTTCGACTCGGCGGACAACCAGATGGACAGCGGATTCGACGATGCGATCCAGGTCGCGAAGGCCCGCACCCCGCTCCACGCCGAGGCCGACAAGATCCTCGACGATTTCGATAAAAACCAAGCCATCTTCGAAGGGCTGGGCTGGGGATTGTCCTTCGGGCTCAATTACACCAACTGGCAGCGGTGGGTGATGATGAATCCGGAAAAGACCGTCAAGATCTTGAAAAACAAGACCGTGAATCCGGCGGTGCAGGCGACGATCCAGAAGCTGCAGGCCGAGATCCAGCGCCTCGATCCCACGGTCGACCCGAAGACCCTGGTCGCTCCGAGCCCGGCGTTGGACAAGCAGGTCGATTTTTTGAAAAAGAAACAGCAAGCCGCCCTGTTGGCCAAGGCCAAGACTCTGGGCGTGGATAAGCCGTCGGAATTCCGCGATCTTCCGCTGATGGAGGCTTACGAAGGGATGGGCGGCGCCGCCAATCTCCAGGGGATGGATTCCACGGCCCACAAGCTTCCTTTGAAGGACCAGGTGGAACTGATGGCCAAGATCGAGTTCCAGCGCATGGGCGGCGAGAAGGAGATGAATCGCATCCTGCCGCAGCTTCCGGGCAACGTGGGCAAAACGATCATCGAACAAGCGGAGGCGCTGCGCTTCTGGAAGGAGTATGAGAAGCGGGGCGGGAATCGCGAATACGAGCGCCTGGGATGTAACGAGGACGTCACCGGGCTGCGCGAACGCATCGCAATCATGGAGGCCGCGAGCGAAATCTCGGCGATCAATTGATTGACGGGATCGCCGCCCAAATATTTGGGCGCTGACTGACCTTAAGAGAACTGTGAAATAAATAGCCGCTTCCCTCCGCGTGTCATTCCAAGAATGACCGCGAGGAGGGCGGTTTAATCTCCAAGCACTGCCCTCCTCTTTTAGCTCAACTTACTGAGCCCCGGCAGCGATGAGCGCTTCGATGCGCACTTTCAGCGGATCCTCGAGATTCTTCACCGTATCCAGACCGATCAGCTCGATGAACGCCGGCACGCCGGAGAAGCTGACCGCGGTGAGGATCAGATCGTCCGCCGGGCGGAAGGTGGGCATTTGCGCGGTGACGGTGACCAGCGGCAGTTTGCCGAACGCGGGGAGTTCCTCGACGCGCAGGTCGAAGCGCAGGGCTCCGAGCAACGTGGTCAAGCCGGTGTTGCGCGCCACGAGCGTATTAAGCACGAGTGCATTGAGGACGAATTGCCGCATCAAGTCGGGCTGACGATCGGTGCGGGAAGCCAACCCCCGGGCGACCTGCGCGAGCGTCGCGCCCGATTTGTAACCGACCACCCAGCGCCCGGGATGCGTGATGGTGATCGCCTTTTTCTGCGAGCCCGAAGTCGCTTCGTGCGTGTACTCCCAGCGGTAAAGCTCGAGCGTGGGATCGATGTGCGTCAGCCACGAGTTGTCGAACTCCCGCGGCAGATCGAACGGCTTGCCGGCGAGCGCCTGGTAGCCCTGCTGAATCTGCGCGAGCGCTTTGTCCCCGTAAGCCGTGACCGACTTTCCGCCGGCATGCTTTCCCAACAGTCGCTCCGGTTCGAAAAGCGGACGAAGCGTTTCCAAATAGCTCACGAGCTGACCCTGCAGAAAGGTCGCGATCGTCTCGGTATTGCGACGCGCTTCCGCCAGTTCAGGAAAAGTCAACGTGGGCGCGGGTTGATCGGATTCGGAGCTCATAGGGTTGGGGGAACGGGATGGGCTAAGACGAGGATGCGGAAAGGCAAAGGCGTTCGCGGGCTACAGGTCGTGAAGGAAGCTTCAGCTTTTCTGACATGTGGCGAGATAGAAGAGGCCTTGCTCGTCAAAGGTAAACTTTTCCCCCGCCCGACGGAAGGCGGAACGTTCAAAGAGCGTATTCATGGCGTTTTCGTCGCGGTGCACAATATTCCAGCCCAGCACGTGAGTGAGGAGAGTCTTGTCGGGATTACGCGGATGCAGGCTGGCCACACAGACCCGACCGCCCGGCTTCAGCAGGCCGTGCAGGTAGTTCAACAGGCCGACGGCAAAGCGGTCGGAAAAAGAGGAGATGAGCAGCGTGTAGGCGAAATCCTGCCCCTCGACCTGCACGTGTTCCTGGCCGAGGGCCAGATTGACGAGGCTTTCCAATTCGAAACGAATGCGCGTGCCGCTACGATTGGTTTGCAACCAGTGCAAGGCGTCGGGGTCGAATTCGATGAGCGTCGCGTTGACGCCCGTGCCCTTGACGGCGACCATGCCGAACAGCTCGGCGGCTGGCGCCGCGCCCACGGCGGTGATCTGCACCGGACCTCCGGTGGAGCTCTCCGCGGCCTGGCGCAATTCGTTTTGCAAAAGCCGGCGGCTGGCCCGGAAGGCGTTCATGGCCGGCAGTGCGAGAAATGCCTTGTCGAATGAAGGTCCGAGTGGCGCTTTGCCATCCGGCTTGTTCGAGTGGATCATCTCCATCGCGTGAAAATCCCCGGGATAACCGCGCGGCTTTTCAAAAAGTTGGGCTGGTGTGCAGGCCTTGAGGAAGTAGGGGAGAAGCTCGCGCTGCACGCGGGCGCCCAATTCTTCCCGGGTATCCACCGTTTCTGGTGAGTCCGGGCCGATGGCGCTGTCCAGCGCGGCGCTGTAAGTGCACAGCGGCCCCGCCAAATCGACTGCGTCCAACTCCGCAGGCGGCAGCTTGCTGACTTCCACGAGACGCGATTTGAATTCCTGGGTGCGGCGCGCGATCTCGCTCCAGCGGGCGCGCGTGGCGTCTTCGGCCACCGGTTCGGCGCCGAGCCAGCGTTCGATCTGGCCGACGGCATCGCGCAGGCGGCGCGAGGCGACCAC
Source organism: Chthoniobacter flavus Ellin428 (assembly GCF_000173075.1). Classification (GTDB taxonomy): domain Bacteria; phylum Verrucomicrobiota; class Verrucomicrobiia; order Chthoniobacterales; family Chthoniobacteraceae; genus Chthoniobacter; species Chthoniobacter flavus. Next base: position 209,231 of record NZ_ABVL01000007.1, read on the forward strand.
GGCCAGACCTCGATAGAGATGGGCCGAGAACGCCATGTCTTCCTCCAACTTCGCTTCCACCACCGCGCGGGGAAGCGCGAGAACTTCCGATTCCTCGAGCGCGCGAACCGTGGCCGAAGCCGGCCGGTCTTCGAGGAAGGACATTTCACCAATGATCTGCCCTGGACCGAGCCGGGCGATCTCCCGGCCCTGGGCGCCTCCGACGGAGACGCTGAGCACACCGCTGAGCACGAGATACAGTGTTTCAATGCGGGTGCCGCTTTCGACGAGGACAGTGCCGCCGTCACAGAGGCGCCTTTCGCCGGCGGTGCGCAGCCACGCGATTTCGCTATCGGACAATTCGGCGAGCAACGCGAGACCGGCCTGCTTGTTCGGATCGTTGGAGACCATAAATTAGGCGTGGCGAAGCAACTGGTCGACCACCGAGCGGATTTCGCGGTTCATGTTCCAGTCGATCAAAATCAAGCTGCGCGAGCGCAGCAACAGGTTCTCGAAGTGGGCGATCGGCTTGTCGAAAACTTTTTCCAGCGCGAGGGCCGGTGCGTCACCGAGATCGTGGCAGTAGCTGCCCGGCAGCAGACCGGGGAAACACCGCATGATGATCGCGATGGTGGTCCACCAAAGATCGGCGGGGAAAAGGATCTCGGCATCCTCGGGTGAAAGGGCGTCCTGCAACAGGCGATGCGGGCCGAGGTTGGCCTGCCAGCGCGGATCTTCCTGCAGGATCGACCGAATCGTCGCGGGGAGTTGCGAGACGTCGGCGCTTTTCTCCATCACTTTGGCGGCGAGGGAAAATATCTCGTCCAGGGCCTTGGGCAGGGTGAGACCACCGCCGCTGGCCAGCAGCGCTTCCGCCGCGATCACGCCCAAGGCGTGCAAGTCGCAGGGTGTGCTCAGCACCGGCAGGGTTTCGAACATTACGTGAGGAATCGCCACGCCCGTTTCCCGGAGGGAGGTGAGCACTGTGGGCGACAGCACGCCCGGGAAGGTGCGAAAGCGCAGCTCATTGGAAGAGAGCGCTTCGGAGGCATCCCAGCGTCCGTAGAGATTGACCCGGCCTGAAGGCAAGGCGACGTGCAGGCAGAGCAGGTCGTTGGCCGCGATGGTCACGCGTTCCTGGGTGGTCAGCGTGCCTTCGAGAACACACGTCTCGTTTTGGCCCATGACGACTTCGCGCACCCGCAGCGTCCCGGTGCCGCGCACTGCGGCGCTCGCCACCGGGCGGTAGATCGAAGTGCCGCCGACATCCGGGGAGGCAAAGAAGCGCACGTCAGTCGTTTCCACCGGCAGCGCAATCGCTTCGCCAGTAAACGCCAGCGTGGTGGAGCTATTCCAGAGGAAGGGCAATTGGGTATCCGTCTCGCCCAGGCGCACGCGGAAGCTTTCGCTGCGCAGATTGAGAAAGGGCAATTGCTCGCGAGCCACCCAATCCCGGACCAGCGCCAAGGCCGCGCAGATGGTTTGCAGCTTGAGATGGAACGTCTCCAGCATGCGCCCGGCACGTCCTTGGGAAGCGAGCAGGAAGTGTCCTGCGCCCTGGCGCATCGCTTCCTGGTTTTGCAGGGTGCGATACACTCCTTCGGGCTTGAAGGGCTTTTTCCCATGCTCGATCCCGCGCCACGTTCCGCCGGAGAGGATGGAAAACCAATCGGCCAACTCCAGGAGGGCGAGAGAACGCACCATCATCAAGCCGCCGCCGGGATTGATCGGAATGATATTTCCCAGCGCGGTCTTGAGATTCACCGTGCGCTCGTTTTCCGGAGCGCCTTGGGTGATCGGGATGAAACGGGGATTTTCGCCCCCGGAGGTAAGATAGCGGAAGAGGGTGGTGCGATAGGGGGGCAAACCGGCCGCTGTGAGCGTGGCATCGTCCGTGGCCAGTCGCCAGCGTTCCCCCGTTTCCGCATCGACGGGATGACTGGTGGATTCGAGGGTCAGGCCCAGGAAGAGCGGGAGGGGATGGAGAGTCTCCCAACCCGCGGCGATGAAGTTATCCGGCGCCGTCGCCTGCCAGCGTTCGGCCCGTTTGGTCCATTGTTGATCGAGCACCTCATTGCAAAAAAGAGGTACATGTGAGGGGAAGCGCTTCTCCAGGTTTTCGAGATTTTGCACCCATACTTCGAGCCATTCGCGTACGTGGCCCGCGGCATCGGTGACACAGCCGAGATACACGGAGGCATCCGAGGTTTCGCCCAGAGAGATGAGTAACCCACCCACTGGATCGGGCAGATCTTTGACGATCAACCCGAGGCGTAACGCACTGGAAGCATCCGGTTCCAACGCAATCACTCGATAACCCTGCTGGATGGCGAGGGAGGTGGCGTTAGAGACAACCGCGTTCATTTCTGGGCGAACTTAGTACAGTCCCGGCCAAAGCGTAAAGTGCGGAACGCACGAATGATGCAGATTCGTTTCTCTGATTTATGCCTGCCGAGGCATCATCATGCAAAGAAGCGAATCTACTCGACACTCCTGCGTGTGCCTTTTTTATTACTGTCTCTAACATGAGCGCCGCCGTAACTGATGATCCTGCGCGTTCCAAACCGGCACCAGAGCGCCTGGCGATGAGCGAGGATGCGGAATGGGCCAGTGGGCTGGGAGCGCAATTAAAACTGGTCCAGGCAAGTTTTGCCGAGGATGACCCCGTAACCCGCCAGCAATATATCTCGGATGAGATTGCGCGGGCCCTCAAAACGGTATCTCCGAGCAAGCGCCGATCGTATCTGCAGGCCCTCGCCGGCCGTTTTCCCTCGTGGGAAGGGGCGCCCGCCCCCAAAGTGAAGCCGACCCTGGAGTTATCGCCGGAAGAATTGGTCAACCGCCTGGTCGAGGCGGCGCCGTATCTCACCATCGCGCAAAGACGCGCCATGGCCGAGCAACTGGAAGGCGCCGGTCTTGTCGCCTCGCGCCCGGCTGCCGGGGCGGCTCCCGCATCTGCCGCCGCGTCGGAACCGATTCCAGAGGAATTACAGAGAAAACTGGGATTGGACCCGGATCAAGCCCTGTCGCAAGTCCGCGTGCTGCGACTCATCGCGGTGTTGATCGAGTTTTCCGTCACGCTGGACCAGCTTGCCTGGAACGTCTGGAAGCAGATCGCGCCGAAGTCCATCGTGCGCCGCGATGGCGGAGCGGAGAGCGATTTTCGGCGGATTGCCGGCCCGTATCTGGCGGGAGACGACGAAGTTTCCACCGCGCAGATTTCGCAGGTGGTGGACAAGACCCGGCAACTCATTGCCGGCCTGCTCGCCGGCATGGGCTCGACGGGAGAAGCCTTTGCCAGGCAGTTCCTGACGCGGATCTCGCCCGGGGCAATCAAGGAAAAGGCCGATGCCGAATCGGGCTTCTTTGTCGGTCCTGAGCAGAAATGCTGGCGCAAGTACCTCGAGGTCTTCAACGACATCAATGGGCCGATGATCGAGAAAGAGATCGCCGAAGTGCTGGCCACGCAGGCGGAAGAATTGATCCTCGGAAAAGGGCGACAGGGAGGGGTCGCGTGATGAATGCGCGCCATTCATTGCCGAGTCGACATTCCTTTTACGCTCTGTCCTTAATGTCCCCAGCCCGATCCGCGTCGATCACTTTTCTCCCCCGCCTCTCCTAAATGTCCCTGCAAATCCACTGGCACGAAGGCCTTTTCCTCCAGCCGCATCACCTTCAGCAGTTGCAAAAGGGTGCCAACGACCTTTTTGGCACGGAGCGCCGTCTTCAGTTCCCGTATCCTTACGGCATCGTCGAGGCGCGCCTGTCGGTCGATGAACTCGAAAGCATGCGCCTCCGGTTTGACCGGTTGCACGTCGTCATGCCCAGTGGCGTGCAAGTGCGCTTTCCGCATGAGGCGGAATTGCCCTCGCTGGATGTCCGGCAGGCCTTCGCCAGCAGCGGAGGCAATTTTACGGTCTATCTCGGCGTGCCGTTGTGGTTCGCCGGCCGGGCGAATAGCCTGCCCATGGACAACGGTGGGGATTCGCGGGCGAAACTCCTTTACCGTCTCGCTGAGGTCGAGCATGCCGACGAGAACACGGGGGAAAATCCCAAGCCGATGCTCATGCGGCGCATCAATGCGCGGCTCATGCTGGAGACCGAAGACCGGTCGGACATGGAAGTGATCCCGCTGCTGCGCATCGTGCGCGGCGTGGGGGAAAACGTGGGCACCCCCCGGCAGGATCCGGAATTTATCGGCCCGTGCCTGTTGCTGCGCGGATCGCCTGTCCTGCTCGAACTGGTCCGCGATTTGGGGAGCCAGGTGGTCGCCAGCCGACAGGAACTGGTGGTGCAACTCACGCGCGGCGGCTTCAGCCTGGAAAACCTGCGCGGCTTGCTCTTCGAGCAGGTCATGCGCCTGCGCACGCTGAACCGCTTCGCCGGCAAGCTTCCCGCCCTCGCGGAAGCGCCCAGCGTCACGCCCTTCGCCATCTATCTTGAATTGCGCGAACTGCTCGGCGAGTTGACGGCGTTGCATCCGGATCGGGACGAATTCGAAGTCGCGGCCTATGTCCACGACAACCCGTATCTCGTCTTTGCCGATCTTTCCGCGAAGATCCGCTCTTATCTCCGCGGTGCGGTCGCGCCGAGTTTCATCAAGCTGCCCTTTGTCGAACACGAAGGCATGCTTGCCGCTGTTCTCGAGGACCAGCACATCATGGGTCCCAACGAATACTTCCTCGGCATCAAGACGGCCGAAGACCCGGTCCAACTGGCCTCGCTGGTCGAGGATGCGGATCGTTTCAAGCTCATGCCGCGAAGCCTCGCGAATCGGGCAATCCGCGGTGTGCTCTTGAAGGAAGAGCGTTTCGCCCCGCTGGAATTGCCCTCACAGACCGGTCTCTACTATTTCCGCCTGCTCCGCAACGAAAGCGCCCGCGCCTGGCAGCAGATCATCACCGAGCGCGCCGCTGTGGTGCGCTGGATGGACCACGAAGCCGATTATGACATCGCGCTTTATATGACGGTTCCGCCGGGCGAGAACGCGGGCTGAGCGGCCTCCGAAAATTTAAACTTATCGTGCTTTAATGACCCTCCTGGAACTCACTGAGCCTCTCTTCCAGTACATCTGCATGCTTAACCGCATTGCACGAAATCCTGGTGGCGAAAATATGGGCCTCGATGCGCTGCGCCCCGTCATGGTGGACATGCTGGAAGGCATGAAGGCGCAAGCAGAGCCGGATCCGCGGCTGGCTACCCAATACAAGAAGATGGAGATGACGCTCATCTTCTTCGTCGATTCCATGCTCTCGGAGAGCAAACTCACCCTCGCTCCGCAATGGAACAAGCACCGCCTCGCCTACGAGCGAAACGAGCTGGCGGGTGATGAAAAGTTCTTCGATCTGCTCGATGAAACCCTCGCCGAAAAGGGGAGCGAAGCGGATGAACGTCTCGAAGTTTACTACGCCTGCCTGGGTCTTGGCTTCCAGGGATGGTACGCCGGTCAGCCGGAGTATCTGCGCAAGAAGATGCACGAGGTTTCGCTGCGCATCAGCCGGGTGTTCGATCCGGACCAGCGGGCCCGCATTTGTCCCGAAGCTTACCAATGCACCGATGGCCGCGATCTCATTGAACGGCCCGGATTAAAAGTGCTCACGATCGGCATCTCTTTTGTCGGGCTGTGTCTCGTGGTGCTCGCCGTCAATTTCCTCCTCTTCCAAACGGCATCACACGGGCTCGCGGAGGCGTTGCGCGAGATCCTGCAACACGATCTTTGGTCAGGGAAATAGTTTAGCGCTGTCATGAACGTCCTCTTTTTCTTCCTCCAGGAAATGCGCGGTTTGCCTGCCTGGACTCGTTGGATCTTCACCATCATGCTGTTTGCGTCGGTCCTCGGCGTGTCTGAGTACGTCAGCCCGGTGGCCGGGCTGATCGTGGCGCTCGGCCTCGCTGCGGTGGTCGGCGTGGTGGCGCTGGTGCAGTACATGATCGCCAAGCGTCGCGACAAAAAGGCGTCCGAGTTTGGCGGCGAACTGCAGGGAAATTCGGAAAGCACCCCCGACGCGGTCAACGATCCGGGCCGCCGCGCGCGCCTCGCTGACCTGCGCAAGAATTTCGAGCAAGGCCTCGAGCGCTATCGCTCCACCGGCAAGGATCTCTACAAGCGTGCCGTGGTACGTCATCGTCGGTGAACCCGGCGCGGGCAAGACCGAGGTCATCCGCCAATTCCGGTGTCGGCTTCCCGCCGGGCATGCAGGATGAATTCCAGGGCGTCGGCGGCACGATCAACATGAACTGGTGGTTCACGGATCAGGCCGTGATCCTCGACACCGCGGGTCGTTTGCTCTTCGAAGAAGTGCCCCCGGGCACCACCAGTGAATGGCAGGAGTTTCTCGCGCTCTTGAAAAAGCATCGGCCGGATTGCCCGATCAACGGCTTGTTCCCTCGCTATTCCCGCGGAGAGTCTGATCAAAGATGGCCCGGTCGAGATCAAGCGCAAGGCGGGCCGCATCGCGCAGCAGCTCGAGGGCATTCAGAAGGTCCTCGATATCCGCTTTCCCTGCTACGTCGCTGTGACGAAGGCCGACTTGCTGAATGGCTTCCGCGATTTCTTCGACGAACTGAACGACCCCACCGCCGCGCAGCAAATGCTCGGCTGGTCCAATCCGGAACCGCTCGATCGCCCCTTCTGCGTGAAGCTGGTGGAAGAGTACGTCTATACCGTGGTGGAACGCTTGCGCCGCCGGCGCTTTGGTCTGTTGGTCGACCCGATTGCCCGGCAGGGCGATCGGCGTGTGGACGAGATCGACCGCCTTTATGCGCTGCCGCATAGCATTCATCTCATCGCGCCGAATCTGCAGCAATATCTGCTGACGATCTTCACCGAGGGTGAGTGGACGGTGAAGCCGCTCTTCCTGCGCGGCATTTATTTCACGTCCTCCATGCGCGAAGGTTCCGCGCTTGACCAGGAGTTGGCTTCGGCGCTGCAGATCGATGTCGATCAGTTGCCCGAGGGCCGCGGTTGGGAGCGCGAGCGGTCGTACTTCCTGCACGATCTCTTCACCGAGAAAAGCTTCCATGAAAGCCGCCTGGTCACCCGCGCGAGCAACACGAAGCAGCTCCTGCTCAAGCGGAGGCTTGCTCTCTTCGGCGCCGGCGCGTTGGCCGCGCTGCTCCTCCTCGGCTTTTCCATCATGAGCTACCACACGCTGCGGAGCAGCGTCGGACGGCAGAGCGGATTCTGGGCGCGCGCCAGCGAAGGCTGGAACGGCAACGTCTGGAAACCGGTGGTCACGGCGCAGCCCTTGGGACCATGGAAGTTTGAAGGCGCTGAGCCAGTCGGTCAGGGCGAAAAGCGTGAAACGCAGATGCTCTTCAAGGAGCCCAAGCTCTCGCTCGCCGAATTCCACGCCCGCCTGCAGGAACTCAGCCTGCAGCCGATTCGGGTCGGCATGGTGTTCCGCCCTCTGGCCAGCTTCGGAGTGGAGATCGACCGTGACCGCAAGCGCGCCGCGCGCATCGTTTTTGAAGACAGCATCGTCAAGCCGCTGCTCGACGCCGCGCGCAAGAAGATGAGCGAGACGACGGTCCAGATGAAACTGACTCCCGAGGAGGAGCTACAAGAAGCCGATGCGTTGCTCGCGCTGGTCCGCCTGGAAGCTGGGGTGGCCCGTTTGCACTCCAATCGGCCCGATCCCGCGGCGAACGCGGAGAATTTCCTCAAGCCTCTCGTTCACTATGTTTCCAATCAGGAGCCGGGTGACGAACTCGTGAACACGATGAAGATGCTCTACTCCGAGGAAGGCGCGGCGCCGCATGCCTGGCCGCCGGATTGGTCGAGCGGTGGGAGCTCCCTCGCGGAAAATGTCGCCATCGATCACGGTCTCGCGCGCTTTTTGTCGGATGCCCAACGCTCGCTGAAGAGCGGTTCCGACTCGTTCCCGGTCCTCGACGCGCTGGTCACGGAGTTGAAAAAATTCATGCGCGCGGAGGACTTCTTGTATGACGCGTCGCGCGGTATCGGTCCGACGGAACAAACCGACGCCGGGGTGCTCGGATCGTTTTCCACGCTCGAGTCGAGTTTGCAAAACGTCGATCTGCAGATTGCGCATGCGCGCGAGATCGGACTGTTCCCGGATGGGCAACTTTCGCTCGCCGCCGCCTATGAAAAGCTGCTCAAGGAAGGGCGCTCGAAGTATGTGGTCGCGAAAGGAATCCAGACGGAGGTCGACGATCTGCTGGGCGCCGCGGCGCAGGGTGACACAGGAAAATCGGAGCCTTCGCTCTCGGGGAAAGCAGGCAAAGCGAAGGAGTTGCTCAACGAGGCGACGGCTTCGAAAACCAAGACCGCAGACCGCCCCATTTTCGGCGAGATTCGCGATCGTCTGAAAGACCCGCTTGAGGCCATGGCCGCGAAATTCCAGGGCGGCTATTCCGACGCCGAGGTGGCCGAACTGAAACTCCTCGACGACGTGAACCTCACGGATTCCGGGAAGAACATGCCGAGCTACAAGGCGCGGTGGAATGTCTATCAGCAGAGCATCCACGCTTCGCCGCCGATGACCTACGCGAGCAGCCTCGATCTGATCACGCAAGGGTGGAAGCCGCTGGCGGATATCTTCGCGCACATCAACGAGATTCGCACGGCGGTGCAGGCCTACAATGGCAAGGAGCGCGACAAGGTCGTCGCCATCTGCAACTACTGCCTGCATCGAGCGGAGATCACCCATGGCGACGAGTTCTGCAAAGCGTTCCTCACCCAGGCGCGGGCGAAGCTCTCGAAGCTCGCGGTGTTCCCACTCGTGGGGCCGCCGTTGAGCGGCGCGCCGACCCTCACGGCCGATGAGACCGTGGCGGCGGGAACTTTGCTGGATCGCATCCAGGAAGGCTTGCGTTCGCCGATCTTGAAGTCGGTGCAATCTCCCAGCAAGCAAGCCCTCGTTGATTTCTCGAACAAACTGGCTCCGCTGAACCCAATCGCCGAGGCGCTCCTGACTCCGGAAAAGAGCATTCGTCTTTGCCGCATCGTGCTGCTGGGAAAACAACAGCAGTTTGAGCTCTCGGGCCAGCGGACGGGCATCGCCACCTTCAAGGCGATGCAGTTGCGCGCCGGCACGATCGAGCACGGGTCGGTCGTGAAGTACGGCACGCCGGGATTGGTGCCACCGATGGCGCCGGCGAAACCGAACTCGGCCGCTTCACGCTCTACGAACCGTTCCATTTCCACTTCCACCGCGCGGTAACCGACACGCACATCGCCGTGGATATGCCGGCGCCGAGCCCGTGGACCTCACTCGAATTGTTGTTCGAGCATCAGGGCACGCGCATCGGTGACGGAACGCGGTGGCGCGTCGCGCTTTCGCCTGAAGCGGGCAAGTTGATTTGGGTCGAGATTCGCTTCGACAAACCTTTCCCCGAGTTCGACGCGTGGCCCACGCGCGAGCAGATCGGCCTTCCCCCACGATGAGCGAGTTCGCGAAGACTTTCCTGCGGGATGGGGTCGAAGACGGAGAGTACTTCGGAATCTTCGGCAAGCATCCCGGTTGGGATGACCATATCGAAGATTTGCCGTTGCCGACGATGAGCATGGCCGTGGCGAAGCAGCTCCTCTACGTGCGGGGCATTGGTTCGCAGATCAGCTCCGGCGCCTGGGCGCGCCTGGCCGAAGACGCGCGCCTGCCGGATTTCGATCACGCCTTTTTGTGGATGCGCGGGCGGCAATGCCTGGCCGGGCGGATGTGGGCTTCGCGCGATGGAAAGAAACGCGCCCATTTCCCGATGATCGCGCTGTATCAAGGGGTCAACGTGCAGCCCGATGCCGTGGTCGGCTCGATGCTGGCGCGGCTCGAAAAGATCGCCGCGGGTGTTCGTCTGGCGCGTTCGGCGGAGAAAGTGCGGGAGATCATTGCCAGTCAGGCGAATCACAGCACCGAGGCAATGGCGGAGGAGGGCCCCACGGTTCTCCATCTGAATCGGACCGCGGTGTCGAAGTTTACCCGCGATTTGCGCGGAAACCTCGCGCCGGGTTGCCGTGTGGGGGCGGATCCAGCCGACCTGTCGGGCACCCTCCGCTTTTGGGCGCGCGTCAGCGGCTCCCTGGTTTCCCCGGAAATGCCGCTGCTTTGGATCGCCCCGGTGGGCGCTTCCTGGATCGATGTGCTGGCCCGTGAGCCGATGCCGACGCAGTTTTTCTGCCTGCGCGCCAAACCACCGGCCCTGGCCATGACCTACTCCGCGAACACGCAGGAGCCCACGGAAGAGCTGGACGCCGCCGAAGCGATCAAGACCGCCACGGAAGGAAAAGGGGGAGGCGGGCGCAGTTGGTTTGCCCGGATGATGGGGCACTGATAACCCCACGCATCTTTATACTATCTCAGTCTCGGAGATTATGTTAACCAGTCTTATGCTAAGAACTTGCGGTCCAAGATGAGTTTACCATCTTCCACCGACGATAGTCCCATTATTGAAGGTTCCTATTTCGCCAGCCGCAGCGCCTGGCTGGCGGCCAGGACGGAGGCGCATGCCGCTGTCGATAAGATGAAAGCGCTCGTCTCGAAGACGAAGGACCCGCGCGCGGCTCAGGTCGGGGCGGCACTCGAGCGGATCATCCGCCGCATCCCGGATGCCGGGGCGGCGCTGGAAGCACTGGCCGATGCGGAAGATCTCGGTGGCGAGACTGCGGCCTTGAAAGAGAACGCGCGCAAGACCGTTCAATTGGCGAGTTACTATCTGCGGTCCGACCGCCTGGCGGCCATGATCCGCGATAATCCATTTCATCCGGTGAGCGTGGACAAGATTTACACCCACGCCCTGCAAACCATCCAACGGGAACTCAAGTGAAGGACGCCTGCTGCTCATGACCAAGGACGAAGACGATTGGCTTTCCGATTTTCTGGAGACGGCGCAAGCCTCGGCCCGCCAAAGCCAGATTGCCGCGGAGAAAGACTATGCTTCGAAACTAAGGCTCTTCACGCCGCGCCTGGAACGCGCGCGCCCGTGCGACAACGAGCAGCAACTCGCCAAGCGGATGGCGGCCTGTCAGGAACTGGCCACGCAAAAGAAGTTTGACGCCGCTTCGGATACTCTCGACCAGGCCTGGTATCTCGCGGGCAATCTGCTGCGTGAAGCGCAAGCGGCCATGCCGCAAGAAGAACCCGCGCCTGAGGATCCGCCGCTCGCGGAATCGTTGGGTGTTGCCGCGACTGCGGCTGGTGTTGCTGCCGTAGCCGAAGAACTTTCCGCGGAAGAAGCGCCGGCGGTGGAAGAACCGGTGGCCGAAGAGCCTGCGGCGACGGAAGAACCCGCCGCGGAAACTGCGCTCGAAGAGGCCGCGCCTGCGGAAGACATTTCCGATGCCCCAGCGGCCGAAACGAATTGGGAGGAGACCTCTGGTGAAGTAGCTGCGGAGAATACCGACGCGAATCCGGAGGAAGCGGCCGAAGAAGAGTTACCCGCCGACGAGGACGGCGGCGGACCTCCGCTCGAGGGATCTTCTTTTTCCATGGTCGCTGCGAGCAGCGAAAGTGACGAAACGACTTCTTCCGACGAAGCTCCCGCCGAGGAACCTCCGGCGGACGCGGAAGCTCCCGTCGAAGAGCCACCGGCCGAAGAAGGATATACCGAGGAAGTGCCTGCGGAAGGTGAAGCTTACACTAGCGAAGAGCAACCCACCGCCGAGGAAGCTCCGGCCGAGGAAGCTCCGCCCGAGGAAGAAGCCCCACCCGCAGCCCCGCCACCCAAAGGCCGCCGCCGCTCTTAGGCACGCGCCCGCGCGACGTAGCCGAGCGACCTGTCACGCAAGCGCGATGGCTCGCCGTTTCGAAATTCGGAAGCGCTGCCCAGGCGCCTCACCCTTTCATCCGATTGATCAGGAAAAGGTAGTTCTCAAAGTGATCCAGAGTCGTTTCAAATTTTGACAACCCTTTGCACAGGTTGGTCCAGCGCATCTTCTCCTTGGGATCGCGGCTCTTGTTGATCTCCGCCGCCACCGAAGTGATTTGCTTCTTCACCAATTCACGGGCATGCGGAAGCAACTCCATCGCCTTTTCCGCATCGCTATTCGCATCCAATTTCGCGAGCGCCGCCAGCACAGTAGGGCTCAGCGTGCCTTCGAATTCCACGATCACCTTCTTGTAATCCGCGCCGAAATGCAGACCCGTAAGCTTGGGTGGCGGAGGCGGAGTGCCCCCGGTTGCGGCAAAATGTTCTGCCTTCCGCTGCAAGAGGAGAAGCTCCCGCTTGATATTCTGCCACGTGCGCGTCGCTGACTGTTCGTCGAAGCCTTCCGGCGGCGTCTTGAGCTCCTTGGCATGCTCTGCATCGCGCTCCTTCAGCTCTTCCTGGAGCGCGAGCTTCAGCTTTTTGAACGCGTCCTTGAGCTTGTTGACGAGCGCGTCATGGTCGTTGGGCTTGATATCCTTGGCGGCCAGGCGCTTGGCGATCTGGTCCATCGCCAAAAAACATTTCGACGTATCCACATTCGGTTTCTGTTTGAACCGGGCCAGCAACCGCTTGTACTGGGGCTCGAATTGGACGAGGGCCATGCCACGATTTGGCAATCTTCTGTCGATTACGTCAAGCCAGCGATTGAGGTTCGACAAGGGCCGGACTTTTCCACAGCCTCACCGTTAGCAAGATCACGAATCAATATGGATATCGAACCTCTGCTCCAACCCGTCTCGGCCGATGCGCCGTGCGGCGAGGATCTTTCCTACGATGCGGGCTTCAACGAGCTCGAAACCCTGGCCAAAGGCAAGGAAGCGCAACAATTCTCCGGCTCGGAGAATCCCGAGTGGGCGGTCGCTGCCGAAGAACCCGATTGGCGGGTCGTGCGGGACAAGAGCGCCGAACTTTTCGCGCGCTCCAAGGACCTGCGCCTCGCGGTCCTCCTTACTCTCGCCCTGCTGAAGCTCGAGGGCCTGGCCGGTCTGCGCGACGGGCTCACGCTCCTGCAGCGCCTGCTCCGCGAGCAATGGGACGGCGTCTATCCACGACTCGATCCCGATGACAACAACGACCCCACCGAGCGGGTCAATATCGTCGCCGGTCTGGCCAAGCCGCTCGCCACCTTCGGCGATCCCATGCGCTTCATCGAACGCATCCGCGTCGCGCCGTTGACCAACTCGGTGCAGATGGGCCGCTACAGCCTCGCCGATATCACCCAGGTCGGACTGCCCCCCGGATCGTCGTCGACCCCGCCCACGCAAGCCCAGGTGGAGGCCGCTTTTCGCGATACCAATGTCGATGATCTGGTCGCCGTGAGCTCCGCGACGCTCGCCTGCAAGAGCACGCTGGCCGACATCGATAACGCGCTCATGGAATATGTGGGCGCGGGGAATGCCGTAAACTTCGACGAACTGAACTACGTCCTCGACGAAGTTCAGTCGACGCTCGCTCCCTACCTGCCGAGAGACGAGTCGGCGGATTTGGATTCGTTGCTCTCGGAGGTCCAGGGATCGGACGCCTCGGGTGCGCCGGCGGCGGGACAGCGGCGGGGCGGTGGCGGCGCCTTCAGCGGCGAGATCCAGTCCCGCGACGATGTGGTCCGGATCATCGACCAGATTTGCGAATACTACCGGGTGACCGAACCGGGACATCCGGTGCCGCTGCTCTTGCGTCGTGCCCAACGTCTCGTGGACAAGGACTTCATGGCGCTCATGGAAGACCTCATGCCCGAATCCCTCGGACCGCTTGGGAATATCATCGGCTTGCGGCGCGATGATGTGCCCATGCCGATGGAAGAAGCTCCGCCCAGCGAGTAAACCGACGAACTGAATATTCGCGATGGATCCAGACGCGGTTCAGGAGGCCTTGAGCGTGCAAGGCAGCTTTCTTAAAAAGCGCATCCTGCAGGAAATCTACGATAACATTCCCGGCCTCTTTGTGATGGACGAAGAGGTCGGCGTGCGGTTTGGCGAAACGCAGGCGGCCGACATGGTGTGCTTTCAAACCACCGACCAGGGCAATGCCTTCTACGTTTTGGAATGCCATCGGGCGGCGGACCAGGCCGCGTGGGTGTTTCTGAAGCACATCGGGCTGCAGTTTCGCGAATTGCGAAAGCTCCATCGCTGCGAGTTGCTGAGCGATCCCTCGGATGCTCCGCCGACCTGCAAGCGGGTTTGTTCGGAGGGTTACGAATTGCGGGAGGAGAAGAAGGGAAAAGTCGCCCTCGAAGCGACCGTGGTCCTCAATGCCGCGAACCGGCTCAGCGGAGCGTATCTCGGATTCATCAAGTGGCTGCAGCAGCGGAAAATGAAAAGCAAGATCGTGGTCGTGCCGATCCTGGGTCACCACGGCGCGTCTGCGGATGGCCGACTTCAATTGGAGCGAAGTCGACATCGCGAGCGGGAATCTGCAGCAGCCGCTGAAGATGGAGGAAGTCGATTGGGTGATCCTGAAGCATTCCTTTCCTACTCCTCTCCAGGAGACGCAGGATTTCCGATTGATCGACGGCGAGCTTTCCTACCCACAGCTGACGACCGAAAGCCTCTACATCGTCCAGTCCGACTCGCTGAAGGACTTTCTCTCCAGCGACCAGCTCGCCTATTTCGGACAAGCGGTCGACCGGTAGAGTCGTTCCGGAAACGGCCGGCCGTTCGGAGGCGGTGAAATTATTCCGTCTCCCTTCGCGTGTCATTCTGAGCGGAGCGCTCGCGGGCCAGTGGGGAGCGCGCAGTCGAAGAACCCCGCCGCTTTACCAGCGACAATCTTACTGCCCACGCGGCGGGACCAACCCCTCGCTCACCGCCTTGGCTACCGCACTGCTGCGGCTGCGGACCTGCAGCTTGTCATACACGCTGCGGATATATTCATCGGCCGTGTAATAGCTGATTTTCAGCGCCGCGGCGGCTTCCTTGATCGTCTTGCCCTGCACCAGCACCTCGAGAATTTCCTGCTCACGCGGCGTCAGGCCGTAATCGCGCGCCGGCGGGTTGGCTTTCGAAAACATCTCCAGCACCCGCCGGGCGATCGTGGGGTTGATCGGCGAACCTCCCGCCGCTGCCGTGCGAATCGCCGCAGCGATGTCTTCGATACTGCTCGTTTTCAAAAGATAACCCGCAGCGCCCGCGCAGATGGCGCGGAAGATTTTGTCGTCGTCCTCGAAGACCGTGAGGATAACCAACGCAGTCTTGCGCGCCTGCTGTCGCAGCAGCGCGAGCCCTTCGATGCCGCTCATGCCGGGAAGCCCGACATCGAGCAGCAGCACTTGCGGTGCGGCGTTTTTGCCCAGCGCGGTCAGCGCATCTTCGCAAGCGGTGAAATGCTTTTCGCAGCGCACGTCGTCGAGCCGATTGAGGGCGCGCATCAGCCGCTCGCCATAGGTCTTATGGTCTTCGATGAGCCACACGTTCACGGGTTGCTTGGAATCAGGCATGGTGGGGAAGGGTGATGGAGACAGTGGTGCCTTGCGCGGGCACGGAGACAATCCGCACGACGCCGCCATGTTTGGCCGCACGACGCTGCAGATTGGTCAGGCCCATGCCACCGCCCGTCGGCGCGGCGGGATCGAAGCCGTGGCCGTCATCGTGAATGGTGAGTGTGAGTTGGCCATCGCTTTGCGCGAGACGGATTCCGACGTTCTTCGCCCCGGCATGTCGCGTGATGTTATGCAGCGTCTCCTTGAACATGAGGATGAGGTCACGCTGCCGATCGACCGGCAGCGGACGCGCGTGCGGGTTCTCCTCGACCATCAACGTGTGACTCATGCCCCGCAAGAGACGGCCGGCCGTTTCGCGCAACAAAGTAGCGAGGTCATCCGTCCCATAACGGTCGCTTTGAATGAGCCGCGTGATGTCGCGCATTGCGCTCACCGTTTCATCGGCAATGTGTTTGATTTCGCCGAGGTCGGCGCGCATCTGTGCAGCGTCGTGTCCGTCGGCGAGAATGTCCTGCGCGATGAGCGCGATGCTGCCCAGGCTGCTGCCGATTTCGTCGTGCAAATCCCGCGCGATCCGCTGGCGCAACGCTTCCAATTCCGCCTGACGCTGGCGTCGTTGCCGCTGCAACCAGACCAGACTCACGATCGTCCCCAAGGCCGCGAGCCCAGCCAGTCCGATGAAACCAGCCTGTTCCCAGCGCTGGGTGAGCGCCTTGCGCCGCGACTCGATCGCGGCCAGTCGCTGCTTGACCTCGCGCCGCTGGGAGAGCCCCGCGAGCCAGCTCGGAAAGTCGACGATATTGGCGCTGCTGGTGAAACCATCCACCAGCGCAGCCCCCGACCATCCCGGTTGATCTGTGTAATCCGACGCCATCACGCTCTTCCCAGCCGCGATGTTTTTCGCCTCCGACCAAACCTGCATTTCCGCCAGTGCGAAGACCGGTCCGCCATTGCTCACGTGCTGCTCCAGCGCGGTGAGCCGCACGAAGCGCGCGCGCTGCCCGCCGGCCACCACGGTGACCATATTGTCTCCCGGCGGCGCGCTGTAGTCGCCAGATTGCGGGGCGGGCAGGATCACCGGCGGCCCATCTTCCGTCTCGCGCAATTCGATCTGATATTGCACCGGAAAACCATAGCCATGGCTGTGCGCAAATTGCGGTGGATGCGCGGGAAAGAGCCGCACTTCATCGATCGGCGCCACGGCTCCGAGGTCCACCGAGACCCACGGCACCAGGTCTTGGTTCTTCCCGCGCTCGTGTTTC
The DNA here is from genome assembly GCF_000173075.1 of Chthoniobacter flavus Ellin428. Lineage (GTDB taxonomy): Bacteria > Verrucomicrobiota > Verrucomicrobiia > Chthoniobacterales > Chthoniobacteraceae > Chthoniobacter > Chthoniobacter flavus. Next base: position 225,791 of record NZ_ABVL01000007.1, read on the forward strand.
AAGCGGGCGCGAAAGCCGAGCGTCGGGCTCGGTTGTGTGCCGACGGGCGGGCCGAGCGCGGTGTGTCCATCGACCACATTGATCCGGCCCCAATCCGGCCGCGTTCCCTGGCTGCTGCTGGCCCGCACCGCATTCGGGCCGACGACTTCGGTCTGGGCACTGAGGTTGCGCTGGCCTTGCAGCAGCATCACTTCACCGAAGGCGCAGAGATAGCGATGGTCTTCGCGGAAGAGCCGTGTCGCCGTGACACGCACCTTGTGCGCCAGCCGGCCACCGGCCGGAATGAACACGGGAAGGATCCCGGGATTGGGAAAGTCGGCACGCGTGTAGTCGGCGAGAATCCAGCGCTCGGTCTTCTCGTCATCCCCGAGCAATTCCACGCGGAAGCGCAGCGGAAAACCGTAGCCCGGCTCGATCGCTCCACCACTCGGCGGCGGGGCGATGAGCACCACGGCATCGAGGCGTTCCGCGTGCCCGAGATTGAGCTCCACCCAGTCGACCGTATCCGGCGAGGTGGAATAATCGCTGTGCCAGCCGAGGCGCTGCGTCACCTGCGGTTCGGGAGCAGACGGCAGCGTGGTGAGGTGCTGTTGCAAGGTCTCGCGCTCTTCGCCGAGTCGGCGCAGTTCCGGGCTGAGCCATTCGAGGCCAGCCTGCGCTGCGGAAGAGCCCACGCACAGGAGCGCCGCCATCACGAAAATGGTGGAGCGTACGGCGGAGTAGGGAACGATGGACATTGAACCGCAAAATTACACTGTCTGTTGACGGCGTGCGGTGAACCAATAGACCGCGGCGAAGAGGATCACGAGGGTCATGCCGAGCGCGGCGCCGAAGGGCCAGTCGCGGGCTTGCAGAAATTGGTTTTGGATGACCTCACCGATGGTCGGTTTGATCCCGCCGCCCATGAGTTGCGTGATGCCAAACATGCCGATCGCGGGGATGAAGACGATGAGAATTCCGGCGACGATCCCCGGCCAGGTAAGCGGAAGAATCACGCGTTGAAAGGTGCGCAGCGGGCCGGCGCCGAGATCGAACGACGCCTCGATCAGGCTGCCATCCAGCTTCTCGATCGAGCCATAGACCGGCAGGATGAAAAACGGCAGGTAGTTATAGATCAGCCCGAGCACCACCGCGCCGGGCGTGTAGAGCATCTCGAATGGCTCGGAAATGAGGTGTGTGTATTGCAGGAAGGAATTGAGCAGGCCGTCCGTGCTGAGGATGGTGATCCACGCATAAGTGCGGACGAGGAAGCTCGTCCAGAAAGGGATCATCACAAGTGTGAGCAGGAGATTGCGCCGCCGCTCGGGCGCGCGTCCGATGAACCACGCGACCGGGTAGCCGAGCAGCAGGCACACGCCCGTGGTAAACGCTGCGTAAATGACGGAGCGCAGCGTGATCGTCCAATAGACCGTCCCGAAGTGACCGGTATCGGAGTCGATGAAGATCCGCCGGTAATTCTCCCACGAGAAATGATAGACGACCTGCCCAAGTTCATCGCGTTGGCAGAAGCTGTAGACCAGCAGGATAGCCGTCGGCACGACGACAAACGCCACCAGCCAAAGGATCATCGGCGTCATGAGCAACCAGCCGAAGATGCCCGGCCGGCGCTGCTGGGGAGTTGTTTCGATAGTTTCGTTGAGGATCATTCGTGAGCCCCTTTCTCTTCGCCACGGGCTTTCTTCGCGCGCTCCCTCGCCCCCTCCTGCGCCCCCTCCCCGCGGTCATTCTGAGCGGAGCGCTCCGGCGGTAAGGTGGCGGAGCGCGCAGTCGAAAGCCGAGCTTGCGAGACGCCTATGGGACTGTGGGGCAAACCCCGTCGAACAACCAGCGAGTCCTTCCCGAACAGCGACGGAGCAAGATCTTCCCAGGTAGGATTGAGCGTGGAGATCAAGGCGTCCTTCTTCGCGCGCGTCCAGCCTTTCAGTTGCGTCTCCCGAGCGATCGCAGAAGCCGGATCCGGCCACGTTTCGTAATAAACTAAAACCGTGAGGTTGTAATGATGCGCGAACTTTGATCCCTCACCGTTCTGATGTTGCCACAGACGTCCCTCCAGATTGTTCGTCACGCCGATGTAGAGTGTGGTGCGGCGCTCGCTCGTCAGGATGTAGACGAAAAGGTCTTTCACGAAGGAGTCTCTGGTTGTTCGGCGGGGTTTGCCCCACAGTCCCATAGGCGTCTCGCAAGCTCGGCTTTCGACTGCGTGCCCCGCCGCCTCCGCCCACGGGCACTCCGCTCAGAATGACATAAAAGGAGGGAGTCGCTCGAAGAAGAAGGTCACGCGCGATCAAATATCTCTATTGCCCCTTCAAATCCGTCACCAGCTTGTCGATGTCCTTCGCCGTCTTGCCGATGTCGCTGAATGTTTCCAGCTTCGGATCACCGGGCGGATAGCTGGCGGGATTGGCGAGCTGCGCCTTGGTCAGCAGTTTGCGAGCTTCGGCGTTCGGGTTGGTGTAGGGGAACGCGTCGGAAATCTTCACGCTCACCTCGGGGCGCAGGATGTAATTGATGAACTTCTCCGCGTTCTCTTTGTTCGCCGCGCCTTTCGGTATGGCCAGGCTATCGATGAAGCGATGTGCGTGTTCCGAGGGCAGGATGTATTGGAATTTCTTGTTCTTCTTGTAAAGGATCGCCGCCTCGCCGCTCCAGACGATGCCGAGATCGACATCGCCGTTGAGCAGTTCGGTCTTCGGTGAATCCGAATCATAGACCTTCACCTGCGGCAGCCATTTTTCGAGCACGGGTTTGCACTGCTGCAGGGTCTCCGGGGTGATGTCATTCACCGAATGGTCGAGAAAACTGAGCGCCCACGAAACGATCTCGCGGTTGTCGTTGAGAACCACGATGCGCTTCTTGTGCGTGCCGTCGAAAAGATCTCCATAGCCCTTCACCGGCGTCTTCACTTTCGCGGTATTCACCACGATACCGACCGAACCGGCCATCCACGGCACACTGTATTTGCCCTCGGGATCGTGCGGCAGCTTGGTGAATTCGGGCGCGAGATTTTTGATGTTAGGAATATTGGCCAGGTTCAGCTCCTCGAGCTTGCCGGCCTTGATCAGCGCCTCGGTGGTGTACTCGGAAGGCTGGATGAGATCGTAATGCGCGCCGCCCGCGAGGAGCTTGGCCAGCATCTCTTCATTCGAGGCGTAATTCTCGACGCTCACCTTGATGCCCGTCTCTTTGGTGAAGCCATCGATCACTTCCTGCGGCACATATTCCGACCAGCAGAAAAGATTGAGGCCGGCCTTTTTTCCTGGACGCAGCGTGGAGCGGCGTGGCGAGGAGGCCCACGAAAGCGCAGGCGAGAAGCAGTCGAACGAGTTTCATATTTCGGAGGGAGGCAACGGTCAGCGGTTGATTTTGCGGACCATTTCAGCAAGCACGACGAGGATGACCGTCGCAAGGATAAACACGGTGGAGATGGCGTTGAGCGAAGGGTCGAGCCCCTTCCTGGCCATGCCGAAAACTTTGAGCGGAAGCGTCTGCGATTCCGGACCGGTGGTGAAGAGTGTGACGATGTATTCGTCCATCGACAGCGTGAACGCCAGGAGCGCGCCGGAGACGATGGCCGGCAATAAAAACGGCACCATGACGAGGAGGAAAGCCTTGGACGGCGTGGCCCCGAGATCGAGCGCCGCTTCCTCGAGAAAGGGATCCACATCGGCCAGTCGCGCCTGCACGGCGACGAGGACAAAGGGGAAGCAGAAGGTGGTGTGGGCGACGATGACCGTGACGAAGCCGGGGCCGAATTCCGAGTCCGTGAAATGGGCCAGCAGGTTGTTCAGCGGATTCTCTAGAACGCTGAAGAGGATCATCAGGCTCACGCCCATGATGACTTCTGGAATGACCATCGGCACGAAGACCAGCGTGGTCAGCGTCTTGAGCATCGGGAAGCGATAGCGATGGAGCAGCCACGCGCCGCTGGTGCCGAGCAGCACGGAGAGCAGGGTGGTGATGCTGGCGATGATGAGGCTGTTTTCCAGCGCATCGATCAGCGGGCCGTTGTGCCAGAGCTTCGTGTACCAATCGAAGGTGAAGCCGGTCCAGACGACGGCGAGATCCGAGGCGTTGAAGGAATAGACGACCAGCAGAAGGATCGGCACGTAGAGAAAGACGAAGATCAGCGCCGTCCAGCCGCCGCAGAGCCCATTGACGAGCCGCATGCCGGAGGGCAGGCGAAAGCGGGGACGCGCAGGGGCGGCGGAACTCATGCGGGGGATGATGCATGGGGCGTTTGGAAAAGCATCTTCAAACGTTTTTTTGGGGTCGCTCTCTTCCTGATGTCATTCTGAGCGGAGTGCCCCGGTGGCAAGGGGGCGGGGCGCGCAGTCGAAGAACCCCGTCGAACAACCAGCGAGACGCGAATGGGATCGCGGGGCAAACCCGAACAGTCAACGAGTATCGGTCGTAAAGCGACGGGGTTTGCCCCACAGTCCCATAGGCGTCTCGCAAGCTCGGCTTTCGACTACGCGCTCCCCACTGGCCCACGAGCGCTCCGCTCAGGATGACTCCGAGGAGAGCGGCCCTCACTGCGCCTCAAACCCCGTAAACTGCACCGCCTGCTCCCTCGTGGTGAAGCGAATGAAACCGCGGCCCCCGGGGCGGCCGTTGCCGGAGTCGCGCCAGCCGCCGAAGGGGAGGGTCGAGGGCGAGAAAGTGGTTGGCAGATTGGCGTAGAGGTTGCCGACTTCGAGTCGCGCGCCGAGGCGGCGGAAGGTCGCTTCGCTACGAGTGAAGATCGATGCGGTGAGGCCGAAGGGCGTGGCGCTGTGGAGGCGCACTGCGTGATCGAGGTCATCGGCCAGGTAGACGCTGACCACCGGGACGAAGGCTTCGGCATCGGCGTGGCTATCGTCGGTGCGCTGGATGGCCGCCGGCCGCACATAGTGGCCGCGCTTGCCGGCGACGAACAGCTCGACCTTGCCGCTGAGCAGCCACGAGCCGTGCAGGGTGTCGCACAGTTTTTCGTAACGCTCGACGGCGGCGGCGCTGATCAGCGGACCGAGTCGCGTCTCGGCCCGCAGCGGGTCGCCGGGCTCGTAGTTTTGCAACGCGGCGAGGAAGCGCGGCAGAAAATCGGCGGCGACTTTCTTTTCGACGATGACCCGGCTGGTGGCGTTGCAACGCTGGCCGGCGGTGAGGCAGGCGCCATCGGCGGCGGCGCGTGCGGCGTTGTCGAGATCGGCATCGGCGCACACGATCAGGGCGTTGTTCCCGCCGAGTTCAAGAGCGAGGCTTTTGGAAAAATCTCCCGCCAGTTTTTGCGCCAGCGTGCGGCCGACGCGCACGGAACCGGTGAAACACACCGCTCGCACCCGCGGGTCGAGACATAGTTCCTCGCCTTCGTCGCCGCTGCCTTGCACCACTTGAAAGACATCTCGCGGAAAATGCGGTGCCATCACTTCGCCATAGTGGGCCGCGACATTGGCGGCGAAGGGTGAGGGCTTGTAGATCACCGGATTGCCGGCGAGCAGATAGGCCACGTTCGCGCCGTGGCCGAGATGCAGCGGGAAATTGAAAGGGCCGATGACCCCGGCCGGACCGAGCGGACATTGCCGCACCAGGGCGGGATGCTGACCGCCGGCGGTATTGCGGTCGGTGAGGTATTCCCTGGCGTCGTCGATCGCGAAATCGATTTTGGCGATGACGGCGGCGACTTCGCCCTGTGATTCCGTGAGCGGTTTGCCGGTTTCGATGGTGATACCCCGCGCGAGTTCTTCCTTCGCTGCGGAGAGCGCGCGTTGAGCCGCGCGCAGGCGTTCCATGCGCTCGAGCAACAGTACTGCCCGCCCAGTCCGGCGCGGCAGCTTGGGCGCGGGCCACGGCGGCAGGGACATCGCCCGCTTCCACATCCGGCAGCGTGACCGACAAATCGCCCGGACTGTGATTGATCCAACGTTCAGCAGCCATAGACCTCCCTCCATGCTTCGAAGGTATTGAGATGTACGCGCACCACCTTGCTCACGTCGCTGGTGTAGCCCCCGGCCAGGACCCAGGCGATGGGAATCCGATGTGCTTTGGCAAACTCGAACACGCGCCGGTCGCGTGAGCGCAAATCATCGTGGTCCAGCGCGAGCGGGGAATACGGATCTTCGAAATACGGATCGGCACCCGCCTGATAGAGGATCACGTCCGGCTTCCGCTCTGCGAGCTGCGGCAGTGCCTGATCCATGATTGCGAAAAGAGCTTTCCGATCGCAGCCCGCCGGCAGGCTGAAGGAGACGTGATTGGCGCCGTCTGCGTGATGCCGCTCCGAGACATCGCGGTAGCAGAAGTTATCCCAGAAATCGTTGCCGTAGAGCGAGAGGTTGAAGAGATACGGGCGCGATTCCGCGAGCTGCGCGGTGCCGTTGCCATAGTGCAGATCCATGTCGAGCACAGCGGCGGAACGGATTTCGCCGGAGGCGACCAGCGCATCAATGGCGATGACGAGGCCATTGAAAGTGCAGAAGCCCTCGCCGTGATCCGCGCAGGCGTGGTGAAAGCCGCTGACCAGCGCCGCGGAGGCGCCATCGCGCAAAGCCTGGCGGGCTGCGGCGAGGCAACCGCCATTCGTGAGACACACGCTGGGAAACAGCTCTGGCGACCACGGGAATTTTTGCGACTGCGCGAGATCGCGCGGTTCACCAGTCTTGATCGCCGCGATGTATTCCGCCGTGTGCACACGTTGCAGATCGCTTTCCGTTACCGGCTCGGGCCGCGTGAGCTTGATGCCTGGCGCGTCGCGCAAGCCATCCGCCACGAGACTGAATTTGCGGATCGGCATGATGTGCTGGCCGATGGGCGCAGCGTAACCGGGATGATAGTAAGTGGTCAGCATTGCGTGGGCGGAAGGAGTGAAATCACCGCATCATCCGCGGGATAGCCATCGAGCGACAGCGACGGATGCGCGAGATCGGCGGCACGAAATTGCGGACGGTAGATGTCGTAAAGGGTCTCCACGAGTTGGCGCACTTCCGCGCCGCAAATGGTGTCCTGGTCCTCGCGATGGATCCGACGGACGATGAGTTGAAAAGGCAGAGGGCGCGCGCCGCCGGTTGCATCGATGACGTCCGGCGGGCGAAAGTCGGGCTGGAAAAAGTGAATCACCTGAGGGTCGATTTTGCGGAAGCCCGCGCGCTCGTAGGCCTGTAGCCGAATCGCACTGGTAGGATCGTTCGGCTGCGCATATTCCATTTCCGCGAGCAGCGTGATCGGCGTCAGAAGAGACAACGGTGCTGGATTCGCGCCGATACATCCGAAGGCGGCGGCAATCGGCAGCGCGCGCATCCAACCGGCAAGTCCGGTGCGCCGCGCCTGGGGGGCGACGAGATTGTGCGAGAGATGCACGACCACGCCCAGGTTGTTGCGCGTCATCGCCGCGGTGTGGTCGCGCACGGCCATGAAATCACCGTCCGCTCGCACCAGTGCCATTTCGTAGTAAAAGCGCGATCCGAGCTGAAAGCGGCGCTCTAGCACTTCGCGCTGCTCCATTTCGTCCCTCGGTCCGAATTCCTGCCAGAGCCGGCCATAGGCTTCGTCAAACAGCGGATGGTGCGTGCTGCGAATGCGCACGAGATCGAAATGCGACAGATCGAGCGAGGCGGACTTGGCATCCCCTGGGGCTAGATCGCGCGTGGTCACAGGCCATGACATCAATTGTAAAGATGAACAGCAGTCTGCCACTTGGCAAAGGTTTCAGGCGGGTGTTTATTCCAATCGATGAGAAGCACGGTTTCTCCCGATTCGCTGGCGCGGCTCGACGCGCAGCACCACCTGCACCCGTTTACGAATCACGAGGAGATGCACACCAAGGGGACGCATGTGATGACGCGCGGAGAAGGTGTGTACCTGTGGGACGCACGGGGGCAGAAGCTGCTCGATGGCCTTGCCGGGTTGTGGTGTGTGAATGTGGGCTACAGTTGCAACGAGATTGTCGAGGCGGTGCACGAACAGATGCGGCGCCTGCCGTATTACTGCTCGTTCTTCAATACCACGACGGAGTCGGCGATCGAGCTCGCGGACAAGATTTCCGCCGTCGCCCCGCGCGGGCTGGGCCACGTGATGTTCACCAACTCCGGCTCCGAGGCGAATGAGACGGCGCTGAAATTGATCCGCGGCTATCTCAAGCTGCGTGGGCAATCGAAACGCTCGAAGATCATCACGCGCAAATATTCGTATCACGGCGTGACGCTGGCAACGACGAGCATGACTGGCCTCTCGAATTGCACCGAGCCATTCGACCTGCCGCTGCCGGGATTCGTGCAAGTGCCGGGGCCGCTGGCTTATGCGGCCGACAAGGAGAAGGAACCCGATGCCTATGGCCGGTGGTGTCTGGAGGAAACCGAGCGCATCATTTTGCGGGAAGATCCGGCGACGATTGCGGCGATCTTTGCCGAGCCGATACAAGGCGCGGGTGGCGTGATCGTGCCGCCGGCGGGTTATCTACGGGCGTTATGCGACCTGGCGCGGAAGCATGGCATTCTCTTTGTGGCCGACGAAGTCATCACCGGCTTTGGTCGGCTGGGGAGTTGGTTTGCCAGCGAGTTGTGGAATCTCGAGCCCCGACGTGCTCGTGCTGGCGAAGGGCTTGACGAGCGGCTATCTCCCCGCTCGGTGCGACGGTGGTGCGCGATGAGATCGCGGACACGCTTATCCACGGCGGTTATCTGGCGCATGGCTTTACTTACAGCGGACACCCGGCGAGTTGCGCGGCGGGGTTGGCGAATTTGCGGGTGATCGAACGCGACAAACTCATCGAGCACGTGCGCGACGATGTGGGGCCGTATTTCCAGGACAAGCTGCGCGGGTATGCGGGGCATCCGCTGGTCGGCGAGGTGCGGGGCTATGCCATGATCGGGGCGATCGAGTTGCTGCCGCCGGATCGCGATAAGTCGAAACTGAAGGGCGCGCTGGGTGCGAAGGCCGCGGCCTTCGCGCGGCAGGAAGGCGTGATCGTGCGTGGTATCCGCGATATGATCGCGATGTCGCCACCGCTGATCATCACGCGAGCGCAGATCGATGAACTTTTTGCTGGTGTCGACCGGATGCTGGCGAAAATGGGTGGATGAGCACCGAAAAATGTCGCTGCGGCTGGGCGCGCGAAGAACCGAACATCTACTATCACGATACCGAATGGGGCGTGCCGCAGCATGACGACCGGGTGCTTTTCGAGTTCCTCATCCTGGAAGGCGCGCAGGCCGGGCTGAGTTGGACGACGATTTTGAACAAGCGGGAAAACTATCGCGCGGCGTATAATGGTTTCGATGTGAAGCGCATTGCCAAATATGATGAGCGCAAGGTGGCGAAGCTGCTGGCGGATCCGGGCATCGTACGGAATCGATTGAAGGTCGCGGCGTCCATCGCCAATGCGAACGCCTTTCTCGCGGTGCAAAAGGAGTTTGGGAGCTTTGATGCCTACGTCTGGCAATTCGTGGGCGGCACCCCGCGGCAGAACAAGCGCGCCTCGATGAAAGAAGTGCCCGCGCGGACGCCGGAATCGGATGCGATGAGCAAGGACTTGTTGCGGCGAGGTTTCAAGTTTGTGGGCTCGACGATCTGCTACGCGTTCATGCAAGCCACGGGGATGGTGAACGATCACGCGGTGGATTGCTTTCGCCATCGCGCGGTGATGAAGCTGGGGCGGTGAATACCGGAGGGACGCGCTTTCTCTCGTTTCCACTCTTCCCTTCACCCAACCCGTAAAAGCAGGGAGCACGCAGGAGCACGTCCCTCCGTGGCGCCGATGGCGCTCGACTTCGCTCATACGCAGAGGTAGGGCAAGCCAAGCCCAACGACTCATGAAATTTTCCACCCGTTTCCTTTCCATCATCGCGCTTGCTTTGTCGACGGCCCTTCCGGCGTCCGCGGCCGAAACCGTGGAGATCAAGCCACAGTGGATGGCCGGCAAAAGGTATTACGAGACCATGCAGACCGACCAAGTGAGCAGCTTCGAGGTCGCGGGGAAGAAGATGGAGCAATCCACGAGCATGACCATCGAACTGACGATGACGGTGAGTCCGCACCAAGACGGCCAGCCGAAGCGGATGACGATTCGCTACGAGCGCATGGCCATGGGGGTCGAGATCAACGGGCAGAAGATGGGCTTCGATTCAGCCAATCCGGGGGCGAGCGGCGATCCGCTCAATCTCAGCAAGACGATGGGCGCCACGGTGGGGCAGGAATTGAAGGTCGTCTTCAACAACAAGGATGAAATCGCCGACATCGAAAACTACGATGAGTTCGTCAGTCACTTTGGGGCGGCGGCGACGCCGGGCTTTGATCCGAAGAAGATGTTCAACAAGGAAGCGCTGACGGAAATGATGAAGCAGGGTGCGTTGCGCGCCACGCCGGGGAAGCCGGTGGCCGTGGGCGACACGTGGGATTTCAGCAACCAGATCGACCTTCCCGCCCTGGGCAAGGTGGTGGTGAAAGGGAACTACACGCTCAAGAGCATCGGCGACCACAACGGCGTCCGCTGCGCGGAAATTGAGATGGATGGCCAGCTTTCCATGGACATCGGCGAAGCCAAGAGGGACGCCGCTTCACCGTTCAGCGAGCTCGGCATGAAAGTCAGCAACGGCACGCTTAAAGGTCCGATGTGGTTTGATCCGCAGCTCGGGATGGCGCGCGATTCACAACTCGTGCAGGAGGTAACGATCTCGATGAAGAACCCGGCCGATCCGACCGCGATGATGGAGATGCCGATGAAGCAGAATATCTCGATGAAGCTGACGAAGGTGGAGGATGTGAAGTAGGGGTGGTTGATTACTCCACCCCCCAAGCACTCCTCACTTCCCGCGAATGAACGTCACGATATCCCGCCGCAGCTTCTCTGCGTCTGGCTGGTTGAGATACATCATGTGGCCGCTCTCGTAGTATTGAATGGTGAGGTTGGAGTGGAGGTCGGCCGGGATGTGCAGGTGCTCGATGCTGTAGAGTGTGGAGTCCATGGGCACGGCGAGGTCGCGGTAGCCGAGGCAGAAGAGCACTCGCAGCTTGGTGTTCGTCTTGAGCGCCTTGGCGAGACGGTCTTCGAGGTTCACCACTTCGCCGTCGAAATCGTGGTAGCTCCAGTTTACGCCACCGAGGATGGTGTAGGGCAGGTCCCACTCGTAGTTGAGATCGCTGCGGATGGAGGCATTCGCGGCGGAAGAGAAGGCGCCGTAGATGTTCGTGTAGCTTGGGTCGAACTCGGGATGGGTGTTCAGCCGGTCGTAGTCTTCGGTGGTGACGCGCCCGTCGTAACGGCCGACGATTTTGCCCTCCTTGCGGAGGAGGTTTTCCATGAAGAGCCCCGGTGAAATGATGAGATGCGCGCGCTCGATCAAATCGCGGTCGAGGCCGGTGAGCCGCGCGAGTTTTTCCGCGATGCGGGTGCGGTCGGCGGCGGGCAGGCTGTCGCCCTTGAGCAGGGCGAGCGCGTAGTCGCCCTGGGCGAAGGTGCGGGCTTCGGCGATGGCCTTGTCACGATCGGCCTGCAGGTCGGGCGGGAGCTTTTTGTGGAAGTGGGCGGTCGCGGTATAGCTCGGCAGGAAGGAAAGCGCGCCCTGCAGGCTGCCGCCGATATTTTCGAAATTAATGACGCCGGAAACGCAGACGAAGCCATCCACGTAGAGGCCGAACTTGCTGGCCAGGAAATCGCAGAGGCCCGAGCCGCGAATGCCGCCATAACTTTCCCCGCAGAGGAATTTCGGCGAGGCCCAGCGCTGCTCGCGCGTGGTGAGCGAGCGGATGAATTCGCCGATGCTGTCGATGTCGCCATTCACGCTCCAGAATTGCTCGCCCTTCTCGCCCTTGGCCGGACGGCTCGCGCCGGTGCCCACGGGATCGATGAAGACGAGATCGGTGACATCGAGGATGGAATTCGGATTGGGCACCACCGCGGTGTGCGGCGAGGCCTGCAGGCCTTGCGGATCGATGTCGACTTTGCGCGGGCCGAGTCCGCCAAAGTGCAGCCACACCGACGAGGAGCCCGGGCCGCCATTGAAGCAGAACGTGATCGGGCGCTTCGCCGCATCCTTGGGGGCCAGCGGTTTACCGTCATCGCCGAGCGCCTGGTAGTAGACGTAAAAGATCTTCGCCTTCTCGCCGCTGCCATCTTCCTTGAGCAGCGGGAGCAGCCCCGTCTTGGCCTGAAACTTCACCTGCTGGCCGCCGATGGTGACCTCGCCCTGGGTGACCACGGGTTTCTCTTCCTTGGGCTTTTCCTCCGGCTTGTGGTCAGCGGGTTTCTTGTCGCCTGACTTGGCGTCTTCCTTTTTCTCGGTGTCGGGCTTTTTCCCAGCCTCCTCCTTTTCATCGGCCAACGCCGAAAAACCAAAAGCGCAGAGGGACAACAGGGCGAGGCAAGAGAGCGGGCGGATCATGAGAATAGCGTTAGTCAGCCGAAGGGCCGGTTTCGTTCATCGAAAAAGTTAAATGGACTTCGGTCGATTATATTCCGCCGCGCGTGGGGAAAATTCGGCAAAGCACGAGATGCGTGGGCCACCAGATCAGAAACGGCAGGCCGATCAATAACGTCGTGAGCCACGCCCACGGGGGCATCCAGTGCTGCGGCACGTCATCGCTGAACCCATGGACGTAGTTGATATTTACGGCCTTCAACGACTCGGGCGGACGTTCGCCGGGGCGGGGCAGGCAAAAATAGCAAACCAGCATCAGCACACAGGCGATGACCACCCAGACTCGCAGAGCGCGGTGATCATAGCCCAACCGCTTCACGAGATAGAGCAGGAAGAAAGGCAGCCAGCCGTGAAAAAGAGAGAGCGCGCGCGTGAAGATAGGGACCTTCGGATTCCACATATACGCGCTCATGCCGGTGATCCTTAGTCCGAGGAAATGCGCCCCCAAGTCGAATGCCCAAAGGATTTGCGGTAACACGATGCCGACCGCGGCGACGCTCGCCAGCAGCGCGCTTTCCATCCAAAGCGCGAAGAGCGTGAGAAACGCCGCGACGTCGCAAAAGTAGAGAAAATTGGTCGGGCCGTAGACGCGCCAGTAGTTCGGAATCAGCACCGCCAGGAAGACGGTGTAGGCGATTTTGACCCAGAGCGGAATGGAGCCGGACATGCGGTTTGTTTTACGGAGCTGGTCTTATCTGGTTTCGCCCCGTACGAAAGAGCGGCGCCAATTGAAGATACGCGGCGGCATTGCCGCCCTCGGAAACGCCGACTCCGAGAAAGAGCGGGCCGAGAAAAGTATCAGCGCCGAGGAAAACGCTCCCCGCGAAGGTCGCATCTTCCAGACGGAAATGGCCGCCCCAGACCTCGCCTGCTTCCAAAGAAAATCCGCCGTAGAGGCTGCGCGCGACGCCCGGACCGAGATCGGCCAGTTTGCGGTAATAGACGAGTTCCGCGAGGGCGGCGTTGTCGTCGAAAAGACTGCCGCGGCGGAATCCGGAGAGATTGAGAAACCCGCCGAGCGGGACCTGATCGTAGATGGGCACATGCTCGCCGCCGAGTTTGAGCGAAGCGCTGACACGCGGCACGATCGTGTTTTTGCCGAAGGTAATGGGCGCAAACATCTGGCCTTCGAAGCGGGTGTAGTTATCGGAGGCGCCGAGTTCCCGGCGCGAGGCCATCACCGAGCTGCTGGCATAGATGCCATGCCGGGCGAAGCTCTCGGAATCGAGGTTGTCGATGATGAGATCCGCATGCACCCAGCCGCGGTCGAAGCTCGAGGGCAACTTTGCCGGGCCCAGTTTTTCCATGATCCGGCCGACCCCGCGATCGTAGCCGATGCGCAGCTCGCCCGCCTGCCACAGGCGCGCCCCCAGGTCGAGCCCCGCGAATTCATCTTGCTGCCGAAAACGCAACGGGTCGCCCTCGCCGGTGCGGCCCAGGATGTAGTCGCTGTCGAAGAGCGCATGCGCCGCAAAGAAAAGGCGTCTCTGCCAGTCGATCGGCTGATACCACTCGGTTTGCACGCGGGTGGTTTCGCCAATGCTCAAGTAGCTGTTCCACTCGCCGCCGAGCGAATTGAGCTCGGTCATCCGGTAGGCGAGGAGCAGCGCGAAATCCGTGTCGTCGTTCGAGCTGTAGGCGAGATCGAAGCCGAAGTTGAGATAGCTGGTGCCGGTCTTCTTTTGCTGGGCCTTTACCACCAGCCCGTACTGGTCACCGCGCTGGATCACTTGGTAATCGCCCACTTCGAATTTCTGCATCTCACCCAAGTCGCCGATGAGCGACTGCAGCCGGACGAAAGGGTGCATCGATTTGACGTCAAATTCCATGGGCTTGGAGAGGGCGTGATGAAACTCTCCCTGCGGCGTCTTCACATTGAGGAAAGACACCATCACCGGCTTGCCGCGGGGCACCCGCTGCCGCGCCAGATACTGCTGGAAGGCATCTTCGCCCACCGAAAGATGCGCCAGTCGCGCGCGGTTTTGCAGGGTTTGCTGGTAACCGGCGTCGATCACCTGGGGGGCTTTCTTGAAGTCCGCCGCTCCCAGGTCCTCGATCTTGATGCGCAACAAAACATCGTCGGGACCGAGGCGCGCGATTTGTTCCTGCATCTGCTTTTGGACAAAAATGGTGAGCACTTGATTGGCGATGCTCGTGGCGGTCTCGAGGTCGGATGACTTCTTCAGTTGATCGATGGATTCCACGGCGATCACCACATCGGCGCCCATCTCCTTCACGACATCGATCGGCAGGTTGTCGGTGATGCCGCCATCGACGAGCCGGGCCCCCCGAATGACTTGCGGCGTAAAAAGAGCCGGCACCGACAAGCTCGCCCGCATGCTTTCGACCAGGTCCCCGTCGCGCAGCACCACCTTGTTGCCGGTTTCGATGTCCGTGGCCACGGCGCGGAACGGGATGGGCAATTTTGCAAAGTCCCGGATCTCACGTACCGGAACGGTGAGCTCTCGCAGGCTCGCCATGACATTGCGGCCATGAATCAGCCCCGCCGGCAAGGTCAGTCCCTTGCGCGAGACTTTGAACGCGATGCCCTGGTTCACGTCGAATTCGCGTTGCTTCGTGCGGAAACTCTCGCTCTCGCGCGGGATCGAGTCGGAAAGCAAAAAATCCCAATCGGCATGCCGGAGCCAGTCGTCGATCTCCTCCGGAGACCGCCCGCTGGCATACAATCCGCCCACCACGGAGCCCATGCTCGTTCCCGCGATGTAGTCGACTGGAATATGAAGCTCCTCCAGCGCTTTCAGCACCCCCACGTGGGCGAGGCCAAAGGCTGCACCGC
This sequence comes from Chthoniobacter flavus Ellin428, assembly GCF_000173075.1. Lineage (GTDB taxonomy): Bacteria > Verrucomicrobiota > Verrucomicrobiia > Chthoniobacterales > Chthoniobacteraceae > Chthoniobacter > Chthoniobacter flavus. Next base: position 240,974 of record NZ_ABVL01000007.1, read on the forward strand.
CGCTGAGCACCAGGCCGATTTTGGGGCGCCGTTCGGAAGAAGTTTCCTCCGCGGCGCAGGCGGGCGAGTGGAGCAGGAAGGTGAGCGCCAGCACCAAAGCGCTGGTGCCCGCGAGCGATGCCCGCCACGCACCGGCAATACAGATGCCTGGGGTGACAGGCTCGTCAATCGGCCGAAGGTCCTGCGGTCGGCCAGACTTCGTCTTTCGGAGATGGGGGGAGGGGTTCACTTTTTTCGGGGGAGTGGCCGCCAGCCAAGGCTGGCTGCTGGGTGACTTCGGATTGTCGGTGACTCCAGTCTGCAGAGTATTCGGACCAACCTCTGTTTTAGGTCGTTGTGACAATCGACTACTTTCAGAGAAGAGCTTCACGTAGCCGCCATGGCTCAGTCCGTGCTCCATTCGAGGATGGCTTCCTCTGCTATGTCTTACTACCCCCTTTCGCGCCCGGTTCTCTCATCCTGCGTCGTACTCAGCCTCAGCCTGTTGCTTTTCGCTGGGTCGTGTCACGGGGCACAAGCCGCGACCAATGCCTCGGCAGCGCCTGCCCCTGCGGCTCCTGCTGCCGCGAAGCCGGCGGCCAATGGGGGCTTGTTTCCCGATCAGGAACCGGTGCTGGTGGAGAAGGCGACCCTACGCAATTTGCTCGATGCGGTGGCGCGCAAGGACGCGGCGACGGTGACGCCGATCGTCTGGCAATTTCTGGCGGCGATGTCCAAGTCCAAGGACCAGGGCGTGGGGCCGAGCGAATACCTGGCGGCGGCTTACAAGGCGGAACGGGTCAAGGGGACGGACGCCGCGACGGCCCAGAATTGCCTGCTCAGTGCTTGGGCCGGCGCGCAGAGCCTGGCGTTGTTTACGCCGGATAATATCGCTCGCATGGAACGCGGCACCGCGCCCTACGGTACCCGCGGCGCGGATCGCGGCCGCCCGGTGAATTTCGACCTGACAGTCCTGCCGACGGTGGCGCTCACCACCGCGCAGCCCACGCGCAAGGCAGCGACCGCGGCCACGCCATTGCCCACCGCAGAGATAGCCCCGGTGGAGCCCGGGTTCACCGTCAGGACGGTGGAGGTGAAGCTGCACGAGAAGATTTCCCTGGATCAGTTCGGCATCCGCGGCATGACTTCAGCCTCGAAAGCGTGGACCCGCAGAATTCCGTGGTCTTTACCTATGAAGACCGGATCTCGCACCGCAACGGCTACGGCGATCACATGGATACGTTGAATCAGTTGAGCCAGCAGATGGGCTCGGCGAATGGACTCAACCGGATGACCACCTTCGTGACCGCAGGAGATTTCCGATTTCGAAGTTGCACGGAGTGAAGCTGGTGACGATTCCCGTTTGGGGCGGTCTATCTCGATACTGATGATCTCAGCGGCTTCACTTATAAGATCGTCATTCGCGTGGGCCACCGAGGCGTTGATGCAAGATCGTCTCCCTCCGGAGCGGCGGAAGCTTTACGATCTGCATAACCCGGCGCCGTAGGTTTGCTGACGATCGGCGAAGCCGTGCCGTCGTCATTTCATCGGGAAACGGAAGATGAGAGCGAGCGCTGTCGACCGTTGTCTGCTGCGGCGGTGCGAAGTGGGGTACTTTGCTAAAAAAATTTCCAGCGGGCGTTGCCTTCTGGAGAGGCGGAAAATTCTGTAGGTATTTTCACTCAAGTTTGGGTCTTGGGACCCGGGCCCTGGACGGGCCATGGTCCGTGTCGTGCTAAACGATCAAGGGTGTCCACCTCTACCTCTTCTCGAATCCGGTCGCTGCCTTCCGCAGCGCGCGCCTTCCTGACCAAATACCTGAAGTTCGCTCTCCGCGGATTTCTCGTCGGATACCTTCTGTTTCCGGTGTGCGGGTTGGCCCTGCTGCTCAGCCTGTGGTGCCAGCATTCGCCACACTTCCATTACGCGTGGGATTTGATGCGAGCGATGCTCTTCGGCCCGTTCCAGCTCTTCTTCGTGAGCAGCGGGGTAGTCATGGCGCTATTCGCCATTCCCTACGCGAACGAGACGCAGCGCGAAGCGTAAGCGACGGGACAGGTCCAAGCGACACCGACGGCTGAGGCGGGGGAGGGGAATAGCGGCGGACGGTCACGGGCGAGCCGCCTTCCCCCTAGGCTCTGTCTCAACGTTGGTAGATTGAGCGAGCCATCCGGCCCGTCAATTTACGCCAGGCACTTTTCCAGCTCGGCGCGAATCTTCTTGTCGTCGAGTTGCTTGCCGATGAAGACGAGCTGACTGGCGCGCGTCTCGTCTTTTTCCCAGAGGCGATCCCACATGATGGTGAAGCGGTTGTTCACGCCGTGGAAGATGGCGCGACGTGGATTGCCAGCGATGGAGATGAATCCCTTGGAGCGATACACCTTCTCGTTCTCAGAGAGCTTCTGGACGAAGAATTCGAACTTTTCGACGTTGAACGGCTTGTCGAACTCGAAGGAGAAACTCTGGATATCGTGATGGTGACGGGCGTTGAGCTCGTTGAGGAACTCGGGATCCACGGAGAGCTTGTGGTCCAGCTTGAAGGCGTTCATGTCCAGGATCTCCTTCAGGTTCGCCTGGGACTGGTTGGTGTGGAAGATGGTGGCGTGCGGGTTGAGTTCGCGGACCTTCGCCTCGAGCTTCGCGAGGTGCTCGGCGGAGACGAGGTCGGTCTTGTTCAACAGAAGGAAATCGGCCATCGCGACCTGTTCACGGGCGGTCTCGGTTTCCTTCATCTGCTTCTCGATCTGCTCGGAGTCGACCACCGTGATGATCGAGTCCATGCGGACGAACTGCTGCAGGGCCGGGATGTTCAGGAAAGTTTGCGCTACCGGGCCGGGATCGGCGATGCCGGTGGTCTCGATGAGCAGGTAGTCGAAACCGCCCTTCTTCACGAGGTTCTGCACGCCCTTCACGAGATCTTTGCGGACGGTGCAGCAGAGGCAGCCGTTGGAGAGCTCCAGGATGTCGTCGCTGGTCTTCTCCACCAGAGCGCCGTCAATGCCGATGCGGCCAACTTCATTGATGATCACGGCGAATTTGTAGCCGTGGTTTTGCTTAAGAATGTAGTTGAGGAGCGTGGTTTTGCCGGCGCCGAGGAAGCCGGTCAGGATGGTGACGGGGACGGGATTCATGGGAAGATCGAAAAGAGAAAGGAAGGGAAAGGTAGAGAGGATCGCGAACTTTGCACGTCTCTTGAAAAAGAAACTGGCGGCTTGGAGATAACTCCAAAGCCGCCAGAAATCTTTGCGATTGTGGGGAGACCTACTTCTTTTTCTTCAACAGCGGAAGACCTGTCTTCGAGTTCTCGGAGACCTCGTAGCCTTCGGGCAGCGCGTCGATGGCGCCTTCCTTGGGCTCGGCTCCGAAGTAATAAAGGATGACCTTCTGGCCGCCCTTCAGCTCCTGATGCCGTTGGTGAAGGAAGTAGGTTTTACCTGATTTCTTGGAAATAACACTGAACGCCATAGGAATGATCTAGTAGGGTTAAGTTTGTGACGGAATCGGCTTAAAGCCGGTGTTTAAACAACACCAGCCGCCTTCAGAGTGGCATAAGCCCCGTTCTTCGTCACGGTTTTAAGTGCGCGAGTCGAGAGCTTTACCGTCACAAAACGCTTGAGTTCAGAGACCCAAATGCGCTTCTTCTTCAGGTTTGGCGTGAAAGTGCGGGACACCGCCTTGGTGACGTGCTGGCCGATACCGCCCTTTTTCTTGGCGAGACCACGACGATGAATCTTGCTCCCTTTGACCGGGCGGGCGTTGGTAATGCTGCAAACTTTGCTCATACAGGAAAATGGGTTTGGTGCGAGTGGGGCGGGGACAATGGAGGGGAGGGGCGGGTTGGTCAAGGGAGAATTTCCGCAGTCCGCTCTCTTAATCGTAATCTTACTCTTACTCTTAATCTCTCCGGGCCCTTCCAGAGTAAGAGTAAGTAGGATTAAGATTAAGAAAGCCTCCTGCGGAGATGAAAAATCAGTCGAGCGCAGCCAGGTCTGCGTCGACCATGATCTTCACGAGATCCTTGAAGTGGGTCTTCGGTTCCCATCCGAGCTTGGTTTTGGCCTTGGCGGGGTCTCCGATCAGGAGCTCGACTTCGGCAGGGCGCTCGTAACGGGCGTCGTATTTTACGTATTTTTCCCAATCGAGACCGACATGGCCGAAGGCCTCGACGACGAATTCCTTCACGCTGTGGGTCTCGTTGGTGGCCAGCACGTAATCATCGCCTTCCGGCTGCTGGAGCATGCGCCACATGCCCTCCACATACTCTGGAGCGAAGCCCCAGTCGCGCTTGGCGTCGAGGTTGCCGAGATAAAGTTCCTTCTGTTTCCCCTTCTTGATCGCCGCCACCGCACGGGTGATTTTGCGGGTCACGAAGGTCTCGCCGCGGCGCGGGCTCTCGTGGTTGAAGAGAATGCCGTTGCTGGCATGCATGCCGTAGCTCTCGCGGTAGTTTACCGTGGCCCAGTAGGCGTAGACCTTGGCCACCGCATAGGGGGAGCGCGGCCAGAAAGGCGTGGTCTCGGTCTGCGGCACGGCCTGCACCTTGCCGAACATTTCACTGGAGCTGGCTTGGTAAAAGCGAGCCTGCACCTTGGATTCGCGGATCGCCTCCAGAATGCGGATGGTGCCGAGCGCGGTGACGTCGCCGGTATTCTCCGGGATGTCGAAGCTCACGCGCACATGGCTCTGGGCGCCAAGGTGATAAATCTCCTCCGGCCCGACGCGGTCGATCAGCCGCGTGAGGTTCAGCGCGTCCGAAAGATCGCCGTAGTGCAGAAAGAGGCGCACCCCGTGGACATGCGGGTCCGCGTAAAGGTGGTCGATGCGCGACGTATTGAAAGTGCTGGCGCGGCGGATGATGCCGTGGACCTCATAGCCCTTTTCGAGCAAAAGATCGGCGAGATAGGAGCCGTCCTGGCCGGTAATGCCGGTGATGAGCGCTTTTTTCATGATGGAAAGACGAGGCCCACGGGTTCAGGGGTTTCCGCGGAGGCGGAGCTAATAGCGGCTCGCTGCGCGGCGATCAACTCTCCGATGCCTTTTTTTCCGAGGGTCATCATCGCGGCCAGTTCGCTCTCGGAGAAAGTCTGCTCCTCACCGGAGCCCTGCACTTCGACAAATTGCCCGTTGGCGGTCATGACCAGATTCATGTCCACCGAGGCGTCCTTGTCCTCGAGGTAGTTGAGATCGAGCATCGGCTCGCCATTGACCACGCCCACGCTGACTGCGGCGACGAGTTGCTTGATGGGCGACTTGGTAAGCAGCTTCTTTTCGATGAGCTTCTCCACGGCCAGCGACGCCGCTACACAGGCCCCGGTGATCGAAGCCGTGCGCGTGCCGCCATCGGCCTGCAGCACATCGCAATCGATGCACAACGTGCGCGGCCCAAGTAGATCGAGATCGACCACCGCGCGCAGCGAGCGCCCGATGAGCCGCTGAATCTCCACACTGCGTCCGTCTATCCTGCCCTTCGCGCTGTCGCGCTGCTTCCGTTCCAGGGTGGAGTAAGGGAGCATGGAATACTCTGCGGTGAGCCAGCCGCCGGGCACCTTCTGGAATTTCATCCAGTTCGGAATGCTCTCCTCGATCATCGCGCTGCAGATGACGCGGGTATTCCCCGCGGCGACCAGCACCGAGCCGGTGGAGTGCGGAGCGATATTCGGCGTGAAGGAAATCGGGCGGAGTTGGTCGTTCTTGCGACCGTCATTTCGAGGCATGCCGCGCAGGGTAGGGAAAACCCGGGGAGAGAGGGAAGTGCGGAGTTGGGCGGCCGCTATCTGGTGGCCGGCATCACCACCGGAATCTGATCAGATTGGAATTCAAATCGCCCGGCAGATCGTCCACCCCCTCCAGAAGATCTCCAGCGACTTCGCCGACGGTAACTTGCTGCCTTTCAAAACGTTCGCGAATCTTGCGATTCAAAACGAGCAATTCCGAGGAATTGAGCGATTCCACTTCGGCGAGGATCTCTTGAAGGCTCATGCGTTTCCAGCAGCATAGGGTGAAGCACTGAAGATTGCGAGAATTTCCCGGGACAAGCGAGAGACGGCGCGGGACCACGGGTTACAGGATTTCACAGATGAAGCTGCGCTGGGTCTCTACCCTCCGTGTCATCGACGAAATCCGCCGTCAAAAATTTTACCAACTCGCGCGCCCAGAGCACGTAACGCCCGAGCCCCTTTGCCATCTGCCATTTTCAATCTGCCCTTCCTCCTGGAATTTCCTTGTCATCCCTCGGTGTTGGGACGAAAGCAACTCACCGTATGTCTGAATCCGCGCAGTTCACATCGGCGATTGATCACTCGGTCCCAGGGCTCAAGAAGCTGATCAAAAATCACCTGAAGTTCAGCCTGGCCCGCGATACCCAAACGGCCTCGCGGCGCGACTGGTGGCTGGCCACATCCAAGGCCGCCCAGAGTCTCATCATCGAGCGCATGATCGCCACGCAGACGGCCCATCACCGGACCAACGCGAAACGCGTCTATTATTTCTCGCTGGAATTCCTCATGGGGCGCCTGTTCTCGAACAGCCTCTACAGCGCCGGCATCTTCGATGAGATCGAGCTCGCCCTGCAGGAGATGGGCCTCGATACCGAAACGCTGCGCAAAGAGGAGTACGACATGGCGCTCGGCAACGGCGGCCTCGGCCGTCTCGCTGCGTGTTTCCTCGATTCGCTCGCCACGCTCGATCTGCCGGCGGTCGGCTACGGCATCCACTACCAGTACGGCCTCTTCAAGCAGGAATTCCGCAACGGCCACCAGGTCGAGTTGCCCGACGCCTGGCTGACCTACGGCACGCCGTGGGAAATCGTCCGCCCCGAGCACTCCACCGAAGTGCAAGTCTTCGGCCAGGTGGAAAACGTCTTCGACGACCGCGGCAACTACGTGCCCCGCTGGACCGGCGGGAAAAAGATTCTCGGTGTCCCCTACGATATCCCGATCCCCGGCTTCGGCACGAATACGGTGAACTTCCTCCGTCTGTGGGAATCGCGTGCGCCGGAGGAATTCGATTTCGAGGCCTTCAACCGTGGCGGTTACGGCGAGGCCGTGCGCGAAAAGAACGTCAGCGAGACGATCTCCAAAGTCCTCTATCCGAACGACAAGACCGAGAGTGGCAAGGAACTGCGCCTCGTGCAGCAGTACTTCTTCGTCGCCTGCTCGCTGCGCGATATCTTCCGCCGCTTCCGCAAGGACAACGAAGCGTGGGAGGATTTCCCCGAGAAAGTCGCCATCCAGCTCAACGACACCCACCCGGCCATCGCCATCGTGGAACTGCTGCGTCTCTTCCACGACGAATACGGCATGGCGTGGGAAAAGGCCTGGTCGATCGTCACCAAGACTTTTGCTTACACGAACCACACGTTGCTGCCCGAGGCGCTGGAAAAGTGGAGCGTGCCGCTCTTCCAGAAAGTGCTCCCGCGCCATCTCCAGCTCATCTTCGAAATCAACAAGCGCCACCTCGAGCAGGTGGAAGCGAAGTGGCCCGGCGATGTGCACAGGAAGCGTGTGCTTTCGATCATCGAGGAAGGCCACGTGCAGATGGTGCGCATGGCGCATCTCTCGGTCGTGGGCAGCTTCTCGGTGAATGGCGTGGCCGCACTGCACACCCAGTTGCTCAAGGCGGAGCTCTTCCCGGAGTTCGACGAAATGTTCCCGGGCAAGTTCAACAACAAGACCAACGGCATCACGCCGCGGCGCTGGCTGCTGGCCTGCAATCCGCGCCTAAGCACGCTGATTTCGAAAAAGATCGGCACCGGCTGGGAGCGCGACCTCGACAAGCTCCGCGGGCTCGAGCAATACGCCAACGACCCGGACTTCCAGAGCGAGTTCATGGCTGTGAAGCACGCCAACAAGGTGGACCTCGCGCGGATCATCAAGACCCAGATCGGTATCTCCGTGAACCCGGCGGCCCTTTTCGATGTGCAGATCAAACGCTTGCACGAATACAAGCGACAACACCTGAACCTGCTGCACATCCTCGCGTTGTACCGCCGATTGCTGCAGAACCCGGATCTCGATATCGCCCCGCGCGTCTTCATCTTCTCGGCGAAGGCCGCCCCTGGCTACGATCTGGCCAAGTGCATCATCAAGGCAATCAACTCCGTCGGCACGCACATCAACGCCGACAAGCGGATTAACGATCGCCTCAAGGTCGTGTTCCTGCCGAATTACCGCGTGTCGCTCGCGCAACGCATCGTCCCGGCGGCCGATCTCTCGGAACAAATCTCCACCGCCGGCAAGGAAGCCAGCGGCACCGGCAACATGAAGCTCGCCCTCAACGGCGCGCTGACCATCGGCACGCTCGATGGCGCCAACGTCGAAATCCGCGAAGAGGTCGGCGAGGAGAATATCTTCATCTGTGGCATGACCGTGGAGGAAGTGACCGCGCTGGTGAAGAAGGGCTATCGTCCGCACGATTTCTACATGGCGAACGAAGAGCTGCGCGCCGTGGTCGACTGGATCGGGTCGAATTATTTCACACCCGACGAACCCGGCTGCCTGCGCATGCTCTGCGACAATCTCATCTACAACGATCCGTTCCTCGTGCTGGCCGATTTCCAGTCCTACAGCGACTCCCACAAGTTGGTGGACGCCGCCTTCAAGGACAAGCCGCGCTGGGCGAAGATGGCGATCATGAACACCGCGCGCATGGGCAAATTCTCCAGCGACCGGACGATCGGCCAGTACGCCAGCGAGATCTGGAAGCTGGACCCGGTGAAGGTCTGAGCGGCTTCGCCGCTAACATCCAATCTATTCCGCGTATTCCGCCCACGACGTGGCTGTCTCCCACACGCGGACGGTCACGAGGCGCGCGTCGAGGCGCAGCGGGTAGCGCGAGTCCTGCTTTTGCGAGTAAGCGCTCAGGGCCTTGGAGGCGTGATCGAAAATCGTCCGCGCCAGCACTTCGGTCGTGGGATCCTGATTCTCGAAGCCGATGACCCGGTCGCCGTAGCGTTGCTTGAATTCCGCGTAGGCCGGGTCACTCGTATTCATGCACAGCGCATGGTCAAAGGTGTCCAGCCATTGGCCGACGGCGTCCTTGATGATCTTGAAATCGCACACCATCTCGTTGCGGTCGAGTTCCGCGGCCTCGAGCACAAACTCGACTTTGCGCGTGTGTCCATGCGGAAACTGGCACTTGTCCGGATGCTTGGACAGCATGTGCCCGTTTTCGATGTCGATGGTTTTGCAGATTCGGTAAGGCATGAAAATCAGGTTCCTCTCGTGTTCCCGAAGAGGGCGATGTGCAGACGGTGGCAATAGCGATAACCACGCCGCTTGCATAGATCGATGAGCGATTCCTCCCGGCCGTGAATCGTCTGCAGGTCGGTCCCCTGCGGCATGAGCTGGACTTTGTGCGGCGGAATCGGCGCGCCGATCCTGTCGAGCAGCGCTTCGATTTCCTCCACGTCCGACGATTGCTCGACCACAAACTTCAGTTGGAACGGGTGACGCTCGATCCACGCCCGCAGCACCTCCGGTTGCAGCCGCGCCTTTTCATGCCGTTCGCGCCATCCCTCGGCGATCTCGCCTTCCAGCGGCGTCGAGTTGCCGAGTTTCGGACTCAGCGACGCGAGATCACAGGCGATCCCTTCCGGCGCGATCGTCCCCGCGGTTTCGATGGTGATGTGCTTGCCGGCCTCGCGAAACCGTTGCGCCAATTCGTGAATTCCTTTTGCGACCATCGGTTCGCCGCCAGTCAAAACGACATGCGTGGCGGGGAAGGCGTCGACGCGCGCAAAAATCTCCGCGATACTCATCTCGTCGCCTTGCGGATTCCAGGAGGCGTATTTCGTATCGCACCACCGGCAGCGCAGATTGCAGCCCGAAGTGCGCACGAAGACCGATGGGACGCCGGTCAATTCGCCTTCGCCTTGGATGGAGTAGAAGATCTCGGAAATCAGCACGTCAGCTCGTCACAGGTTTGGCCGGCAACGGCGCCACACTCGCGTAAACCGTGGGATCTGGAATGCCGGCGACCGCGAATGCTTCGCGCCGCTCGACGCAAGTGCCGCACGTCCCGCAGTGAATCTCCTGCCCCTTGTAGCACGACCAGGTTTTCGCAAAGTCGACGCCCAGCTCATGGCCGCGCGCGGCGATCTGCGCCTTGGAAAAATGAATGAACGGACGGAGCAGTTGAATCTCCGCGTAGGTGCCCAGGCGAATGGCTTCGCCCATCGCCTGCATGAAGGCCTCGCGACAGTCCGGGTAGATCGCGTGATCTCCCGCGTGTGCGGCGATGATCAAGCCCTGCGCGCCGACGCTCTCCGCGTAACCGCCGGCGATCGAGAGCATGATGCCATTCCGAAAAGGCACGACCGTCTGCTTCATCGTCAATTCCTCGTAATGCCCGTCCGGAATCGCCCCGCCCGACTGCAGCAAATCCGAGGCGAAGAGCTCGTTGATAAAGGAGAGCGGGATGACCCGATGAGGCACGCCCAGCCGCTCGCAGTGGTATGCCGCCAGGGGAATCTCCTTGTGGTTATGCTTTGAACCGTAATCGAAACTCAACGCCCCCACAACTGGATGCTCCGCCTGGGTATGATACAGGGCCGCGACAGAATCCATTCCGCCGCTGACCAGGACGACGACTTTGCTCCGGCTCATGAACGGGTGCGCCGGGGCGATGCCGGCTTCGTTCGTTTGGGCGCCTTCGCATTCTCAGGACGATCCGGATATTCCGCGTCCACGATCACGCCGATGCCGCCGCGGGGCGCAAATTCCCCGTGCACCATCGCATGGCGCGGGCGGCACGCCTCCACGATGTCATCGAGGATCCGGTTCACGATCGCCTCGTTGAAGGATCGCGTATTCCGGAAAGACGCCAGGTAGAATTTGAGCGACTTGGTTTCAATGCAGAGCTCGCCAGGAATGTATTCGATGCGAATCTTCGCGAAATCGGGCTGCCCGGTGACCGGGCACATGGAGGTGAATTCCCCACACTCAAACGTGATCCAATAATCGCGCTTGGCGTTCTCGTTCTTGAACGTCTCCAGGGTGGCCGCCTTCGGGTGCTCGGGAAATTTCGCGGTATGTCCGAGGAGCGAAAGGCGGGAGTATTTTTTCGGTGTAGTCACAGGTATCAGGGTCGAATGAGAATCGCGGGCAATAATTTCGGCAGAGTCTGGCAACTCGCCGGGCTCCGGGCAATCCGCATCGCCGTAAAGGTGCACGGGTCCGCCCGTTAATCCAGTGTCTCCTATGCGCCGCCGTTGACAGTGACGCAGGGCTAGGCGGTCGGCTTATCCACAGATCCCTTCTTTTGTTGGAGCGCCTGGAGTTGCCTTTGGCGTTCGGGTTCGCCGAGACGACCAAAAAGCCAAAGCAAGAAACCGAAGATCACGACCAAACCGAGGTAAACAACAAAACCGAAACCGGGAAATGGGTTCCTGCCAAGCGCGTTCAACACCTCACTACAGCCGATCGCCAGGGGAAGGGAGCAGATGACCGGGAAGTCAAGTGTGGGAGGTCCGCCGCCATTGAAGAGATCGTGAGCGCAGTTCCAAACCACACAGCCTTTGCAGACGGCCCAGAGAAAACCGATGGCGAGAGCGACAATCCCGATGGTCATTTGGGTTTCGGAGTGAACTTCAGTTTCAGTTCATCGCGAGTTTGTCGGCCTAATATGACCCGAAAAAGCCGAGTGCGAAGAAACGGGTGATGACGGATGCGAAGGCGATACCAAGGGTCAGAAGTAACCAGCGCCAGCGGAGCCAGAAAGCACGGAAGCCGGAGAACTGCGCGAAGACGTCGGCGATATAGGCGCCGCAGTAGCAGACGTTCGCGAGCACAGCGAGTAAGAACAGCAAGAGGATGCTGTTGAGGCTGAGCGTGGAGCGCGACTGGGGCAGTCCCGCGATGAAGTAGCCGATGACGATGGCTGCCAAAGCCGCGTTGTAGATGAGGCGACGTGGCTCCCAGTATCGAATGGCATCCGTAACCATCTCGCGGAAAGGCGCGCGTCTTCCTTCGGTAGGTGGCGTAGCAACGGGTTGGTCGTTCGCCGTCGGCCCCGGTTGTTGGGGTGTCGTTCATAGGACACGCGCAGAAGCGCCCAACGCCCCCAATTCCGCAGCCGCGGGAGATTGCGGAGGAAGCGGAGGAAAACCGAGCGGAGCGAGATAGCCTGCCGAAGGCAGCCCGCAGGGACGGCACGGCGGTGCCGGGCAATTATGGTTGGGCGGTATCAATTTCATTCGGTTCGCACTGGGCCGACGTGTCGATAAGTGTTGAGGAGCGCACCTGTGGACGTGGCCTTCGTGCTGAGAAGAGCGAATTCGCGCGGGTCAGCGTTGTCCGAAAAGCAGCGTTTGCCTCGGCCGAGCAAGACCGGGTAGACGATCAGCACCACCTCGTCGACGAGTCCCTGCTCGAGCAGCACGGGCGTCAACGTCGAACTCCCCCAGACGATCAGGTCAGGGCCGTCTTGTGACTTGAGGCGACGAACCCCCTCCATGATATCCGCGCCCAAGGGCCCGACCGGTCCCCATCCGAGGCTGTCCGGCCGGTGGGTCGCGACATATTTCGTTGCGGCGTTTAGACCTTCCGCGAACGGCCCGGTCTTGACCGTCGGCCAGAAGTCGGCCCAAAGATCGTAGGTGCGGCGACCCAGCAGTAGATCGAAGCCTTTGCCCTGGGCCTCGGCCAAAGCTTCTGCCCCGGCTGCACTGCGATACGGTGCCGACCATCCACCACGCGCGTAGTCGCTATCTTCGTTCGGTCCGCCGGGCGCAATCACGCCATCCAGCGAGATGTGTTCGAAGATCCTGATCTTTCTCATTTTGTCAGTCTACTTCTGCCGGATGTTTTTACCAGCCACCTTGGTAAGGCGCGGAAATGACGCCTGACGTTCCAATCCCGCCGTAGTGGGAGACTGCGGCGCTGGGTCAGGTCTTACCGCGGAATACGCGCTCATACTCTTCTTGTAAGTTGAGGTGGCGTGGACGCTGGTGGGCCGGGGTTCTGCGCCTGACCTCCGGCCAGATGTGCTGGTTGCAGAAGGCGAAAAGGGAGGACACGGGCTCGAAGTAGTTATCGAGCCACGCATACACCCGGCCTCTCGATGTAACCAGTTCCACAAAGCCTTGGGTGCCGTCCTGGATACCGGAACTATACAGGCCCTGGATATCCCTCAGGCGATCCTGCTGAATGGCACGGAGCAAGAGCGCAAGTTGCGGCGGCGACAGATGCAGCGGGATACGGACGGCGCGCGAATCGCCAATTCTTGCCACCGCGTAACCAGTGCCGTCGGCGAAGATGCGGATCGTTTCAAACCCGTCCCTCCCCGAACCTTGCGCTACGGTGATCTCCCGGAACGACTCCCCGGTCACTTCGGGCAATGCGCGGTTGCCGCACTGCGGCTTGGTCATATGCGCGTGGAGTCGCCTAGCGCCCCCAATCCCGCCGTGGCGGGAGACTGCGGAGGGACGGCCGAGACGGTGGTGTACGGGACAAGTGGAGGCCGGCCCATGGGCGAGCCCGAGGCGGCGGCGTACGGGACAAGTGGCGGTCGGTCCATGGGCGAGTCAGGACTGCTGCATGGTGGGTTCTCTGGGGAGCAGCAGGCATGACAGCTTGGAGCACTGCCCGCACGGATGCGCCGTTGTCCACCGTCGGAGACCACACTGGCAGATCGCGAGGTGTCGTGGGCGACAATTCGCTTGCAGCGCATGGTGAGCACCCCAACCACGCTGCGCGCGGAGCAATGGGAGAAGAAACTTGGGTTGTGCGGGGCGTTGGAGGCATAGGGAAGTGGCCTGGCCAGCGGAGGCAAGCCGTACACCGAGTCGCCAATGGTGTCCGCCGTTCGTTCGTAGCGAGCGGTGAACCCGTGGGTTAGCGTGGTGCCGAGTCTTGTGTGCAAGCCACTGGTGACGGCCGCGCACGCTCACGCGCACGCGGCTGATCCTGTTGAGGAGTTTGCTTTTTGTTTTCACGACTCGGACCGCCCGCTGGCCAGGCACTTAATCAACACCTCATTGCTATGCCCAAATCGAAGCCAAAGAAAGCCCGTTCTCGCCGCGCTCCCAAGCCGAGGACGACCACCGCCCAGCCCCTCCTGCGCCCGCACGCCGCGGGCATCGATGTCGGCTCCACGGAACTCTATGTCGCCGTGCCCGCCGCTGCCGATCCCGAGCCGGTGCGCACCTTTGCCACCTTCACCGAGGATCTGCACGCCCTGGCCGATTGGCTCGGACGTTGTGGCATCCGCACTGTGGCCCTGGAGAGCACGGGTGTCTATTGGATCCCCATCTTCCAGATCCTCGAAGCCCGCGGGCTGGAGGTCTGCCTGGTCAATGCCCGCCACGTGAAGAACGTGCCCGGGCGCAAGAGCGACGTCAGCGATTGCCAGTGGCTGCAGTACCTGCACTCGGTGGGATTGCTCCGTGGCTCCTTCCGTCCACCCGCGGCGGTCTGGGCGGTGCGCAGCCTGTGGCGGCATCGCGATACGCTCATCCGCTACGCCGCCAGCCACGTGCAGCACATGCAAAAGGCGCTCACCCAAATGAACATTCAACTGGCCAACGTCATCAGCGATCTCACCGGCAAGACCGGCCTGGCCATCGTCGATGCCATCCTCGCCGGCGAGCGCGACCCACAGAAGCTCGCCGCCCTGCGCGATCACCGCATCAAGGCTGACGTGGCCACCATCGCCAAAAGCCTGCTCGGCGACTGGAGGAACACCTCTTCACCCTGCGGCAGGCGCGCGCCACCTACGCGCACTACCAGCAGATGATCGCCGAGTGCGACACGCAGATCGCCGCCTTCCTGCGCGGCTTCGAGTCCCGCGTCGATTTGGCCACTGCCCCGCTCCCGGCCAGGACCACCAGCCATGTGCGCCCGCAGCGCAACGAGCCGCAGTTTGACCTGCGCGGGGAACTCTACCGCATCCTCGGAGTCGATCTCACCCAGGTGCCCGGTCTGCAAAGCACGACCATCAGCACCTTCCTGAGCGAAGTCGGCTCGAGTGTAGAGCGCTTCGCCACGCCCAAGCACTTCGCTTCGTGGCTCGGCCTCTGCCCGGACAACCGCGTGACCGGTGGTCGCGTCCTCTCCGCTGCCACCCGCGACGTGAAGAGCCGCACGGCCTACGCCCTGCGCATGGCCGCTCAGGCGCTCCATCGCAGCCAGTCCGCGCTGGGCGACTTCTTCCGCCGCATGAAAGCCTGGCTCGGTGCACCTGAAGCCATCACCGCCACCGCCCACAAACTGGCCCGCATCCTTCATCACCTGATCAAACACCGCTGTCCCTACGACGCCTCCGTCTTCGCCCAAGAAGAAGAACTCCACCGCAAACGCCGGGAAAAAAACCTCCGAAAACAAGCCGCCCTCTGCGGCTTCCAACTCACTCCCCTCCAGTGTAATGACTAGTTAGTTTCTGAGGAGGCGTGGGTCGATTGGAATTCGAGGAAGTGTTCTGCTTGGTCACGTGCAGACTCGGTGGCGTTGGGATGGTGTGCAATGGAGGCAAGAAGATCGAGATAGAACTGGCGTCGCTCAGCCGGTAAAGTGCCGTTCAAAATGCGATTGACCATCCAGACGCCATGCGGAGTCGGGCGGCGCCGCAAAGATGAAGCCAACTCCTCGGTGTAGTCCAAGCGCTCCAGTGTATGAACAAGGGGTCCCGGTGTTCCCAACTCTGCATCGGGGAAGCGCTCCACGACTGCAAACAACTCGGGGACCGCGCGCTCCGGTTGCGATAGTTCCATCAGCGCCTCAGTCAGTTGGAAAAGTTGGCTCGGCACGTCGTCGCCGAAATCGTTTTCTTCGAGAGCTCGAAGACCGGAAATGACTTCTTCGTAGGTCATGAATTCAGGGCGCGCGTGGCGACGCCTAACGACCGCAAGCTCAGCGACAGCGGAGGGCGGCGCGAGCCATGCGCGGGCGCAGGCGGCTGGGGGCGAAGGTGGTCGGCCGCATGGCTCGTGACGCCCGGAGCTGTTCGCTGCAGCGCTTGGTTAGCACCCCAACCACGCTGCGCGCGGAGCAATGACGGAAGGAACTGATCCTGTTTCTGGTTCCGTCTCCCCGTTTTCATGGCCGATGCAAGTTGTTCATAATCAACGCTCCGAATTTCCAGTTCCTGAGGAGGCGCATTTGTGTTCACAGGAGCGGAATTTGTATGGGGTCGACGGGAGGGCAAGGAGGAGTAACTGGATCAAACAATTGCTTCTCGTGGGCAGCAACCGCTTCTGGATCGAACCGCTGAAACAGATTCTCAATGGCTTCCGTGAATGACAATACAGACGTGGCGATCTCGAGGAATGCATCCGGCGTAGTCGCATATCGGAAGCGAAACCAATCCTGAGGGCTTGAACCGGGTTGCGGCTGAATTCTCGTGCGCAATGGAGCATCCCACGCTCTAACCTTCTCGCGAGAAGTCAACCGGCCTAAAGTAGTGGTAAAATCTTCTGGCTTGCATTGGCCAAGCTCAATCACGAATCCACCGCCATTACGGTCAAATTGGAATGTAATCAAATCGATCTGATCTCCGCGGTCGCGTCGGAGGTGCGGAAATGAGCCGGCGAAGCCGCGGTTGCGCCAAGCAGGCAGAACAGCGGCCTTCAGAGCTGCGATCATCTGGTTACGCGCGTCAGACACGAGAAAAGGGGAAAACGCCTAACGCCCCCAAGCTCAGCGACGGGCCCGTAGGCGCGCCGAACGCAGGAGCGAGTTCCCGGCCCGTTCGCTGCAGCGCTTGGTTAGGCGATTTGATTTCGTGAGCGGAATCGCGCATGGAAAAGAGAGAAGCTTAGTCGCTGAGCTCAGCGAGAATAGTCAGGTGCTTTCGGTTCCGCGAACAGAAAACGCCTGGATGAACCTTGTGCTTGTTCGCCTCTTCGTGAGTAAGGGCGATGATAAGCGGAGAGTGGCACCAACGGCAGAGCAGTTCCTCGCCTCGCTTGTGCAACTCAATGATGCTCACAATGCTGTGTTGCTTCGAATCGTAGATGACAGTTTTGCGCTCACGCATGGCAGTCGCCTAACGCCCCCAAGCTCAGCGACCGCGGAGCACGGCGCGGCGGCTGCACCGTGGGGGAAAGGCGGAGGCCGGAAGCAGCCGCCGTGACGTGCGGAGCGGTTCGCTGCAGCGCATGGTTAGGCATTGCGGTCATTGCGGAAAATGCGTTGAAAAAAGCGGACCAAAAAGTTTGGACGGCGCTTGCAACACGAGCCGTTCTTGAAGTCGAGGAAGCGTTCGTGTGCGGCGCGTCCTTCGGGCGTGAGGTAGTAAGGTGTGTCTGCGGGAATCGCTTGCCAGTCGAACGTGTCGCCGTCGCCGTGGATGGTAGAAACGCAGCAACCCTCGACACACTCGCGCACCAATGACTCCTCCTTGGCCGTCTCCGGTTGCTTGCGGACATAGGAATAGCCGCCGGGCGCATGGCGGGCGAAGACCGTGGGTGCCGTCTCGCGGCAGAGGTCGCAGTCCATGCACTGGTCAGACACATAATACTTGCCGGGGACGTTCTCAGGTGCTCGGTGCTGGAAGTCATCGCGTGGCATTCAAAGTGTTTGTTGGACTATCGTTCAAACGAGACGGTAGCGACGCCTAACATGGTATTAGACCGACAGATGAGGGAGGTGAAAATCGGCATATTCTTTGAGGTCGAGGAGCCAATGGGCCGAGGATAGCGCCGGATGCTTCTTTCCTGGCAAGAGAAAAAGGAGGGATTTCAGGCTTGCTCGTCGACGGGGTGCGGTCGGAGTATGGCGGCTGCACATTTTGTTTCTATCATATGCCGACTGACTCCGCTTCCCCGCCGTCCGCTGCCGGGGAAGGGCGCGGGCCCCGGCGATTGGAGGAGCGGTTGCGCGAGGCTTGCCGGCTGCGGCACTACTCCTTGCGCACGGAGGAGGCTTACTGGATGTGGGTGCGGCGGTTCATCCTGTTCCACGCCAAACGGCATCCCAAGGAGATGGGGGCGCCGGAGATTACCGAGTTTCTGACGGACCTGGCGGTGCGGCACGATGTGGCGCCGAGCACGCAGATGCAGGCGCTCAATGGGCTGGTCTTTCTCTACAAGCAGGTGCTGGGACGTGATCCGGGCGAGTTTGCCGGGCTGGTGCGGGCGCAGCGTACGCGCAAGGTGCCGGTGGTGCTGGCGGTGAAGGAGATGCGCCGGTTGCTGATGGAACTGGAGGGGACGGCGTTGCTCATGGCGCAACTGCTTTACGGGGCAGGCTTGCGGATGATCGAGTGTGTGCGGTTGCGGGTGAAGGATGTGGATTTTGCGCGCGGGGTGCTGACGCTGCAGGAGACAAAGGGAGGGCAGGGGCGGGTGACGATGTTGCCGGAGACGGCGCGGGAGGGGCTGAAGCGGCAATTGGCCAAGGCTCGTGCGCTCCATGAAGCGGATCGAGCTGCGGGGGCGAATGGGGTGATTTTGCCGCATGCGCTGGGGGAGAAGTTGCGGCATGCGGCGACGGCGTGGCATTGGTTCTGGGTGTTTCCTTCGCCGGTGGAGTCGCGCGATCCGCGGTCGGATGTGGTGCGGCGGCATCATGTGCATGAGGATTCGCTGCAGCGTGCGTTGAAGGCGGCAGCGAGCCGGGCGGGGATTGCGAAGCCGGTGACTCCGCATGTGTTGCGGCACAGTTTCGCCACGCATTTGCTGGAGAAGGGGCAGGACATCCGCACGGTGCAGGAGCTGCTCGGGCACAAGGATGTGGCGACGACGATGATTTATACCCATGTGCTGAATCGGCCAGGGATGGGGGTGGCGAGTCCGCTGGATGGGTAAATGGGTGAGTTCCAGAGTGATCCTGCTTGAAAACGGGCGATTGCCCGGCCAGTTTAGGACCCGGTCCAGGCGTTCCTGGCTGGTCTCAGCATGAGCAGGCGAATGTCCATTGGACGCCGGGCGTCCGATGGGGGATACTCTTTTTCCAAAGATATCCCTTGCCATCCCTTGCCTCCGCGCTTAAACAGCTCGCCCATTTTCTTTCTGCCAGAATACACCGCCTAAACTATGTCCACTGAACTGATGACCGAACTTCTCGAAGCGGGTGTCCACTTTGGTCACCAGACCAAACGCTGGAACCCGAAGATGAAGCCGTACATTTTCGAGAAGCGCAATGCCATCTACATCATCAACCTCGGCAAGACCGTCGAGCAGTTGAGCGAGGCGACGGATTTTCTGAGCACCGTGGCGCAGCGCAATGGCAAGGTCCTCTTCGTCGGCTGCAAGAAGCAGGCGCAGGAAGCGATCAAGGAAGCGGCCATCGCCAGCGGTCAATTTTATGTCAACCAGCGCTGGCTGGGGGGCACGCTCACGAACCTCGCGACGATCCGCAAGAGCATCGCTCGCATGAAGTACATCGAGAATCTCGAGAAGCAGAGCGAGTACAGCAAGATGGGCAAGCAGGAAATCGCCGCGGTGAAGCGCGAGGGTGAAAAGCTCAAGCGCAACCTCGAGGGCATCCGCGACATGGAGAAGCTGCCGGACGCGATCGTGGTCATCGACACGACCCGCGAAGCCATTGCCGTTGCCGAAGCCAAACGTCTCAAGATCCCGACGGTCGCGATCGTTGACACGAACGCCGATCCGGAGCTGATCAGCTACCCGATCGCCGGCAACGACGACGCCATTCGCGCGATCCGTATCGTTCTGCAGAAGCTGGTGGACTCGATGGTGTCCGCGCAGACCGGTCGCACGAAGAAGGACCAGGAAGCCCTGGCCGGCGTCAGCGAGTAACACGCGCCGCTTCGCGGCGAGTTGATAGTTGAGAGTGGATAGTCGGTTTCTCGACTGCAACGCGTCCGCTCCACCCCGCGTGGCTATCAACTATTAACCCTCAACTATCCACTTTTCTCTACTTCCTATGAGCACTGCCACTGTTATCGATGCCCAACTCGTCAAGACCCTGCGCGAAAAGACCAACGCGGGCCTGATGGAATGCAAGAAAGCCCTCGCCGAGACGAATGGCGATGTGGAAGCGGCGGTCGACGTGCTCCGCAAGAAGGGCACTATCAAGGCGGGCGAAAAGTCCGATCGTGAAGCCAAGGAAGGCGTCATCGCGCAGGCCATCCTGCCGGGGGCCAAGGTTGGCGTGCTGGTCGAGGTCAATTGCGAGACCGACTTCGTCGCCAAGAACGACAGCTTCAAGGCTTTCACGGATGATATCGCGAAGAAGATCGCCCTCGATCCCAAGACGGATCTCGAAGCCGACCGCATCGAAGCCTTTCAAAAGCTGAAGGAAAATCTCGTCATCCGCCGCCATGAGCGCGTGGAAGTCACGGGTCCTGGCGCCGTGGCCGCTTACATTCACACCGGCGGCAAAGTCGGTGTGCTCGTGGAAGTCGGCGCGAAGAAGGAAGAGACCTCCACGACCGAGATCTTCAAGCAACTCGTGCGCGACATCACGCTGCAGATCGCCGCAGCTCATCCGATCAGCGTGGACCGCACCTCGGTGCCGGCGGCTACGGTGGAGCGCGAGCGCGCCATTTACGTGGAGCAGGTTCCGGCCGGCAAACCGGCGAACATCGTCGAGAACATCGTCAAAGGTAAGCTCGACAAGTTCTTCAGCACGGTCTGCCTCGTCGACCAAGCGTTCATCAAGAACCCCGACCAGACGATCACTCAGCTGGTGGCCGAGAAGAGCAAGGAGCTCGGGGACGAACTCGTCATCCGCCGCTTCCTCCGCTTTTCGGTGGGCGAGCAGATCGCCTAAGGCATAGAAAGAAATTCTCAATCCGGGCGCAGGTCGCAAGACCCTGCGCCCGTTTCTGTTTCCGAGACATGCGCTTATCGGCATTTTTGCGTACTCGATGCGCCCGGAGGCAGCTCGCTGGACGATTCCAGAACGAATGAAGGCCCGTCGCGTCACCATCCTGCGCAAGGGATTACTGGTGCTCGCCTTACCGCTGGTCTACCAGGCGCTCTTCATAGGCCTGCTGCTCAAGCGTCAGAATGATCTAAGCCATGCCCAGCACTGGGCGATGCACACCAAGGACGTGATCGAAGAGACGGAATACATCTTCCGGATGCTGGTCGCGACCCAGAGCAACCTGCGGGGTTATCTGCTCACGGGAAAGGACACTTTCCCGGCGGAGATTGCTCGGGACGATGGGGTGCTGGACGCAGCGTTCACCGAGCTAAAGGTCATGATCCAGGACAACCCTGAACAGCAGGTGCGCTTTCAGCAGATCCTGGAAAGCGCGCAAGCCCGGCGGGATTACCAGCACAAGGTGTTGCAGATGATCCGGAAGGACGGGATGGCCGGCGCGCTGGACGAGATCAAGGGTTTGAAGGGCAAACAGTTGATGGATGACCTGCGGACCTCGATCGAGAATTTCCGCGCCGCCGAGGAGAAGCTCGATACGGCGCGATTGGATGCGTTGAATCAATCGACCACGACACAGAATTGGCTGCTCATCGGGGGATTGGCTCTCAACGTCGGCATTGGGGCGGTGGCGGCGATGATGTTCAGTCGCGAGATCGCCAGCCGCATCGAAGTGGTGACGCAGAATACCCGGCGGATCACCAATGGAGAGACACTGCCGTCGCTCGTGCCGGGTTCGGACGAGATCCGCGAATTGGACGAGCAGTTCCATCTTCTCGCGGACCACCTTC
Source organism: Chthoniobacter flavus Ellin428 (assembly GCF_000173075.1). GTDB lineage: Bacteria > Verrucomicrobiota > Verrucomicrobiia > Chthoniobacterales > Chthoniobacteraceae > Chthoniobacter > Chthoniobacter flavus. The sequence goes on from NZ_ABVL01000007.1 coordinate 262,527, forward strand.
GTTCGGCCAAGCAGCGCGAGCGTGTTTACCAGGAAGCGCTCGAGCGCCGCGCCGCGGATCTGACCCGGGCGAATCGCGATCTCGAGCAAAAGAACCAGGAGATCGAGATGTTCGTCTACAGTGTCTCGCACGATCTGCGCTCGCCGTTGGTGAACCTGCAGGGCTTCAGCAACGAGCTGGCCCTGGCGCGGGAGGAATTGCAGACGTTGCTGAAGGATGACCTGTCCGCCGAAGACCGCCGGCGCGCGACCTTGCTGGCCGAGCGGGACATGACGGAGTCCGTGCATTACATCCAGACAGCGGTGACGCGGCTTTCCAGCATCATCGATGCGTTGCTGCGGCTCTCGCGCGCGGGCCGCGTGGAGTATCATCCGAAGATGGTGGAGCTGAAGCCGGTGATTCAACGCATCGTCGAAGCGATGCGTGGAACGATTGACCAGCACGAGGCGGAAGTCGCGGTGCTCGATCTGCCGGCGGTGTGGGGTGATCCGACCGCGCTCGAGCAGATTTTTGCCAATCTCATCGGCAACGCGATCAACTATCTGTCGCCCGAACGACCGGGCCGAATCGAGATCGGCAGTGTCACGCGCGAGGCCGAGGGTGTGGACAAGCCGCTGACCTATTACGTGAAGGACAATGGGCTCGGCATCGCCGAGAAATACCTCGGCAAGGTCTTCGCCATCTTCCAGCGTCTCCACGGCGATGTGGCCAAGGGAGAAGGCGTCGGCCTGGCCTTGGTGCGCCGCGTCGTGGAACGGCACGGTGGCAAGGTATGGGTGGAATCCACCGAGGGTGTCGGCTCCACTTTTTTCGTCGCTTTCCCATCCGATCCGCGGCATTCGCCATTGCCGGGGGTTGCCCCGCGCAAGGAACGGATTAACGTTTCCATTCCGCAGCATGACCACACAACCAGTCACTATTTTGCTCGCTGAAGACGACGACGGGCATGCCCAGCTCGTGCAGCGCAACCTCGAACGCGCCGGCTTGCTCAACGGCTTCCTGCGAGTGCACGACGGCCAGGAGCTGCTCGATTGCCTCGCCACACGGGGCGATTCGCATCAGCAGACTCTCGCCGATGAACTCGTCATCCTCCTCGACATCAACATGCCGCGTATCGACGGCGTGGAGGCGCTTCGCCAGATCAAGGCGAACACCAATACCCACCGCATCCCGGTCATTATGCTCACCACGACAGATGACCCGCGCGAAATCGACCGCTGCTACGAATTGGGTTGTAATGTCTACATCACGAAGCCGGTCGACTACGAAGGGTTCATCGATGCCATTCGGCGCCTCGGCTTGTTTCTGCAAATCGTGCAACGTCCGCGCAATAGCGGCTCCTGAGCGATGAAAGAACCCCGGCAGCGTGGGACCATCCTTGTCCTGGAGGATGATCCGGGCATCGGCCGGCTGCAACGGTTGCAATTGGAGAGAGCCGGCTATGTCGTCGAACTCACGACGAACACCGCCGACGCGCATGCCCGGCTGGCGGCGCATCGGATCGATTTGCTGATGCTGGACTACCAGCTTTCGGAGCCGACCAACGGGCTGGAGTTCTATCGCTCGCTGCAGCAGGAGAGCCGCGAGGTGCCGGCGATTTTGGTGACGGGTTACGGAGACGAGGCGCGCATTATCGAAGCGATGCGGGCCGGGGTGCGCGACTTCATTCCGAAGACGCCGAATTTCATCGAGCTGGTGGCGCCGACGGTGGATCGCGTGATGAAGCAGGTGATGGCCGAGCGGCAACTGCTCGAGGCCGAAGCGGCCAGCCGCGCGAAGGACAATTTCATTGCCACGCTCAGCCACGAACTCCGCACGCCGCTCACGCCGGTGCTCGCGCTCGTCTCGGCGCTGCAGCGCGATGGTCGCCTGCCGCAGGATGTGCAGGAGGACATGGCGACGATCTTCCGCAACATCGAGCTCGAGGCGCGTCTCATCGACGACATGCTCGACATCACGCGCATCGCCAAGGGCAAGCTCGAGCTGCAATTCGAGACGATCGACATTCGGCCGATCATCGAGCACGCGATCAAGACCTGCTGTGCCCACGAAGCGGCGGAGAAGATGATCGTCTGTCACGAGACGCTCGTCGACGGCGGGCATGTGGCGCGGGTCGACGCGGCGCGGCTCACGCAGGTCTTTTGGAACGTGCTCAAGAACGCGATCAAGTTCACCCCGGTGGGAGGACAGATTTTCATCCGCAGCCGGCGGGAAGAAGCGAACGGTGCGCATTGGCTCGTCGTCGAAGTCGAGGACTCCGGCATCGGCATTGCCCCGCATATTCTGCCGCGGGTGTTCGGCGCCTTTCAGCAGGGAGACCGGTCGATCACGCAGCAGTTCGGCGGGCTGGGGCTCGGGTTGGCGATTAGCAAGGCCATCATGGAAGCGCATGGCGGGACGATTGCGGCCGCGAGTCCGGGGACGAATCTTGGCTCGACGTTCACGGTTCGTTTGCCGCTGGCCAAAGCGGCGGCGGCGGTGGTGGAAGTGAAGCCGGATGGACCGGAGCGACCGGAGACCGCGGCGCGTGCGGCCGAGTCGGCCCATGCACACCTGCTGCTGGTGGAGGATCATCCGGATACGGCGCAGGTGATGGCGCGCATGCTGCGCCGCGCGGGATTTCAGGTGACGGCGGCGAGCAGTCTCGCCCAGGCCCTTGCCGAGACCGAAGCTGCGCGCAAGACCGTGAACGACAGCGGTCGCTCGCGTCCGATGCGGCTGGTGATCAGCGATCTTGGCCTGCCCGACGGGTCCGGTTACGATCTCATGCGAAAGCTGCGTGCGGAGTATCGCCTGCGCGGCATCGCACTGAGCGGCTTTGGCATGGAAGAGGATGTGCGCCACTCGGAGGAGGCGGGCTTTTCGCGGCATCTCACCAAGCCGGTGGATTTCGATCTGCTGCTAGCGACGATTCGCGAGTTGCTCGCGGCGGAGTAATCAATCGCGTTAAAAGAAACCTCCGAATCGGAGGTGGAGGGAAGCGCTCCGTCGCTTCTTTGATTGCAGCTGCGTCCGGCACCGACGGAGCGGTGGCTCGCCCATTACCGGCCACCACCATTCCCCACCGCCACCTCGGCCCTCCAAGGCGCCTTCTCCTTTCGAAAGTGGCTTCCGAGGGTCGCTACGGAAAGAACCGTTCCGGCGCGAGGAGCTTCTGCGGGCGGCACAGGCGCTCGACGAGGCTCTCCCAACTTTCGTGTCCGCTGAGGATCTCGATCTCCACGCGCAGATAGTAGACCGGCGTTTCCAGGCCGGCGATCTTCGCCGGGAAACGCACGCTGTCTTTTTCGGTGGTCACGATCAAATCGAGATCGCGCCGGGAGCAGCGGGTCGCAAACTCCTGCAATTCACGATCGGTGAAGCGATGGTGATCCGCGAAGCTCTTCGTGATTTCAAGATTGGCGCCGAGGGCCACCAGGCTCTGCTCAAAGCTCTCGGGCCGTGCGATGCCGGAGAGAGCGGCGATGTAGCGGCCCTGCAGATACTCCAGCGGCTTGCGATCATCCGGATCGTAGAGATTGCGCAGATAGAGCGGTTGATGGCGGCACTCCACGATCTCCGCGGTGCGGTTGTATTCGCGAATGCGTTCGATGAGTTCCGCGTTGCCCTTTTCCGGTGTCTTGGTGATGAAGATGTAGCTGGCGCGGCGGAGATTGGTCGGTGGCTCGCGCAGCGTGCCGCGCGGCAGCAGGTACTCGTTGCCGAAGGGGGCTTGCGCATCGATGAGGCAAATCTCCAGCCGGTGCTTGAGATGCAAGTACTGCATCCCATCATCGAGGATGAGGGTGTCGCACTTCATCTCGCGAATGGCGTGCATCGCGGAGCGCACACGGTCCTTGTCCACGAGCACGATCACGTTGGCCAGGCTCTTGGCGAGCATGTAGGGCTCGTCGCCGGCGAACCGGCTGTCGAGCAACAGGCGCCTGCCATCGTGGACGATGCGCGGCTTGCGCCGCTCGAGTCCCAGCCACTTGCGCTGCAGTCGCCGAAAGAGCGGCGGCTTCTTGCTCTTGTATCCGCGACTGAGAATAGCCACACGACGACCGTGATCCTGCAGGGTGCGGGCGAACTTTTCCACGACAGGCGTTTTGCCCGTGCCACCGACGGTGAGGTTGCCGATCGAAATGACGAAGCAGGCGGGATGATGCGAGCGAAGAAAGCGATGCCGGAAGAGCCACAATCGCGTCTGCACGCCGATGGTGAACAGGTAGCTCAACGAGAGAAGAAACCACCGCAAGGCCATCGCGCGCTTGCCGTAGCGACGCTCGAGAATGACGTCGATGGCAAATTCTTCGAACGCTTCCAGCCAGCGGCGCATTTAGGGAAGGATGAGGGATGAAGGATGAAAGCCGGGCGTGAGTGAGACGCCCATGGCGCGACAGGGGCTAATGAAGAGGGGCGGTCATGCGCGGAGGGTGCCTTGATTGTCGGCGCGGGTGATGATGATGCGCGCGCCGGCGTTTCCGCTGGCGGCGAGCATCGCAGCGCCGATGGCTTCTTCGTTTCCTTCGGTCACGCAGCAAATCGTCGAGCCGCTGCCGCTGAGGAATCCGCCGAGGGCGCCGGCGCTTTCGCCGGCGGCGATGACTTTGCTGAGGAAGGGGATGAGCTCCTTTTCGCGGAAGGGTTGGTGCAATTGGTCGACAAAGGCGCCGCGGAGGAGGGCGTAATTCTTCGCGGCGAAGGCCGCGGTGATGCGGCAGGCGTTGGCGCAGCTTTGCACGGCAGCCAGGCGATCGAGCTGTGCGGGCAGGACTTTGCGGGCGGCGGGCGTGGAGACTTCGAAGTCGGGGATGAGCAGGACGAAGCGCAATTCCGGTGCGACCTCGAACCGCGCGATCTCGGCGCCGCCGGCGACGGTGAATCCGCCGAAGGCGGCAGGGGCGGCGTTGTCGGGGTGGCCTTCGAGTTCGGCGCAAATATGGAACAGGGTGTCAGCAGAGAGCGGTTTGCCGCTCAGTTCATTCAGGCCATGCAGCAGGCCGAGCCGAACCGTCACGCTGCTGCCCATGCCGCGTGAGCGAGGGACGTCGCCAGTGATCTTCCACGAAAAGGGGAAGGGGGTGACACCAGCGGTGGTGAAGAACTTTTCCGCGACCGCAGCGACCATCGGGTGGGTCTGGAGTTCGCCTCCACGCTCGACGGTGACGTGATTGTAGATCTGCAGCGCGATACCGAGGCAGTCGTAGCCAGGGCCGAGGTTGGCGGTCGTTGCGGGGACGCGGATGGTGACTTCGTTCATCGAAAGCCGGGAGTTTCGCGGCGTGAAGGGTCGCGGGTCAACTGCGATTGGATGTTCGATGTTCTGCCTTTCGAACATCCTCCACGCCGGAAGCGACTGCTTCCGGTGCGCCGTTACTCGACGATTTCGAGCTGTGCTTTCTCCCCGTGCCGCGCGGCGCTCGCGGACAGCAAATTGCGGATGGCCACGATGGTCTGGCCATGTTTGCCGATGACTTTGCCGACATCGGTCTGCCGCACCTTGAGATGAAACGTCGTGCGTTTCCCGGAGGTCTGCTTGGTCAGCACCATATCCTCCGGGTAATCGATGAGCAGTGGAAGCACATGCTCAAGGAATTCCTGCATGGCTTGCAGGCTGTCCACGACGTTGGGCGAAATTGCCGGGCCTTACTTGGCCGCGGCAGTTTCCTTCTTGCGCGCCTTCTTGATGATGCTGCGCACGGTGTCGGAGGGTTGGGCGCCGTTCTTGATCCAGTAATCAATACGGGAAAGATCGACGTTCGCGTTGTCGCTGGCCTTCTTCGGGTCGTAGTTGCCTACGAGCTCGATGAACTTGCCGTCACGAGGACTGCGGGCGTCGGCGACGACGACTTTGTAGTAAGGGTTGTTAAGATTGCCTTCGCGACGAAGACGGATGCTGACGGCCATGGCGGTTTGGTTTCTGGTTAAGTAAGTGTGGTGGTTTAAATCTAGCGTTTCAAGCCGAAGCGGGAGGCCGCGCCGGGGCGCGACATCATCTGCCTCATCTTGCCGAACCCCTTCATCATCTTCCGCATCTGGCCGAAGCGTTGAAGGAGATCGTTTACTTCAGTGACGGAAACACCGCTTCCACGGGCGATTCGCTGGCGGCGCCGGGCATTTAAAACGTCCGGATTACTGCGCTCGGCCAGCGTCATCGAAAGCACTATGGCTTCGACCCGCTTCATCTGTTTTTCGTCAACCGAAAAGTCCTTAAGGTTGCTCATTCCTGGCAACATGCCAAGGATATTTTCCAAAGGGCCCAATTTCTTGAGCATTTTGAACTGGGCGAGGAAGTCGTTCAGGTCGAACGAAGCCGTGCGCATCTTCTCCTCCATGCGCTTGGCGTCCTCTTCGTCGATGGCCGCCGCCGCCTTCTCCACGAGGCCGATGATGTCGCCCATGCCGAGAATGCGGCCCGCGAGGCGATCGGGGAAAAACGGTTCGAACTGATCCAACTTCTCGCCGATGCCGGCGAACTTGATCGGACGCTGGGTGACCTGGCGCATCGAGAGCGCCGCGCCACCGCGGGCATCGCCATCGAGCTTGGTCAGGACGAGGCCGGTGATATTCAGCGCCTGGTGGAAGTGGGTGGCCACGCTCACGGCCTGCTGGCCAGTGGCAGCGTCGGCCACGAGGAGCACTTCCTGCGGTTGCAAGAACTCGCGGAGCGCCTTGATCTCCTGGATCAGCGGCTCATCGATTTCCTGGCGGCCGGCGGTGTCGTAAATCTGCACGTTGCCGGGCTGCTCCTTGGCCCAATCCGCAGCCAGCCTGCCGACCTTGAGCACATCCTTTTCCCCGGGCGGCGGGGTGAAACAGGGCACGCCGACCTGCCTCGCGAGGGTGGCGAGCTGCTCGATGGCCGCCGGGCGATGCAAGTCGCAAGCGATGAGCAGGGGCGCTTTGCCCTGCTTCTTCAGCCACATGGCGAGTTTCGCCGAGGAAGTCGTCTTACCCGCGCCGTTGAGGCCGACCATCATGATGCGGGCCGGTTTCTCGAGATTCAGCGGCTCATTGTCGCCGCCGAGCAGGGCGGTGAGCTCGTCGTGAAAAATCTTGACGATCTGCTGGCCGGGATGCACCCCGCGCAGCACTTCCTCACCGAGCGCCTTCTCCTTGACCCGCGCGATAAATCCCTTGGCGACGTTGAATTCCACGTCCGCCTCGAGCAGCGCCATGCGCACCGCGCGCATGGCGTCGGTGATGTTCGTCTCCGTGATCTTCCCATGACCACGCAGGTCTTTGAAGACGTCCTGGAGTTTATCGGCGAGAAGGGAAAACATGAAATGCGGGCGGGGGCGGGGAGACTAGCGTGAATTCAGAGAAGGGCAAGTTGATGGTTGAGGGGCGGGAAAAGCTGAGAGTTGAGTGTTGAGGGTTGAGAGACCCCCAACTGTTCCCCTGAAATGATCGCTCCGCGATGGATTGTCGACTAATCGGGCGCGGAGCGCCCTTGAATGTGGTCAGGTGGTGGACTCTCAACTCTCAACCATCAACTCTCAACTTCCGGCGCCTCACCTCTTCTTCGGCGGGGCCGCAGGTGCGGGCGCCGGCGTCGCTCGGGGCGGCAGAGCGGAGGCGTCCGTCGGGGCGCCCGTGGAAGGGCCAGCGGTGGAGTCGTATTTGAAGTCCCACTTCGTCTCGATCTTCTTGCCTTTCGACTTGGCGGAAATGAAGACCGTGTATTCCGGTTCACGGAGCTTCTGGGTCAGCTGATACGACGCCATCTTGGTGGCGGGATCGTATTTCACGGCCACCGGGCCGAAACCGCTGATGCGCATCTCGACAGTGCCCGGGTCGATCTCGCCGAGCGTGGAGAGGTTCGCTTTGATGAGCGGCTTCGGGTTGCCGATCGTCTCGCCATCCATCGGTTGGGTGACCATCGAGACCGCAGCCAATTGCGTGTAAGCCGGCTCCGAGGGACCCGAGGCGGACGCAGTGCTCTGGCCGCCACCGATCATCTTCATGGCGTCCTCGAAGATCTTCGGCTTGTCCTGTTCCACGGCATAGCGGCCGAGCAGTTCGGCTTGCGAGCTGGGATGCAATTGCTGGCCATAAACGGTGAAAGCGGCTTCGTAGCCGGCTTCCTTCACGATTTCGACCGCCTTCGGGGTCCATCTGCCGAAGGGGTAGGCGAAGACATTGCACTTGATGCCGAGCTGCTTCTCGAGCACCTGCTTCGAACCGATGATCTCTTTGCGCAGCCAGCCATCCAGGCCCAGGGCCGCCACGTCCTTGCGGATGCCCTCGGCGGCCTTCTTGTCCACGAGGTTGCCGGGCTTTTTCAGGTCGGAGTGCGAGTAGGTGTGCGACTCGATGTCCACGCCCGCGTCGCGCATTTCGGCGAGCTGATCCCAACTCATCGATTTGCCGCCGGTGCCGACATAATTGATGTAGATGAAGAGGGTGAAGGGATACTTGAATTCCTTCAGGATCGGCCATGCGTTGTTGTAAGCGGAGACCCAGCCGTCATCGATGGTGACGATACAGCTCTTGTTCGGAATGGCCTTCTCGCCGCGACGCCAGGCGAGGAAATCCTGCATCGGGATGACGCTGAAGCCGTCCTTCTTGATTTCCTCCATCTCACGGCGGAACTCGGCGACCGGAATCGTCAGCGCCCGCATTTTGCTGCCGTCCTCGATGTTGTGATAGCAGAGGCAGATCACCTGCGCGTTCTTGTTTACGGCCGGGGCCTCCGGCTTTTTCGACGCGGCAGCCGGAGCCGTTGGAGATGACGGCGCGGAAGGCGCGGTGGTCTCGCCTGCGGCAGCGGTTTCATGGGAAGCGCCAGGTGCGGCGGCCGGAGGTGGCGCGGCAACGCGGGCTGGAGCGGGTGTCGAGGCGGCGACCTCTTTCTTTTTCAGGAAAGGCACTTTCTCTCTGAGCTTTTTGCAGCCGGAGAAAGGCAGGACGGCGACGATCAGGAGCAGGGCGAATTTCCGAGTCATAGGCTTATCCGTTCAAAGGCGCGTAACGATACACGTTGGTTAACATGAGAAAAGGGCGAACCGCCGGCAGGAGTCGAGGTTACTTCTCCAAACCCAGCTTGCGGAAAGTATCGTCCACGTGAGCGAAATGGATGTCTAGCGAGCAGAGAGTATCGATCTCCGGGCGCGTGAGGTTTGCGGCGACTTCCGGCTCGGCGGCCAGGTTTTCCTGCAGGCTCACGTCACCTTGCCAGGTCTTCATTGCCGCCCGCTGCACAGCCTCGTAGGCGGCCTTGCGTTCCAGGCCACGCTCGGTGAGCTTGAGCAGGATGGTCTGGGAAAAGTACAGGCCTTTCGTGATGTGGAGGTTGCGCTCCATGTTTTCGGGATACACGAGCAGGCGCTCCACTAGACGGCGCAGCGTCACGAGCATGTAATCGATCATGATGCACGAATCCGGCATGATGATCCGCTCGACGGAGGAATGGCTGATGTCGCGCTCGTGCCAAAGTGGGACATTTTCGAGCGCCGCCAGGGCATTTCCGCGCACCACCCGCGCCAAACCGCTCAGCTTCTCGCCAGTGATGGGGTTGCGCTTGTGGGGCATGGCCGAACTGCCTTTCTGGCCGGCGGAGAAGTATTCCTCGACCTCCAGCACTTCGGTGCGCTGGAGGTGGCGGAATTCCGTGGCCCAGCGATCGATGGAAGAGGCGATGAGCGCAAGGACGGTCTGAAATTCCGCATGCCGGTCGCGCTGAATGACTTGCGTGCTGAGCGCGGCGGCCTTGAGGCCGAGGCGTTCGCAGACCTTTTCCTCCACGCGCGGGTCGAGGTGGGCGTGGGTGCCGACGGCGCCACTCAGCTTGCCCACGCGGATACGCGGCTGGGCGTCCTCGAGTCGGGCCAGCGCGCGGCCAAATTCATCCCACATGAGCGCCAGCTTCAGGCCGAAAGTGATGGGTTCTGCATGAATGCCGTGGCTGCGGCCGATCATGGGGGTCTTTTTGAACTCGATCGCCCGCTTGGCGATGACGTCGCGCAGCTCGCGCAAGTCCTTCAGGATCATGTCCGAAGCCTCGGACATCTGCACGGCGAGTGTGGTGTCGAGCACGTCGCTCGAGGTCATGCCTTGGTGCATCCAGCGGCAGGAGGGTCCCACGTAGCTGGCGACGTTTTCCAGGAAGGCGATGACGTCGTGATTGGTGCGTTCCTCGATCCTGGCGATCTCCTTGAGATCGAATTTCCCCTTGGCGCGAATGGTCTGGGCGTCCTCTTTGGGAATCACGCCGATCTCGGCCTGAGCCTCACAGGCCAGGGTCTCGATCTCGAGCCAGATTTCATATTTGCGCTGATCCGCCCAGATGGCGGCCATTTCGGGTCGGGTGTAACGTTCGATCACCGGAAGGAGGCTAGGGAGAAGGAAAGCGATTGCAAAAGGAAAACGTTTTTCGAGGGCTAATTGCCCGCCAGGGACCGCCTTAAAAAGACTTACCCCGTCGACGACCTGAAAGTCGCGGACGGGGTCTTGGAAATGAGGAGTTTTGGTGGGGACGGAAGACCGTTCCCCTAAACACGGCCGAGCCGAGGCGTCTCTTTAGTAGACGCGGGCGCGGATTTTGCGGCCCTGGCTGCTGAAGCGAACACGGCCGCTTTCGAGCAGGTCGGCCACGGCAGCCACTGTCTCACGATTATTCTTCGTGTAGCTGCTCACGGCCACAATCAGGTCGCCCAAACTGAAGTTGGAGCGATTGGTCTTTTTCAGGTGCTTTTTCATAGGTCTGTTGGGAAAATTTGTTGGGCAAAAACTATCTTAGCAATGGGTGTGCCACGCACTAGGTTCTACGTAGCTTTCTGAATAGATAGACGCTGCATGGTCCCAAAAGGTTCAAAAAAACTGTCAGCCAAAAAGCACTAGTGTCGGGATTCTGACACAGGAGGGAATGCGGAATGACGAATGACGAATGCGGAGTGTTCCTTTCGGCATTCAACATTCGTCATTCGTCATTCCGGATGGGCCCTCTGCTCACTTGGCTCTTGGCACTGCTCCGCTTCCCAGTATTCCATCCCCGCAATGTCCTTTTACCGCCGCGTGCTCACCTATTTCCGTCCCGATCTTCGGCCGACGGTCGTCTGCATGGGGCTCACGCTGGTGGCGAATGCCTTCAACCTGCTGCGCCCCTGGCCGCTCAAATACATCGTGGACAAAATTCTTCCGGCAGCGGGACACACGCCTCATGGGCTCACCCTGCCGGGGATCGATATCAGCACGTGGAGCATTTCGGCGGTCGTCGCGCTGGTCTGCGGGCTCATGGTCGTTTTCCACCTGCTCGCCGGCGGGATCGGTTATGTGATCAATGTGCTCACCATTCGCGTGGGTTTGCACGGGCTCATGCGCCTGCGCACGGAGCTCTACGCCTACCTGCACTCGCTGCCGCTCAAGTTTCACGACCAGCGCCGCAGCGCCGACAGCAGCTTCCGCGTGGCTTACGACTCGCAGAGCGTGCAGGCCTACTACAGCAAGGGCTTCTTCCTTTTCCAAAGCGCCATCTCGCTCGTCTCCACCTTCGCCATGATGTGGTATTTCGACTGGTCGATCGCGCTGCTCTCGCTGATCGCCATCCCGCTCATGATGCTGGCGATTTTCATCTACGCCAAACGCATCCGCGACGAATCCACCACCGTGGCCGAGCGCGAGAGCGATGTGCTCACCGCGGCGCAGGAAGGCCTGAGCTCGGTGAAGATGGTGCAGGCTTTCGGACGCGAAGAACATGAAGTGCAGGAGTTCAGCACGAGTGCACGCGAAAGCCTCGATGCGAATCTCAAGCTGAACGCGACCTCCATGCGCAGCGCGTTGCTCGTGGGCACGATCATCGCCGCGAGTTCGGCCGCCATGTGTTACGTCGGCGCGCTCCACGTGCTCTCGGGGAAACTGACCATCGGCGGTATCTGGTATCTCTCCAGCCTGTTGCTCATGCTCTATCAGCCGCTCGAGGCGCTCACCCACATCGCGTGGGCCTTCCAGGCGGCGGCGGCGGGCACGCAACGGTGCTTTGAGATTCTCGACAAGGAAAACGACGTGGCCGATGCGCCCGATGCCGTGCCGATCACCAGTGCGCTCGGCGAAATAGTCTTCGAAAATGTGGCCTTCGGGTATTCGAGTGCGCGGGAGATTCTGCACGATGTGAACCTGCGCATCTCGCCGGGTGAGACGGTCGCTTTCGTCGGCGGGACCGGCGCGGGAAAGTCGACGCTCCTTTCGCTCGTGCCACGCTTTTACGATCCCACGGGCGGAAGCGTGTTGCTCGATGGCAAGGATCTGCGCGCGCTGAAGAAGAAATCGTTGCGCGACCAGATCAGTATCGTGTTGCAGGACACGCTGCTCTTTTCCACGACCATCCGCGAAAACATCGCCTACGGCCGGCCCGACGCGACCGAGGAGGAAATCATCGAAGCCGCAAAGCGGGCGCAGGCCCACGAGTTCATCATGGCCACGCCGGACGGCTATCGCTCGCAGGTCGGCGAACGTGGCGGACACCTCAGCGTGGGGCAGCGGCAGCGCATCGGCATCGCCCGTGCGTTTTTGAAAAACGCGCCGCTGCTCATTCTTGATGAACCGACCAGCGCGCTCGACCCGACCACCGAGTCGGCGATCATGCAGACCATCGAGGAACTCATGCGCGGCCGCACCACGCTCATCATCACCCACCGCATCGCCACCGTGCATCGCGTGAACAAGATCGTGGTGCTGGCCAAAGGCACCATCGCCGAAGAGGGCAAAGGCCCTGAATTAGTTCAACGCGGTGGCGTCTATGCTTCGTTGTATCGCTCTGCCAATCTCACATGATTCTCTCCTTAATCTTTAATCCTTGTTCCTTAATCGTTAATCCCGTGGCGGTGTAAGGCCGAAGAGAAGGATTAAGGATTAACGATTAAAGATTACGATTAAGAGCCTCCATCTTTCCAATGACCAACGTCCTCCCCGACCGCCGTATCGAACACGACTGGACCAACCGCCAGATCCCACCCAACGTCACGTGGGGCGACGGTTTCTATTGCGAGAGCGCGCAGAGTTTTCTGCACTTCAAGGGCAAGCGCGAGCTGGCGGTGGAGTTTGGCAACCATGTGTCGGTCTATGCGGCTTCGCAGCTCGCCGTCGGACCGCAAGGGCATGTGAAAATCGGCGACTTTACGCTGCTCGTCGGTGCATTGCTCACGTGTGAATCCGAAATCGAGATCGGCTCGCATTGCCTCATTTCCTGGGGCACGGGCATCGCCGATTCCGATTTTCATCCGGTGGCTGCGGCGCAGCGTCGAATCGATGCCGAGGCTCTCGCGCCCTTTTACGAAGGCAAACCGGAGCGTCCGATCGAAGCGGTGAAATCGCGCCCGATCAAGATCGGCAACAACGTCTGGATCGGGATGAACGCCATTGTGCTCAAGGGCGTGACCATCGGCGATAACTCGGTCATCGCGGCCGGTGCCGTGGTGACCAAGGACGTGCCGCCGAATACCGTGGTGGCAGGAAATCCGGCGCGGTTTGCCAAGCGGCTTTCGTCATGAGCCGCAAACGTTTCATCGTCACCGGCTACATGGCGCGCTGCCCGATTGCCGGCGTCATCTGGCAGCACGTACATTACATCGTCGGACTGCAACGGCTCGGTCACGATGTCTATTACATCGAGGATTCCACGGCGCATCCGTATCACCCGATCACGTATGACTATGTGGCGGATTGGAGTTACACCGCGGCGATCATGCCGAAGCTCGCACAGCAATTCGGTTTCGAGGATCGCTGGGGGTACCGCGCACGCTATCTCGACGATCGCCCCACCGCGGGCTTGAGCGGGCAGCGCATCGATGAGCTATACCGCGAGGCGGATGCGATCCTGAACGTCTGCGGCGAGCAGGAGCTCCACGAAGATCTGCTGCAGAATCGCTGCCTCATTTACATCGAGAGCGATCCGGGAAAAGAGCAGTGCCTCATTGACAACGATCCGAGTGCGAAGATTCGCGAGACGCTTTCGCACTATCACGCGGTTTTCACCTTCGGCGAAAACATCGGCACGCAGCGTTTTCCTGTCCCATTGCACGGCATTCCCTGGCAGCCCACGCGGCAGCCGATCGTCACGGATTTTTGGAAAGCAGCGTCGCCGTCCCTGCCGGGCGCAATCTTCACCACGATTGCGAATTGGAACACGAAGGGCAAAGACATCGAGTGGCGCGGAGACAAATATCTGTGGAGCAAGGCGCTGGAGTTTTTGCGTTTCATGGACGCACCGCAGCGGGCGGGAGAGACCTTCGAACTCGCGACCAACCTGCGCGACGAAGCCACGCGCACGCAGCTCAACGAGCGCGGTTGGCGGCTGACGAGTCCGCAGGAGATCAGCATCGATCACAATGCCTATGTGCGCTACATGCAGGATTCGAAGGGGGAATTCACGGTGGCGAAGGATCAATATGTGCGGCTCAATACTGGCTGGTTCAGCGATCGCACCGCGTGCTATCTGGCGTGTGGCCGACCGGTGATTACGCAGGAGACGGATTTTTCCAGTCATTACGGCGAGGGCAAAGGCCTGCTCAGTTTCCGCACGCTCGATGACATCGCTGAAGCCGTGCGCGCGGTGAATGCGGATTACGCCGCGCACTGCCGCGCCGCGTATGAAGTCGCCGCGGAGCATTTCGAGGCGACGAAGGTGGTGGGGGCGATTTTGGAGCGCGCGGGGCTGTAGCGCAGCGCGTTACTAAAAAGGGCGAACAGCAACACCAGTAGCCCACGCCTTGGCAATCAAAGGCGCGTCCAGTGTCGCCAATTGTAATCCGTGTGACCTGGCCAAGGAGACCAAGTAGGCATCCGTTACGTCAGAGTGTGAAGAGACTATCGGTAACTGTATCACGTCGAGATCTACCTCGATGGTTCTCGCTGAGGAGCGACTCTTGATTTCCCGAAGTGCGGGAAGCGTATCGGTGAAAAGGGCGCGGAACCCCGGCCCCATGCTCACACGAATGAAGCCAAGCTCCACCAGTGCGCATGTGTAAAATTCGCTTTGTCCATCGAGCCAAGCAAGTGCACGTGCATGCTCGACATGAGTTTGCCAGCCGCATGCCAGCAGTAGATTTACGTCCAAAAGGAAACTCACGGAAAATCAGCGAGCGCTGCTTTGACCATATCTGACGTCATCGCTGGCGCGCCGGGTGGTGCAACCAGGACTGGCCTTCCGTTTTCCATAACCAAAGTCGCGGTAGCGGATTGGCCGCCGTACAACTTCTTGGTCAAATGACGCAGTAGTAGTTCCTGTTCCTGAGCAGGAAGTGATTCTACGGCGGACTCGATCTCGGCGAGGCTCATAGAGGGAGCATGCACGCCCTGGTGTCTCGCGTCAATGCGGCGACCGGTCACCCACCAATCGTCTCGCAGAGACAGCACCAGAGATTTGTTCCGAATTCCGCCGCGACTTTGGAGGCCAGCGACTCGGCGGCGCCTTTCTCCTGCAGGAGCGCGAAGACAGTGGCGCCGGAACCGGACATGAGCGCACCCGCGACTTCCGGTTGGGTGAGCAGCCACGATTTCAGATCGGCGAGGAAGAGATATTTCTCGAACACCGGCCGCTCGAGGTCGTTGACCAAAGTGCCCCAGGAAAATTCCTGCGCCGCGTAAGGCACGCCGGGCACTTCGCGCGAGTCGAGCCAATGTTTATAAGCCCACGGGGTCGGCACGCCGAAGGGCGGCTTGATGAGAAACAGCGGGAGCTCGTGTGGGAAAGCGACGGGCTCCACGAATTCGCCGCGGCCGCGAATGACGGCTGCGGATTGATAGATGAAGAATGGCACGTCCGAGCCGAGATCGGCGGCCATGGCGGAGAGCGCCTCGCGGGAGAGTTCGGTTTCGAAAAGGCGATTGAGTCCGACGAGCGTGGTCGCGGCATCGCTGCTCCCGCCGCCGAGTCCGGCCCCGTGCGGGATGCGCTTGGTTAGTTGAATGCGCAGCCGCGGCTGGAAACCGCAGGACTGGCAGAAGAGTTTCGCCGCGCGGACGACGAGATTGTCGTCGCCCGTGGGCAGCGTGGTGTCATCGCAAACGAATTCGAGGCCGCCCTCTTCCCGATGCGAGAGATCAATCGTGTCGAAGATCGAGAGCGGACACATGAGGCTCTCGATTTCATGAAAACCATCCTCCCGGCGTCGCAGGACGCGGAGGGAGAGATTGACCTTGGCCGGGGCGTAGAACTCCACAGAGGCGGCGGATATGCTCGCGGAAGAATCAGCGCATGCTCCGCGCTCCCACCGGTCTCTGGCCGACCGGCGGTTCGTAACGGCCGCCGGGGGCGCTAAGGAAACGGGTGACGGTGCCGTCCATATCGATGCGCAGGCCGGTTTCCTTGCGCGAGTTGTCATCGCCCGCCTGAACGGCGTGGGACCACTTGGCGTACCAGTAACCGGCGTGGAAGCTCGTCTGCTCGTAGGTGAGCCCCACGATTTCGACCTTCGCGCCGGTGCCCGATTTCTGCAGATATTCCTGGGCGATTTTCAGCGCCCGATCGATAGGCAGGTTGGGCGTGTCCGCGGCAAAGGCGGAGCCGGTCGACAAGGTGAGCGCAACGACCAAGGGAAGGAGGCGAAGGTTCTTCATGAAGGGTGAGGCTAGCGGGTTACAGGCGAATTGGCGAGCGCTGTAGCCGGGTTCATTGAACCCGGCGGGACACCATCTGAAATCGCCCGCGAAGAAGGCCGGGGTCGATGACCCCGGCTGCTGCCGCAACGCTTAGGCGTTGCGGTTGATGTTGTTGAGATCCTCGAAGGTGGTCAGCAGGCGCTTGTGGGCGGCATCCTCTGCGGCGCCGAGCCAAATACGCGGATCGTAATGTTTCTTGTTCGGCGCATCGGGGCCCTTCGGGTTGCCGATCTGGCCCTGGAGATAGTCGTGGTTCTTGGCTTCGTACTCGCGCACGCCATCCCAGAACGCCCACTGCACGTCGGTGTCGATGTTCATCTTCACCACGCCGTAGCTCACGGCTTCGCGAATTTCTTCGCGAGTGGAACCAGAGCCGCCGTGAAAGACGAAATTCACCGGTTTCGGACCGGTCTTGAGGTGCTTCTCAATGTACTCCTGCGAATCCTTGAGGATCTTCGGCGTGAGTTTCACGTTGCCGGGTTTGTAGACGCCGTGCACGTTGCCGAACGCGGCGGCGACGGTGAAATTCGGGCTGATGGCGCCTAGCTTCTGATAGACTTCGGCCACTTCCTCCGGTTGCGTGTAGAGCTTCGATTCATGGACGCCAGTGTTGTCCACGCCGTCTTCCTCACCGCCGGTGACGCCGAGTTCGATTTCGAGGGTGATGCCGAGTTTGGCCATGCGCGCGAGATACTTCGCGCTGATCTCGATATTCTCGTGCAGCGGCTCCTCGGAGAGGTCGAGCATGTGCGAGCTGAAGAGTGGCTGGCCGTTCCTGGCGACGCTTTCTTCGCTACCCTTGAGCATGCCGTCCATCCAGGGCAACAGCTTCTTCGCGCAGTGGTCGGAATTGAGGATCACGGGCACGCCGTAGGCCTTGGCCGCGGCGTCGACATACTGCGCGCCGGCGATGGCGCCGAGGATCGGGCCGGTCTGGTTTTCCTTGGTGATGCCTTTGCCGATGAAAAATTGCGCGCCGCCGTTGGAGAACTGGATCATCGTGGGCGAGTTGACCTCGCGAGCGGCTGCGAGTGCCGCGTTGACGGTGCCTGTTCCGATACAATTGATCGCCGGGAGGGCGAATTGGTTGGCCTTGGCATAGTCGAGCAGTTCTTTCACTTCGTCGCCATGAAGGACGCCCGCACGGAATCGCTTAGTAGTCATACCAGTGCTAATAGCAAACGGGGGCGCGTGGACAAGGGGCAAGTGCCTGCGACCCTCGACCGGCCTGAAATTACCCATACCGGGAGGATCAGCCCGTGAACTTTTCTCCCCAGTTCAGCATGGCTTTGAGGACTGGACCCAAGGCACGGCCTTTTTCGGTGAGGAGATATTCCGCGCGGGGCGGATGCTCGTCGTAGAGCCTTCGCAGGACGATCCCGTGCTTCTCGAGGGTCTTGAGGCGTGCGGAGAGGGTATTCGGGCTCAGGCCGGGGAATGCTTCCTGGAAGTCTTGAAAACGGCGGGGGCCCAAACGCAGCAAATCGCGCAGGAGCAGGACTGTCCAGCGTTCGCCGATGATGGCGAGCGTCCGGGCGACGGGGCATTTTTGATCATAGCTGGCGGCCATCTTTTCTTCATTCAAGGGGCGATCGTGGGAAGGCGCAAGATTCGGCATTGACTTCATTTTTAGTAGTGACTATTTATTATGAAGTTACTCGATTGCCAAATCCAACTCAAATCAAACCATCGAAAGGAAATTCTCATGAAAACTCTCTACCTGATTCTGGTCTGGTTCGGTGCGGTCGTTGCCCTTTCCGTGACCGGGGCATTTGATACCGGTCCCGGCCGGCCACCGCTGGGGCTCCTGCTGGCGATCACCATCCCCATCATCGTCTATGTCGTCGACCGCTCGTATTTGCATGGAGCGCTGCTTGGCGGCATCCATGAACTGGACGGCGCCACGGCCATTTTCCTGCAAACCCAGCGCGCTTTGGGCGTCGTCTTTCTAGTTGAATATGCGCGCGGACATTTGCCGGCGGGCTTCGCGCTTCCGGCCGGTCTGGGTGACGTGGCCGTCGGTCTGGCCGCGCCGTGGGTGGCCCAAAACCTCGCCGCGAAAAAACCCCACGCCGCGGCCGTTGCCCGGTTCTGGAATTATCTCGGCATCTTCGACCTGGTCCTGGCGCTGACGATGGGCGTCACGCACGGTGGTCCGCCGTTGGGCATTTTCGCCAGTGAAATCTCCAACCAGGCCGTCACGCAATATCCTTTGAGTCTCATCCCCACTTGGGCCGTTCCGCTGGCCTTCATTCTCCACCTGCGCACGTTGCAAAGCCTCGGTCCGGTCGTGAGTAGTCTGTCAAGCCGGCGGATGGCTACTGCCTGAGGGCGCTTCGCGTAGGAATGTGGCTGTCGCCTCGAGCCTCTCGTGCCCAAGCGCCAGCTTGGGCACGCACTTGCCCGCGAAGAACCGCCACACGATGAACGCAAGCGTCCGCGCCTCACCTATTCTAATCTGAGACCAGCCTGACCTATTTCACCTTCACGTTCCGCCGTAGGAAGGTGGGGACGTCGAGGTCTTGGCCGTCGACGATGGTGGGCTCGCTTTTTTCGAAACGGCCGCGGGTGACGGGCTCGAATTGCATTTGCTCCTGCTTGGCCAGGGTGGGCTTGGGCTTGGGTTGTTTCGGGCCGCGCGCGTGCTCGGAAGCGGGGGCCGGTGCGGGCTCCGTGTAAAGCGGGGCGGCCTCGGCGGCGACAGGCGTGGGCATGTGCGGTGCACGGGTGGCGGTGTCGACGTAGACCGGCTCGGGTTCAGACTCCGGTTCACGGACGGGGCGGACTCGCGAGACGCGCCGTGGGACGGGCTCGGGTTCCGGTTCCGGGATGTGCTCGATGATTTCCGGTTCTGGAATGCGCTCGGCAACGACGGGCTCGTGAGTGCGTTCGACCACAACGGGTTCCGGGATGCGCGTAGTGACTGGCGGCTCGACGATGCGTGCGGCGATGGCGGGTTCGACGGGGGCGACCGGCTCGGGTGTCCGCTCGATGACGACCGGTTCGCGAACAGGCGCCAGGCTGACGGGGGCGGCCGGCGCTGGAGCCGGGGTGACGGAAACCGGCGCACTTTCGACCCGCGCGGCGGGGCGCGGTGCGACCGGGACGGCGGCGGCCGGTGCGCCTTGCAACGCGCTGAGGATGGTGACGCTGATCTTTTGGCCGAGCGCAGGATCGACGGCGGCGCCGAAGAGCAGGCGCGTCTGGTCGCTGATGTGGCGGTTGAGTTCCTCCATCAGGATCTGCACTTCGTTGAGGGTGGTCGAAGGGCCACCGGCGACGTTGACGAGAATGTTGCGGGCATCCTCGAGCATGCGGCCCTTGTCCATCAGCGGATTCTTGAGGGCGCGGGTGAGGGCTTCGTGGGCGCGGTTGTCGCCGTCCGCTTCACCGAAACCGAAGACACAATGCGCGCCCGCTTCACCCGAGCCGCGGAGGGCGGTGACGATTTCGTCGAAGCCGATGTGCACGAGTCCGCGCTGGTGCATGAGGCGAATGATGGCGCGGATGCTTTGGCTGACCGTCTGGTCAGCGGTTGCGAATGCCTCGTGGATGCCGGCGAGCGGCGCGACGGCATCGCCCATGCGGTCGTTTTCGAAATGGATGACGACGTCCGAATAACGCTGCAGCGCGGCCAACGCTTCATCCGCTTGCGCGCGGCGGCGCCGACCTTCGAAAGCGAAAGGCAACGTGGCGAAGGCGACGACGAGTGCCTTTTGTTCGCGGGCGAGGGAAGCGACTATACGGGCCGCGCCGGAGCCGGTGCCGCCCCCGAGACCCACACAGAGAAAGACGAGTTGCGCACCTTCGATCGCATTGCGGATTTCCTCTACACCTTCTTCGGCCGCCGCGTAGCCAAGCTCCGGGTCGCCGCCGGCGCCGAGTCCGCGTGTGGTGGTACGGCCGATCTGGACCTTTTGCTCCACCACGGAGGCGGTCAGCGCCTGCGCATCGGTATTGATGGCGATGAGTTCCGCGTTGTGCAGGCCATCGAGCAAAAGACGGTCGAGCACATTGCCGCCGGCGCCTCCCAGACCGACGACTTTGATACGGACGTCATAGGCGGTGGAGGAGTTCCGGTGGACTTGGATCATGGTGGGTTAGCTCGTGGCGTATCGTCTCATTAAAACAGGCCGAAAAAGGAGAACTTTTTGCGCATGCGGCCGAAGAAGCCGGAGGGGCGCTCAGGCTGCATGGCGTCGGCGTATTTGATGATACCGATGGCGGTGGAGAACTGCGGATTTTCGAAAGCGGAGGTGAGGCCGGAGACGGTCTGCGCGTGGGTGAGGTGCACCGGCATGCCGAAGATTTCCTCGGCGAGATGGTTGATACCCTTGATCAAACTGCAGCCGCCGGTGAGCATGAGGCCGGCGCCGAGGAAAGGCAGGTGGCCTTCATCATCGAGGCGCTTTTTGAGCAGCTCGAAGGTCTCGCGGACGCGGCAATGAATGATCGTGTTCAGCATCTCGCGCTCGATCTCCTTCCCGGCGAAACCGGTCTCGTCCTTGAGCACGATCGTCTCGCCGGGGCGCGCATTGCCGAGGATAACGCTGCCTTCCTCGATCTTCAGCCGTTCCGCCTTGGCCATGGGGATGCGCAGGCCGAGCGAGATGTCGTTGGTGATGTGGTCGCCGCCAATGGCCAGCGAGCCGCTCTGCTGCACCGCGCCGTCGGAATAGACGAGATAGTCGGTGGTGCCGCCGCCGAAATCGACGACCAGTGCGCCGAGGCTCTTCTGGTTTTGATCGAGCAAGACCTGCGCGGTGGCGAGGGGATTGAAAACGACGTCGAGCACCTCAGGTCCGACTTCTTTCACGCAACGCACGCTGTTTTTGATGCGCGTGGCCACGCCGTGGATGATGTGAAAATCCGCCTCGAGCTTGCGGCCGAGCATGCCAATGGGGTTGAGCACGCCATCCTGGCCGTCGACGTAGTAGTGCTGAAGCAGCGAGTGCACGAACATGTTCGGCGCTGGGATGCTGACCTCGCGGGCACTGGCCTGGACGTCCTCGAAATCCTCTTCGCAGATTTCATCGCGATCCTCGGGGATGCTCACCGCGCCGCGGTTATTGAAGCCGGCGATGTGAGCGCCGGTGACGCCGAGATACACGCTGCCGATCATGACATCGCTCTTTTCCTCGGCATCGACGAGTGCTTCACGGATGCATTTGCCCGCGGTTTCGAAGTCGACGATTTCGCCTTTGCGCACGCCGCGCGACGGCGCCTGGCCGACGCCGAGAATGCGAATGGTGCCATCGCCGCGGGTTTCGCCGACGACGACGCAGATTTTAGAGGTGCCAATTTCAAGACCGACTACTATGGAATCACGGGCCATCTAGGGGTTCAGACGGAAGGGTTTTTTCAGGGGCTGATTTCCCGTGGAGCCACGGGAAGGGGTGGAAGATTTGGGTGAGGACTTTGGCGACGACCTGGGCGTGGAATCCCCATGGTGCGTTTCGACGGAGGGCTTCGGCGCCGGATGATGCTCGTTCGCCGCATTGGAGTTGGCGCCCGGCTTCGGAGGCATGCCTTCGGCGATGGCCGCGGCGGCGGCAGCGTCGGCCTCGGGATCGTAGAAGGTGACGGGGATGTTGCGCTCGACGATGAGATTGACGGTCTGCAATTCCTTGTGGTCTTCGGTCGCGCGATCGAGGCAGCGATAGAGGCGCTCCAATTGATGATCGAGACGGTCGAGGCCGAAGGTGATCTTCGCATGACGCTGGTCGGTCACGATGAGGCAGTAGCCCTTGGAGATGTCGATGTTGCGCACCTGGAAGCGCGTGCTGTCGGCGTTCAACCGGATCAGTTCGAGCGCGGATTGCATCTCGATGACGTTCACCCGTTTGCCGGGGACGAGATTTCCGGTCTCAAAGCCGGTGATGATCGGCAGGTGATAGTATTCGGGCAAGAGCACGCGGCTGCGCAGCACCACGCCGCGGGCATCGATGAGGAAAGATTTGTCCGAGGCGCTCGGGTCTTCGTCGCCCTTGGCCGCGACCCAGGCGATGGGGCGGCGTTCGCCGATGGTGATGTTGATGCGATTCGGCAGGACGCGCTGCACCACGGCGTTCTCGACCTGCGGCAGGTGCTCGATGGCCTCGCGCGCATGGCCGAGATCGACGGTGAAAATATTCCGGCCCTCGACGATGTTCGCTGCCGTGAGCACTTGATCACGGGTCAACGAGCCGTCGGTGGCGAAATTGATGTCGTGGAGATAGTAGTCCGGATTCTCCCAGACGAACCGGCGGAGCGCTTCCTTGCCGCCAAACCACGAGCCGGCGATGAGGCCGACGAAGAAGACGGTCTTGAAAATGAAACCGCAGATCGCGCGGAATCGGCGCGAACGTTCGGTACTCGCGCGCAGCTTGACGTCAAGCAGGTGCTGCTGCTTGCGCTGGCGCGAACTGGAGATGCGCTTGTTGCTGGGAATTTTCATGGGTGGCGGCGAGCGAGCGAGAGTTCGATGACACGGGCGCAAAGCTCGGCGTAACTGATGCCCGCCGCGGCGGCGGCTTCGGGCAGCAGGCTCACCTGGGTCATGCCGGGGATGGTATTGATCTCGAGCACGTACGGCTCACCGGCGCCGGTGAGCAGGACATCCACGCGGCAATAGGTTTCGAGATGGATAGCGCGCGCGGCGGCGAGGGCGACCTCCTGCACGCGGCGGGTGAGTTCGTCACTGATCATGGCCGGGCAGGTGTGTTCGGCAGCGCCGCCGGCCTTGGGATTCAGGAACGGATACTTGTTGTCGAAGTTGTAGAAGTCCTTCGCGGGCTTGATCTCGATGATCGGCAGCGCCTGGTCGCCGAGGACGCCGACGGTCAATTCGCGGCCATTGATGAAATCTTCAACGAGCAGCTCTTTTCCGTAACTCCACGCCTCGCGCATGGTGTCCGCGACTTTCGCTTCTTCGCGCACGATGAAGACGCCGACGCTGGAGCCTTCCTTGGGCGCCTTGACGACGTAGGGGAGTGGCAGGGTCGGATTGGCGCCGTCGCGCAGGATTTCGAACGCGGCGGTTGGGACGTGATGCTTCTGGAAGCATTGCTTCGTGGCGATCTTGTCGATGGCCAATTCGCTGTTCGCCACGCCTTCGCCGGTGTAGGCGACGCCACGCGATTCGAGGATACGCTGGATCTGGCCGTCCTCACCAAAGGTGCCGTGGATGACATTGAACGCGACGTCGGTGCCAGCGGGCACGATGAAGTCCGAGCCATTGACGTCCACTTCGGTGACGTCCGCGCCAAGCGTCCGCAAGGCATTCGCCACGCCCGCGCCGGAGGCGAGGGAGACTTTGCGTTCGGAGCCAGGACCGCCCATGAGCACGGCGATCTTCTTGTTTTTCAGGTCAATGGACACGGGATGAAATCGATTGGTCATTCAGACGCATACGAGAGTCTGTAGACGGTTCTTGCGGGAAAAGCGGCGCGGAGCTCTTTTGCGTCTTAATCTTGATCGTGATCTTACTCTTAATCTTTCCGACGTACAGAAAATTACGGACGGAATTGATGACTATCGCATGAGAGCGCTTGGTGATCGGAGAACGGGAAAGCGGTTCAGTCATGGATCCCTTTCTCTTCGCCGACGATTTGCACTTCGGTTTCCAGTTGGATGCCGCGCTCGCGGAGCGCGACCTCTTTCACCTTGTCGATCACCGCCAGGACGTCGGCCGCGGTAGCGCCGCCATCGTTGACGATGAAATTGCCGTGCACTTCGGAGACCTTGGCCCCGCCGACGCGCGTGCCCTTGAGGCCGAGTTCGTCGACCAATTTGCCCGCGGGGCATTGCTCGGGATTCTTGAAAATGCAGCCGGCGCTGGATTCGCGGGGTTGGCTGGTGCGGCGTTTGTGCGTGGAGGCTTCGAGCAATTTCTCGATTTCTTCGGCGTTGCCGGGATGCCCGACGAAGGTCGCAGACACCGCGAAATTCTTTTCCAGCGTGCCGCAGTGACGGTAACGCACGTCCATCTCCGCGGGCGTCTTCATGTGGAAATTACCATGCGGATCGACGAAGCGGACGCTGACCACCTGGCGGAAGGTCTCGCCGCCCATCGCGCCGGCATTCATGCGCAGGGCGCCGCCGATGTTGCCCGGGATGCCCTCGAGCCATTCGAAACCGCCGATCTCCGCGTCGCGCGCGGCATAGGCGAGTTCTTTCTGCTTCACCCCGACGCCGGCCTGGATCTTGCCATCCTTGACTTCGATCGTCTTGAACTCACCGCGGGCGAGGTGCACGACCACGCCACGAATGCCGCCGTCGCGCACCAGTAGGTTCGAGCCGCGGCCCATGACGAAGAGCGGGATCTCGTTGAGCGTGCAGAAGCGCACCAGACGGGCGAATGCTTCCTCCGTCTCCGGCTCAGCCCAAAATTGCGCCGGGCCGCCTACGCGCATGGTGGTGTGCTTGGAGAGCGGCTCGTAAAGCTTGATCGTCCCGTGACCCATCACGGTCTGCAACTCGTCGAGTTGCTTGATGTCGCGCGCCAGGATCGAGCCCGCTTCGTGGATGTTGCCCGCGCCGAGGCTGATCACGACGTCGCCCGGTTCGAGGGCGCGTCCGATCTCCAGCGCGATCTTCTTGCGATCTGGTTGGAAGCTCGCGGCTTCGTGCCCTTCGCGGAGCATTTCGTCCACGATGGTCTGGCCGCTCACACCATCGATCGGCAATTCGCTGGCCGGATAGACATCGGCAATGACCGCCACATCCGCATGATGAAAGGCGCGGCCGAACTCCGCCTTGAGCTTGAGCGTGCGGGAGTAACGGTGCGGCTGGAACATGCAGAGCACGCGCTTGCGGCCGGTGTTCTTCGCCGTGGCGAGCGTGGCTTTCACCTCGCTGGGGTGGTGGCCGTAGTCGTCGACCACCATGTAGCGGTCGCTGCGATACTTGATCTCGAAACGGCGGCGCGCGCCACGGAAGGATTCGAGCGCCTCGGCGATTTTGGCAAAGGGCACGCCGAGTTCCGTGGCCAGGGCGATGGCACCGACGGAATTGCTGACGTTATGCCGGCCGGGCACGTTGAGGGTGATCGCGCCGAGCGGCTCGCCGCCGCGCAAGACGCGGAAGTGCGACTGGAAATCCTTCGTGTGGACATCATCGAAGCGGTAAAACGCGGTGTGCGATTCACCGTAGGAAATGGCGCCGGGATGCGTGCTGCAGATGCGCGTGGCATTGGCGTCGTCGGCGGAGAAGATCACCTTGCCGCGAGTCTGCGAGAGCAATTGATTGAAGACGACCTCGATCGCCGCCAGATCGGCGTAGTAGTCGAGATGCTCCTCCTCGATGTTCAGCACGATGGCGTGCTCGGGATGATAGAACGCGAGCGTGCCGTCGCTCTCATCGCCCTCGGCGACGAGGTATTCGCCCGTCGGGTCCCACAGCGCATTCGTGCCGAGGATGGGGATTTCCGCGCCGACATAGTGCGAGGGATGCAGGCCGCCAACCTTGAGGACATGCGCGGCCATGGAAGACGTCGTTGTCTTGCCGTGCATGCCGCAAACCACGATCCCTTTTTTGCAATTGAGGATCGCGGCCAGCGCGTCGGCCCGGCGCACCATGTTGCGCTTGGTGCGGATCGCTTCGTCGTACTCCGGGTTGCCCGGACGAATGGCCGAGGAAAAGATGATGAGATCGGCGTCGCCGATATTCGCGGCGTCCTGGCCGAGATGAAAGCGCAGCCCGAGTTTTTCCAGGCGATCGACCTCCACGGTGCGCGCCTTGTCCGAACCGCCGACCTGATGGCCGAGGGCGAGCAGGAGCCCGGCGATGCCGCTCATGCCCGAGCCGGCCACGCCGATGAGGTGAATTTTCAATTCACCTCCGACGAGGATGTCAGCGAGGATTTGGCCCGTGTCCATTTATGCGCAAGAGTTGAGGATGGTGTCTGCGACCCGTTCGGCAGCTTGCTGCGGCGCCAGGCTGGCGCTGCGCGCAGACATATCGGAAAGCCGCTGCGGATCTTCGAGAAACCAGAGCAGTTTTTGAGCGAGTGTTTCGCCGCTGGTTTCGCGCTCCTTTAATAGCGTTGCCGCCCCCCTTTTTTCAAAGATATTCGCGTTGAAAGTTTGATGATCTTCCGCCGCAAAAGGATAAGGAATGAGAATGCTCGGCAAGGCGAAGTGTGAAAGCTCGGTGAGGCTCGCCGCGCCGCTGCGCGAAATGGCGAAATCGGCGGCGCTGTAGGCTTCCTCCATACGATGGTAAAAGGCCGCGACGAAGGCGGGGATGCCGGCCCTGGCGTAGCTCTCGCGCATTAGCTGCTCGTCCTGTTTGCCGGTGAGGTGAATGACCTGCAACGGATGCTGGGCGAGTGAGGGCAGGGCGTTAACGAGCGATTGATTGATCCCGTGCGCGCCCTGGCTGCCGCCCATGACGAGGAGGGTGGGCTTGCCGGGCGTGAGGCCAAAGGCAGCCAGCGCCTGGGTCTGGTCGAGACGCGTGGCGAGCGAGGTGCGAATGGGCGTGCCGGTGACGGTGCACTTGCCCGGTGGAAAGAATTGCGCGCATTCCTCGAAGCCGAGCAGCACGCGAGTGACGATGCGGCCGTTGAACTTGTTGGACTTGCCGGGAATGGCGTTGGACTCGTGGACGAAGGTGGGGACTTTCGCCGCGCGTCCGGCGAGGAGCGGCGCGGTGGAGGTGAAGCCGCCCATGCCGAGCACGGCCTGCGGCTGGAAGTCGCGATAGAGCGCCTTTACCTGTGCCAGGCCGGCGCGGAATTTCAGGAGGAACTTGACCAGCGCGATGGGATTTTTGCTCTGCAGACCCACGCCGGGCACGCGCTCGATGCGGAAGTCGGTGCGGCCCTGGGTGGCCAGGGAATCGATCTCCTTTTCCGAGATGATGAGCATCACCTGATGCCCACGTTTGATGAGGACCTCACCGACGGCGAGGCCTGGAAAGAGGTGTCCGCCGGTGCCGCCGGCTGCGATGACGAAGTTCATAGTTCAGAAACCGCCAAATGAATCATAGAGAATGATTTTTGGCCCGCGAATCACACGGATTACACGAAAGGAAGCGGTCTGATCCGTGTCATTCGAGTGATTCGCTGGCTCTTTTCAAGATCGTCAGATGCGGACCACGCGGCGGGCATTGCGCGTGCGGGCCCTCAGGGCCACGCTGTTGTTTTTGTCGTCCTGCTCATTGAGACCCTGACGGTAGATGTTGATCAAGATGCCAACACCGAGCAGACAGAAAACGAGGTTCGAGCCACCGTAGCTGATGAAGGGCAGCGGCAGACCCTTGTTCGGCAACAGCGCGGTGGTGACGCCGATATTCACCGCGGCTTGCAGGGCGATGATGACGACCACGCCGAAGCCGAGGAGCATGCCGAAACGATCACGCGCCCGCATGGAGATGATCGCGCCGCAGAGGATGAAAACGATGTAGGTGAAGACGACGGCGAGCGTCACGCGCAGGCCGAGCTCCTCGCCCACCACAGGGAAGATGAAGTCGGTATGAGCGAAGGGCAGATACATCATCTTCTGCCGGCCGTTGCCGAGGCCGAGTCCGTCCACACCGCCGGAGCCGAGGGCGATGAGCCCCTGCACGGTCTGGTAGGCCTCGGTCGGATACTTGTCCGGATACATGAAGGCCATCATGCGGCCCCAGCGTTGCGGCATTTTCAGCGCGACGAAGATCAGCGCCGCGAAGCCCGAAGCGATCGTCGGCACGAGATAAAAGAGCCGCGTGCCGGCGATGAACATGAGCAGGAAGGTCGTCGTTCCGATGAGTGCGGTAGTCCCCATGTCCACTTCCGGAGCGATGAGCGCCATGAGGATGCCGGCGCCGATCAGTGGAGCGACATAGCCGCGCCAGAACTGGCGGGCGTAGGTTTCATCGCGCGCGAACCACCAGGCCACGGCGACGATGGCGGCGAGCTTGGCGAATTCCGATGGCTGGAAGGTTACGCCGATATTGATCCAGCGCCGCGAGCCATTGATGCGATGGCAGATGTGCGGGACGAAACAGAGCGAGAGCAGAAAGATCGAAAGGACGAACCAGATCCACCAGGTCTTTTGCAACAGATGGTAATCGAGCATGGCTGCGATGGCGCAAACGACGATGCCGATACCGAGCCAGACGAGTTGGCGTTTGAGCAGGAACACCGCACTCCCATGGCTCTCCGGCGCGTAGGCCGAGGTGCTCGACAGCATGACGATGCCGAGCACGATCAGGCAGATGACCGTGACGACTAGGAGGTAGACACTGGTGCGTTGGGCGTTCAACGGAGGCTTAGCCCTTGCGCGGCGGCACCTTCAGGGTTTGACCCACCTGGAGTTTCTTGGGATCGGTGATCTTGTTGGCTTTCAGCAATTCCTCAACGGTGAGGCCATGCTTGTGGGCGATGGAGGTGGGCGTGTCGCCCTTCTTCACGGTGTAGAAGCCGGGCGTGTTCGTCGTGGACGGCACGTCCGCTTGCTTCGGCGTGGACTCTTCCTTACGGTTGTCGGCGGTCTTTTCAGTCTTGGCCGGAATGATGAGCGTCTGGCCCTGGTGCAGGACGGAGCCTTCCTTGAGATGGTTTGCCTCCATGATCTGCGCAGGCGTCACGCCGTAGGCGAGGGCTACCTTGGCGAAGTTGTCGCCGGCTTTGACCTGATAGGTGTGGCCCGTCGCGGGCTTGATCGGAGCGACGGCCGGCATCGGCGCGGTCTCCGCCACCGGGTGCGAGATGGAAGCGGTCTGCGACTTCGGCGCCGGGTCGGTGGTGCTGTTGTCCTCACTTTGGACGCTGGCCGTTTGCGACGTGGCCGAGGTCTGCTCGGTCGGCGCAATCATCGGCTCATGGCCGCGGCGCGATGCCTTGATGCTGTTGAATGCATAGATGCCGCCGATGGCGACGACGTGCAGGATCAGCACCACGACGAAGGCGCTGGAAAGATTGGTCGTCGGCTCTTCGTCGTCGTAATCGTCCACCGGGCGGCGTGCCGCGCGGGCGGCGGTCGCTTGCAATTTCTTCTTCGGTCGCGGCGACAGAACAGCGGAGAGTTTGCTGAAGAATTTGGGTGTTTTCATTTTAGGAAGGCAGGGCTTGGACCAACGCACGGAACTGGTTCCCACGGTCGGCGTAATTTTTGAACATATCGAAGGACGAAGTACCAGGACTAAATAGGACGACATCGCCGGGTTGGGCGGCGGCGTGCGCGAGTTCGACGGCCTTTTCGAGCGAACGTCCGGCGTTCGCCACGGGCAGGCGCGATTTCCAGATCGCCTCAATGCGATCGGCCATCTCACCCATTACTACCACCGAGCGGCAGCGCGCCGCAACGAGATCGGTGAGCAAATCGTATTCGAATCCTTTGTCCTTGCCGCCGGCAATGAGCACCACGGGACGCGTCTCGGAGTGCAGCGCTTTCTCGACGGAATCCGGATTCGTGCCCTTCGAGTCGTTGACCCACTCGGCGCCATTCACCGTGCGCAGGATTTCGCAGCGATGCGGCAGCGGCTTGTATTCGCGGAGCGGCGGAAGCATTTGCGCAAAGCTGAGTCCGCGCACGAAGCCGACGCCGAGCGTGGCCATGAGGTTTTCGGCGTTGTGCGAGCCGCGCAGATTGGTCTCCGACATGGCGAGCACGCGTTCACCGCGGAAATGGATCACACCCTCGCGCAGCGAGAAATCCCCATCCGGCACATAGGCACTGAAGGTGATCTTCTTCGCCTTCAAGGCCGGAAGTTTGTCGCGATAGTTGACGATCGCCCAATCATCCTCGGTCTGGTTTTCGAAAATGCGGATCTTTGCCACGTAATATTCGTCCATCGAACGATAGCGATCGAGGTGGTCGGCGGCGAAGCCGAGCCAGACGGAGGTCTGGCAGTGGAAGCGACGAATCGACTCGAGCTGGAAGGAACTGACCTCGAGCGTCATCACGTCGAGGTGGCTGCTCTCGTTGACCTTGGCGGAGAAGGCGGGTCCGATATTGCCGCTGGCCACGGTTTTCACGCCGCAGGCATTGAGCATTTTCTCCACGAGTTGCGTGGTGGTCGTTTTGCCGTTCGTGCCGGTGATGCCGATGATCGGGCACTTGCACATCTCGAAGGCGAGCTCGAGCTCGCCGATCATCTCGATGCGGCGCTTGATGAAATGCTGGACCAGCGGCACCGCCGGATCGATGCCCGGGCTGAGAATCACGTAGTCGTAATGGCCGTGCAGGCTTTCGTGCTCAGCGGCGAGATCGGCAATCACGCGAATACCTTCCGCGCCGAGCGCGTCGATTTTCTTGCGCAGCTTGTTCTCTTCGGCGGTATCGAGGATCGTAACCATGGCTTTTTCCTGGTGGAGGAGGCGGGCTGCGGCTTCACCGCTTTCGCCCGCGCCCAGTACGGCGATGGACTTGTTGGCGTAAGACGAATTCAACGGAGTTTCAGGGTGGCGAGGCCGAGGAAGGCGAACATGATGGACAGAATCCAGAAGCGGACGATGACCGTGTTCTCCTTCCAGCCCTTGAGCTCGAAGTGATGGTGCAGGGGTGACATGAGGAACACGCGACGGCCCTCGCCGTAGCGTTTCTTGGTAATCTTGAACCAGGTGCGCTGGATGAGGACCGAGACGGCCTCGATGACGAAAACACCACCCACGACCACGAGGAGCATCTCCTGTTTCGTGCAAATGGCCGTGACGCCGAGCATGCCGCCGATGGCGAGTGAACCGGTATCGCCCATGAAGACTTTGGCCGGATGGCAATTGAACCAGAGGAAACCGAACGAGGCGCCGACGAGGGCCATGCACATGACCGTCAGTTCGCCGGCGAACGGATAGAAGGGAATTTGCAGATAGGTCGCGATGCCCACGTGGCCGCAGACGTAGGCGAGGATGGCGTAGGCGAAGGCTGCGGTGCAGGTGCAGCCGGCGGCGAGGCCGTCGAGGCCGTCGGTGAGATTCACCGCATTGGAAGAACCGATGATCACCAACGCGAAAAAACCGAGGGTGCCGAGGAGGCCGAGGTTGGCGAAGATCGGCGCCTTGCTGAACGGCACATAGACTGCACGGGCCTGCACTTCGATCGCCGGGTTCATGAGGAAGAACGCGGTGACGATGATGGCGAGAATGGCCTGGGCGATGAGCTTGGTGCGCTCGCTCACGCCGGCGGAGTTCTTCTTGCTGACCTTGAGATAGTCGTCCCAGAAGCCGAGGCCACCGCAATAGACGAGCGAGAACATGAGCAGCCAGACAAACGGATTGTCCGGTCGCGCCCAGACGAGCGAGGAGACGATGACCGCGCCAAGCATGAGCACGCCGCCCATGGTGGGCGTGCCGGCTTTCGAACCGTGCAACTCGAAAAGCTTGTTCACCTCCTCCTTGGTGCGGATCGGCTGGCCGAGCTTGAGCGAGATCAGGCGGCGGATCGTCCAGTTGCCGCACATGAGCGAAAGCAGGAAGGCGGTGAGCGCCGCGCCGAGAGCCCGCAGCGTGATGTATTGGAATACATTCATCGCCCGGAAAAAGTCCTCGTTCGGATAAAGCAGGGAGAGCTTGTAGAGGTAGTAGATCATTGCGCGAGCAAGCCCTCCACGATGCGTTCCATGCGTGCGGAACGGCTGCCCTTGATCAAGACGAGGTCGCCCGCCTTGGCGAGGTCGCGCAGGACTTTGGTCGCTTCCTCGGTTGATTCGACACGCACCACTTTTTCCACGCCACCGCGCCAGGCGGCTTCGGTGATCCACTGCGCTTCTTCGCCTACGCCGATCACGCTGTCGACGTGGGTCTGGGCGGCCACTTCGCCGACGAGACGATGGCCGCGCTCGGCTTCGACACCCAGTTCACCCATGCGGCCGAGCACGGCGATGCGGCGGCCCACCGCCGGCATGCTGGCCAGGGTGCGCAACGCGGCGGCCACGGAATCGGGGTTGGCATTGTAAGTGTCGTCGATGACCTGGATGCCGCGGATCATCTTCTGCTCGAGACGGCCCTTGGTGAGGCGAAGCTTGGAGAGGCCCGCGGCGCATTCCTCGAGGGAAAGGCCAAAGGCGCGACCGGCGGCGACGGCGAGCATTGCGTTGCGGACCATGTGTTCGCCCGGCACGCTGAGTTCGGCCGCGGCGGTGCGGCCCTCGGCGTTGATGGTGAATTTCGTGCCGCTGGCGCTGGGGCGCAGATCGCTGGCGAAGACCTCGCCTTTGTTTATCCCAGCGAGGACGACGTCCGCTTTCGTCCGCGCGGCGATGGCGGGGGAAAATTCGTCTTCGGCGCTGAGGATGAGCGTGCCGCTCGGCGGCAACGCCTCGGCGAGCATGCCCTTTTCCTGGGCGATGGCTTCACGGCTGCCGAGAAACTCGATGTGCGCCATGCCGATGTTGGTGATGATGCCAACCTCGGGCGCGGCCATCGCGGCGAGTGGTGCAATCTCACCGGCGTGATTCATCCCCATCTCGAAAACACCGATCTGGTCCGAGCCGCGCGCGCGGAGGAGGGTGAGCGGCAGGCCGATGTGGTTGTTGAGATTTCCGTCGGTCTTGGTGACCTGAAAATTTTCACCGAGCACCGAAGCGGTGAGATCTTTGGTGCTGGTTTTGCCATTGCTGCCGGTCAGGCCGATGACCTGGATGTCGAGGCTGCGGCGATACTCGGCGCCGAGACGCTGCAGGGCTTCGAGCGTGTTCTTGACCAGAATCACGCCGAAGCCGGGCGGCAGTTCGGCTGGAAATTCTTCGACGATCGCACCGGCAGCGCCACGTTTCGAAGCTTCGGCGATGAAGGTGTGACCGTCGAACTTGTCGCCGCGCAAGGCGACGAACAAATCTCCCGCTTTCAGCGACCGTGAATCCGTGCAAACGGAGGTCACGGTGCCTTGCGGATCACCCGCAGCCAGCCTTCCGGCGGACCACTGGGCGATTTTTTCAAAAGTGGTGGCGTCCATTTTCTAGTCTTCGGAACGCTTGCCCTCGAGGGCTTGTCGGGCGACCGCCACGTCGTCGAAGGGCATGGTGCGGTCGGCAAATTCCTGGTAGTTCTCATGGCCCTTGCCGGCGATGAGGATGATGTCGCGCGGCTGGGCCATGGCCACGGCCTTGAAGATGGCCTCGCGGCGATCGACGATGACCTCGTAGTTGCCGCGGCGCATGCCCGGCTTGATGTCTTCGATGATCGCGAGCGGTTCTTCTTTGCGCGGGTTGTCGGAAGTCACGATGGCGTGGTCGGCGTGCTGGTCGACGACCGCGCCCATGCGGGGACGCTTGGTCTTATCGCGGTTGCCGCCACAGCCAAAGACGACGATGAGCCGCGCGGGATTCAATTCGCGGCAGGTTTTGATGACGTTGAGCAGGGCGTCGTCGGTGTGCGCGTAATCCACGAAGACGCGGAACTGGCGCTGCGCGGGCACCGCTTC
This sequence comes from Chthoniobacter flavus Ellin428, assembly GCF_000173075.1. Lineage (GTDB taxonomy): Bacteria > Verrucomicrobiota > Verrucomicrobiia > Chthoniobacterales > Chthoniobacteraceae > Chthoniobacter > Chthoniobacter flavus. The sequence continues at coordinate 296,429 of NZ_ABVL01000007.1, forward strand.
GAGGCGGCCCGGCACGGCGGTGGCGTTGGCCAGCGCGAGCACGCAGTTGCGCACTTCGATGCCCATGGCATTCGCGGCGGCGACGGCGGCGAGGGAGTTGTAGACGTTGAACTGACCGATGAGCGGCAGGCGGACGAGGTAGCTGCGGCCGCCGGCGTCGAGCTGGTAGCTCGTGCCGTGAAAGTCGATGCGGACATTGCTCGCCCGGAAATCGGCATGGACGCCGAGGCCGTAGGTGGTGATGGGAATCGCCTTGCCGAAACGCGTCACGAGTTGCGCGCCGTAACGATCGTCGAGGTTGATGATGGCCTTGCCCTGTTTTTTCTTCTGCGCAGCGAGCTCGCTGAACATGCGCGCCTTCGCCTCGAAGTAGGCCTCCATCGTCTTGTGATAGTCGAGGTGGTCCTGCGTGAGGTTGGTGAAGATCGCGGCGTCGAATTCCACGTCGCGTACGCGGGCCTGTACAAGCGCGTGGGAGGAGACTTCCATGGCGCAGGCCTTGCAACCGGCGGAGCGCATCTGCCACAGCATCTCGTGCACATCGAGGGATTCCGGAGTCGTGCGCGAGGCGGGCAGCACGCGGTCGCCGATTTCGTAGCGCACGGTGCCGAGCAACCCGCAGCGCAACTGCGCCGCTTCGCAGATGTGCTTGATGAGAAAGGCGGTGGTCGTTTTGCCGTTCGTTCCCGTCACCCCAGCGATCTTCAGCGCGCGCGCGGGGTTCTGGTAAAACGCCGCGGCGAAGTCCGCCATGGTGTTGCGGGCATTGGCGACGACGATGTTCGTCGCGCGCGTCCTGAACGTGGCGTTTTCGGTTACGATCGCTTCGGCGCCGGCGGCAATGGCGGCGTCGATGAAAGCGGTACCGTCGACCTTCTCGCCCTTGAGGGCGAAGAAGAGCGTGCCCGGCTTCACGCGGCGGGAATCGTAGGTGAGATGGGTAATGTCCCGATCGGTCGGGCCAACCACCTTGACAATGGCGGAGTGAGAAAGAAGTGCGTCGAGTTTCATTGATCGCGGTAGTCGTTGTGCACCATCACACTGCCCATGGGTTCTTCCACCGTGGGCTTGAGCCCGAGGTAGCGTGCGGCTTTTTCGGCGATGCGAGAGAAAACGGGAGCGGCGACCATACCGCCATAATTTTTGTCGTGCGAGACCTGTGCTTCGTCGACCAGCACGAGGCAGGCGAAAGCGGGATCGTCCGCCGGCATGAAGCCGACGAAAGAGACGGTGTAACGTTCGTGGCTGGGCAGGTGCGTCTTCTCGTCGTATTTCTGCGCCGTGCCCGTCTTGCCGGCGACCTTGTAGCCGACCACGTGGGCGAGGGCGGCGGTGCCCTTCGGGCTGACGACGTCCACGAGCGCATCGCGCACGGCATCGGTCGCCGCCTTGGAAGCGACCTGGCGAATTTCCTGCGCCGGAAACTTCGCGATGACGTGGCCCTGCTCGTCGGTGATGTCGTGAATGATCTGCGGCATCATGGAGATGACCGCCATTGGCAATCGCCGACATCGCGGTGACGATCTGCAGCGGAGTCGCCTCCACCTCCTGGCCCATGGGGATGCGGGTGATGGAATATTTGCTCCAGGTATGCAGCGGGTGAACGATGCCGCTCACTTCGCCGGGCAGATTCACGCCGGTGCGCTCGCCGAAGCCGAAGCGCCGCACGTAATCGTAGAACCGCTGGTCGCCGAGCTGGATGCCGAGTTTGGCCGCGCCGATGTTGCTCGAGTGCACGAGGATGTCGTGCACGCTCAAGTCCGGATACGGATGATGATCGTGCAGGTGGAAAGGAGCGAAGTAGCCGTTCTCGCAATTGATCATCGTATCCGCGCGCACGAGCTTTTCCGTCAGCGCGGCGGTGGTGGTCACGATCTTGAACGTGGAGCCGGGTTCGACTCCGTCGGTCACCGCGCGATCGCGGCGATGATCCTCCGGCACGCCCTCCTGGATGTTCGGGTTGTAGTTCGGCCGATTCGACAGCGCGAGAATCTCGCCTGTCTTCGGCTGCATGAGGATGACCGTGGCGCTCTTCGGATGGAACTGCTTGATCGCGGCATCCATCTCCATCTCGACGATGTTCTGCAGCCCCATGTCGATGGTCAGGCGCACGTTGTTGCCGTTGCGCGCATCGCGTTCCTGGCCGCGGTAAACGAAGATCTCCTTGCCTGTGCGGTCGCGCTCGGAATAGCGGAAGCCGTCGTGTCCGCGCAGGAACTGGTCCATGGTGCGTTCGACACCGTCCACGCCTTCGTTCCGGCCATTCACATAGCCGAGCACGTGGCAGAGCATGTGTTCATTCGGATAGACGCGCGTCGAGGCGGTCTCGAAAGTGATGCCGCGCATCTTGCGCTCCACGAGCTTCGCCGAGAGATCGGAGGTCACGTTCACCGGCACCTCCTTTTTCAGAACGATGTAAGGCGAAGGCATTTCCTTCTTCAGCGCCTGCGAATAGGCCGTGCGGCTGAGCTTTTCCATCAGCTGCGCATGCGGAAGGCCCAGGGCAGTGGAGAGCAGCGTGGCCATTTCGGCACGATCGTTGATCAACGTCGCGTCGGCGACAACCGTGCGCACCGGCTCGTTCTGGGCGAGCGACTCACCGTGGATATCCATGATGCGGCCGCGCTGCGCCGGCTTGGTCTGCCGGGTGCCATGGATCTCCAGCGCGATCTTCGCATACTCGTCGTGCTTCGTGACCTGCAGGTCGATGAGCCGCGCCGAGAAGACGGTGAAGCAGCCGGCCAGCGCAAAGCAGGAAAAGAGCGCGCGCTTTTGGGCTGTGTGGTTCACTCGTGAATCCTTTCGCTGGAGACGGTCTTCTCGTTGGAAACGGGACGCAGTTCTCCTGTGTTCGGCGCCGCGGTGGAATTGCTCAGGACGGTGATGTGGTCGTTGGTGATGGGCACCAGCTTGATGAAGCCGGTATCATAACGTTCCTGCAGCTTGGCCGTGGAAGACAGTTGGGCGATCTTGCTTTCCGCCACTTCGTTCTTGTTCTTGAGGTCGACGAGTTCGCGCTCGAGCGACTTGATTTCCGATCCCGTGGTGTAGAGCTGGTTCTTGCACCAAACGTAGGCCAGACCACCTCCGCCGGCAAAAATACCGATGAGCGCCCAGGTGACGAACGACGCGATCGGAATGGCGTTGGCGTGGCGGCGGCGGTTAGCGGACATACGGGATCCTTTCGACGACGCGGAGTTTGGCGCTGCGCGAGCGCGGATTGGCCCGTTGTTCCGCGTCGCTGGCGACAACAGGCTTGCCGGTGATGGCTTTGAAAATGTGGATGGGATTCGGCCGCGCTTCCGGCCACTCGGGACGATCGATGAACGCGGCCGCGCGCTCCTTGAAGAAAACCTTCACGATCCTGTCTTCGAGAGAATGGAAAGTGATGATCGCCAGGCGGCCGCCCGGAGCGAGACGCTGCGAGAACTGCTCGAGACCGAGCGTGAGCGCTTCGAGTTCGCGATTCACCGCGATGCGCAACGCCTGGAAGACACGCGTGGCCGGATGGGTGCGGCTATGACGTGGGACGACACGCTCGACGGCTTGGGCGAGCTGGAGCGTCGTGCGGAAAGGCGCAACGAGGCGATCGCGCACGAGGTGCGCGGCGATCTTGCGCGCGGCGGGTTCTTCGCCGTAGTTACGGAAGATCTTTTCGAGCTGATCGCCTGCCATCGTGTTCACGAGGTCCGCGGCGCTGATCAGGTTCGTGGGATCCATGCGCATGTCCAGGGGACCATCGTGCATGAAGGAAAATCCGCGCTCGGGAGCATCGAGCTGACGCGAGGAGACGCCGAGATCGAGCATCGCGCCATCGATCTTCTCGACGCCGAGCTGGTCCAGCGCTTCACCCGCCTTGGCGAAGCTGGTGTGCACCGGGCGGAATTGCCCGCCGAACTCAGCGAGCTTCCGGCCGGCAAAAGCCAGCGCTTCCGGATCCTGGTCGAAGCCGATCACCTGCGCACCCGCTGCGAGGAGGGCGGCCGTATGCCCGCCACCGCCGAGGGTGCCGTCGACTATCACCTTGCCGGGAGCAGGCGCGAGCCGCTCCACCGTTTCGGCAAGCAGCACGGATTCGTGATATTCGTAGGGACGTGGGTTCAATGAAGGACGCCGCGACTTCGCTCGCGGCTTTTTGGGAATTTCGACGCAAACGCTCATAAGCCAAGGTCTGCGAGAAGGGCTGCGGAATCCGCTTTCTGGACGACCTGCGCGGCGGTCCATTCTTCGGTGTTCCAAATTTCAAAAGTTTCGACGACGCCCGAGAGCGTCACATTACCGGAGAACTTGAGTTGCTTGCAGAACTCATCCGGGAGCGAGAGACGGCCGTGTTTGTCGAGCGTCACCTGGCGGCTCAGGGCGCCGATGCGGCGCAGGACCGCGGTGCGTTGTGCGCCGGGGAGAGCGGCGGCTTTGGTGCGGACGCGGTCGAGCTCGTGGCGAGGCATCACCGTGAGGCAATTGGCGGTCGAACTCGGGATGAGAAACAGCTCGGTTTCCTTCTCCTCCGTGGGCCGCCACTCCGCGGGAATGGTGATGCGGTTCTTCCCGTCGATGGCATGGCAGAACTCACCCACATACACGGGTGTTGCGTTGTTCTGGTTGGTGTCGGCCATGGCGGGTTGGCTTTGGGCGAGTCTCCCAATTCGCACCAAAACGTCCCTATTTCTCCCAAAAATCCCCAAAAGGTCAACGCCTAAAAGTGGTCATTTTTCAGGGTTTCCCCCAGTCAGGAACTCATGTACCCCCAGAGGCAAGATTCCGGCACAGAGGCGCGCTTGCCGTCACAGATACACCGAAATATACTTTTGATCCATGACTCAAGCAGTTGCTCAAATCTTGCTGAGGTAGAGCGGCTTTCTCCTCCCGAGCGGGCTGAGCGGACGGATCGCCTCGTCGAGACGTTGCCCAGCCATGTGCCGCCCGAGATCGAGCGGGCGCAGATTGAAGAGGTTCGACGCCGGATGCCCAGGTGGAGTCCGGAGAGGGGAAGCTCATTCCTGGCGATGAAGCCTTGGAGGTGGTCCGGCGTCGCCTCGTTTCCGACTCGTGGGAAAGCTTGTGAAGATGTTGCCGCCATGTCATCCTCTGTTCGATGACAAAGCTTGCTGAAATCGAGGTAGCCGCAGCGAAGCTCTCACGTCGGGAGCAGCGTCAACTGCACACTTTTCTGACTAGGCGGCTTGAAGCGGAGCAGTCGCGGAAAAAAAAGACGGGAGACCCGCTGGCGGCTATGAAAGTGCACTGGCAACGCGTTCGAGCGCTGACTCACGGCCAATCGGTCCTGACCGCACGCGCCCAAAAGCGCTTCGACCGCGCTCTCCGCGGCGAATAATGGATCTTTACGTAGATACGAATTTCTTAACGCGTCTCTATCTTCCGTTCGATGAGAGTGGCGAGGCTCAGGAATGGATGGCGAATGCGCAAAGAATGGGTGCACTCCCGCTTCCCATAACGTGGCTATTGCGACTAGAGTTGACCAATGCGTTTGAACAATACGTCTTCACTGCTCGGACCAGCGGACAGGCGCGTGTGACACCTGAATTGGCTGCCATGGCACACTCGGGCCTGCGTGATGATCTGTTGGCCGGCAATGCATTGGTATGGCAGGAAATCGATATGGAGCGATTGGGAGTACAATTTGAATCGCTCGTCTTGCGTCACACTGCGCGTCATGGATTTCGCACCTACGACATTCTCCACGTAGCTGCAGTACTCGAGCTTGGTTGCATCGAGTTCTGGAGCTTCGATATACGGGCAAAACGTCTCGCTCGCCTGGAAGGTCTCCAGACGAACTGAAACCGAAGAACGATGATTTTCGGTTAGAGAATTTTGAGAATTCCAATGGGTCATCTCGTGACCAGCTCGGCATCCTCCCGCGGATCGAGGAAACTGGTGGCGTGGAGCTTGGCGTAGGCGCCGTTGAGCGCCAGCAGTTCGTCGTGTGTTCCACGTTCCACAATGCGGCCGTGATCCATGACGAGGATCTGGTCGGCGTGGCGGACGGTGGAGAGGCGATGGGCAATGACGAAGCAGGTGCGGCCTTCCATGAGGCGATCGAGCGCCTGCTGGATGAGCTGTTCAGTGCGATTATCCACACTCGCGGTGGCTTCATCGAGGACGAGAATGGGCGGGTCCTTGAGCAACGCGCGGGCGATGGAGATACGCTGCTTTTCGCCGACGCTGAGTTTTACCCCGCGTTCGCCGACGACCGTACCGAGACCTTCGGGGAGGCGGTCGACGAACTCGCGCGCGTTGGCCGCGTCGAGGACTCCGAACAATTCGGCATCCGTCGCGTCGGGTTTGCCGAGACGCAGATTGTCGCGGATGGAGCCATTGAAGAGGAAGCTCTCCTGCGTGACCATGCCGACGGCCGATCGCAACGCGCTCTTGGAGAAATCGCGGAGCGGCTTGCCGTCGATGAGGACTTCGCCGGTATCGAATTCGTAAAAGCGGGTGAGCAGATGGACGAGCGTGGATTTGCCCGCGCCGGTGTGGCCGACCAGCGCGACGGTCTCGCCCGGCTGCGCGTGCAGGTGGATGTGATGCAGCACCGGCAATTCCTCGGAATAGGCGAAGCCGATATCCTGGAAGCGCACATCGCCAGCGATGTCGATTTTCTCGTCGTACTCCACGCGGCCCGGTTCGGCGGGCGTATCGAGGATTTCGAAGACGCGTTCGCCGGCGGCGCGGCCGGCTTGCAGGAGTTGATTGAGCGAATGCAGCTTGCCGATCGGCTCATAGAGCGCGCTGACCAGCCAGAGGAAAGCCACGAGATCACCGACGCTCATTTCGCCGTGCAACACGGCGCGCCCGCCAAAGCCTACGACGAGCACCGCGCCGAGCGCGCCGATGAAGCTCATCGTCGGATTGTACATCGCCCACACCCGCATGATGTTCATGGTGGCATTACGCAGGTCGTTGCTCGCCGCGTTGAAACGCGCGTGTTCCTCCCGCTCGCGCACGTAAGTCTTGATCTGGCGAATGCCGGCCAGATTGTCGTGCAGCAGCGCGTTCATCGCCGAGGAAGCCTTGCGCTGCGCGCGATAGCGGTTCGGCGCCGTCAGCGTATACGACAGCGCGCCGATGGCCATCAGCGGTACAGGGATCAGCGCCAGCCAGGTGAGCCACGGCAGATAGAAGAAGAGCATCGCCGCCACGATGACGATCTGCAGCGCGGCGATGACGCCTTGCTCGATGCCGTCGATGAGCACGCGCTCCACCGCCTGCACATCCTCGAGCAGCCGGGTCATGATGTCGCCCGTCGAGCGGTTGTCGAACCAGCCCAGCGGCAACTGTTGGATATGCGCGTAGAGATCGCTGCGTAGATCGAAGATGACGCGTTGCTCGAAGGCATTGTTGATGACGATGCGCAGGGCGTTGAGCAGATCGCGGGCAAAGAAGGAAGCCGCCGCCGCCAGGACCAGCGGCCAGAGCCGGTCGCCGCGCCCGTGCCGGACGTCATCGATGATCACCTGCGTGACCTTGGGAAAGACCACGACCATCAACGTCCCGAGAATCGCGCAAGCCATCATGGCCGTAGCCATCCAGGGATAGCGGCGGACATAGGCGAAGACGCGGAAAACGGTTTTCATCGAAAGACGCTCACCATCGCGGAGCGGGCGCGAGAGTCAAATCTCCTCGCGCTCACTTCGAATCATCCTGGAACTCCGAAGTCCCGGCGTGGGAATGATTCGTCGGAAACAAAAGCGAGCCGCCAGGTGGAGGGCGCTGCTCCGTCCTAAGCATTACCCACATCTTTGCTCGGTTTAGGGACAGCGGAAATTTGGCTGCGGCTCACTGGGAGCGGCGACTTCCTAGAAAAAACCCTGCGTCGCGGAGCGACGCCCTCAAAGAGAGGCGCTGCGCGCATCGATTTTTCGGTCAGCGACTAGGAAGTCGCCGCTCCCAGTGGCGCTATCCGTATCGACGTCCAAACACCCAGAAAGATATGGGTAATGCTTAGGCTCCGTCAGCGCCCCAAAGATTGAGGCGTCGATCCCGCAAGGGCGAGACCGTCCTCCCCGCGGTCATTCTGAGCGGAGTGGAGGGAGTATAACGACCGGGACGCAGTCGAAGAGCCCGGCGGAACAACCAGCGATAGTCTCTGGTAAAGCGACCGGGTTTGCCCCGCAGTCCCATAGACGTCTCGCAAGCTCGGCTTTCGGCTGCGTGCCCCCCCATGTCGCCTTCGGGGCACTTCGCTCAAAATGACCTCGTCGAGGAGGGTGGTTTATTTATTTCACCGTTTCGAAGGACATGCGAAGCGCCGACCAACTCGGGCGGGAGGGGGCTGGCAGAAATCGGCCGCCTCCGGACACCGAAAACGATCACGGGCCAGCAGTATTTTAGCTAGATGTTAAACAAAAAAATCGAATTCCCGCGACGCCTCAAGAAGGAAATTTACGTAGATAAGAAATACGTAATTACCGTAATGTTTTCCGCCATCGCGGTACGGTTGCTGCATAGTAATTGTGGAACCTATGAAAATTTGCCCCCCTCCGCCTCGGTCTTCGGCCATTGGGCCGCTCGGGACCACATCCTATGCCGAGCGGTCGGTGACCTGCCTGCATTGTCAGAAAGTCCATGACCGGGGCTTTATTTGGAAATTCAGCGACGAGGTCTGTGTCTGCTTCACCTGCTACCGTGTGATGGGCGAAGACGGCCGAAAGGGCTACGAGCGCAAGGCGGCGAAGAGCAAATCGAAGCAGCCGGCGCCGCACCCCACGGCGGAACTCCAGGCGAAAGAATCGTCCACGGCAACATCGAAGGAGACGCGATTCAAAGGCGGTGGATCCGCCATGAAGGTGATCGCCCTCCTCGCCCTCTTCATCGTCATTCTCGGTGCCGGCGCCTGTTTCCTTTATAAACCCCTCACCGGGGAGACCCCGGAGCACGGCCTCTGGGCCCGCGTCAATCGGATGCCCGCGAACCGGTAAAAAGCTGGGAAATACTCTGCCGTGCCCTGAAAAAGTACTCGGCTGGCGTAGATTTTTTAACCGCGAATGGACGCCAATGGACGCGAATAGAGGAGGAAATGAAGGCGTTTCGGATTCGCGTCCATTAGTGTCCCTTCGCGGTTTTCTTCTCCACCAACCCCTCCACACTTCTTCTCTGCGCCTCTGCGGCCTCCGCGTTAAAAAATCTCTTTGGTGGCTATCTCACCGCTTCACCACCCTCCACCTCCGAAAAGAAATCCATATGCTTGCCCCCGGGATGACGGGGCAGGCTCTCCATAAAAACCAAACGAATCTCAAACTCCGCACCGACCTGCCGGATGAGTCGCTGAATGATCAGGTCGCACTCCGCTTTCTCCAGCGGGCGTTCGGTGACCATCCGCAACTCCAATACGGTGAGGCTTTTTTGGATGAGCTGATACTGGATCACCGGTCGGATGTCCTCGAAGACCATGAACATCTCCACGGAGAAGCGGCGCTCGCCGGAGGGTAGGGTGAGGGTTTCCTGTTTTCGTCCATAGATCTGGCGCAACACGGGCAGGCCGCGGCCGCACGGACAGAGTTCGCCCACTTCCGCGTAGTCGCCCAACTCATAGCGCAGGAGCGGCATGGCAAAGGCGTGCAATGGGGTAATGACCACGCGACCGGTTTCACCGGGTCGGCAGGGTGTGCCATCTTCCCGCAGCACCTCGACCAGGTTCAATTCGCTCTGCACATGGTAATGATCGTGTTCCGGGCACTGGATGGCGATGAACCCTACTTCCGTGGCGCCGTAGACGTCCCGGAGGGGCACACCCAGCACTTCCTGGCATTCGCGGCGTAAGTCCGGGTCCAGGCGTTCGGTCATGGTGCGCACCAGGCGCAAGTTGGGAACTCGTTTCCCAGTGCGGCGAAGTGCGCGCAGGATCAGCCGAAGGTTGGAAGGGAAAGTCAATAAATAGCCCGGCGCTTCGGTCTCGAGGAAGCGCACCTGCGCTTCCGTGTCGGCGAAGATACTCATGCTCACTTGCTCCGCGCTGGGGAACATGTTGCCGAATGGCCATTCCCAACAGGGCATGCGATACGCGGGCGCGTCGGTGTTCCAAAATGGCCGACGGATTTCGCACACTTTGCATTTGGGATCGTAACCGTACCAGCGCAGCATCCGCAGTTTGAGGGCGCGGAAGAGCGGGTCGGAAACGGCAGTCTTGAACACTTCCAGAGGCCGGCCCGACGAGCCGGTCGTCCACTCCGAGTACACCGAGGTGCTGAAATGCGGGTCACGACTCCTCAGCCGGGCCGTCTCGGCGCGGACTTCCTGTTTGGTGAGGATCGGGAGCGACCGCCACGCATTCTCGTCGATTCCGCCCTCTGCTGCGGAGGGTAGCCGGCGGGGCGTTTCGGCGTAAAAAGGCACGTGTTGGCGGGCGTGTGCGACCAACCGGGCAGCCTGGGCGAACTGGTGCTGGCGAAGCTGGCCCGCCGACCACCATTGGCTGTTCTCGAGTTGCCGGTAGAGACTGACGATTTGCGTTTCCGCGGGTCCGAGGGCTGGGAAGAAAGCAAAGTCAGGCGATGCCGGTTTTCCACGGCTACCGTCGGTCGAAGAGAACGTCATCTTGGGAAAGGAGAGGAGGCGGCTGCCCGGTAAACATCCAACATTCAGCGTCGAGTATTCAACATTCAATCACCCAGGCCATGGGGTGATTGCGCTGCGAGCCGAATTCCCTCCGGGGCGTGTGAGGACCCGCGCCTCCACCCAAGCGTCGCGCACATTCGGGTCAGGGTCTATTCGGAGAGACGTTCCATCTGCCGGCCGTGGCGATGCGTGGTTGTCTTCGTCAAGCGTCGGATCAAGGCAGGCAGTCACGGGGGCGTTTCCACCTCGGAAACGAAATCCATGTGCTTGCCGCCGGGAAGACGGGGGATGCGATCGACGAAAACCAGGCGAACCTCAAACTCCGGACCGACCTGCGCGGCGAGGCCATGAATGATTTGGTCGGACTCGGTTTTTCCAGAGGACGTTCCGCGACGATCCGCACTTCCAAGGCCGTGAGGCTTTTTTGGATGACTTGATACTGGATCACCGCCCGGAGGGAGTCGAAAACCTTCGACAGAAATACGGAGTAGCGACGTTCACCGGAGGGCAGGGTGAGGGTTTCTTTTTTTCGACCGTAGATCTGACGCAACACGGGCAGACCCCGGCCGCACGAACAGGGTTCGCCCACTTCCGCGTAGTCTCCCAGCTCATAGCGCAGGAGCGGCATGGCGAGAGCGTGCAACGGCGTAATGACCACGCGGCCGGTTTCGCCGGGTTGGCAAGGCGCGCCGTCTTCCCCCAAGACCTCGACGAGGTTCATCTCGCTCTGAATGTGATAATGATCGTGTTCCGGGCACTGGATGGCGATATAGCCGGCTTCCTGGGCGCCATAGCAATCCACGAGAGGCACACCGAGGGTGTCCTGACACTCGCGTCGTAAGTCCGGCTCCAGGCGCTCCGACATCGTGCGCACCAGGCGCAACGTGGGCAGCCGTTTCCCGGCGCCGCGGAAAGCGCGCAGGAGCAGCCGCAGGTTGGAGGGATAGGTCAACAGATACTGCGGTGCCTCCGTCTCGAGAAAGTGCACCTGAGCTTCAATTTTGGAGAAGATATCCATGGTCACTTGCTGGCCTGTCGGGAACAGATTCCCAAACGGCCTTTCCCAATACGGCATGCGATGGATGAGGCTGCCCGCCTCCCAAAATGGCCGGCGGATTTCACATACCTTGCCCCTCGGGTCATATCCGTGCCAGCGCAGCAGCCGCAGCTTATTCGCGCGGAAGAGCAGGGCGGAGGTGGAGGTCGTGAGCACTTCCAACGGCTGGCCCGACGAACCAGTCGTCCAATCCGAACGCATCTTGACATCCAGCGGTAGCCACCGGCTCTTCAACCGCGCGATCTCGGCCCGGACTTCTTCCTTGGTGAGGATGGGGAGTGAGCGCCACGCGTTCTCGTCGATCGCGCCTTCCACGCCCGAAGGCAGCCGGCCAGGCGTCTCGGCATAAAAAGGCACGTGCTGGCGGGCATGCCCGACCAAGCGGGCCGCCTGCTCGAACTGCCACCGCCGGAGCTTGTCCGCCGGCCACCATTGGCTGCTCTCGAGTTGCCGGTACATGCTGACGATTTGCGCTTCCAGGAGGCCGAGCACGGGCGGAAAAGCAAAGTCCGGCGAAGTGGGATGTTTGGCGTTGCCATCGTTCGGCGAGGGCATCATGGCGGAAAAGGAGAGGTGGATGTGAGATTGCTGTTACCGGTTTCTATCTCGGACAAGAAATCCATATACTTGCCTCCCGGAGGGCGGGGGATGTTATCGACGAAAACCAAGCGGATCTCAAATGCCGGGCCGACCTGGGTCACGAGCCGGTCGATGATGAGGTCACACTCGGCTTCTTTCAGCGGCCGTTCCGCGACTATCTGCACCTCCAGTATCGTGAGGCTTTTTTGGACGATTTGATATTGGGCCACCGCCTCGATGCACTCGAAGACCGGCGACGCAAAGATGGAGTAGCGACGTTCTCCGGATGGCATGGTGAGGGTTTCCTTTTTTCGTCCGTAGATCTGGCGCAACACGGGCAGGCCGCGTCCACAGGGGCAGGGTTCGCCCACCTCCGCGTAGTCGCCCAACTCATAGCGCAGGAGCGGCATGGCGAAGGCGTGCAAAGGCGTGATGACCACGCGGCCGGTTTCGCCCGGTTGGCAAGGCGTACCGTCTTCGCGCAGCACTTCGACCAGGCTCATTTCGCTCTGAATGTGGTAATGATCGTGTTCCGGGCACTGGATGGCGATGTAGCCCGCCTCCTGGCAGCCATAACAGTCCATGAGGGGAACACCGAGAGTCTCTTGACATTCGCGGCGCAAGTCCGGGTCCAGGCGCTCCGACATCGTGCGCACCAGGCGCAAATTGGGAAGCCGTTTCCCGGTGCGACGAAAGGCGCGCAGGAGCAACCGAAGATTGGAAGGGAAAGCCAAAAGGTATTCCGGCGATTCGGCTTCGAGAAAGTGCACCTGAGCTTCGATCTCGGAGAAGATATCCATGATCGCTTGCGGCCCGGTCCGGAACAGATTTCCCAAGGGCCACTCCCAACACGGCAGGTGATGCACGGCCCCTGCGGTCTTCAAAAATGGCCGGAATTCGCACACCTTGCCCATGGGATCGTAGCTGTGCCAGCGCAGCATCCGCAGCTTATTTGCGCGGAAGAGCATGTCGAAAGTGGCTGTCTTGAGCACTTCCAGGGGCTGGCCAGACGAGCCGGTCGTCCAATCCGAATACACCAGGGTGTTGGGCGGCAGGCCACGGCTCTTCAGCCGCGCAGCGTCGGCGCGGACTTCCGCCTTGGTAAGGATCGGGAGCGAGCGCCACGCGCTTTCATCGATTTCGCTCTCCGTCACGGAGGGTAGCCGGCCGGGCGTCTCGGCATAGAAAGGCACATGCTGGCGGGCATGCGCGACCAAGCGGGTCAACTGGGCGAATTGCCACTGGCGAAGCTTGTCTGCCGGCCACCATTGGCTGCTCTCCAGTTGCCGGTAGAAACCGACGATCTGCGCTTCCACCGGTCCGAGCGCGGGGAAGAAAGCGAAGTCCGGCGAGGTCGGCCGTCCCGCGCTACCGTCGGTGGAGGAAAAGGTCATGATGGCAAAAGAAACGTGAATAGGAACCTGACGGAATGCGGAATCACCGCGTGACGGAAAGCGAAATGATCATGCTTTTTGAAACAGCGGCGATGCAAAATTCAAATCGCCGGTGATAGACTGAAGTCAAAGATAACACGACGGTAACACGGCCATAACCCGTCGCGAATAGGAGAGGAGGATGGTTCTCCAAAACTCCTCCCTATGAACAACCAACCATCCGGAAAATCACCGAAAAAATCATGCCTCACCGTGTTCGGCCTCGGAGCAGCAGCCCATGGCAGAAACCCACGTGGCGCCTTCACGCTCGTCGAGTTGATCGTCGTCATCACCCTCCTCGCCTTGCTCGCGAGCTTGCTCCTGCCGGCCCTGTCCGTCGCCAAACGGCGCGCCGTTTCCCGAAGCATCGATGCCGCCTCGCCCAGCGCCACCGCAGCCGCGGTCCCGGCGCCGATGCTGAAGGCCTCGGGTCTGGAGATCACGCCGCCACGCCCCCTGGCTACGGTGAAAAGTTTCTCCGCCACCGTGGCGCTGAAGCCGGCGTTGAGCGTGGGGACGGCCGATCCCGAATCGATCTACACGGCGCAACTCAAGGCCCAGTTCCAGGCCTTCAATCCCGGCGCCGCCGGCCCGTGCGAAGTGCTGCTCCCGCTTCCGCCGCAGATCATTTCCCTCGCCGACCTCGACATCACCGTCGCCGGCCAGCCCAGCACCTCGGTAGAAATTCGCGGGGATAAGCTCGCCTGGTTTGGGACGCTGCCCGCGGAACCCGTGGCCATGACCGTCGGCTACTCTGCGGTCGGCAAAGGTCTCTACAAATTACAAACCCCGCCCGCCGGCATCCTCGATACCTTCCACATCGACCTCACCGCGGTCGGTTCCGACGTGCGCATGCTCGAGCTCTCCTTGCAACCGACCCGGTATGGGCGCGAAAACGGGCAGACCGTTTACACCTGGGATTACACCCACCTGCTCTTCGGCCGCCCCATCGCCCTCGACGTGCTGGGCGTTACCCCCATCGATCGGCTGGGGGAATTGACCTGGCTGGGGCCGGGCAGCGTCGTCGTCTTCGGCCTTTTCCTCGGCCTTCTCGGCCACGCTTTCCCCATCCGCAACTTCGACCGCTGGATGCTCCTGCTCCTCCTCGGCGCCTTCACCGGCGCCTATCCGCTCATGTATTTCGCCCAGGAATTCGTTCCGCTCCAGGCGGCGATCATTGGTTCCGCGGCCATCGTCCTGGCGATCATCGCCATCCGCGCCGCGACCATCATGGGGTTGCGTCTCGCGATCTTTGGCGCCGTCCTGCCGGCCACGGCCATCCTCGCCGTCACTCTCGTCTCCGCCATCCATCCCCGGCTCCAAGGCGTCCTCATCACCCTCACCGCTCTCGCTACCTTCGTCGCCGCCATGGCCCTCATGGCCAGGAAATCCATCACGCCATCGGCCGCGCGGTAAGGAGCGGTGGAGAAAAGACACAGTCGCCAGTCGACAGGCTAGGCAGGCTGTCTAGAATTGCCCCCTGCCGCCTATTGCCTCGATACAAGAGCTTCACTTTGGTATGAGGAGAAACAATCCCTTTCGTGCGCAGAATGGCGCTGATCTGTGAGTTCGGTGCCGCTCAAACCTCTATATTTAACAAAGCTCGCAACTCTGTGAGCGCCGCGTCGGAACTCTGCTTGCCATCGGCTGTTGAGAGCCAGCTTTCAACGACACTCACAACAAGGTTATCAAAATTAATGCGCAACCGCTTCTGAAGCTCTAGGAACCAATCGTGATGATCCATCGCTTCGATTGAAGACAAGACGCTAACGATCTGGTTTTCGTCGACCGCCAATTTGAGCAAGACCTTCCAATCCCGCCTAACTTCACCGATCATGAGCATCTCAGGTGCAGTTGGGCCCGGAAGAAAACTGATGTTTTTGTCTTCTTCCTGTTTTCCCCGCTCGTCGCCATCAAGTAGACCAACGGCATGAAACCATCCGGGCAAATGAGGGAATTTTTTTACTAGGTCTCGCACCTCTCCAGCGCCACCTGGAATGTCGATGATACGAAACGCCTTCTGTAGATCGGGCGCCACAAGCGATAACCATGCGCTGCAAAATACGCGCCCCATGCGATCCTCTACGACGAAGACACCGTCTTTTGCTACGGATGGCGCGGAAACAATCCCCAAGGCGAGCGCGCGTGCCTCGGCATTCTTTGGGCGAAAGATCTTAACACCACCACCGTGGCGGGCCACAATTATGGTCTGTTCAACAGGAATGCGGTCGAATACGGCCGGGGAATGCGATGTTATTACCGCTGCCGCGCTTCTCTCGCTGCAAATTTTAGCCAGATAATCCATCAGTCCTGTCTGTGAGCGAAAGGAGACATAGCTCTCGGGCTCCTCAATCAAAATTATGCCGTGGTTCTCGACTTGGTTAATTGTCCACATCGAATGATGTATAGCAGCCTCCCCTAAACCCATCGATTCGGAACCGTAAGTATGGCCGTCCAGCTCAACTTGAAAATAAGGGCATTTCTCTCGCTGCGCAAAGTCATCAATCTCAAAGACCTTGATACGTGAATAATTCCTTCCTACGGTCGATGAGACAACCTTTAATGATTCTGGATCCATCTCCTTCGATGCAGATTGATCTAGTAGTTCTTGCAGGTTCTGCTCCGCCTCAAATAATTTAACGAGCGCAGGCACTTCAAAAGCTGTATCCAGCGCAACTAGACCGCAGGCTGTTGCTTCAGGTTCGGCCACTCGCTCAACAGGGGAAAAAGTGACGTGAGAATATGTTTTGGCGCCCTTGATTTGATAGTCTAAGTGGAGGGTGATTTGTTCGCTTTGAATCCCTTTGCTGAGGGCCAACCGTTCACAGGGCCGAATTAGACTCGCATGAATCAACTTCAGTAGAGTGCTTTTTCCAACTCCATTAAGCCCGACTAATGCGGTGACCCGACCGGCTAAAGCGATCGATCCATTTGGTAGAATCGGAATACCTTCACACGTGATGGCGTCTAAAGCGGTGTTGCCATTTTGGTTTAGCCAGCGCCGCCAAAAATCAGTAACTCTCGCTTGCTTCAAGGCAAGGTCCCCCATTTTGATGTCTCCAGAAAATTCGCAATGCTCCACTCGGCATCGCGGCTTTCAGTCCTGAGTGAATCGAAAACGCCTTTCAGCTTTCCTTTGCCGAAAAGGGACAATCTTCCTTCTCTGTTGAGGAAGTATCCCAGCGCGAAGATCAATACCACATCTCTCGCTAAAACGGAAAATACGTCTGCAACGCGAGCAGAAGCGCGATCAATATAAACACGCAGTAAAGCGCTCGTTCTCGCGGAACCGTTGTGGTCGTCTAATTCAACTAGGATGTCACTGATCAACCGCTCGCTTTCAAACCATCTCAAAAACGCGGGTAATTCGCCACGGAGAGCTGTTGCCTCTGGATCGGAAATGATGCGTACACAGAAGCAAATCCAACTGAAAAATGTTGCTTTATTGAAACGTGGCTGAACGCCGGTTTCGTTGGCGGATCCTAGTAAATGTAAGGCGGACTCAACCAAATCTATGATAGTCTCAGATAGAGGTTTCTCTGAGCGATATCTTTCAGTTATTGTGGACGCCGATAGCTTCTCACGGAGTGTTCCCCGTTCGAGTGATATGCACGCCTTCGCAAGGATATCATCATAGGCCATTCGTGAGTTGGAGAATCCAATGAATGTTTCGTCAAGGTGATACGCCGGTAATGCCTCTGCTAAGGCTTTGATTTGCCCTCGGACGGGACCGAAGAATGCATTTCGTTGTTCAGCGGCCGTAAGACTAGTTGGTTGATTGAGTCGATAAAACAACTCGCCCGGCTCTTCTGGTTTGTAATCAACTAATCTGAAGACGCGGATCGTGAACTGATCAAACTGCCGCCGGAGAAATGGTGGTAGAGTTTCGTATGTGCAACCGTCAGCGTTTTCGATTTTAGGATCTCGAGGGGGGATTGTGCCATCAACCCGAATCAATCCATTCACGAAATCACGAATTGCAACGAGTCGTTGTTGTCCGTCTAGGACCTCTTGCTGTTTATCCGAGGTCTCGATTACGTGGATAGGAGGAACGTGCCAGTCACGTAAGATGCTATCTATTAGGCGTCGCTTTTTTGAATCACTCCACACTTCCCCGCGTTGAAAATTTGGTTGGAGATCCAAATCGTCACTTTTAATCCGACTGATGATCGTTTGGATATCCGGGTCCGATGGCAAGAGCTTCATGGCACCTAACTTGATAGGCCACGTTTGGCCCGCTGTGAAGCAAAGTGTTACAAGGCGTTTCGTTTTTGGCCATCGGGATATGCTTCATTCGATTAAATTGTTATTGTTATGAAGAAGGCCGAGGGTTGCGATGCTGGATTGCCGGACTCTACCTCCGAAAGGAAATGTCGTGCATTTGTCGTTGGGAAGGTGGGGATTTGGCGGGACGAGAGGAGGCGGATTTCGAAGCCGGGACCGGCTTGGCGGTGCGGCGTTGCTGGATGAGGTCGATCTCGGGCCTTTCCCCGAGGGCGGCAACGAAGTGGATTGCGAGAGTGTCCGGGCTTTCGGGATCACTTGATACCGGATGACGGCAGGGATTTTTTCGAAGACCAAGGCTATGAGCACGGAATAGCGGCGTTCTGCGGAGGGCAGGGTGACCGCAGGTTGGACGCCGCTCTCTCGCCGTTCCATTGGGACCCATTAAATCAAGACTGCTGTAACGAGTAAGCGACGGAGCGCTTCCCTCCAGTGATACCGCCATGACGGTATGGCTCTCTGCAAAACCTACCCTACTCCAACGAAACTAGTTTCGCCAGGAGGGCGTCGTAGCCGACGGCGCGCCGGTATTCGGCTTCGACTTCGAAGTGCTGTTCGGCTTTGAGGATTTCGATGCGCTGGACTTGCTCGCACAAGGCTTTCATCAGGCTGCGCAGGACCAAGCGGGCTTGCGGGGCGCCGAGGCAGAGGTGCAGGCCGAAGCCGAAGGCCATGTGGGCATTGGGCTTGCGGTCGAGGTGCACTTCGTGCGGGTTGGGGAAGACGGCTTCGTCGTAGTTGGCGGAGGACCAACAGAGGGAGACTTTGCCCTGAGGCTTCACGGAGACGCCCATGACCTCGGTATCGACGGGGCAGACGCGGCCGATGTGGGTGAGCGAGGAAATGTGGCGGAAGAGTTCTTCGCAGGCGTTGACGATGCGCTTGGGGTCTTCGCGCAGATATTCGAGCGCCTGGGGATTTCCGCCGAGGTAGCCGAGGGAGCCGGTGACAGCGTTGATGACGGTGTCGCGTCCGCCGGCGAAGGCGAGATTGGCGATGCCCAGGGCTTCCACGCGGGTCATGGGGCGGCCTTGGAAGGTCGCTTGGTTGAGGTAGCTGAAGAAGTCTTCGCCGGGATTGGCGAGGGCACGGTCGAAGAGGCTGTTCAGGTAGGCCTCGAATTGCCGGCCACGCTCGATTTTGCCGGCGGCGTCGACGTCGCGGTAAACGTGGGTGCCCCAGGAGATCCAGACGTCGGCTTCTTCCTCCGGCACATTGAGCATGTAGGTGAGCGCCTTGGACTGATAGACGACGGCGAAGTCGCGGACGAGTTCGACGGAGTCCTGCCGGAGGGCGTCGGCGACCAGGCGGCGGGCGAGGGCTTCGACCTTGGCAATGACTTCGGGCAGCTTCGGACGGGCGAAGAAGGGCTCGACCAATTTGCGCGACTCGGTGTGATCGGGCGGGTCGACTTCCAGCGGAAACTGCCGCATGGAGCGGACGTCCTCTTCGGTCGGAAAGGAAAGCCGCCGAGGGGCGTCGGAACTGTATTTGTGCCAGTCCTTGGTGGCAGCTTTAACGTCTGCGTGGCGCAGGATCATGGGCACGCGCTCGCCCTCGAAATCGCAGGGGAGGACGCCGGCTTCTTTGCGTTTCTGCTCAAAGGGATCGAAGGGGCAGGACATGGGGGAAAGGATGAAGGCGGAGGGATGAAGGATGAAGAGCGGAAACCGTGCGCGGATGATTCCTGAAGGCGGTGGCGAGGGTCAACTGCACGAAGACACGCGATTGCGTAAGGAGCGGCTTCAGCGCGACTGCATGCCCATTTTTAACGCCGAGGACGCAGCGCGGCCGAGGCGGAGCCAAGAAATTTTAAACGCAGAGGCCCCAACGCGGCGAGCCGCAACCAAACGGTTTTCGACTGAGGAGGAGATCAACCACGGATTACTCGGATTTCACGGATTAAAGAATCCGCGGCGACCTCTAATCCGTGAAATCTGTGAAATCCGTGGTCAAAAAAATTTCCGCAAGCTGCGTACACTTTTCAGGTTAGCACTGCAGAGGCGCAGAGGGACGCGGAGAGGGGGCTGGTGAAGCAAAAAACCGCGAATGGACGCTAATGGACGCGACTCGGAAACGCCCTCATTTCCCCTCCATTCGCGTTCATTGGCGTCCATTCGCGGTTAAAAATCTACGCCCGCTGCGGAAACTTTTACGGTTAGCACTGCGAAGTGGAGAATTCTTCTCGCCGCGAGCAATTCCGGCACCGCCTTCGGGGTGCATTCTTCTTTTGGGATAGTTTCCGGGGGTATCGCTCGCAAGCTCGCTCAACCCCCGGTTACGGTCCAGCAGCCCTCCGGGCTGACGCTTTTGCTCGTTAAACGAGTACTCGCAGTATCATTTCCCAAACTCTTCCCCACGGGCTTCGATCAGTTTCGTGACGAAGCTGGTGTTGTAGTGGCCGCGCACGAAATCGGGGTCGTGCATGATGGCCTGCTGGAAGGGGATGGTCGTCTTGATGCCGGTGATGAGATACTCGTCGAGCGCGCGGCGCATGCGCTGGATGGCGTGCTCGCGCGTCGTGCCCATGCCGATGATCTTGGCGATCATCGAATCATAATGCGGCGGCACGGTGTAGCCGGAATAGGCGTGCGAATCGATGCGGATGCCGCGTCCGCCGGGGGCGTAGTAGAGATCGATCTTGCCCGGGCAGGGCTGGAAGTTATTGAACGGATCCTCCGCGTTCACGCGGCACTCGATGGCGTGATACTTGAGCTTGGCATCGTGCATCCAGTGGGAGAGCCGTTCGCCGGCGGCGATCTTGATCTGCTCTTTCACGAGATCGACCCCGTACGCTTCCTCGGTGATGCAGTGCTCCACCTGGATGCGGGTGTTCATCTCCATGAAGTAGTAGTTGCCGTTGTCGTCCATGAGGCACTCGATGGTGCCGGCACCGACGTAACCCACTTCCTTGGCGAGCCTCACACAATCCGCGCCCATCTTCTCGCGAATCTCGGGCGTCATGATCGGCGAGGGCGTTTCCTCGATGATCTTCTGGTTGCGCCGCTGCATGGAGCAATCGCGTTCGCCGAGATGGACGACGTCGCCGTGTGAGTCGGCCATGATCTGGAACTCGATGTGATGCGGGTTCTCGATGAGCTTCTCGATGTAAACGCCCGAATTGCCGAAGGCCTTCTCCGCCTCACTGCGGGCGGCGTGATAGCCCTGGACCAGCGAACCATCGTTGTGCGCCGGACGCATGCCGCGTCCGCCGCCGCCGGCCGTCGCCTTGATCATCACGGGATACCCGATCTGCCGGGCGATGCGCAGCGCGTCTTTTTCCGTCTCGACGATACCCTCGGAACCGGGCGTCACCGGCATGCCGGCCTTCTTGGCCGTGGCCCGGGCGGTATTCTTGTCGCCCATGGCGCGGATCGCCGCAGGGGGCGGCCCGATGAACTTGATATTGCAGCTCTCGCAGACTTCGGCGAAGTGCGCGTTCTCGCTCAGGAAGCCGTAGCCGGGATGGATCGCGTCCACGTCGCCGATCTCGGCGGCGCTGATGATGCGGTCGATCTTGAGATAGGACTGCGAGCTGGCTGCGGAGCCGATGCAGATGGCTTCGTCGGCCAATTGCACGTGCAGGGAGTCGACGTCGGCTTCCGAATAAACGGCCAGCGTCTTGACCCCGAGTTCCTTGCAGGCGCGAATGACCCGCAACGCGATTTCGCCGCGGTTGGCGATAAGGACTTTGTCGAACATAGGCGCTTAACGCACCTTGAAAAGCACCTGCCCGTATTGGACCGGCTTGCCATTCTCGGCCACGATTTCGGCGATGACGCCACGGCACTCGGCCTTGATCTCGTTCATCACCTTCATGGCTTCAATAATGCAGACCACGGTATCCTCGGTCACTTCCTGGCCGACCGTCGCAAAGGACGGGGCATCCGGGGACGGCGACGCGTAGAACGTGCCGACCATCGGGGAGGTGATTTCGCGCAGGTTACTGGTTTCCTTCGACTCGGCAGGGGCATCTGGAGTCGAAACGGTGGCCGCCGCCGTCGCCGGGGCAGCGGGGAACGCTACGGGGGCGGCGGTGGTGGTGATGACAGGCTGGAAGTCGGTCCCCTTCTTCAGGGTAATTTTGAAGCCTTCCTTCTCCATCTTGAAGACAGAGAGGTCGTTTTTTCTCATCAGGGCGATGAGTTCTTTGATTTCTTTTAAGTCCAAGGTTGAAATGGCTCCGGTTAGAGAAGTGGGATGCTAAGCGGCGCTTTCCGGCTCCGTCAACCCCCTTTGGCCACCCCTCTTCAGGGAATCGCCACCCGCAGTACTTCCAGAGTGGCGTCCAATTCCGCCTCGGTATTGTAACAATGCGGGCTGAAGCGGAGGTAGTCGCGGTTTTCCCGATCGTAACGCAGGGAAGCGATAATTTTTGCATTTTCGAGCGCGGCGAAGAGTTTTGCGCTGCCCGCGTGCCGGTGGCGGAAGGTAGTGATACTGCTGGCCGCCGGGCTGGAGATGCCCGGACCGAGAATCTGGAAACCCATTTCCTCCAGTTTCGGGACGAGATGGGCCTTGAGCTCCAGCAGGCGGGTGGAGATCGCGCCGATGCCCAGCTTCTGGAGGAATTCCAGGGCGGAGCGCATGCCGAGGATGCCGGCGATATTGAGCACGCCGGGTTCGTAGCGTTGGGCGCTGGGGACGAAGCGGATCTCGTCCAGGGCATTGAATTGGGGCGAAACGACGTTCCACGCACCGAGCAGGGTGGGGCGGAGCTTCTCGAAGTTGGACTTGCGCACGTAGACGATGCCGATGGCCAGCGGCCCGAGCATCCACTTATGGGCATCTGCGCTGAGGAAATCGATGTGCGCCTTTTCCACATCGAGCGAGAAAGCGCCGAGGGTCTGGATGGCGTCGACCGAGAAAAGGATGCCGCGGTCGTGGAGCAGGGAGCCGATCGCTTCGAGGTCGATCCGGTAGCCGGTGAAGAAATGGGCGCTGGCCAGGGCGACGAGCCGGGTCTTCGGCGTGAGGGCGGCGGCGACGAGTTCCGGCGTGATCTCCCCCGGCCCCTGCGGCTCCAGATAACGGACAGTCACGCCGCGCCGCCGGAGGTCAATCCACGGATAGACGTTCGCCGGGTAATCGCCGTGATAGCAGAGCACCTCGTCGCCCGGCTGCCAGTCGAGGCCATTGGCAAAGAGCGAAAGGCCGAGCGAGGTGGGGCCGAGCAGGGCAATCTCATCGGCCTGCGCGCCAATGAGTTGGGCACAGACCTGGCGGGTCTCTTTCACCGCCCGCAGAACGTCGCCAAATTCCTGGGGATTCCGCGCGCTTTGCTGGGTGTAGTCGCAGGCCGCATCGGCAACGAACTGTGGCAGTGCGGTTACGCCGGCATGAGCGAGGAAAATCTGGTCGCGGGAAACGGGGAAGAGGGCACGGCGTTGGGCTTCATCGGGAAAGAGAGTCATGCGAAAGGCAGAACATCCAACACCCAACCGTTTCGGCAAGCTCAAGGTCCTGAGCCTGTCGGAGGACATCCAACGTCCAACATTCAATAGCCTGCAGCGGACGCGTGGAACTTCACGGAGGGATGCGTTCCTGCGCGTTCCCCAATATCTCCACCCACGTTGCCAATGACTGGAAACGCGCAGGAGCGCATCCCTCCATTGTTAAGCGACCAGGCCCGGCAGGTCCCTTATTGGATGTTGGGCGTGGGGCGTTTGACGTTGGATGTTTGACCCTCCACCGCTTCCAAATGAGGCTGACTCGGCGGCGGCGTCGCTTCCGTTGACGTGAATTTCGTGCTCACCGTGATTTCCCGATAGGTCGTCTTCTCGCCCGTCTTCGGGTCGATCACGGTGGTCGCCCGGGAGGTAAAATTGGGTTTGGGTGGAGGAATGTACGGCTTTCTCTGAAACTGGGTGATGAGCATGACCACGCCGATGTAGGTGACGAACGCACCCATGCCGATGCAGAAGATCAAGCGAATGTCCATCGCTCAGCGGCGGCGGGTCTGCTCGCCTTCCTCGATCAATTTCCAAAAGCCCTTTTGCTGGCCGAGTTGATCGTCCTCGGTCAGGGGCAGCTTCGTGCGGAAGAGGAAATCACGCAGCGTGTTCTTGTGCAGCACGCGGTGCACGGTGATGCCTTCCTCCCGCCGGTCGAAATAGATGCGGTAGTCCTTGGCGCGATAGCGGAAGAGTCGCTTTCCATCACGCTCGAGGATGCCAAATTTTTCCTCGTCCAGCTTGTCGAGGTCTTCGGGCAGGAACTGAAATTCGGCCAGGAGGTCGAGTTGGAGGTCCTTGGGCAGCGCGGACATTTCGGCGGCGCTGATTTCATTGAAGACGATCTGAAGCATTAGGAATGGCGATTGGGGTAAACGTGGAAGGTTAGCCGAGCCGCGGCCAACCGGCAACGGCGTTTCCCAAGGATTGGTCATCTCGGGTGTGATTGAAAGTGGTGCCGGTGATCAGGGAGCTTTGCGGTCCTGCCAGAAGGATTCCCATAGTTGGTTGGCGCGGATGATGCGCAGTTGGGCGAGAGCATGCGCGTTGTGGGACAACCAAGCGCTGCCCGGGCTTTTTGAGGCGAGCTTGCAGGACGTGTTTGTGTCCGGACTCGATCAAGCCTGAGCCGATCGGTAGTTCGCGAGCCAGCGCTTTCGGGTAATCGAGGTATGGCCGGCGCCTGGAGAGATAGCCATGAGCGCTCCGCACCGGAGCTTCCT
>NZ_ABVL01000006.1 GCF_000173075.1 Chthoniobacter flavus Ellin428
GATCGCCCCTCCCAGGGAACCGTTATCACGCCGATTGTTCCACGGAGGCGAGAGCCGCGAGTCTTTTCTTGCGCCTTCAACCAGATGGGTCTGTCATCCAGATTCTCCACGTAGATGACACCTCCCATGCACCGCCTTTTGCTTTTGCTCCTCGCCGCTGTCGTTTTGAGTTCCTGCGCGAGCCAGTCTCCTACCGATGTCACCAAGTCCAGCAAACGCGATGCGTATCATCGCGGTTGGGAGGTATCGAGTTACGTGTCGAGCGAGACGACTGTCGCGAGATAGAGAAACAAAAGAACGGCCGGCTGTTTCATCCCGCCCAAAGCAAGCCTGCGCAAAGGCGCTGCGGTGGGTGCCGCGCGAAATCGGTTTTGATTTTCCGTGCGTGGGAAAAAATGAGTCGCAGGATCGTTGAACGCAGGCGGCTTCCTGCTACGGTGCGCCGCCCCAAAATGCCAGAACTCCGGATGAGAAAAGATTCCGATTACCTTCAGTTTCGCCCATATCACGCCTTTACTGCTCACGCCACGCGCCCAGAGCAGCTCACCGGAGGTATACGGTGGTGGCACGCCGCGATGATCTTTGGCGCGGCGGCGCTGCTGCTTGCGGTGGGAGCGTGGCTCTGCTTCCGCTAGGCCGTTGACGCCCGTCGGATCGACATTGGACGCATGCGGTAAGCGCGTTCATCTTTGTTCGACCGATTTCGATACTACCCTTGAGCACTTTGCCGTCGTCTTCACTCGCCGAGCCTGAAATCGCCTCACCCGAGGCGCTGGATGAACTGATCGCCGCAGTGGCCGATCTGCAGAGCGCGGCTGAACACGAATTGCGTGATCGGCGGGAGTGGCTCAGTCGCGAACTGGCCAGCGTCGAGGCTGAATTGGCGGACTTGGCCGAGGAGTCGCCGGTGGAAGAGAAGCCGCAGCCCAAGGAGACCACGGATTCGGTGAGGAAGCTGACGTTGCCGGAATTGATCGCGGTATTGGAAGCGGCGCCCGAACGCACGCTGAATATCCGCAAGGCGCATTTCGATGTGAAGAGCGTCAAGGCGCTGGCCAAGGCGAATCCGCAACGATTGCAACTCGGCGGCAAGGGTGGCTGGCCGACGGTGACCTTGGTGGAGTTATCCGATCCGCCGCTTCCCGAAACACCGGCGAAGGAATCGCCGCAGGGGACGTTTTCCTTCGGCGAGGCACTCGCTGGGTCGCGTAAGAAGAAACGCAAACCCAAGAAGTGAGCGCCGGAGAACACGTGGTGACTTAACGCGATCGCGGAGCCATCGGCGTCCTGGGCAGGAACGGCGCCGCGATCAGGATCAGCAGCACGGCCAGCACGATGTATCCCCAGCGCGGCATGGCCGGCACCACCGGTGCGGGGCCGATGATGGCTTCGATCTGGTTCGCGTATTGGGCAACGGTCTGGAAGTAGGAATGGTCGGGCTGATTTCCCGGCGTCGAAGGATCTTCATCGTAGAGGGCCTCGTTGTCGGTATCGACGTCGGAATTGATACCGACCAACGTCCACGTGCCGTTGAGATTCTCGAACAGGCCGCCGCCGGAATCACCGCCCGTGAGCTGACCGGTCTGGGGGCCAAAGGTGATGTCGAAGGTCGTCATTAGAAACGTGAAGCCGCTGACCGGATCAGTGCTGTAGTTGCCCAGTGTGGCGCTCGTGCCCCAGCGCTCGAAGCGCGTGGAGTCGTCGCCCCAGTTCCAGCCTTGATTGGGAATGGCCGTGCCTCTGCCCACGCCCCAGCCGATCATGGTGGCCGGTCGGTTGAAGGTGTTATCGATGGTGCTGGCCAGGTGCAAAAAAGGCAGGCCCGGGTCGCTCACGATGCGAATGATGCGCAGATCCGCGTTGGTAATGGCGACCGGGATGAAAGTCGTATCGACCGCGTAGTTGACCCCGTTGAGAAAGACATTGTTCATGTCGTTGTCGACGTGATTGGCGGTCAGGACGTAGCGATTGCCGAGATAGACCCCCGAGGCCCGCGCGCCGAAGTGATCGTCCAGGCGCGCCACGTATTGCCACGGCGCGCCGTTCGTCGGAGTTACGCGGTTGGCGCTTTCGTCGGAGTTGATGACAATGACTCCGAGCGCCGGCCGTGCCAGAGCAACTAGACCGAACACGAAGAACTGTAGGGCGCGGATCTTCATGGCAGTTAAACTGCGTAGAGGAGCGAGTTTCGCCGGAGCGTTCAAGCCCCGAGCCTCTCCGGAGATGAAAATCGGACAATGTTTGCTTTCCTTGTTTCGCCCCGTTCGAGAATCTCGTTGACCACTGCTTGCGTCGCGTTAACAAAGTGTTCCCATCTATGAATCGCCATACATGGCTGACGATGTTGTTTCTCCTCGGGGCCGGGATCGTGGGTTGCGTCCACGCAGAACCCAAAGCGTACGATCTCGTGAAGTATCAGGGCAAAGCCGGGAGCGTGACGATTGCGTTCGATTTCGCCGATGGCTATCCGGAGGCCAGCACGATGAAGATCACCGAAGGCAAAAAGACGACGGCGTTCAATCTGGAGGGATTGGACAACATCCAATTTGTACCGGCGAAGGGCGGCGGCTCGATCAAACGGGTCTCACTGGATCTGAGCGGGGACGATCGCGCTCCGGCCAAGGTGACCGGAAGCTATGTGGCTGGCGAAAAGACGGTTGCCTTCACGTTGACGAAGCGAAAGTAGCCGGATGCGGAACAGGCGACGGATTGGACAAACCGCTTCGCCCTTGCCGCGGCGATGAGGAGTCGCTTTTTTAGACCGAATGTCTTCCTCTTCCTCCCGAGCTTCTGCCCAGCCCAACGACCGGCGATGGCTGGTCATCGTGCTGATTCTCCTCGCCGTGGTGAGCTGTTCCGTCGGTGGCTGGATCTATTGGCAAAAGAGGCAGGCCAGGCAGGAGGAGATGCAGGCCCAGCGGGACAAGACGACGCCTTCGCCGATCAGCGCGATTGAAGATGTCACTGCCGCGCGTGCTCTGGCGAATTACTTGAACCGCATCCGCGCCCAGGTCCGCGAGCACGAGGCGGCCTACGTGCGTCTGCAGCGGTCGAAGGCGCTGGCGTGGAATTTTCCGCAGCGGGAAGATATCGAGAAGGCCCGGCAGGTCGTGCGCGATTTTCTCAGCACCAACCAGCGGCTGGCGGACAGCCTGGAACACGGTGAGAGCTTCATCCGCGCGGAACTGGAGACCGCAAAGGTCCCTGCGGCGGTGCGCGATTCGGTTCTCGAGCGTTATGAGAAGACACAGAAGCCGTTGCTGCCGATGCAACAGCGCATCCGCGAGAGTGACGATGCGATCGGACAGAACGCCCTGGCGGTGCTCGATCTGCTCGATTTCAACTGGGGGAACTGGACCCGCGACGAAGCCACCGGCCGCATCGATTTCCCAAACACGATTACGTTGGCGACCTTCAAGGAGTACGTCGGGAAGATTGCCGACGCCGCGAATGACCGGAAGCAGGCGGAAGACGACCTGGCGAATTACCGCCGGGATCACCCGACGCAGTGAAAAGTCGGGCGGAATGATGAACGGCGGCTAGCGGTGATAAGCCGACGCGGTGTTGTCGAAGGGATCGTAGATGTCGCGGCTATTGCGGGAGGGCGCGTAGACGAAACCGTAGAGGTCCTTTTTGATGTCCACCGGATCGAGTAGCAGGCCCATCTTGGTGGCGCGCGCTTTGTATTCGATGAGCACGCGCCGGGTGCCGTTGAGACCCCACATCTTGAAGCCGGTGCCGAAAAGTCCGCCATTGGGGAAAAGCTCCTCCAGGCCGGCCATCGCGTGGAAGCAATTGATGGCGATCCGATCCTTGCGAGTGAGGCGATCGTCGGCGCGGTATTTGATGGCCCCGCTGTTGAGCAAGTGCAGGCGACGGACGGCAAGATTGAACGCGGTCTCGGTGATTTCGTACGGGCCCCACATGCCGATGGCGTTTTTGGCGTTTACGCCCAACTTGATGGTTTCATCGAGCTTGAAGCTTTTCCCGGGCGAGATCGGGCACTTGTTCCACGAGGCGAAGAGGCGGCTCCCGAAACCATCGAACACGCACAGGTCGGGATTCCGATCGAAATCGTGTGGTATCCAGCTAATGGTGAAAGCCTCGAAGTCGCGGTTCTGGTATCTTCGCAATTCCAGCCCCTCGGTGAGTTGCGGATGCCGGTCATTGGCGAACACGCGGATCACCGACATAAACGAATGCGAAAAGGCCGGGTCGTTGCCTTTGTTCTCGTAGGCGAATGGGATGATGAAATAGCGGTCGTGGGCCAATTTGCCCTTGGCGAGCTTCGCCGTGACTTTGGCTTTGATGTGATTGGTGATCTGCTCGAAGACCGGCACATCGTAGTTGGAAAAATCAGCATCCGGCTTGCCCCAACCGGCATGCGCCCTCGTCGGGGAACCAAGGAAGAGCGCGCAGGCGAGGAAGGCGAGTGCCGAGAACGTGAAAGACGCGAACGCGTGAGAGAGAAGACGGGAATTATTCATCGCACTTCCGATTTCTGCGGAAGAGGTTAACGGAGCGTGCGCAGAGCGGCGAGTGCAAAATGCCAATTTAGAGGAAGCCGATGCGAGACACAACGCCGGCACGGAAGCGAACCGCCTTTTTCCCTGGGCCCTTTACGTCCTAAAGAACCTGCAATAGCGTTGCTATAGAGCGATGAAACAAAGTCTCCTCAATCGCTGCAATGACTGCGGGCATACCTGGTTCCCGAGAGGCTTTGATATTTCCAAAAAGTGCCCGAGTTGCGCGGGAGCGGATGTCGATAAGACCGGTTTTATGTATCTGGCCTTGCTGGCCGTGATGGCGGTTGGGGCCGGCATCTTTTGGGCGACGGATCGCCCCCACAAGGCGGCCCACACGGCGGCGGTCCCCGCGGCCACGCCGATGATGCATATGAAGTCGCGCGGGAGTAAGACCGCGTCGGATATTCCCCTCGGGCCAATCACGATCAACAATGAGGCGGACGGCCGGCGCGAGGCGTTGCGGCTCTACCCGGATCTCGGCATTGCGAATTCCCCGTTGAACCGGGAATTTGTCATCCGCTACAACAGCTACCAGCGGCTCGAACCGGAAGTCTTCCGGAACCCGTCGTGGCCGGTGATCCTGGCGAAGGAAAGTGCGGCGGCGATCGGCGAGCCGTTGAAAACCCCATGAAGATCTGCCCGAATTGCGAGTTCTCCAATGACGAACGCTTTCCGACGTGCGCGTATTGCAACGCGATGATCATGGACGTCCCGGTCACCCCCTCCGCCGATCCCGATGATCTCGAGCACGAGCGGCGCGCGCTTTCCGAAACGCGTCATCGGACGATTCGCGGGCAGGTGGCCTGGGCGGGTGTGCTCTACGCGATCGTCATTGCATTGACCGCAGCGACGCTCGGCCAGGTGGATCATCCGCTGGCGCTCGCGCTTTATGCCGGCAGCGGCTTGCTGGTGACGTTCGCGATCACCCGCAACATCGCCGGGCAGTTTTCCGCGTCGCTGCTGCAAGGCATTCTCACCCTTTTGCTGATCCTCTGTTTTGGGCCCATCCAACTGTTCTCGATATTCATGCTGGTCGGCCACATCATCGTCCCGAGCATCCTGTGGCATTGGATCGAGCTGATCTACAGCGCGAATCGCTGAAGGGCGCCAACCGGTACCCCAGCTTGCGCGGTGGGGCCTAAGCGGCGATAATTTCGGGGATTAAACACGTTGGCCATGTCCCCCTTCGCCTGCCCCAATTTCCAACACGCGGTCAGCCGTCGCCATGCGCTCAAGGTGGGCGGACTCGGGCTGCTCGGGCTGAACTTTCCCCAGATCCTCAACGCCGAGGCTTACGGCACGAATGAGAAGCTGAAGGCCAGGGCCAAGTCAGTGATCTTCCTTTTCCAATGGGGCGGGCCGTCGCACATCGATATGTTCGACATGAAGCCGGATGCGCCCGAGGGCATCCGCGGGCCGCACAAGCCGATCGCCAGCAAGGCCGACGGCATCCAGGTTTCCGAGCATCTGCCGAAGACGGCGAAGATCATGGACAAGGTGACGCTCATCCGGTCCATGCATCACACGATGAAGAATCACAACTCGGCCGGCTATTATGCGCTGACCGGGCATGCGCCGCCGAGCGACGACCAACGCTTGCGCGATTCGCTGGATCTCTTCCCGGGCTATGCATCGATCGTCAACAAGCTGGCGCCGCTGAAGGGCGACATGCCGACCTCGGTGTCGTATCCCTACGTCATTAGCGATGGCTCGGTCACGCCGGGGCAACAAGCCAGCTTCCTGGGCAAGGATAACGATCCGCTGACGGTGCTGGAGGATCCGAATTCACCGTCGTTTTCGTTGCCGGAATTGAGCCTGCCGGTGGACATCCCCTTCGAACGGATGCAGGCCCGCCGCGAACTGCAGCAGCTCATCGACCAGCAGGCGAAGCTCATGGACATCTCGCCGCAGGCGCGGGGATTCGATGGCTACTACGATCGCGCCATCGGCATGCTGCAATCGCCCAAGCTGCGCAATGCTTTCAATCTTTCCGCCGAGCCGGAGAAGGTGCGCGAGGCTTATGGCCGCTCGACTTACGGCCAGAGTTGCCTGCTCGCACGTCGCCTGGTCGAGGCCGGGACGAAATTCGTGACGGTGTATTTTGCGCCGAGCATCGGTGGACAAAGCACCACCGAAGGCGGCTGGGACACGCATGGCTTCAACAACACGCGCATGTTCCCGATCATCGAGAAGTTTCATCTGCCGATCACGGAACAGACGCTGCCCACGTTGCTCATCGATCTCGAGGAGCGTGGGCTGCTCGACTCTACGCTGGTAGTCTGGATGGGCGAATTCGGCCGCACGCCGAACATCAACAAGAACGTGAGCCGTGACCACTGGCCGATGTGCTACACGACGCTTCTCGCCGGCGGCGGGGTGAAGCGTGGCTTCGTCTACGGCGCGAGCGACAAGACGGGTTCGTATCCGGCGGAAAATCCGGTGCGCCCCGACGACCTCGCGGCGACGATCTACGCCGCGCTCGGCATCGACCCGCATACGGAGTTGCGCAGCGCCGCGGGGCGGCCGGTTCTCGCGGCGGATGGGAAGCCGGTGATGGGGATTTTTGCCTGAGTAGTCAGTTCAGTAATCAGTAATCAGTCGCTTGCGCGGAGAGACTGTTTTCTAAGCACTCAACACTAAGCACTCCCGCCTACGGGCTCGCGACGAATCGCCGCACCCAAGTCCCGCACCCGAGATTCCAAACGCACACCGTACCGTCATAGCTGCCGGTGGCGATTTGGTCCGGGTTCGATCCCACGGCGAGGGCGCTGATCGCATCGGGCTGTCCGTAGAGGGTGAAAAGCGTTTCGTCGTCGGGCGTTTCGATGCGCAGCAGACCATCTTCCCCGGCTAAAGCGAGTCCGCCCGTCACCCAGGCCAGACGCTCCGGATGTCCGGCCACGTCGGTCCGCTTCGGCTTCTTCTCGGTGGTCGTCCATTTCCAGTAGTCGAGCGGGCTGTTTTGCGCGAGGGACAGGACGGTGTCGCCATCGTGCGAGAAGATGGCGGCGTAGACGGCCGTTTCGTGGCCGGTGTAGGTCGATTCCAGTTCACCCGTAGCGGCGCTGGAAATGCGCACCGTGCGATCCCGGCTCGAGGAGAGCACGTGGGTGCCGTCGGGAGAGTAGGCCACGCTCTGCACCCAGTCCGCGTGATTGCGCATGATGTGCGCCTGCTTGCCGCTCTTCACGTCGAAGAGCCGGATGGTGCGGTCAGCGCTGCCGGCGGCGAGCTGCGTGCCGTCAGGATTGAAAGCCACGCACAAGGCCATGTCCGGCAAATCGCAGAGGAAGCGTGGCTCGGCGTTCGGGCTGGGATCGATCAGGATCACCGTGCCCCACTGCGCGGGCGAGCCGCCCGCCACGGCGAGTTCTCCGGTTTTGCGATGCCAGGCGAGCGCGCTGATCCGCTCGGGGAGGCCGCCGATACGCCGCACGAGCGCCCCGGTATCGAGATCCCAGATGGTTACCTCGTAATAACCCGACACGGCGAGCTGCGTGCCGTCCGGGCTGAAGGCGAGCGCGGTGATGGGCGCCGGGCGCGGGTACTTCACCGGCGCGGATTTGAGCAGCGACTCGCGGACGAGTTCGGAAAGCGGGCGGTCCGCCGGTCCGCCATCATTGACCGCGCCTTCCTTGATCCAACGTTCGATCAACGCGATCTCGCTGGCCGGGAGAGCGTCCGCCTTCTGCGGCATGCGATCGTTCGCGTCCTTCTCGATGAGTCGTTGATAGAGCTCGGAATCGCCGATCTTGCCGGGCGTCAGCGGAGCAAGGTCGCTGTCGCCGGCCTTGGACATGCGCTTGAGGCTGTCGAGGCGGTAGCCGCCCTTGGCGGAATCCTCGCCATGGCAGGCCGCGCAGCGGCGCTGCAGCATCGGGGCGATCTCCTTCCGAAAGCTCACCGCCGTTTCCGTCGCCGCCCGCGTTTCGCCGAGCAGCGCGACGAGGGCGAAGAGCAGCGACGAAGCGGTCAGGCGAAGAGGGGGCATGGCAAAAATCACCGCCCCACATGACCCGCGGCACGAGCGAAAGTTAGGGCTGGTGCGATGGTAGATGGAGGGTGGCACGAAGCGGCGGAAAAGGGTCGATTCGCGGAGTCAAAAAGAGTCAGGTGTATTGTATCTATACGATACAGATATGTATTGAAATAATACACACTTCGCGGACAAAATCCTGACGCTCCAGAGTAAATGTCCGCTGGCACGGGGATGGCAATAGAGGATCTCGACTCCACTCAAACTTCAACCTCTCGCACGTCATGCTCTACGAATTTGATCAGCAACAAATCGCGACTTTTATCTCGAGCGAGGTGACCGATGAGCAACTCATGGCCCGCATTCAGGCGGGGGACCAGGTAGCGCTTTCGGCCATGTATCATCGGCACACGCCCATCCTCCGCACGGTGATTTCCCGTGTGGTGCACAATGAATCCGACGTCGACGATCTGCTTCAGGAAGTGTTCCTGGAGCTCTGGAACCGTTCGCAAAGCTACGACGAAATGAAGGGCAAGGTCCTCGGCTGGCTGGTGACGCTGGCCCGCCGGCGGGCGATCGACAAAGTGCGCCGCCGCCAGGCCTATGCGCGTGCGGAAGAGCGTCTGCGTCTCGAAACCGAACACGAGCCGCAAATGGCCCGCTCTCACGGGGTGGAAGAGGACGTGAATGCGGCGGACCGCTCGGAAGTTTTCCAGCGCCTGCTGGCCGCTCTGCCGCAGGCCCAGCGTGAGGCTTTGCACCTCGCCTACTATCGCGGCCTGAGCCAGCGCGAGATCGCCGCCAAGACGGGTATTCCGCTCGGCACGATCAAGACCCGCCTCGAGCTCGCAGTGCGCAAGATTCGGACAGCCATCCTCTCACTCGGTGGTGCCGAGGAGTGGGCCCTCAATCACAACTAGCAAGAGAACCATTTGGTTTTGGATTTCGCCTGCGGCCCTCCGCACTCAGGGCCGCGGGCGATCTTGTTTTCGCAGATGCTGCCGCGGCTTTAATGGAACCAAAAGCTGCGTCTGCTGTCGTCTCAGAGACGCGCTTTAAGAGGGTGTAACGAAACTAATTCGGGATGAAGAGTGACCACGAATTACGCGGATTTCACGGATTACAGAAATCCGCGGCGGCTCGTCTCATCCGTGAAATCCGCGTAATCCGTGGTCAAAAACTCCTTTTGTCCGACTTTCGGTACGCCCTCTAAGGGATCCGCCGCATTACGATCGCTGCAGTGCAATCGCGGCGATGTCGTCGTCGCTGGGAGCGCCGTCGGAGTTGCCGCGCAGGGCGGTGAGCAAACGATCGAAGAAGGCGACGCCCGGCTTAATTCCGCGCAAGGTTTCCCGCAAATGGTTGGGCGTGAAGCGTTCGCCATCCGGCGACTTGAAGGAGAACAAGCCATCGGAATAGAGCACGGCGACATCGCCGGCTTCGAGGGTCACGTGTTCCTGCTCGTAAACGTCTCCGTCCTTCAGGCCGAGCAGTGTGCCATGCGGCCCAAAGGCGTCGATGTTGCCATTGACCCTGCGGACGAAGAGCGGAGGGTGTCCGGCGCCGGAGAAGATGACGTCGCCTTGCGGATCGATGAGCGCGCAACAGCCGGTCATGAAGGCGCGTCCGCCGAAGACCTTGCGGAATTCGTGATTGACCGTGCTGAGGATCGCTCCCGGTTCGCGCTCAGTCTCGCAGGCCTGCCGGAAAAGCTGTACCGCGAGGGCGGTCAGCAAGGCGGCGGCGGCGCCATGTCCCGTGGCGTCCACGATCCAGAAGTGCCAGCAGCCGTGGCCCGCCGGACGCCAGCCGAGGACATCGCCGCCGACCTCGATGACCGGTTGATAGATTGACTCGACGCTCCAGCCCTCGGCCGTCGGCAAGCGCGCGGGGATCAGCGCCTGTTGCGTCGCATGCGCCGCCGCGAGATCCGCCTCGTGCTCCGTTCGCCAACGGGCGAGTTCGTCGTTGCGCTGACGCAGTTCATCGGCCATCGAACGCAGGCGCAGTTGCGTGTGAATGCGCGCCGCCAGCACATCGCGGCTGACCGGCTTGGTCACGAAATCGTTGGCTCCGGCTTGCAGACACCCGATTTCCTCCACTTCGCCGGCGTGCGCCGTGAGCATGATGACCGGCAGGTTTCGCAAATCCTCGCGGTCGCTGGCCCGCAAGAGGTGGCAAACCTGAGCCCCGTCCAATTGCGGCATCTCAAAATCGAGCACCAGCAAATCCGGCAATTCGTCGGTCGCCAGGCGGAGCGTCTCCTCTCCATCCGCCGCCTGCCGCACTTCAAAGCCCGAGCGCTGCAAAGATTCGCTGAGCAAGCGCCGGGAAACGGCCTCATCATCCGCGAGAAGCACACGCGGCTTACGCTGATCGGTTACAGTTTCAGAATTGCGGGGCTGATGAGGCTCCATCTCGTCTGGAATCGCGGGTCTCCAACGACGTGGCCGCAAGAAGATTTCAGAATAGAGTGCGATCTCTCGGGTGAGCGAATCGTCGCTCTCAATAGGGCCGAACAAAATAGGGCGGCTTAATTGCCCCGACGTCGGTCATTTTGATGAAGGCTTCCTTTTGCTTGATGTAGTCCGAATCCGATTGCGGCTTTGATTTGGCCTCGCTGCCACTAATTTCCACGTATTCGAAGTAGTCAAATTTCGGAACGCAGACTTGGAAAAAACGAGTCCCTTTGTCGGGGGTGGCGTAACCCGAATCGAATTGCAAGCCGGCCCCCGAATTTAAGGTCCACGACATCGCGTCGCCTTTTTCCAAGTCGACGGATGCGATGACCTCCCCATTGACGATAAACTCGATGTGATGAGTGACTACGGGTGCAGACGCTTTTCCCGGGTGCGATGGCATTGAGACGTTCGTGGTCCGTTCGATCGTCCGATAAACGACTTTCCCGTGCCGCTTGTATTCGACGTAATTGTCCGAGTGCGCGATCTTGAACTGGGGATGAGGCTCCATCCATTCGAAGGTTTTTGGCTCGGAGGGCACCAACTGGGCGTGAAGGTGAATGGGGATCAAAGCAAAGATCAACAGCACGCACCGAGGAAGGAGAGTGAACAACCATTCTTGCAGGGAATATTTCATGGGGGGATAGATTGAGGATCTGGTCTGAAACTTTGCTCCCGGCCCGAGGCGGAATCGATCTTCGAATTCACGGCGAACGGACGAAGAGCGCTTCGCTCCGCAATACGAGGAGCCGCGGTGGGCTATCGCCTGGGAAATCCGATGCAGCGCTGACACCCTACTCTTCCCGCAATGCCGCGAGATCCGGGTCGCTCTTCGCGAATTCGCGGAATTTTTTGTCGAGCTCGAAGCTCTTCTCGAGGTGAATCCGGGCGAGTTCGAGATTGCCCAAGGCGCACTCGTAGCAGGCGAGATTGTAGTGAAAGGTTGGCTCGGCGTGGAGCAACTCAGGGCCGGCGAGCAGCATGTCACGGGCTTCGTCGGTGCGGCCGAGTTCGTGCAGGCAAAAAGCGGCGTGAATGAAGCCGGCTGTTCTATCCGGAGCCACTCTGCAGAGCGAACGGCTTGCCGTGAGCGCCAGTTTCCAGCGTCGCGCTTGCATGAGCACGACGGTGCGCAACTCCACGACCGCCGGGTGGCTCGTGCAATCCTCGGGGAGCGACTCGAGTTCGCCGAGCGCGTCGTCGTACATCCCCAGTTCGCAGTAGCCCTGCGCGGCCAGCAAGGTGCGTTCGTGACCCTCGATCATGCTAACTCAAGAGTCCTTCCAGCTCTTCCACCCGCCGCGCGAAAAGCTGCAGCGTCGCTTCGACCGGCGCGGGGCTCGACATATCGACACCCGCTTTCTGCAGCGTCGGAATCGGAAACTCCGAGCCGCCCGATTTGAGGAAGCCGAGGTAACGCGTCGCGTCTTTGGTCTCGAGCACCTGGCCGGCGAGTGCGACCGCGGCGCTCAGGCCCGTGGCGTACTTGTAGACGTAGAAGGCGCTGTAGAAGTGCGGGATGCGCAGGCACTCCAATTCCAGCGCGCTGTCGATGACGAAATCGGGGCCGAAATACGCTTCGAGCAGTTCACGATAAATACCGCGGAACGTTTCGAGGGTAAGCGGTTCGCCGGCTTCTTCCCGGGCGTGGGCGACCTTCTCGAATTCAGCAAACATGGTCTGCCGAATGACCGTGGCGCGGATGTCATCGATCTGCCGATTGATGAGATAGGCGCGCATCGCCTTGTCCTCGGTGTGTTCCAGCAGATGATGCGTGAGCAGCTCTTCATTGAACGTGCTCGCGACTTCCGCGAGGAAGATCGGGTAATCGTAGGTCTGGAACGGCTGCGAGCGCTGCGAGTGCCACGTGTGCATCGAGTGGCCGGCTTCGTGGGCGAGCGTATAGACGTCGGAGAAGACGTCGTGCTTGTAGTTCATCATGATGTACGGCGGGTTGCCGTAGCTCGAGGAACTGAACGCACCGCTGCGCTTGCCCTTGTTTTCGTAACGATCGCACCAGCGTCCGCGCACGCCCTTGCCGAGGGTCTGCACGTATTCCTCGCCCAGCGGAGCGAGAGCGGCGAGCACCTTGTCGCAGGCCTCATCCCACGAGATATCCGCCTCGATGTTCGCCACGATCGGCACGTTGGTATCGTAGGCGTGGATCTCTTTCAGCCCGAGCACGTGGCGGCGCAGTTCGAGATAACGGAAGAGCGGCTTGAGATTCGCCCGCACGGTGGAGATGAGATTGTCGTAAACGCTCACCGGCACGTCGTCGTGGAAGAGCGCGTTTTCGCGGGCGCTCGAATAATTGCGCGCGCGGGCGCGGAAGACGTCGGACTTGATGGAACTCGCGAGCGTCGAGGCGACGGTGAACTTGTGCGCGTCGAACTCGGCGTAGAATTGGTGCCACGCTTTCTTCCGCAATTCCGGGTCGCGCTTGACCATGAACGAGCCGTAACTCGACTGCGACAGCTCGCGCTCGACGCCCTTCTCGTCAGTGATCTTGCCGAAGACCATGTCTACATTCGTGAGTTGCGAGAAGGTCTCGCTATGTCCACCCAAGGCGCTCGAGCCGAGCGCCAGCAGGCGTTCCTCCGCGGTACTCAAGGTGTGCGGCTTCAGCCGGCGGCGCTTGCGCAGCGGGGTGATCCACTCGGCCAGCGCGGGCTCGCGCAGGTAGGCCTCGAAGGCCTCGTCGGAAATGGCCATGATCTCCGGCTCGACGAAGGCCTGCGATTCGCCGATCAGCGTGAAGAGGTTTTCGAGCTGCGCTTCGCGCGACAGGTTCACGTTATCCGAACTGTCGCCCGAAGTTTGCAACGAGGCGTAGTGCGCGAGGCGTTCGATGGTCAGGCTGAGCGCTTTCTCAAACTCCAGCAGATCGCGCA
Organism: Chthoniobacter flavus Ellin428; assembly: GCF_000173075.1. Classification (GTDB taxonomy): domain Bacteria; phylum Verrucomicrobiota; class Verrucomicrobiia; order Chthoniobacterales; family Chthoniobacteraceae; genus Chthoniobacter; species Chthoniobacter flavus. Next base: position 13,853 of record NZ_ABVL01000006.1, read on the forward strand.
GGGTCTGCGCCGATTCCCCGACGCGTCCTTTCCATTGCGCGACCTTCGGATAGTCCTGCTGCAGCTTTTCAAAAGCGGCCTGCCAATCGGCCGGCGTGGGATAAAGCAGCGTCAGATCCCAAGTATCCTCGAGGCGGACCTGGTCGCGCGTGGGAATCGCGCCCGCGCCGGTATCGTCTTTGTCAAAAAATAGTGTCTTCATAAGAGTCAGTGGATGTGTCCCGGATTTTCCTTCATGGCCAACGAGGGCAAGATTGCGGTGAAACGGCTGGTTGTCCCGCAGGGACACAGGACCGTAGCCGAGGGTAAAGCGAGCTTGCGAGTGCCACCCCCGGACACTTGTCCTCCACAGAAGCCACCCTGAAAGGGTGGAGGAAACTCCCTATAGTGAGAAATTCCCGCACCACCTCCGGGGTGCATCCGTTTTGAGGGTGTCTTCCGGGGGTGGCGCTCGCAAGCTCGCTTACCCCCGGCTACGGTCCAGCAGCCCTCCGGGCTGAGACCGACGTTCGCTGAAAGTGAAGGCAAATTGACGACGCTCCGCGGGGAGAATTTCCCCGCGGTCAGGAGCCTGAAATTCTGCCGGCCCAAGGGCCGCTGCCAGAATGATTGCGTCATCGCCCGAAGCTAAGTGGTGACCAACGGAGACGCAAGATGGTCGTGGACGTGACCAGGAGAAGAGCCGCGCTGCTCAGTTGTGGAGCGCGCTGCCGGGGCCGGCACCGCCGGGGCCGAGCGCAGCGCCTGGCTGAATCGTGGTGACCGGCGGCTTTGGAAGCTGTCCGGTGGTCGAGATACCGGGCGGGAAGGGGCCGCGTTGGGCCGCCTGCTGCAACAGGGCGCTTTGGGCTTCCTGCTGGTTGTGATTCGCATTCGCCGCCGCGGCCGCTTCATGGGCAAGCAGGAGGTGCTGTTGCGATTGTTGCGCGGCGGCTTGCTGCTGCAGAAGGCGCTGCTGATTGGCGGCGTTTTGGTTGACGAGGAGATGCTGCTGTTGTTGCGCGGCGACGTTCTGGCGCTGGAGCAACTGGCTCTGCGCGGCATTGGCCTGCTCCTGGAGGAGGAAGTGATGCGCTCCGGCGGAGGCGGCGACGAGCAACTGGGCGCGCGCGCTCTGGGCTTCCACCAGCAACAGATGTTGATGCGCGGCGGTGGAGGCCTCGTTCAGCAACAGGAAGTGGTGCTGTGCGGCGGCCGTGTTTTCCAGGAGCAAATGGGCATGCGTACCCGTCGCCGACGTAGTGAGAAGATGATGCGCCGAGCTGGCCGTGGTCTCGAGCAACAGGTGTGAATGCGCGGCGGCGGCAGCGGTCGAAAGCAGATGGTGCGCTGAGCTGGCGGTGGTCTCGAGCAGCAGATGCGAATGTGCGGCCGCGGCGGAAGACAGAAGCAAATGGTGCGCGGACCCGGCCGCTGATGCGAGAAGCAGGTGCGAGTGGGCAGCGGCCGATGCGGTCGAAAGCAGATGATGCGCAGCGGCGGAAGCTTCGGTGAGCAGGAGGTGATGCGAAGCCGCGGTCGATGCCGTGAGGAGCAAGTGGTGATGGGCCGCGGCGGCGGTGGCTTCCTGTAAGAGGTGGGCGTGCGCGGCCGCAGTCGCGGCGACGAGGAGATGGTGCTGCGCACTGGCCGCGGATTCAGAGAGAAGAAGGTGCGCATGAGCCGCGGCCGCGGATTGCTCCAGCAAGAGGTGATGTTCAGTCGCGGCTGCCACGGCGAGGAGGAGCTGATGATGCGAAGCGGCGGCTGCCTGGACGAGGATGAGATGCGCGTGGGCTGCGGATTCCCGCTCTTGCAGCAACAGATGCTCATGCGCTGCCGCTGCTGCCGCCGTGAGAAGGTGCTCCCGGGCCGCTGCGGCCGCGACGTTGAGCAAAAGATGATGGTGGGCGGCCGCGGCCGCCGCTTGCTGTGAGAGGTGATGTTGCGCTGCCGCGGCCGAGGCTTCCAGCAGTTGGTGGTGCGAAGCGGTGGCTTCCTGCTGCTGGAGGAGATGCTGTTGGGCGGCCGCGTGCGCGCGCAGTTGCAAAGCCGCCGCGTCGTCATTCGGCTTGGGCGGCTTCGGCGGAGAGGGCGGTTTCGGCACGGCGAGACTCACCACGGCGGACAGGCACAGCAGGACTGCTGTGAGCGCAAAAAAGATGGGGAGGGAGCGGCGCCGCTTCATGAAACTACTTACACATAGCCTGAGAGATGCTCGCCGGGAAGTCTTTCTTATACTATCTCCCCAAATGCCGGTCCTTGAAGGTCAGTTCGCCGATGCCGGATTTGTCCAGTTCGCCCAGACCTTCGAAGACCATCTTGTCGTATTGCGCCTTGGTGGCTTCGGCGATGGGTAGCTCGAGGCCCTGCTCATGGGCGAGGGTCACCGCGATGGTGCTGTCCTTGGCCGCGTGGGCGGCGCTGAAAAAGCAACTATGGTCGCGATTTTGCATGTCTTCGCCATCGGTCACCAGCACGCGTGAGGCGGCGCCGGTCTGGCTGAAGACTTCACGGACCAGGGTGAGATCCAAGCCGAGCGCACTGGCCAGGCCGAGACCTTCGGCCAGACCGGCGGTGTTGATATTCATCACCATGTTGACCAGCGCCTTCACCTTGGCTGCCGAACCGGTCGGGCCGATGTAACGCACGGAGTTGCCCAGCTTTTCCAGCAGCGGCTTCGCGCGATCGAAGGCCGATTGTTTGCCGCCGCACATGAGATACAGCGTGCCTTCGCGGGCCTGCGTAATGCTTGAGGCCATGCAGGCTTCGAGGCTCTGCGCGCCAGCTTCGGTGGCGCGGGTCTCGACGAGTTCGTGGGTGCCGGGCGAGACGGTGGCACAATTGATGAACAGCTTGCCCTCCGCGACGGTCACGCCGCTCTTGGTGCCGAGCAGCGAATCGCTACCACACCCGACGGAGCCGAAGATGTCGTCCATCGCTTCGTCATCGCTGACGACGGTGATGATGATGTCGGCGGCGGAAGTGACCTCCGGCAACGTGGCCGGGGCGGCGCAGCCGAGTTCCCCGGCGAGGGCCTGGGCGGCGGCGGTATGTTGATCGAAGACGGCGGTGATGGCGAAACCCGCATCCTTCAAGTGGCGAGCCATGTTCGACCCCATGCGGCCGACTCCGACGAACGCTATTTTTTCAGTCATGATGGGAAGGTTGGGATATGACGAGTGACGAATAACGAATGACGAATTTGACGACCGAACGCGAAGGTTTCGTTATTCGACATTCGTCATTTTCATTCGGCCCCGTCGTCGCACATGCGCTTAAACTCTTACGAGAAAAACGGGTTGTGCTTTTTCTCTTCACCCACCGTGGTCAAAGGGCCGTGGCCGGGAGCGATGATGGTGTTGTCGGCAAGGCTGATGATTTCCTTTTTGTTCGTGGCCAGCGCGTCGGCGTAGCTCACGCCGCCGCCGCCCATGGAGCCGGCGAACACGGCATCGCCCACGACGGCGACGGGTTGCGCGAGGCCGGTGACGACAAAGGTGATGCCGCCCTTCGAGTGGCCCCACGTGAGGCGCGATTCGATCTTCAGCGAACCGATCGTCCAGGTACGTCCGGCGGCGAAGGACTCCGCGCCTTCGATGGGCTCGCGTTCGCCGACGAAGGCGGGCGCGCCGGTCTTTTCCTTGAGACGGTCGAGGTCGAAAATGTGATCGCCGTGGGTGTGCGTAAGGAGCACGTATTTCACGCTGAGCTTCTTCTGCGCGATGAGCTCGAGCATGCCACTGCAGTCCGCGCCGGTGTCGAAGGCAATGGCTTCGCCGGTCTTCGGATCCCACACGAGGTAGGAATTCACGGTCATGTCCTCGTAGGGCGTGTTGAATTGCGCCAGGCCGTCGATCGCCACGGGTTGTGGCGCCCAGCTTTCATTGCCCGAAGCGGCCAAGGCATCGGCGCCGAGATGCAGCACCGGAGCCACCTGGCGGGCGGAGGCTTCGTTCCACTCGCCTTCACGCAGGGCATTGATGGCGGCGGCGTCCGCGCCGGATTTCTCGGCGACCTGGCTGTCGCTGAGCTTGAGACCGCGCATCGCTTTGCCGACGATGTCGTTGAATTTGTCTTCGAGAGGAATGGGCATGAGGTGGGGTGAGTGATGTTGTTGGTGGGAAGGTGTGGTGTTGCGACCACGATTTTCCGAGCCCTTTTCTGTTACGCTTTTGCGGAAAAAGCGGTCGGGGAAAAATGCGGGAACATGTGTGGTCATCCGAAATGGATCTTGTAGCGCAGATAAAACGCCCAGACCCAAAGAGCGACGCAGAAGAAGAAAAAGATCAGCAGCGCCATCGCGAGTCGGAAGAATCGGTTGGCGCCTTTCATTGATGATCGGGCGAGCGACCGGCTATGCCGTCGCCACGCCTGTGTCTTCGCCCGGAGTTTTGAAATCGAGCGGCTTCATCGCGAGGATGATCAGAAAGGCGACCACCATAATGCCGGCACTCGCACTGAAGGCGACGATGTAGCTGTGATTCGCGATGGCGAGGACGTCGGGCGCAAGCGGGCGATCCCAGTCGGAAAATGCCGCCGGCAGCGGGAGCGCGGCCAGCGCCGGACCGAGGAACCGGCCGAGCGCACCCGCGGAAGCGTTTAGGCCAAGCACGCGGCCCTGGGCGCGGCCGTGGACGTGCCGCGAGGCCATGCCGGTGAGTGTCGGGACAAGCAGGCCATTGCCGAGCGCCATGAGGGCGGTGACCCAGAGAAAGGCTCCCGTGGTATCCGCTCGCGGGAGCAGATACAGGCTGATGGCGAGCAAGACCGCTCCCAAGGCCGCGACGGGTTTTTCAATGCGATCCATCGGCAAGCGGCGCAGCAGACCGCCCTGCACGAGCACGGCGATGAAGCCGACATAGGCGAAGGCGTAGCTGGTATGGCGCATGTCGTAGTGAAGGTGATCCTGGCAGAAGAGCGCGAAGAGCAGGTGGATGAAGGCAAAGCCGGTCGTGGAGAGCAGGGTGGCGGCGAGCAGCAGGCCGATGAAGCGGCCGCGGCCTTCGGCGAAGACTTCGCCCAGCGGGGAGGCTTCCTTGGGGTGCAGGCGTTTTTCTTCGGTCAGGGTTTCCGGCAGGCGCACCCATACGAGCACGGCATTCAGCACGGAAAGCGCGCCGGCAAAGTAGAAGGGCAGGGAAGGCGAATAAAGGCTGAGCAAGCCGCCGATGGCCGGACCGAGAATGAAACCGAGGCCGAACGCGGCGCCGATCTGACCCATGGCGCGCGAGCGCTGCTCCGGCGGGGTAACATCCGCGATGCAAGCCTGCGCCGTGGCGATGTTACCGCCGCTGCCGCCATCGATAATGCGCCCGAGAAAGAGCATCCACGCCGCGGAGGCTCCGCCGGTAATGAAATAACCGATGGCGGTGCCGATGATGCTGACCAGCAGCACCGGTTTGCGGCCCACGCGATCGGAGATTTTGCCGATGATCGGGCCGGAGAAGAGTTGGACGAGCGAGAAGATGCCGACGAGCCAGCCCAATTCGGTGGGGCCGAGCTTGAAGGGTGCGCTTTTCGCGTAGACGGGCAGCACCGGGATGACGATGCCGAAGCCGATCATCGAGATGAAGATCGTGAGGAAGATGGGTCCCATCGGGGACCGCGCAGGGGTGGGGTTGGCGGATGTTTCCACGGGAACGCGCATGAAAGGCGAGTGCGCGTCGCGCGTCAATGGCAGCCGCAACCGGATCCACACGAACCTCCGCCGCCGCCCATCTGGCGCTGCATGTCGGCATGCTTGGGCGTATTGTATTTGCTCATGTAGCCGAGCCCGCCGCTGATGACGCGCCGGATGGGCTCTCCGGTCTCGGGATCCTTGGTGAGTGGCTCGTCCTTCATGCTCTGCCGCACCTCAAAACGGCGCACGGGTTTCTTCGGATTAGTCGTCTCGTAAATATAGGTGGGCATGGTGGAAAAGGATGAAGGATGAAGGCGGAAGGATGAAGGCGGAAGGATGAAGAATCTCTCCGGGCGTAAGTATCCCGAAAGGCTTTTTCTTAAGCTGGTTCTGGGTATTTTTCCAGTGGCGGTGGAGCGCGTTTACAGTTGTCCAACAGCTCAAGGCGCGGCAAACTCGTGGCATGGACCTTCCAGACAAGGACGCTCGCAACATGGCCATGTTTGCTCATCTCAGCACCTTTGCCGGGCATTTGATTCCCTTCGGCCACATCGCTGGGCCCTTGATCATCTGGTGCCTGAAAAAGGACGAGATGCCGTTCGTCAACGACCAGGGAAAGGAGGCGCTGAACTTTCAGATCACGATGACGCTGGCCTTTATTGTCGCCGGGTTGGCCATTCTCATTCTCGTCGGCATCGTGCTGCTGCCGGCGGTGTGGCTGTTCGATATCATCGTAACGATCATCGCGGCGGTCAAAGCCAACGAGGGCGTGGCCTACCGCTATCCGTGTTCCATCCGATTCATCAGCTAAGCCGTGCCTGAGCTCGCTGAAGTTGAGTATTACCGCAAGGAGTGGGACGCAGGCCTGCGGAAGAAGATTACCGCCGTGGAATTGCATGCGGGGAAGCGCATTTTTCGCGGCGTCGATACGAAACGCCTCGCCGCCACGCTGAAAGGCGCGGCGTATACCGGTTCCGAGGCGCGTGCGAAGCTGATGTGCTTCCGCTTTTCCGGTGGCGTCTGGCTGGGCGTTCACCTCGGGATGAGCGGTGAGCTACGCGTCGAGGCCAAAGACTTTGAGCCAGGCAGGCATGATCACCTCGTGCTCCGGCAGAGCGCGCGATCGCTGGTCTTCAGCGATCCGCGGCAATTCGGGCGCGTGCATTTCCACGAAGGTCGCGCTGAGCCGGAGTGGTGGGCGAAGCTGCCGCCAGCGGTGACGTCGCCGGAGTTCACGCTGGAGCGAATGAGCGCATTCCTGAAGCGCCGTGCGCGGCTCGCGGTGAAGGCGGCGTTGCTCGTGCAGACGGCTTTTCCGGGCGTGGGCAATTGGATGGCCGATGAGATTCTCTGGCAGGCCCGGATCGATCCGCGTGCGCTCTGCGGGAAGTTGTCCAGGAAACAGATCGCCGCAATTTGGGAAAAAGCGCGCGAGATCTGCCAGGTCTCGCTGGATACCATCGGCAAGGATTATTCCGATCCGCCAGAGGACTGGCTCATTCATCAGCGCTGGACGAACAAAGGATTATGCCCGCGCGACGGACTGCAATTGAAGACCGCGACGATCGGCGGCCGCACCACCCGCTGGTGCGCGCGCTGTCAACGTTAACCGCAAAATTCGGATAGCTGCAAAGAGGCGCAAAAGGCACAAAAAGGAAGGCGGTCAGAGGATTCCCCTTTTGCGTCTTTTGCGCTTTTTTGTGGCCAACTCCGTGGTTTGACTCCGTCTTGTCATCCCCGTAGCAGTAGTCGCATGAATCGCCCTCTCCTTCTCGTGGCGTTTGTTTGTTTGCTCGGTTCGGCAGCCATGGCTGACTGGACCTTCTATCGCGGCCCCTCCGAAACGGGCGTGTCCCCGGAAAAAATCGGCACTCTGCCCATGGGCGGCTTGCGCGAACTGTGGAAAGCGAATGTCGGCACGGGTGCGTCATCGATCACCGTGAGCGGTGATCGCGTCTTCACCATGGGCAACGTGCAGCAAAACGACGCCGTCTGGTGTTTCGACGCGAAGAGCGGTCGCGTCCTGTGGAAATACGAATACCCGCTGAATGTGGACAAGCGTAGCTTCGAGGGCGGCACCGCCTCGACGCCGACGGTGGATGGCAACCGGCTCTACACGGTGAGCCATCAGGGCGATCTTTTCTGCTTCGACATCGCGACCGGCAAGCCGCTCTGGTATAAACATTACCAGCGCGATTTCGGCGGGAAGCGGCCTTACTACGGCTACGCCGCGTCGGTGCTCGTGGTGGGCAATACGCTCATCTGCGAAGTCGGCGCGAAGGGCGGCTCGACCATGGCGCTTGACAAGACGAACGGCAACGTGGTGTGGAAGAGCGGCGACGACGACCTGGGTTACGCGTCGCCGGTGTTGGCGGATATCCTCGGCAAACCGACGCTCGTGCTTTTCAAGTCCAACCAACTTGTGGGTCTCGAATCGCAGACCGGCAAGGAACTATGGCGGCACGAATGGAAAACGGAATGGGACATCAACGCCGCTACGCCCTTGGTCAGCGGCAATCGCATCTTCGTCACCTCCGGCTACAACGCCGGCTGTGCGCTGCTGGAAGTCACCGAGAGCGGCGTAAACGAGCTCTGGCGCAACAAGAACCTGCGCTCGCATGTCAATTCCCCGGCGCTGTGGCAGGGGGCGATTTATGGGGTCGATAACCAGGCAAACCCGAAATCCCCGCTCGTATGCCTCGACCTCGCCACCGGCAACGTGAAGTGGTCACAGAAGCTGGGTGGCGGTTCGTTGGTCATCGCGGACGGCAAACTCGTCGTCCTGACCGAACCGGGCGAATTGGTCATCGGCGACACCTCCCCCGCTGGTTTCAAGCCGCTCCTGCACCAGCATGTCCTGCCGAGCCGATGCTGGGTGCAGCCGACCGTGGCGAATGGCCACGTTTATTGCCGGAACAACAACGGGGATTTGGTCGCCTTGGCCTTGTAAAGAACGGAGCCGCCAGGAACCGGAGGCAGCCGCAAAGAGGCGCAAAAACCGCCAAAGAAATCCGGCGGCTGCTCTCTTCTTTTTGCGTCTTTTGTGCCTTTTTGCGGCCATTCCTCCTCAAGCCATCTTTGGCGGCTAAGGCCGCGCTGCTTTTCCGGTTTCATCTTGCGCCATTCTTCGGCTATCTCCTCCGTCCACCGTCGCATGAAAACCCTCCAGACCCTCGCCCTTCTCTCCCTCTCCACGCTCGTCGTCCATGCGGAAAACTGGCCGCAATGGCGCGGCCCGGCGCTCAATGGCACTTCGCCTGAGACCGGCCTGCCGACGACCTGGACGCGCGACACGGTGAAATGGACCGCCCCCATGCCCGGGCCGAGCGGCGCTTCGCCGATCGTCTGGGGTGACACTGTTTTTGTGGTGAGCCCGGATGCAGACAAGAACCTGGCGCTCATCGCGCTGAATCGCAAGGACGGCAAGGTGCTCTGGCAAAAGCAGATCGCCACCGGCGACATCACCAAGGGCCGCGCCAACATGGCTTCGTGCTCCCCGGTCACCGATGGCAAGACCGTCTACGTCGTCTTCGGCACGGGCGACATCGCCGCCCTCGACTTCAGCGGCAAGGTCCTGTGGAACCGCAATCTTTCCTCGGAATACGGCCGCCTGTCGTTCAACTGGATTTACGGCTCCAGCCCGCTGCTCTTCCAAGGCCGCCTCTATCTCCAGGTGCTCCAGCGCAATCCCGCGCCGGCCGATTATCCCGGCCAGGCCGGCGGCGATCCGGCGCGCGAGAGTTTCCTGCTCTGCCTCGATCCGGCTACGGGCAAGAACATCTGGAAAGTGGCTCGGACCTCCACCGCGCACGATGAATCGCAGGAGAGTTTCGGCACGCCGGTACCCGCTGTGGGCAAGGATGGCAAGGTGCAGTTGCTCGTTGCCGGCGGCGATTGTTTGAGTGCGCACGATCCCGCCACCGGCGCGGAATTGTGGCGTGGCTACGGCCTGAATCCCACCCAGCGCGGCGATATGCGTTCCGTCCCTTCGCCGGTGAGCGTCGATGGCCTGGCGATTGCGGCGGGCCCGAAGAAAGGACCACTGCTCGCCTTCCGCACCGACATGAAGGGCGACATCAGCGAGAAGGGACTGGCGTGGAAATTTGATGAGCGGCACACCCCGGACGTCTGCACGCCGGTCTATTACAACGGCAAGCTCTTCGTCCTCGATGGCGATTCGCACACGCTCTCCGCGCTCGATCCCAGGACGGGCGAGAAGAAATGGCAGGGTGAAATTCCCACGCGCGCCGTGGTCCGCAGCTCCCCTGTCGCCGCGGACGGCAAGCTCTACTTCATCGACGAACGCAACAACGTCTTCGTCGTCGGCGCCGGCGACAAGTTCGAGGTCCTGGGCAATATCCCCATGGGCGACAGCGAAGGTACGCGCGCGACCATCGCCATCAGCAGCGGCGACCTCTTCATCCGCACTCCGCAGGCGGTGTATTGCGTGGGGAAGTGAGATAGCACATCCGCGCGGCAACCACGGAGGGATGCGCTCCTGAGCGTGCCCCAATTTTTCTTTGGCTCGCTCGAATCCAAGCTGGCACTCCGCAATCGTTACACATACAAACACGGATCGCGCAGGAGCGCGTCCCTCCGATGGCTGGTCGCAAGCGTCCGATTCACCTTTCTCCCTACTTCGCGGGTAACCGCTCGATCATCATCTACGTAACGGTTGTGACGAAGGACCGGCAGCGATGTCTGGCGAACGACGCGGCCCATGCGCTCTTACGCCAGATCTGGTCCGCCGCCACTTTCTGGCTGGTCGGTCGCTACGTCATTATGCCCGATCACGCGCATTTCTTCTGCGCACCGTCCGATCCCGGGTGCACTCTTGAGAAGTGGATGCAGTATTGGAAAAGCCAGCTCACCAAAGCGTGGCCTGTCGCTGCAGAAAAACCGGTCTTCCAACGCGACCACTGGGACAGAGAGCTACGTTCGGATGAACGCTACGACGAAAAATGGGACTACGTGCGCCAAAATCCCGTCCGAGCCAATCTCGTCGTCACGCCTGACCCGTGGCCATATCAAGGCGAGTTAAACGAACTCCGCTAACGGAGGGACGCGCTCCCGCGCGTTCCCACGCTTCATGGACCAAGACGGCAGGCCCACCACCTTCGCCCAAAAAACGTGGGAACGCGCAGGAGCGCATCCCTCCGATGTTTTCCCTCCGCACTTGCGGCGTCTCCACGCAAAACCTATCTTCGGCTCCCTTTTCCTTTTCCTTGTATGGCTGAAGAACGCAAAACACTCGAACAACGCCACCAGATGTCCGACCTGGAACGCCTGCGCCACAGCGCGGCGCACGTCCTGGCCACGGCCATCCTGCGCATTTGGCCGGAGGCGCAGTTTGCCGCCGGTCCGCCGGTGGAAAATGGCTTCTACTACGACCTCGAAATGCCGCACCGCATTTCACCGGACGATTTCTTGAAGATCGAGGAGGAGATGAAAAAGGAGATCAAGGCGAACCACGTCTTCGAGCGCACCGCCGTTTCGCGCGACGAAGCCATCGCCCTGGCCAATTCCGGCCGTCTCGGCGGTCTCAGCGAGCGCCCGGGCAATGTCTCGAAATTCAAGATCGGCAACCTCGCCGACATTCCCGAGGGCGAAGAAATCTCGCTCTACAAAAATGGCGACTTCCTCGACCTCTGCGCCGGCCCGCACGTCATGCGTACCGGCAATATCGGCGCCTTCAGGCTGACCAGCGTGGCCAGCGCCTATTACAAGGGCGACGAAAAGAATCCGCAGCTCCAGCGCATCTACGGCACGGCTTTCAAGAACAAGACCGAGATGGAAGCCTACTTCACCATGCTGGAGGAGGCGAAGAAGCGCGACCACCGTAAGCTCGGCAAGGAGCTGGAGCTCTTCTGCTTCGACGACGATGTCGGCCCCGGCCTCCCGCTCTGGCTGCCGCGCGGCACCGTGCTCATCGAGGAACTGGAGAAGCTGGCCAAGGAAACCGAATTCGCCGGCGGCTACGACCGCGTGCGCACACCGGTCCTGGCGCGTGAGAACATGTATCTCACCAGCGGGCACCTGCCGTACTACGCGGAGTCCATGTTCCCGCCGATGGAGCTCCGGGAAGATGCAAAGGGCTCCGAAGGATTCATCGATTTCACGCTCAAGCGACTAAGTTTCGATGAGAGCGAGGAATATCTTCGTGAAGCATACCGGAAGGCGAAAGGAACTCATACCTCCGGTAGCTATGTCGATATGGAGGCTGAGTTTGAAGAGTTCTTCCGTGCTATTCCCGAGCAGCAGTTTGGGGACGCTAGTAAGATCGCTCTTGAGCGGCTCTTTCTAGATATGGGGATTGACGAGGCAAAATCAAAAATCGCTCCGCCCGACCGCTACTACCTCAAGGCCATGAACTGCCCGCACCACCACAAGCTCTTCGCTGCGGTGCCGCGCAGTTATCGCGACCTGCCGTTGCGCCTCGCCGAATACGGCACCTGCTATCGCTACGAGCAGAGCGGCGAACTCTTCGGTCTCATGCGCGTGCGTTCCATGCAGATGAACGACGCCCACATCTACTGCACCGAGGAACAATTCGAGAGCGAGTTCCGCGCGGTGAACGAGATGTATCTCAAGTATTTCGCGATCTTCGGCATCGACAAATACGTGATGCGTTTCTCCACCCACGATCCGGCCAAACTCGGCCAGAAATTCGTCGATAACTCCGAGCTCTGGCTGAAGACCGAGGACATGGTTCGCGGCGTTCTCCAGCGCACCGGCATCAACTTCATCGAGGTGCCGAACGAAGCCGCCTTCTACGGCCCGAAGATCGACGTGCAGGTGTGGAGCGCCATCGGTCGCGAATTCACCATCGCCACCAACCAGGTGGACTTCGCCGTCCCGGCGCGCTTCGGCCTCACCTACAAGGATCGCGACAATACCAGCAAGACCCCGCTCTGCATCCACCGCGCGCCGCTCGGTACGCACGAGCGTTTCGTCGGCTTCCTCATCGAGCATTACGCCGGCAATTTCCCGCTCTGGCTCAGCCCCGAGCAAGTCCGCGTCCTGCCCATCGGCGACGAAGAACCGCTCGTCAATTACGCCAAGGCCATCCAGGCCGAGCTCCGCGCCGCGGGCGTCCGCGCCAACCTCGATTCCAGCAGCGACCCGATCAAAGCCAAGATCGCCAGTGCCGAGCAGATGAAAGTGCACACCATGCTCGTCCTCGGCCACCGCGACCTGGAAGCCGGCAACGTCAGCGTCCGTGTCCACGGCAAAGGCAATCTCGGTGCCAAACCGCGTGCCGAAGTCATCGCCGACCTCCTCGCTGCGATCAAGGAGCGCCGCGCGTAGAAATGGAACTGGAGGGAAGCGCTCCGTCGCTTCCTCGATTCAACGTATTCCCTGCACCGACAGAGGGCTCGCCCAAGGACCTGCCGCCGCTTGTCCCGGACGCCGCCACCTCGGCGGTGCCCTCCAGGGCTCTTCTTTGGAGGGCGGTTGTAAGCTGCTCCTCGCCGTCAAAAGACAACGGAGAGCGGGCATTGCTGTCCGCTCTCCGTTGAAAGAGCTTTGCGAGGGGTTGCTCCCCTGATGCCGCCGCCTGCCTACCGACTGGTCGTGTGCGTGGGCGTCCGACTCTTGTCGGTCAGCGTGTGCAGGAAGGTCACGATGTCGTCGACTTCCTGGTCGGTCAGCTTGCGGCCCAACTGGAGCCACGCCATTTCGCGAACAGTGCCGTCCAGTGTGGTCTGGCTGCCGTCGTGGAAGTAAGGGGCGGTGATCTCGATGTTGCGCAGGCTCGGCACCTTGAACTTGAACTTGTCCGCTTCATCCTTGGTGACAGCGAAACGGCCCTGGTCGTCGGTTTTGTAGGCATTGACGGCACCCAGTTTCTGGAAGCTGTTGCCGCCGAAGAGCGGGCCGTTGTGGCAGCCGACGCAGCCGACGGAAACGAACGTTTGCAGGCCCTTGCGCTCGCGGTCGTTGAGCGCGCCGTCTTCGCCCTTGAGGAAATCATCGAAGCGATCGTGGGTGATGAGCGTGTGCTCAAAGGCGGCAATGGCGCGGGCCAGATTGTCGTAGGTGAGCGGCTTGGCGTCCTTGGGGAAGGCCTTGGCAAAAGCCTCTCCATAGCCAGGCACCGCGTTGAGTTTCTCAAGGACGGCGGTTTCGCCGTGCATGCCCATTTCAACGGGATTGAGAATCGGTCCCTTGGTTTGGGCGGCGAGATCGGCGGCGCGGCCATCCCAGAATTGAGCTACATGGAAACCGGCATTCAGCACGGTTGGCGCGTTGCGTCCGCCATGTTTGCCGGCATCACCGAGCGAAGTCGGAGCGGTGTCCGCCCCTCCGCGCTGCTGGTCGATCGCGTGGCAGGAGTTGCACGATTGGGTATTGTTCGCGGAAAGGCGGACATCGAAGAAAAGCGTGCGTCCCAATTCGACCATGTCCGGGGTGTCGGACTCGGAGCCGGGCATTTTGTCGGGGATGGTGCCGAGCACGGCTTTGCTGGTCTGGCGAAGTTCAGCGGGAGTATTTTCGGCGAGGAGAGGAAGGGCTGCGGCGAGAGTAAGCAACAGGGAGATTGCGATTTTCATGAATGGGTAATCTTCAGAGGCGTTTTGGGGCGAAATTCTTAGAGGGTCTACCGAAATTCAATGTGAGCGGGGGAAGGACCACGGATTACGCGGATTGCGCGGATTACAGAAGTCCGTGTCGGCTCGTCTCATCCGTGCGATCCGCGTAATCCGTGCTCAAAAACTCGTCTTGTCAGACTTTCGGTACACTCTCTTAGAGCGGAAACAGCAATAGATGGCGGTGCGCGAGAAACTTCTGCATGGCGTTACTCGTCCGAAAAACGCCCTGTTGCTCTAATCGCTGCAACCATGCCGCACTCATCTCCATTCAGGAGCCTGAATGTGTCCGTGATATCGTTCCGCGATCGAATCCGTCCGCCTGGCGCCTATTGATCAGCCTTCGCGGGGATGGCCGCGGGCGCAGGGGTGGCCGCGGGCGCTGGGATGGCGGCCGGGACAGGGCGGGGGTCGACGGGCATGACGCTGAAATCCTGCTCCGAGCCATCGCGGGCGACGCGGATGGTGGTTTCATCCGTGGCAGTCAGGAAGAAGGAGGCGGCGAGCACGTCTTCCGGTGAGCTGACTTGATGGTTGCCGACCTGGACGATGACGTCGCCGGCATGCAGGCCGGCCTTTTCCGCGGGAGCGTCGGGCAGCACTTCCTCGATCTCGGCCGTGGAGCCGTTGACGGGTTCTTCCAGCGGCTTGATGCGGACGCCAATCCAGCCGGGGCGGACATCGTGGAAACGCATGAAATCCTTGCGCACTTTTTCCGCGGCTTCGATGGGCAGAACGAACGAGCCGTTTCCTGACTCGAGTCGGCTGATGAGGATGCCGACGACTTCGCCGTGAGAATTGACGAGCGGAGCGCCGCCTTCACCACGTTGCACGGGGAGATTGGCGCGGATGTGCGTGGTGGCAAAGAAGCGGCCCTGGTATTTCAACTCGAAGCCGCCGACGGTGCCGAAGACGGGTGTGAGCGGGAGATCCATCGGGTAGCCGATGGCAATGACCGGTGACGCGACGGAGAGCTGATGCGAATCGCCGAAGGTCAGGAAAGGAGTCTCTGCTTCGATCTTCAAAATGGCGACGCCGCTGCGGATGTCGCTGACGAGCCGCTGGGCCTTGTAGTGCGCGCCATTGAAGGAGACGTGAATGTCGTGCGACTCCCCACCTACGGTGTAGGAGGTGTAGAGCATGCCGTTTGGGTCGATGAAGAAACCCGAGCCGGAAAGATAACCACGCTCGTCCTCGGCCTCGATGCGCACGACCGCGTCGCGGCACTTGTGGAAGATGGCCTGGACGTCGCGCTGGATGGCGTCGAGCGTGATCGCCGGTTCGTTGGCTTTCGCGGCATCCGCTGTATCCGCGGCGAAGACCGGGGTGCCGCCGAGCAAACTGCCCGCGATGATTGCCAGAAGAAGCCGCATGGATGGAATGGGGCGGGAGCGCCCGCGCGAGTGCTTAAAAACTGTAAGCGGGAGCCGGCTCATAACTGGCAGGACGCGCGTCGATGACATAGCGCGGCTGTTGCGCCCCGGGCGCCGTGAAGTTTTGAGCAGTCGGTAGCGGAGCGGAAGTCGGCAGAGCGGAAGGACCAAAGGCAGACGAGGGACGCGCCATTTCAATGGCGAGCAGGCTCTTCTGCGAAAAGGCGTTATCTGCGGGAGCGATGTCCCGGGGAGCGTGGGAATCCGCGATGGCCGGCAAGCCGTGTGCACCTACAGGCTCCAGCGAGCCACCGGAAGTCAGGAAACCAATACCCACGATACCCACGACCACCACCGACGCGAGCGCACCGGCATACGAGAGGTGGCTCATGCTGTGTTCGCTGAAGAACGTCTGCATGCGTTCCGCCGCGATCTTCCACAGGGGACGGTGCAGTAGTTCCGAGCGCTGGCGACGATGGATATTTTGCAGGAGCTGATCGAAGTACTGCGGAGGCGGTTGTTCGAAGCGCTTGATCCTTAACAGGGCGGAGAGTTGTTCTTCGGTCATGGGAGATGGCGCAAATTTAGGAGTGAAACTCAGTGAGAAAATTTTGCAACTGGCGATGTGCGTAAAAAAGCCGGGACCGGACGGTGCCCTCCGAGATTCCAAGGATCTTCGCGATCTCCGCGTGGGGCATCCCCTGAATGTCGAACATGGTAACGACCGCCCGATGATCGTGAGACAGTTTCTGCATGGCCTCGTTCAACCTTTTCTGGAGTTCGCTGAGATCGGCTTCGCGCACCGGGGTGCTGGTGGCGGTGAGCTCGATGAACTCTTTGTCGTGCTGCACATTGGAGTCGATGTCATCGAGGCTCAAGGTGTAGCGCCGGCCGCGTTTCTTGAGGAAATTGATGGTCATGTTCACCCCGATGGAGTGAATCCAGGTGTAAAACGACGACTTGCCACGGAAGCCGGCGATGGAGCGGTAGGCCTTCGACCAGATGTCCTGCATGAGGTCGTTGGTGTCCTCGTGGTTGGAGGTCATGTTGTAGACCAGGCCGTAGAGACGCGGGCTGTATTTGACCACGAGCTCATCAAACGCCGCTGCCTCGCCCGCTTGCGTGCGGGCGATCAGTTCGTCGTCTTGTTTGCGGCTCAGGTCATCCTGCATCGTCCGCGCTTTCGTAACAGGCTTCGCGTCGGAGGGGAATGCCGTTTCCGCGGGAGCAGGCGCAGGCGCTGGGGAAGGGCTGAGGGGCCAAAGGCTGGTGGCAGGAAGGGCAGAGGCGAAGCAACTCATGAGTGGGGGCGCCGTGAGGAGGCGCGGATGCGCACGGGGACCGGGGCCGGAACAGGCCGAGCCGAAGCGATGACGAACACTACGAGAAACAGCAACGGTAAGGTCACAAGCATGCGGGGAAATAAGACATCCGCATGGCAAGAGTGTTCAAAATTGGGCGTTTACAGAGAAAAACGTCCGGTAGTTCCCCAAGATGCGTCGGGGGAATTCTTAATCTTAATCTTAATCCCGAACCCAACCGCCGAGGATTAAGATTAAGATTACGATTAAGATTAAGAGGCAGAATTCTGCTTCGAACGAGACTGCTAGATCTCGAACGGCTTCGGAAAGCCGGACAGCAAGCGATTCCCCGTTTGTGTGATCGTGATCACGTCTTCGTGACGGACCCCGCCAAGGCCGGGAATGTAAATGCCTGGCTCGACGGTAACCACCTGGCCGGGACGGAATGTGGTCGCCGCCACCCGCGGCGACTCGTGAATCTCGAGTCCCAGCCCATGACCGAGGCCGTGGAAGAAGCCGTTCCATCGCCCATTTCGCTGTTCGGTGGGGTAACCCTGCGCGGTGAAAAATTCCCGGACGCCGTCCTGCACCTCTTTGCCCACGACCTTCGGCTTCATTGCGCGAAGGGCGCGCTTTTGACCTTCGAGGCAGGTGTCCCAAAGGTGTCTTTGCGCCTCGCTGGCCCGCCCGCGAACGACTGTCCGCGTGAGGTCGCCGAAGTAACCGCTGGCCGCCGAGCGCGGGAAGATATCGAGGATGATCAACTCATTTCCCCGCAAGGGTCCGTGCCCGCGCTCATGGGGATCGCACGCCTGTTCGCCGCCGGCGACAATCGTATTCGCCGGCACGCCCCCCGCGCGCAGGATGGCGGAGTCGATTTCCGCG
Source organism: Chthoniobacter flavus Ellin428 (assembly GCF_000173075.1). GTDB lineage: Bacteria > Verrucomicrobiota > Verrucomicrobiia > Chthoniobacterales > Chthoniobacteraceae > Chthoniobacter > Chthoniobacter flavus. The sequence goes on from NZ_ABVL01000006.1 coordinate 31,605, forward strand.
CGAAGGATTTCGGAAGTGAGCGGCGCGCCATTCCAGCGCAGCGCCTTCTGCGGGCCGATCTTCGCGGCCCGCAATACTTCCACTCCCCGAGCCATGCCGGTTTCCGTAATCGCGATGGCCTGGCGCATGAGTTTCAATTCGTCCGCTGTTTTGTGTTCACGCTCCGGCCAGAACAGCCCCGGTTGCGGCACGAGCTTGATGCCCGCTTTCTCGAGGTCGCGCGCGAGCCCGAGCGGAAAAGACGCCGGCACCGCCACGCGACGGACCTTGCGTTCCTGCAGAAACGCGACCGCGTGATCGACGAAACTGGCGTTCTTGCGCTTTTTCAGGCGCTTCGAGATGTCCGAATACGCCACGATTTTATCCACGCGCGCTTCCTTCCGTCCGCGGTCGATCTCGAGATCGCTGAGTACGATCGTGGAACGCTTTCCTTGCTGCAGGAAGAGAAACGCATCCGGCACGAAAAAGCCGGTGGCGTAAAGCATGTCGGCATCGTGATCGCTCGAAGCGATGATGAGTTTCGGGAGAGGTGCTTTGCTCATGAGATTTGGAAAGGGTAGGGCAGCGCGAAATGGAATCCTATGACTCCTATTCTTCCTATACCTCCTATCCGAAGACCGCCGAATAGGAGGGATAGGAAGAATAGGAATGATAGGATCTCAACCGGCCTCGCGTTCCCGTCGAAGCTGGACCGCGACGAAAGCCGTATCGGGCAGAATATATTTGCGCAGCTCGACCTCGACCGCCCGCAGCGGGTAGCGCGCGAGCAATTGCCCGGCGATTTCTTCCGCGAGCGTCTCGATGAGCTGGCGCGGCCCCGAGAGGCTCAGTGCCTTCACGAAATTGCCCACGTCGAAATAGTCGACCGTGTTTTCGATCCGATCGTCGAGTGCGCGAAAGTCACGGACCGGCTCCAGCACCAGGCTGACCGTGAGACGCTGCGTGGCCGCGCGTTCTTCCGCTGGCACACCGATGTAGGAACGGAGTTCGAGACTCTCGATGCGAATGGAGTCGGCCATGCGTCCTTCAGCCGAGGCGGAACTTGATTTCCCGCACCGTGCGGGCGCCGAAGCGTTGCTTGAGCTTGGCGATGATGTCGCGCTTCCACACGCGATCGAGCTCGAAGTGCACCGTGGGCTGCAGCACGGCGACATAGAGCACGCCGTCCTTGAGTTGCTGCGGTGCGGAGTGTTTGGCGAAGAAATCACCGACGATCTCGCGCCATGCGGCGAGCACTTCATCCGCCTTCAGGCGATCACCAAGGCCGAGGCTTTGCATCACCTTCCGCACGGCATCGCCGACCGCCGTGGTGCGGTCCGCGCGCACGTACGGCTCCGCCTGCCCGCGCCATTCGGCGAGGGCCAGGGCACGGAGTTGCGCAGGCTTCATCAAAGGAAAGTGTCCACGAAAATGGAGGAATGGCACGAAAAAGTATGGCCCACGGTAGCGGCGGTATCGATCCCAGCGGAATCTTCCGGTAACGGGCTGTTTTTAACCTTTTCGGCTAAGGTGGCGCAGTCCCGTCGGTTGTGCCTGACGAATCCAGTTCACCCCTCGAACACATGCGCATCTGGGATTTGCATACCCACTTTCCCGCCATCGGCGGTTCCGCGGAACAGCGCGCCGAGCGACTCCTGCGGGTGGCCGACCGAATGGGCATCGAGCGGCTGTGTCTCTTCATGGGCTTTCCCATGACGCAGGATCCCAAGCCGGAGCGGTTCCGCTTCGAAAATGACCAGGTGTTGAGCGTGCTGCCGAAGTGGCCGGACCGCCTCCTTGGCTTTGTCTATTTGAACCCCAAACACCCGGACGAAAGCCTTGCCGAGCTGGATCGCTGCGTGAAGGACGGCCCAATGGTCGGCGTGAAGCTGTGGGTCGCGCAACATTGCAACGTGCCGGCGGTCGATCGCCTCGTCGAGCGCGCGCATGAATTGCAGGCGCTCGTTTTCCAGCACACGTGGCTGAAAGTAATGGCCAACTACCCCGGTGAATCGACGCCCATGGATTTCGCCGAACTCGCCGGTCGCCATCCGTCGATTCCGCTGGTGTGCGGACACACCGGCGGCGATTGGGAGCAGGGGGTTCGCGTCATCGCCTCGCTCCCCAATGCCTATTCCGATCTCGCCGGTTCCGATCCGGTGGCCGGCTACACCGAAATGGCCGTGCGCGAACTTGGCGCCGAACGCGTGCTCTACGGCAGCGACGCCGGCGGACGCAGCTTCGCTTCGCAACTCGCCAAGGTCCACGGCGCGGACATTCCGGACGAGGCGAAGAAGCTGATCTTCAGCGGAAATCTCATTCGCCTGCTCACGCCGATCCTCCGCCAAAAGGGCATCCAGTTCTGACCTCCCATGAGCGATTCCTCGTTTTCCCTTCCCCGGCGTGACTTCCTGCGCGGCGCCCTCGCCGCGGGTCTGTTCGCCGGGCGGACGTCCTCGTCAGCCGCTCCCGCCGAGCCGCGCAAGACAGCACTCATCGATACCAACGCCTGGCTGGATCCATGGCCGATCCGGCGACTGCGTCTCGAGGACCCAGCGGCGCTCGCGGCGAAGTTGCAGCAAAACGGGGTGAGCCGCGCCTGGGTTTCTTCTTTCGATGGAATCCTCCACAAGGACATCGGCGGCGTAAATACGCGGCTCGCTGAAACTTGCCGGCGGTTTCCGATTTTCGAGCCCTTCGGCATGGTCAATCTCTCGCTCCCGCGCTGGGAAGCCGACGTCGAAGCGTGTGCCCAAAAACATCACATGCGCGGGCTGCGCCTGCTCCCCGGCTATCACGGTTACAAGCTCGATGACCCGCGCTTCGCCGCGCTGCTCCAGCTTGCGACCGAACATCGCCTCGCCGTGCAGATCGCCGCGATGCTCGAAGACGAACGCACGCAAAACCCGCTGCTCCGCGTGCCGCCGGTGGATATTACGCCCTTGCCATCGCTCCTCGCGTCGGTCAGCGGCGCGCGTGTCATGTTGCTGAACTGGGCCGCGCGTCTCCGGCGGCAAGCCGCTCCTGCTCGCGCTGCAAAAAGACCAGCGTGCTCCTCGATGTGGCCATGGTCGAAGGCATCGAGGGCATTGCCGGCGTGCTCGACGATTTCCCCGTCGCGCAGCTCTGCTTCGGTTCCTACGCCCCGGTTTTCTACTTCGAATCCGCGCAACTCAAACTCCGGGAATCCGCCCTCACCGATGCCCAGCACGACGCCATCACCCAAGCCAACGCGCAACGTTTTCTCGGCGCTTGAGCGCCTGGCCGCGCTCATCCTCCTTCTGCCCGGCGCGGCCTTTGGCGCCGAGCCGCTGAAGTTTCCCTCGATCCCCCCGACATCTCCCGCGGAAGCCGAGAAAGCTTTCCACACCCTCCACGGCTTTCACATGGATCTGCTCGCCGCCGAGCCGATGGTCGCGAGCCCCGTGGCCATGGCTTACGACGAAGACGGCCACGCCTTCGTCGCGGAGATGGTGGACTACCCCTACACCGACAAGGCGCACCACAAGGCCAACCAGGAAAATCCCACGGACGCGCCGATCGGTCGCATCCGCATGCTGTTCGATGATGATGGCGACGGGAAATTCGATCGCAGCACGATTTTCGCCGAAGGCCTTTCGTGGCCTACAGGCATCGCGTGCTGGAAGGGCGGCATCATCGTTACCGCCACGCCGGATGTGTGGTACTTCAAGGACACGAAAGGTGATGGCCACGCCGACGCGCGACAAAAACTCTTCACCGGCCTTCGCAAATTCAACGTGCAGGCGGTGATGAACAATCCGGTCTGGGGCCTCGATAACCGGCTCTACATTTCCGGCGGCAGCAATGGCGGCGAAATCCGAAACCTCATGCACCCCGAGCTGAAGCCGTTGAGCCTGCGCCGCGCGGATCTGCGGCTCGATCCACGCAATAATCTGCTCGAGCTCGTGAGCGGCGGAGCGCGCTTCGGCAATGGGCGTGACGACTGGGGTAATCGTTTCCTCTGCAACATCCGCAACCCCGCGCAGCACATCGCGATCGAGAGCCGCTATCTGGCCCGCAATCCTTATCTGCCCGTGGTGAGCGCGCTCACGGATGTCGCGGAATCCGGCGACCAGTTGCCCGTCTATCGCGTGAGCCCACCGGAAGCCTGGCGGGAGCTGCGCGCCAAACGCTGGTCCGCCGATTCCACGGTGACCGCGCACATGCCGCGCAGCGAATTGGTCGGCTCCGGTGTCGTGACTTCATCGAGCGGCATCACTGTTTATCGAGGCGACGCTTATCCCGCGGAGTTTTACGGCAACCTCATCGTCGCGGATTGTGCAGGGAACCTTTTCTACCGGCTGAAGACCAGGCCTGATGGCGTGACTTTCAAAGCCTCGCGGGTGGATGGAAAACAGGAGCTTTGTGCGGGACGCGACATCTGGTTTCGCCCGGTGAATTTCGTCAACGCGCCGGATGGCTGCCTGCACGTGTGCGACATGTATCGCGAGGTCATCGAGCACCCTTGGAGCCTGCCCGATGATATTCACGCCGCGCTGGATCTCGAGCGCGGACGCGATCGCGGCCGGTTGTATCGACTTGCTCCGCCGGGCTTCCAGCCGCGCCCTGCGCCGCATTTGAGCAAGGCGAGCACCGCCGAGCTCGTGGCCCTGCTCGCGCATCCGAATGCGTGGCATCGAGACACCGCTCACCGCCTGCTCTTCGAGCGGCAGGATCAGAGCGCCGTCCCGGCCCTGCGCGAGATGATGTCCAAAAATCAAAACCCGCTCGCTCGGTTGCAAGCGCTGTGGTCGCTGGAAGGTCTCGGGGCGTTGAATGAGACCGATATCGTTGCTGCCACGCACGATTCCGACGAACACATGCGTCGCGCCGCTGTCCTGCTCGCCGAACCTCGGCTGAAAGAGTCCGAGTCGCTGCGTATGGCGGTGATGCACCTGACGGACGATGCCGCTCTGGGCGTGCGTTACCAAGTCGCGCTTTCGCTGGGAGAAGTGCCGGATGCCGCGGCCAAGCCGCTGGCTGCCCTGGCTTCGCATGAGGTTGCGGATTCCTGGATGCGCACGGCGATCCTCAGCAGCGCGGGCGCTCATACGGCGGAGGTGGCCGCAGCCGTCCTGCGCGGAGCGGACTCTCCGGATGCGGCTACGTTCTTGCGCGATGCCGGCGGGGTCATCGGTGGCGAGGCCAAGGCGGACATTTGTCGCGCTTTTCTCGATTTACTTGCAGGTGAAGCGGCGGCGCACGCCAGTTCCGCGGAAGCCGGTGCGCTTGGTCTGGCTAAAGGCCTGGCGCGGCACAGCCAGTCGCCGACGACATTTGCCTCACCGGCCGCCCAGGATTGGTTACGCGCTGTTTCCGCGAAAGCGCAGAGTGGTGCTCTCGCCGCGAAAGCCAGCGTTGAACAGCGCACCGAATCCGTCGCTCTGCTGGCGCTGGCGGATTTCTCCGCGATGCAATCGCTCGCAGGAAAACTCCTTCAGCCCAGCCAACCGGAGCCGGTCTGCGTCGCCTTCATCCAATCGCTCCGCGACAAGCGGGATCCTGGTGTCGCCACGCTTCTGCTCACCGCCTGGCCGGCTCTCACGCCCGGCGCGCGCGAAGCCGCCGTCGGTGTCTTCACTTCGCGTAAGGAATGGCTGGAGCCACTGATTGTCGCCGTGGAGAAGCAGCAGATCCATCCCGCCGAACTCAGCCCGGCGGCCCGCGCAGCGTTGCAGCGGTTTCCCGATGTCGCCCTGCGCGAACGCGCCGGAAAGCTCTTCGTCGCTGCCGGTTCGCGACAGGATGCGATCACGCGTTATCAGCCGGTGCTCACCATGCACGGCGACGCGACGAAAGGGCATGAGGTCTATCGCGCCATCTGCTCCACGTGCCATCGCAAGGGAGACGAAGGCCGCGACATCGGACCGAATCTCGCCACGGTGGGTGCATGGTCGCCGGAACAATTGCTGACCAACATTCTCGATCCCAATCGCGAGGTCGCGCCGAATTTCATGCTTTATGCCGTGGAATTGAAGGACGGTCGCGCGCTGGCCGGAATCATCGCCGCGGAAACGGAAACCGGTGTGACCTTGAAAAGCCTCGATGGGACCGAGCAAAGCTTCGCCCGCACCGAGATTGCCTCGCTGAAAGCTACCGGCACTTCGCCCATGCCCGAAGGGCTCGAGGGGGCGGTGAACATGCAACAAATGGCCGACCTGGTCGCCTTCCTTCGTGATGCGCCGTAGGACGCCTTTCGAACGCAACTCGTAGCGCGCCGGTACGCCTTTAAGCCAGGAACACTTCAATCCCGAGCTGCTCCAGCGAACCTTTCGTTTCCGCCGGCAAATCGTGATCGCAAATCACCGTATGAAACGCCGTGAGCGGCGCGACCTTGATGAATCCCGACCGCCCGAGCTTGCTCGAATCGGTGAGCAGAATCACCCGCCGCGCGGCGCGGATCATCGCGCGCTTCACTTCCGCGATCTCCAGGGTGGTGTCGGTCAATCCGTTCTCGAGATCGAAAGCCTGCGTGCCGAGGAAGGCCTTTTGCACCACCAGTTCGCTGAGGGTGCGTTCTGCGAGTGAGCCGACGGTGCCGGATGATTCCCGGTTGAAGGTGCCGCCGAGCAGAATGATGCGCGCCTGTGTGCGCGCAGCCACTTCGAGCGCCACGTTCAGCGCATTGGTCACCACGGTCAGGGATGCGATCCCTGCGAGAAAAGGCGCCATCTCCACTACGGTCGTCCCTGCATCCATGATGATGGTATCGCCGGGACTCACCAGCGCCGCGGCACAGCGCGCCACGCGCCGCTTTTCCTCCATCTGCAGATGCGCGCGCTGCTCGACTGCGAGCAGCGCGGTGAGCTGGCGTCCGCCCTCTACGGGTAACGCGCCCCCACGATCGCGCACCAGCTGCCCGTCCTTTTCGAGCTGCATGAGGTCGCTGCGGATCGTCACTTCCGAAACCTGGAACTGCTCCGCCAGCTCCGTGACGCGCATCGCGCCATGCTGCCGTACCAGTTCCACGATTTTCGCACGGCGCTGATTGGTCATTGGCGCGCGCTCGCCGAAGGAAGCAGGTTCGATTTCAGGAGTAGGGGGATCTTTCGGCATCTTTCGAAAACGCTATTCAATCATTACTAGCACTCGCTTTCGTAAAGAAAAGAATCCTTACGAAAGTGCATTTCGAAAGAGATAGAAAGATTTCGCTTGCTGATACCGAAACTAATCGTAAGATACCAACAGTTTTCGAAACCGACCTCCTCCCATGAACCTCGTCGCCGTTACCTCCTGTCCGACCGGAATTGCCCATACGCTGCTCGCCGCGGAAGCGTTGAAAAAGACCGCGGCATCGCTGGGACATCATCTCCTCGTCGAAACGCAAGGTTCGGTCGGTGCGAAGAATGTTCTCACCGAGCGAGAGATCGCCGAAGCGGATGCGGTGATCATCGCCGCGGATGTGCATGTGGATACGGGGCGGTTCTCTGGCAAGCCGCTCTTCGAAACCCGCACCGCCGAAGCGATCCGCAACACGGCCACGGTCATCGAGTCCGCGCTGACGCTCGTGTCCAAGCCGGTCGCCGAGCCGTCAGCGCCCGCGGCGCCCATGATCGAAGCCGCCGCCGTGGGTGCGAGCCGGAAGCAACTCGTCGGCATCACCTCGTGCCCGACGGGAATCGCCCACACCTTCATGGCGGCCGCTGCACTCGAAAAGGCGGCGAAAGCGCTGGGCTACGCCATCAAGGTCGAGACACAAGGTTCGGTCGGTGCGAAGAACCAGCTTTCGGCGGAGGACATCGCTGCGGCGGATGCCGTGATCATCGCGGCCGACACGAAAGTCGATCTCTCCCGCTTCGCCGGCAAGCCACTCTACTCCACGAGCACGAAGGCGGCGATGCACGACGGTCAGGCCGTGATCAAGACCGCCCTCGCGCAACCTGTGGGCGGCTCACCCAATCTCGCCGAGGCCGTGGAGCAAGCCAAGGCGGAGCGCTCCAAGTCCCGCACGGGTGCTTACAAGCATCTCATGACCGGCGTGAGCTACATGCTGCCGGTCGTGATCGCCGGCGGCCTCGCCATCGCCCTGGCGTTCGCCATTGGCGGCATTCACGCCGGTGATCATCCGGAGACGCTTGCCGGAGCCCTGAGCCAGATCGGTGGCGCCACGGCGTTTCATCTTTTCGTCGCAGTGCTCTCCGCATTCATCGCGTATTCCGTGGCGGATCGGCCGGGCATCGCGCCTGGTCTGGTTGGCGGGATGCTCGCGCAGAATCTTGGCGCGGGCTTTCTCGGAGGCATCGCCTCGGGTTTCCTCGCCGGCTATCTCACCCGGTTTCTCGCCGAGAAAATCAAGCTGCCGGTGAATCTGGAAGGGCTCAAGCCGGTGCTGATCCTACCCTTCGTCGCCACGATCAGCGTCGGCCTGCTCATGATCTACGTCGTCGCCCCGCCAGTGCACGGCTTGAACCAGGCGATGAACGACTGGCTCAACAGCATGCGCGGCGCGAACGCCTTGCTCCTCGGCGTGCTCCTCGGTGGGATGATGGCCTTCGACATGGGCGGCCCGGTAAACAAGGCGGCCTACACCTTCGCCGTTGGGCTCCTCGCGAGCAAAATCTACACGCCGATGGCTGCCGTCATGGCCGGTGGGATGACTCCCGCGCTCGGTCTCGGCCTGGCCGCGTTCCTGTTCAAAAAACGCTTCGACAATGAAGAGCGCGAAGCCGGTGGTCCGGCCCTCGTGCTCGGGCTTTCGTTCATCACGGAGGGCGCGATTCCTTTCGCGGCGAAAGATCCATTCCGCGTGATTCCGGCGCTGGTGCTCGGCTCGGCCACGGCAGGCGCCATTTCCATGGTCTCCGGCGTGCAATTGCTCGTTCCACACGGCGGCATTTTCGCCGTGCTCATCCCGGGCGCGGTGACTCATCTGCTGCCGTACCTCTCCGCCATCGTGACCGGCACGGTCGTCACGACCGCAGCGCTTTTCGTGCTGAAGAAACCGGTCCGCGCCTGAGTCCCTTCACCTCCCCATCATTCCCCCGCCATGATCCAGCTTACCTCGCAAAATATCCAGTTACACGCGCACGCGAAAAACAAGGAAGACGCCATTCGCCAGGCCGGGCGCGTCCTGGTGGATGCAGGTAACATCGCACCCGGTTACGTGGAAAGCATGCTCGGTCGCGAGCAGCAGGCGAATACTTACCTCGGCAACGGCATCGCCATCCCGCACGGCATGGGCAAGGATCGCGAACTCATTCACCGCACCGGGGTGTGTGTGGTGCAGTTTCCCGAAGGCGTGGAGTGGAACCCGGGTCAGATGGTGCGCATCGTGGTGGGCATCGCGGCGAAGAGCGATGAGCACCTGGGCATTCTCGCTGCGCTGACCGATGTTCTCGATGACACCGCGACCGCGGACCGTCTCGCGCGGACGAACGATCCCGCGGAAATCATCGCTGGCTTGAATCGACAGAAAGAGGGCTCCGAACCGGCGGAAGAGGAAATCGCCGGCACGAAATTCGTCGACGCCAGGCTCGGCACGAGCGCCGGCCTGCACGCGCGTCCAGCTACGGCCTTTGTCGATCTGGCCGGAGAGTATACGTCCGAGATTCGCGTGCGCTACCGCGACCGGGAAGCCAATGGGAAAGCGATGGCCTCACTGCTCAAGCTTGGCGCGGAGGGAGGAACGGTGCTGCGCATCATCGCCAGCGGCGTGGATGCCGATGCGGCACTGGCCGCGCTGAAAGAGGCGGTGGAAGGCGGGCTCGGTGACGAGGAGGAAAAGCCCTCACGCACGGAATCCCGTGCCTGGGTGCCAGAGTCCAGTGGTCGTGCCATTGCGGGCGTGGCCGCTTCCCCGGGACTGGCCATCGGAAAGCTGCATCACTTCCAGGCCGACCATATCGTGGTCAAGGACACCCCGGGCAATCCCGATGCAGAATGGCAGAAATTGCGGAACGCCATCGAAAGCGCGCGCACTCAGCTCCAGGACGTTTACGACTCGATGAAGTCGCGGGTCGGTAAGAACGAGGCGGCGATCTTCCGCGCGCACCAGGCTTTCTTGAGCGACACGGAGCTCTTCGGCGAAGCGACAGCCCTCATCGAAGGCGGTCACAGCGCGGCGTGGTCATGGCAGCAGGCGATCGAAAATCGCGTGAAGGAAGTGCAGAGCGTGAGCGACCAGCGCGTGGCCGGCCGCGCGGCGGATTTGCACGATGTGGGCCAGCGCGTCTTGCGCCTGCTCGCGGAGACGCAGCATAGCGAGCCGTCGTTGCCGGATGAACCATCCATTCTTGTCGCTGACGACCTCACGCCCAGCGATACCGCGAAGCTCGATCCGCAGCGGATTTTGGGCATCGTCACGGTCGCGGGCGGGCCGACCTCGCACACCGCAATCATCGCCCGCTCGCTCGATATCCCGGCGATCGTCGGCGTGGGCGCCGCGGTGTTGGAGTTGACCGCCGGAATCACCTGCATCCTCGATGGCGCCTCGGGCATCCTTTACACCGAACCCAGCGCGGCAGAGCTCGAATCGGCCCGGCAATTTCAGATCGATATCCAGCGCCAGCGCGAGGAGGAGCACTTCGAGCGCTACCAGCCGGCGTTGATGACCGACGGGCATCGCATTGAGGTCGTGGCCAATATCGGGAAGGCGAGCGAAGCCGCGGCGGCGGTGGAGGCCGGCGCGGAGGGCATCGGACTCCTGCGGACCGAATTCCTTTTCCTGGAGCGCGATACGCCACCGACGGAGGACAAGCAGTTCGAGGCCTACTGCGAGATGACCCGCGCGCTCAACGGTCTCCCTCTGATCATCCGCACCCTCGACATCGGCGGAGATAAGGTCGTGCCGTATCTGCCGCAGCCGCACGAGGACAACCCTTTCCTCGGCGTGCGTGGCATTCGGCTGTGCCTGCGCAAGCCGGAGCTCTTCCGGCCGCAGCTCCGCGCGATCTACCGCGCCTCCGTCACCGGGCCGGTGAAGATCATGTTTCCCATGATCGCCACGCTCGAGGATTTGCGCGCCGCCAAGGAAATTGCCGAGCAAGTACGCACGGAGCTCGGCGTACCGCCGGTGGAAATCGGCATCATGGTCGAAGTGCCCTCCGCGGCGGCGATGGCGGCGGAATTCGCTCGCGAATGCGATTTCTTTTCCATCGGCACGAACGACCTCACCCAATACGTGCTGGCCATGGATCGCATGCACGCCGCCCTGGCGAAGCAGGTGGATGGTCTGCATCCTGCGGTGTTGCGCATGATCGATCAGACGGTGCGTGGGGCGCAGTCCGCCGGCAAATGGGTTGGGGTGTGTGGCGGCATCGCCGGCGAACCGCGCGGCGCAGTCATCCTCGCTGGCCTGGGCGTAACCGAATTGAGCATGAGCATTCCGAGTGTGGCGGCGGTGAAAGCGTACCTGCGCGGCATTTCACACACCCAGGCCCAGACCTTCGCCAAACGCGCTCTCGCCTGCCAGGGCGCGGATGCAGTGCGCGAACTTCCTCTTCCATGAAAACCGAACAATTCAGCGTCGTCACCGTGACGCTCAACCCCGCCATTGATCGCACGGTCACCATTCCGAATTTCACGGCGGGCGGGGTGAACCGCGTGGAAACGGCCCGCAATAACGCGGGAGGCAAAGGTGTGAACGTCGCCGCCATGCTCGCGGAAAGCGGGATCCGCGTGGCGGTCACGGGTTTCCTCGGCCGCGAGAACACTTCGAGCTTCGAGGAACTCTTCTCCCACCGCGGCATTGCCGACCACTTCGTGCGCGTCGCCGGCCAGACACGCACCGGCATCAAAGTCGTCGATCCCGTTCTGCATCAGACGACAGACATCAACTTTCCCGGTGCCAGCGTTTCCGCTGCCGACCTGGCGGCATTCACCCATCGGCTCGACATGCTCCATGCGGATTGTTTCGTGCTCGCGGGCAGCCTGCCGCCAGGTGCCGATCCGGGCATTTACCGGGAGCTGATCACCCGGCTGCGTTTGCGCGGCCCACGGATCGTGCTCGATGCAAGTGGCGAGCCTCTTGCCCTGGCCCTCGAAGCCCGGCCCAATCTCATCAAGCCAAACATTCACGAGCTCAGTGAGCTGCTCGGTCGTCCTTTGCCCGACACCGCCGCGGTCGTGGAAGCAGCTCGGGAGCTGGTTTCGCGAGGCATCGAGACCGTCGTCGTATCCATGGGGAAGGATGGCGCCTGCTTCGTGACGGCGCGAGAGGCGGTCGTCGCACGCCCTCCACGGGTGGAGGTGCGCAGCACGGTGGGAGCGGGAGATGCCATGGTCGCCGGCCTGGTCGCCGCGCAATTTCGCCAATGTCCGCTGGCCGACGCCGCGCGGCTGGCCACGGCCTTTTCCGTGCACGCGCTCACGCGTTTCGCCGATGGCGCCGCCGACTTTAACCGATCCATCGAAGCGCTCCTGTCCCAAGTCACCGTCAGCCTGTCCCAATGAACAAACTCGTTCTTTCCTCGCTCCTTCTTGCCGCCCTTCCCGCAGTGGTATTCGCCGGTACGCCATCGCTGCAGGGCTCCATCCTCGATGCCAATATCCACAGCGAACGCTGGCAGGATGGCGACTATCTTTTCGGTGACCTCGGCGGGCTCCGCAGCCGACTCGCCGGCTCGGGTGTCACTTATGACAGCTATTACGTGGCGAATCCGGCGGGCAACGTCAGCGGCGGCAAACGACGCGGCTTTACCTACGTCGATAACTTCTATTTCGGCATCACCTTCGATCTCGAAAAGCTCTTTGCCTGGCGCGGCGCGCAATTGGCTGCCAGCGTGATCAATCGTTCGGGTGGCGGTAGCGTGACGAATGCTTACGTGGGCAGCCAGTACGACGTGCAGCAGTCCACGGAGGCCAGAATTTCTTCTTTTACAATCTCACCCTCGAACAAAAGTTCTGGGGCGATAAATGGAAGCTGAAGATCGGGCGTTTCACCGCGTCGGATGATTTCAATACCTCGCCGATCTACGGCTTGTATATGAACAACGGCATCGACGGGAACATCCCCAACGTCCTCTTCGAAACCCAGTTCTCGGCGTATCCCTTTGCCACGTGGGCGGAGCGATTGCGTTACCATCCCACGCCGGAGTTCAATTTGCAGTTCGGCGTGTTCCAGACTTGGGACCGCATCTTTCAGCGCAGCACCAATGGCCTCGATTGGGGAATCCGGGGCGGCGATGGGGTGATGATGCTCGCGCAGATCGGGTGGACACCGGAATTCTTCAAGAAGTCCGTGCGGGTTGCGAGTGATGGCAAATCTGCCGCCACGCCGCAGATGAAAGGGCTGCCGGGACATTACTGGATCGGCGGTTCCTATTCGCCGTGGAAGGGCTATGCGCAATTTGGCAGCACGGAAAAGGCCTCGGGCAGCTACGGCTTCTACCTGCACGCCGACCAAATGCTGTATCAGGTCGCGCCCGGCTGTGAGCAGGGATTCACGCTCTTCTTCGACACCGGTTATTATCCGCAGGACAACATTTCCATCATGCCCTGGCAGTTCAATGTCGGCGCCTTCTACACCGGGCTGCTGCCGAGCCGAACGAACGACAAGACCATCGCGGGACTGATCTACGGGGAGTTTGGTGGTGACTACGCCAGCACCATCCAGGCGTCGGGCATCGGACGGCCGGAACACGAAGCGGTCCTCGAATTTGGGTATCGCATCCAGTTTACGAAATTCGCCTATCTCCAGCCGGATTTGCAGTACGTCTCTCACCCCTCCGGTACCGGGCGCATTCCCGATGCCGTCGTCGTGGGCGCGCAGTTGGGCTTGTCGTTTTGATCCGTATGCGAACCATGAGGCCTGTGAATACCCGCATCTTTCTCATTCGTCATGGAGCGACCGTCCTTACGGCCGAGGACCGGTTTGCCGGCGCCACCGATGTGCCTTTGTCCGACGAAGGTCGCGAACAGGCGCGCCGGCTTGGGGCGCGGCTGAGCGGCGAAAAAGTCGCCGCCGTCTATGCCTCCACCTTGGGACGAACGATAGAGACCGCGCGCCTCGTTTCCGAACCGCATGGCCTTGAGGTGCAGCCGCGCGAGGGCCTGCGCGAAATTTCGCACGGCCACTGGGAACAGATGACGCGGCGCGAGGTGGACGAGAAATACCCGGAGGAATCAGCGGCGTGGGAAGCGGATCCCTACACGTTCGCACCCGTGGGCGGTGAGAGCGGTCTGGCCGTGACCGCACGTGCGCTGCCGGCGTTGCTGGAGATCGTGCGTTCGCATCAGGGCGAGCAAGTGATGGTGGTGTCGCACAAGGCGACCATTCGGTTGCTCCTGAGTTCGTTGCTCGGCTTCGATCCGCGCCGTTATCGCGATAATCTCGACCAGAATCCCGCGGCGCTGAACATCGTCGATTTCAAGGGCGCTATCCGCGCGCGGCTCACGCTCTTCAACGACACGTCGCACTATATGGATGCCGGCTTGGCGATCCCCGCCGTGCCCACCGCGCGTCTTTCGAAGTGGTGGCACAATCCTCCGGTGCCGAAGAGGGGGGATTTGTAAAAATCGCCGGCTTGACTGTAACTAACCATTTTAGCACCCTAACGCCCACGCTAATGACTCCATCCCTTTCCATCACGCATCCGCTTCCGGCCTATATTGGCTGGCAGGCTTGCTTTGCGCGCGTGGAAATGTTCGTCCCGGTGTTTGTTCACCTCGCCAAAGTCAACCGCCAGCGCCCCACGCAGGGTTGTTATTCGATGACTGATTAGTTTCCAAACTCCAGACCGCCGAATCCCAACCCTGCTCACCGAAAGGTGGCAGGGTTTTTTGTTTTCGCGGTCGACCCGCCCTATGAGTACACCCGCCCAACCCTCATCCCTGATCAGCGACCTGCGCGCTTTGCCGCGGTCGTTCTGGGTGCTTTTTGCCGGCACGTTCATCAACCGCTTCGGCACTTTTGTGTGGCCGTTCCTCACGATCTACCTCACGCGCCAGGGGCATACCCTGGCCGAAGCCGCCTGGGCGATCAGTGGCTTTGGTGGCGGGGCAATCTTTGGCAGCGCGGCGGGCGGTTGGCTGGCCGATCACATCGGGCGGCGCAATACCATCGTGCTCGGAACCTTCACCACGGCGGCTGGGGTGATGCTGCTCTACACCGCGACCTCTCTGCCGGCGATCATCGTTTGCACGGCACTCGTTGGGTCCACCAACGGCACCTATCATCCAGCGGCCAGCGCCTTGATCGTGGATGTGGTGCCGAATGCTTTGCGCGTCCGCGCCTATTCCGCCTTTCGACTCGCGGCCAACGCGGGCTTTGCCTGCGGCGCGTCGGTCGGCGGATTGCTGGCCACTCATTCCCTGTTCTGGCTCTTCGCCGGCGACTCGTTGACCACCGCCTTCTATGGCCTCATCGCGATCTTCTGGCTGCCCCACGGCTTGCGCGGCCAGACGAAGAACGCACCGTGGGGCGATGCCTTTGTTTCGCTCAAGCGCAACCACGCTTTCCAGGGGCTGTGGGTCGCGGCTTTTTGCTCGGCGATGGTTTTCTCGCAGTTCGGCTCGACTTACTCGCTGCACATCCTGCGCTTGGGGTTGACCCTCGATGTGCTCGGCTTTCACCTCGCGCCGGAGACCGTCTACGGTCTTCTCATCGCCTGGAATGGCGTGCTCGTCGTCTTCGCGGAATTGCCGCTCACGTCGCTCACCCTACGCTTCGACGCGCGGCGGGTGATGGCGGCCGGCTATGTGTTGATCGGACTCGGTTTTGGACTCAACGCGTGGTGCGGCAGTGTGCCGACGCTATTGGTGGCGATGACGATTTTCACCATTGGCGAGATGATCAGCTCGCCCACGGCGAGCGCCTCGGTCGCCCGTCTCGCCCCGGAGCGGTTGCGTGGCCGATACATGGGCATGCTGGCTCTGGCGTGGAATGGCGCTGGGGTCCTCGGCCCACAATTCGGCTTCCGCTCCTTTGGTCTCGATCCGCGCTTTGTTTGGTTCGGCTGTGCACTCCTCGGGCTCATGGCCGCGGCGACGACATTGCGTTTCGGCAGATCGGGAGCGCTCCTCGAAAACGAACCGGC
The DNA here is from genome assembly GCF_000173075.1 of Chthoniobacter flavus Ellin428. GTDB lineage: Bacteria > Verrucomicrobiota > Verrucomicrobiia > Chthoniobacterales > Chthoniobacteraceae > Chthoniobacter > Chthoniobacter flavus. Next base: position 47,579 of record NZ_ABVL01000006.1, read on the forward strand.
TCGCGAGCCTGAGCCGGAGCCCGCCGGCGTGCCGTGACGCCAGCGGCATCGAGAGGATGTACCGAAGTTCAATGTGAGCGTAGGGAGGACCACGGATTACGCGGATTGCACGGATTACAGAAATCCGCGTCGCTCGTCGCATCCGTGAAATCCGCGTAATCCGTGGTCAAAAACTCCTTTTGTCCGACTTCTGGTCCACCCTCTTACAACTCGTCGAGCGCTTCGAGCCTTTCGGTGGTGTAGGGGTTCGGCGGCAGCGTCGCGACCTTCTCCGCGAGCGCCTCCAGCTTGGCCCGGTAGACCGCCTGTTCCTCTTCGGAGAGAACGGGATAGGCGTCGAATAGCAAACAGAACGCGTGGACCCAACTCGGCAGCGCGCGCTGGGCTTCGCCCTGGATTTCCAATGTCTCCGCATCCTGGATGAGCAGTTCCGCCAGGATCACCGCGCGGACATAGCGGTTGGCGCCGGCGGTGGACAGATGCTCGGCGATTCCATTGGGCGAGAGGCCTTTCACCGTTTCGAGCGGCAGCCCGACATTCTCCAGACACAACGCCTGCAAATCCTGGCGCGCCTCCTGAATTTCACCTCTGCGTCGCTTGGCAATGAGCGCGGCCAGCATGGCCGCCGCCTGCTCGATGAGACGCATGATATAGTCCTGAGGCATGCGACAATGGTGGCGTATCCCGGTGACACCTTTCAACCGACATTGTTCGGGAACAGGCTTTCGAACCAGAACTGGAGGGCACCGCTCCGTCGGTGCCGGGTGTTGTCACGGCCAAGGAAGCGACGGAGCGCTTCCCTCCAGCGCTTGCGCGAAGGGATCGCATCTAAGCATCGACGGAGGCTCGCCCAAGGAGCTGCCGCCACTTGTCCCGTATGCCACCGCCTCGGCGGTGACCCTCCAAGCGTCTGGCGGGAACACCCGTCAATTACCAGCGGAGTTCGTTCAGTTCGCCGGAGAAAGGCCAGTCTTCCGGAGATGTCACCAATCCTGCGCGGACGGGATTCTGGAGCGTGTATTCCCATTTCTCATCGTAATGCGCCACGTCACGCAGTTGGGTGTCCCAGAAGTTCAGTTGCCAAATTGGCTGTTCGTTGGGACGCGGCCAGCGGCGTGATGCCAGGTTTTTCCAGTAGCGGACCCAGTGCTTGAGAGCGGGAGGTGATAGTTCTGCCGGCGCGCAGAAGAGATGCACATGATCTGGCATCACGACGTAACGGCCAACAAGCCATCCTCTTGCCATCTGCCAGGAGTCGACGAGAAGGTTCTGGATCTCCGTGGCAGCAAGGATGCGTTTGCGGCCCTGAGTGCAAACCGTGAGATAGATAATGATCGGCGTGTTGCCACGCTCGATCGGCCCCGGATGCGCCGGATGTTTCCGCTCCTTCCACATGCAGGCGTAGCTTATCGAAACGGCACAGCCGTAGTAAAGCCGGGCTTTGGAGGGAAGCGCTCCGTCGCTTCCTTGGTCACGGCAACACCCGGCACCGACGGAGCGGTGCCCTCCAGGCGTCAGGCAGGAACGCACGTGAATGGGCTGCGAAAGCGCATTGGTTTTCGAAGGGGAATTGGAGGGAAGCGCTTCGTCGCTTCCTTGGTCACGGCAACACTCGACACCGACGGAGGCTCGCCCAAGGACCCGCCGCCACTTGTCCCGTACGCCACCGCCTCGGCGGTGGCCCTCCAGGCGTCAGCCAAAACGCGCGTGAATTTTCAGCGGAACCCACCGCCTTCGCGATGGGATCCCCCTGTTACGCCGGGGTGTGCGTGAACTTCCGCACGCGGCCGTAGGGGACCCACTCGAGCACGTAGAGGTTGCCTTTGCTGTCCACGCACATGGCGTGCGGGGCGGCGAATTTGTCTTTCTGCCCGGTCTGGAATTCGTCCTTTTTCACGCCTTTGCCGTCGCCGAGACGGGCGACGCAATTGTCATCCTTGTCGAGGATGGCGACGAGACCGCCAAGGTCCGGGATGTAGATGTGGCCGTCGTGCTGGTAGAAGCAGCAGGGGTTGCGCGCGAAATCACCGGCGATGGTGCGCTTGTAATTCAGATCCAGGTCGTAGACTTCGTAGCGGCCGTTGGCGCGGTCGGCGATGTAGATTTCGGGTTCGCTCTTGAGCGTATTCACCCACACGCCGTGGCAGGTGTTGAAGGTACCGTGCGGGGCGTCCTTGCCCTTCGGCGCGTCCTTGGGGGCGCGTCCACCGATGGTCTTGAGGTGCTTAAAGTTCTTGTCGAAGCGGCTGACGATCTGGCTGCCGTAACCGTCGACGGTGTAGATGTCGCCATTCGGCGCGACGGCCACGTCGGTTGGATTCGTCCAGGTGAATTTCTGGTGCGTAGCGTCCTCGGTTTCCACGTTGCCAATCGTGTAGAGCACTTTGCCCTTGAGATCGGTCTTGTAGATGCGCTTGCCGAGGTTGGGCTGTCCCGCGGCGTCCTTGGCCACGTTTTCGGTAAAATAGAGAAACTCGCCGGCGGGTTCCTTGCTCCAATACACGCAGTGCGCGGTGGCTTTCACCTGCTCGGGATCGTAGCCGTTGCCGAAATCCTTGCTCCACGTCTCCTCGAGCTTCCCATCGGTGCCGAAGACGGCAACGCACGGACTCGTGGAGCGAGAGGTGACGTAGACGCGGTCCTTCGCGTCGACGACGATGCCGCAGCCGAAGCCCCAGCTCATGCCCTCGGGGAGTTGGCCCCAGCTTTCATCGAGCGTGTAGGTCCACTTGCCTTCGCCGATTTTCACCGGGGCGGAGGATTCGGCGGAAGCGAAGCGCGGAGCCACCAGGGCGGCCGCGGAAGCCGCGCTCATTTTCAGAAAGTCACGACGGCCAAGACGACGGGGGAAGAGATATTCGGAGTTCATGGAGGGATGGTTTGGTGAGGTGGAGGTTCTTAATCTTACTCTTAATCCTAATCTTACTCCTCAGGTTCACCCACACAGTGGGGATTAAGAGTAAGATTAAGATTACGATTAAGAAAAAAAGAGCCGGCGGAGAATTCACCCCGCCGGCTCGCAAATGTTAGCTGTCCGCTGCCGGACGGGTGAATTACTTCAGGACGGCCTGATGGAACTCGTACCAGTCGTCGAGGTTGTTCAGGTTCACGGCGTCCTTCGGTGAACCGTCGGGCAGGCCGTTCGCGCTCAGGATGCCCTGGCGGGTTCCGTCGTCGTGAATGTAGCCGGTGACGGCGGCGTTGTGCTTGGCGATGGCGTCGGCGTTGACGCTCTTGCCATTCTGCTTCACCCAAGCTTCGAACTGCGGATAGGTGGGCTTGTTGCTCTTGACGAAGGCCTTGATGGCGGCTTCGTCGACGCCGAGGGCGTTGAGGGTCATGGCGTCATAGCCTTTGCCGCAGCCGGGATAGCCCGCGGCGAGCTGGCCGGTGGCTTCGAGGGACAGCTTCTGCCAGAGGCGGGGCAGGTGGAGGACTCCGAGCGGGCCGGCGGTGCCGGAGCTGATGAGAGGAACGTAAGTGCTCATGATGAACTAATAGGTTTGTTGGTTTGGTTTATTCGCCGAGTCTGAGCCGCTTCATGCGGCGCGGACTCGGCGGAAAGTTTGAAATTACTTCTTCTTTTTCGCAGGCTTCTTCGCCGCCGGTTTCTTCGCCGCGGGCTTTTTCTTCGCGGCTTTCTTCGACGGGCCGCGACCCTTGAAGGTGAGCTCCGCGATGCCGCTCTTGTCGAGTTCACCGAGGCCTGCCTTCACCATCTTGTTGAACTGCGAATATGCCGCCGCGGCGAGAGGGACGACGAGCTTCTGTTCCTTGGCCAGACCGAGGGCGATGCCACTGTCCTTGGCCGCGTGCGCGGCGCTGAAGAAGCAGGAGTGGTCGCGATTCATCATGTCCTCGCCGTCGGTCACGAGCACGCGCGAATTGGCGCCAGTCTGCGAGAAGACCTTCATGAGGATGGGCAGGTCCAGGCCGAGCGCGGAACCGAGGCCGAGGCCTTCGGCGAGACCCGCGGTGTTGATGTTCATGACCATGTTGACCAGCGCTTTTACCTGCGCGGCCTTGCCGGCCTTGCCGATGTAGGTCATCAGCTTCCCGTCATCGGAGAGCTTGCTCAGGATGGATTTCACCTTTTCGAAGACGCCCTCGTCACCGCCGATCATGAGATAGAGCGTGCCGTTGCGGGCTTGGGTGATGGACGAAGCCATGCAGCCTTCGAGCGAAGCGGCGCCGGCTTTCTTGGAGAGCTTCTCCACTTCCACGTGCGTCCTGGGGGCGACCGTCGCGCAATTGACGAATGTCCGGCCCTTGGCGCCCATGAGCAGGTTGTCTTTCTTGTTCGTGAAGACGGCGAGCTGGGCCTTGTCGTCGGTCACGACGGTGATGATGAGATCGCTGAGCTCGGTGACCCGGGCCAGCTTGTCAGTCGCTTCCGCGCCGAGCTCGGTGGCGAGCTCCTGGGCGGCTTCTTTGCGGACGTCATAGACCGCGGCGACGGTGTAACCGACATCTTTCAGCCGCCGCGCCATATTAGCACCCATGCGACCGACTCCGACGAAACCAATTTTTTCAGGCATAAAAATGAGGGGAATGCGTGTTGAGGGAGGACACGAGTAGCCGGGCCGCGAGGCGAGTGGCAAGCGCGACGTGGCACAAACGTTTTACGCGTGCGCGTAAGGGAGGGGGAAAGTGCCCGGATCCAGTGTCGGAAAAGAGTAATCAGTGATCAGTATTCAGTATTCAGTAATCAGTAATCAGTGTCCTCGGAGCGGCATTCACTGAATACTGAATACTGATTACTGGCCACCTGGCGCTACTCCGCCGCCTGCTCGGCGCCAGTCATGCGCAAGCTGGCGGGGCGCAGGGAATTAAGACGCAGCCAGAATTCGTTTCCCTCGCGCTGGGTGTCGATGACTTGCGTCATCTGCAAGGCGTAGAGGATCCGCAAGGCGGCTTCGGGATCGGGGATTTGCAGGCGCACGCCAGACATGGGGACGCGCTTTTCGTTGCCCAGTCGGTGGAGGAGTTCGGCGGCTTCGAGCAGGTCGGAGTCGCTCAGCTTCTGCCAGGCGGCGAGGTTGCCGCCGACGGCGAGGGTCATCCGGGGAACGGCGAGGAGGAAATCCATGAGGATTTCCCACGGGGGCTTGCGATCGACCGGGCGGGCGTTGGGGTTGAGGCGGTTGTCCAACCAGGCCAGGGCGAGGCCGCACAAGGCGCTGACCAGGTAGAGCATCCAGAAGCGGTGAGGGATGTGGGCGTTGGAGACGTCAAGAGCGGCCATGAGGAAGACCAGCATCCAGATGCTCACGAAATACAGCAGCGCCCAGGCAGCCAGGGCGGCGACCAGGGTGGCCGCGGTCAGCATGAGGACCTGACGATTGTGCTCGGCGAAATGCGTGCGCAGTACTTCCGCGGTACCGGCCGGGGTGCGGACCCGGACCGCCGGTGCTTCTCTGTGCCCTTTGCCACCGAAGGCTGCCATCATCCCGCGCCCTTACGCGGGCGAGCGATAGCCGGCGGGGTCGATCTCCACGCCGGCATAGCCCACGGCCAGCAGGCCAGTCGTTAAGTCCTGCTCCACTTCGGGCAGGCGCGCCATTTCCTCCGGGGCGATCTGCACGCGGGCGACCGGTGTGGCGTCGACCGCCTCCTTCACGATATGTCGCACGCGAAAGACGCGGAATCCCAGCGCGCGCACTTTCGCTTCGCCGCGCTCGATCATATCCAGCGCGCCCGCGGTGACCGGCGTGCCCCACGGGATGCGCGAGCTGAGGCACGGCTGAGCGGGAGCGTCGGCGGTGGGCAGGCCGAGTTCGCGTGAGAGTTCGCGGATCTCCGCTTTGGCCAGCCCGGCGTCACGCAGGGGGGCGAGCACGGCGAATTCCGTTGCCGCTTTGCGCCCCGGGCGCTCGTGCTTCATGTCATCGGCATTTTCGCCATAGGCGATCGCGCGGAAACCGCGGTTGTGGGCCAGGGCGTCAAGATTGGTGAAGAGCTCGGCCTTGCAGAAATAACAGCGGTTCGGCGGATTGCTCGCGTAGTCCGGATTGTCGAGTTCGCCGGTCTTCACGACTTCCACGCGCACACCGATCTGCTCCGCGAGGGCGAGCGCATCGGCCAGGGCCTGGCGCGGCAGGCTGGCGCTGTCGGCGATCACCCCGAGCACCTGCGAACCCAAGGTTTTATGCGCTTCCGCGAGCAGGTATGCGCTGTCCACACCACCGCTGTAGGCGATGACGAGTGGAGCATGCGCCTGCAATTGCGCGCGAAGTTGAGCGAGTTTTTCGTTCATGCCGTCTTACGGAAATGGCGGGTGAAGGTGATGCCCCAGACGAGCACGGCGATCAAAAAAGCACCGAGTCCGATGAAGAAAGCAGGCTGCAGTGCAACGGGCGTCCGCGCATTCGCGGCGACGATCGACCCGTTGACGATCGTCAGGAGAGCGAGCAGCAGGGCGGCCAGCCAAAACCCGCGACTCTGCACGTAGTCGAAGGTCTCCTCCCGGCGTTCCGGCGCGAGCCAATAGTCCTTGTGAGGGATATTCAGGCCCCAGCCGTTCAGGCGCCGGATAAACGCGAAATTGCCCAGCACGAAGGCCGGAACGACCGTCCCGAAAATCAACATGAAACAAAGGTAGCCCCCCGGTGTCAGCCAGCCATTGGGCAAGCCATTCGCGCCGAAGTGAGTCGCCACGCGTGCCGGCAGGTGGGCAGACGACCACCAGACGTAGGCGGCAAAGGCCAGCCACGCGAGCACCAGGAGCGCATAGGGCCGCAGGAAAGGACGGGGTTTCATGAGATGACCTCACTAATCTCGCGCAAACGCGTCGACCTGCCAAGTCGTGCCCGGTGAAGCTGTCGCGAAAAGGTCTTCGCCAGGCTCAGAGCTGCACCCGCTGGAAGATCTCTTCCAAGGGCAACTGCAGGCCGATGAAGAAGTCACCGAATTCGGCAAACTGGGCGCTGACTTCGTCGAAACGCATCTCGTAGACGATGCCCTTGATATTGATCGGATCGTGGGCCAGCAGCGTCACACCCCATTCCCAATCGTCGAGCCCGGTCGAGCCCGTGATGAGTTGGAGGATCTTGCCATGCCAGGTGCGTCCTACCTTGGCGTGTCCGCCCATGAGCTTCTTGCGCTCTTCAAAGGGTAGCGCATACCAGTTCTGGCCGGTGGTGCCGCGACGCTTGTTCATCGGATAGAAGCACATCACCGGCCACGGCGGCAGCACGGGGTAGAGGCGGTCCTTCATATACTTTGTCATCCGTTCGCGGAAGGCCACGAGCTTCGCTTCATGTTCCGGCGTGCCGGCAGGGAGGTTCTCCTCCTTCACCAGCGACTCGGCGTATTCCGCCTCGCTCGTCGTGTATTCGCTGCGCTCGGTCATCGAGAGGAAGCTGTAGGTCGGCGACAGGACATCCGGCCCGAGCGCGTTGGTCAGGCGCTTTTCAAAGAAATTGGCCGTGTGCAGGTCGGCGCAGAGCAGCATGAAGCCGAGGTCGGCCTTCGGCGAGACCATGGCGAAAGTCAGAACCTGTGCACCCTCGGTGCCGCGGATCTCGGCCAGGAGATCGCTCAGGCGGGTGCGGGCGGCGAATTGTTCTTCCGGCGAAAGGAGCGACCACGCACCCTGTTCGACTTTGTAAAAAAGGTGCAGCACGTGCCAGCCCTCGGCGGCAACAATGGGGGCGGGAGATTTGTCGGTCATAGGAACCTTAGCATCCGGGTCTTGATGGGGGTGGTCAACGGTGGAATTAAAGGCAGAACATCCAACATCCAACACCCAACGCCCAACATCCAATGGCGCAAGCGGGTGAAGGGAACTGGTGGGTCTGCGGGCGGCTCATTGGATGTTGGATGTTGGGTGTTGGATGTTGGATGTTCTGTTTTTCCGCCTTTCTCCTCTCAAATGGTACGCAAAAATTCGTTGCAATGCGGAGCACTCTCCCTATTTTTGCGCGCTCTAAAACTTAGGACACCAAAAAGACTATGGCCGAACTTGCCAACAAATATCCCGAGAACGTCACCGGCACTTTTTACGTCGATGACCAGTGCATTGACTGCGATCTCTGCCGCGAAACTGCGCCCGCCAACTTCACCCGCAACGATGATGGCGGTCACAGCTACGTTTATAAACAGCCCGAAAACGACGCCGAAGCCGCGCTTTGCAAGGAAGCCATGGAAGGCTGCCCGGTCGAAGCGATCGGCAGCAACGGCGCGGAGTAAATCCCGTTCCCGTTCCGCGTCCTAAAGTCGAAGAACTTTTAAAACTCAAAGCCCTCGCCTGCCAAGGCGAGGGCTTTTTGTTTTACGAGCTACTTCAGCGTCATGAGGTAGGCGAACAGATCGCTCACCTGTTGAGGCACCATCGTCTCGAGCAGGCCTTCCGGCATCATGCCGCGGCGCAGGAATTTCGTGTCGAGGATCTCGTCGCGCGGGATGCGCTGATCTTCCGCGCCGGGCAGGCGCAGCACCACCGCATCCTTGTCATCGCGCACCAGGAAACCTTCGCGAATCCCGCCGTCGCGGAGATTCACGCGGAAGACGTGATAGGCGCTTTCCATCGAGGCATTCGGCGTGATCAGGCGGCGCAGGAGCGCCTCCTGGCCCATCGCACCGGCGCCACTCAGGTTCGGCCCGATGTTGCCGCCCTGGCCATTGATGAGGTGGCAGGTGCGGCAGAGCATGGCCACTTGATTGCCCCGCGCGGCGTCACCGGGTTGATTGGCCAGCGCGCCGTATTTCGCGAATTTCGCGTCCAGCGCCGCCGCTTCCTCGGCGGTGAGAATCGGCGGCAGATCGCTCGTCCGGCCGACCTGGGCGCCATTTTGCAGTGTGCCCCATTCGTCCCCGCCCTTGTTGTAAAACGCGAGACCTTCCGGCTTTTGTTCACCGAACCCGCGATCGAAGTCGCGGCGGATTTCCTGCGGCGTGCGTGCGCGATTCCACAGGCGGTATTCCGCGAACGCGCCCTGCGTGCCGCCCTTCGCCGCTGTCCAGGCGATGCGCAGGTCCTTCAATGCGCCGGGTGCGGGCTTGGTACCGACGCTGTCGGGTTCGCCATCGATGTAGAGGCTCCAGCAATGGTTCGCATTGCGCACCGCGGCGACATGCGTCCAGATCCCGGGCGTCATGGGTTTCTTCGCCACCACCACGTCGTTCAGCGGCGGAAAGGCATACACACGCAGCTTGCCGCCGAAGAAATTGATATCGAGCTGGCCGGGCGCGCCGAGGATGCCATCGACGTTGCCGATCTTGCGCCCCTGCGGAGTGAGCCGCACCCACGTTTCCACGGTCATCGGGCCATCGAAGGTCTGCTTCGTGCCCACCCACGCGTTGTCGGCGCCGTTGAGCATCAGCACTGGACGGAAGAGTGAGCCGACATGGTCGAGCAATTGGCTCAGCGCGGCCTCGTGAGAGCCGAGCACGGTCTGCAAACGGTCGAGCGTCGAGCCATCGAGATCGGCGGTTGGGATCGCGCCGGAATTGAACGCCGCTACGATTACGGAGGCGCCGGCCTGCCGTTGGCTGAGGCGATCGAGAGCGACACGGCGGTCGGCGATGGACAGCTTCGGGTAAAGCGCGAGCAGCCGCGCCGGTGCGTCCGCCGCCTTGGAAACAGCCAGCGAGATGAGCGCATCGCTGCGCAGCAGCGGGTCGGTGGAAGTCTCCGTGAGTTTCGCGAAGAGATCGCTGCGTTGGCTGCCAAAGGAAGCGAGCGCCCGGAGCGCGCTGCTGCGTTTCGCTGCGGCTGCGGATTCATCTTCCGTCAGGGCGACGAGCTTCGGTTCGGTCGCCGCGAGATCGAACGAAGCGGCAAGCCGCAGGCCGAGGTCCTGCGAAGCCGCATCTCCGGACAGCAGGCCGTTGGCCGCTTCGGAAAGCATGGGCGTGAGCTTCGTCGCATCGAGTCGGGTGCGCACGGCGATCAAGGCGTCGAGCGTGGAAGTCCGCGTCGCTGGCTTTGCCAACAGGGTCTTGAGCGCCTCGTCCACGCCGGGCTCTGCCGGAAATTCCGCGAGCCGCAGAATTTCCTCCTGCCCCGGCGCGCGTTCGAGTTGCGGCAGCAGCTTGGCCACGCGGGCGGCGCTGGCTTGCGGATCGAGCGCGAGAGAAGCGAGCAAGCGATTCTCGACCGGCAGCTTCTGGCCTTCCTTGGAATCCAGGAACTGTGCGACCTCCTGCGGGTGTTGCTCCAGGAACATGCGCACGAGATAGCGTTCAAATTCGCGATCGTACGCCTCGCGCACTTTGATCGGCTTGCCGTTGCGGGTCGCCGGCGCGGTGGGCGCCGCCAGCGGAGTCAGATTCATGCCCAGAACGGCACTCATGATCCGGCTGTCTTGATCGACGAACGGCGCAGTCGCGCGGATGAAGGCGGTGCGAACCTCCGGGTCAGGATCCGCGGCGAGCGGGGCGATGGCCCGGAAGCTATCCTCGAGCTGCACCGTGCCGTGAAGTGTGCCATGGCGCTCCTCGGTGACATACTGCGCGGTGTTCGCGTAAATGCGGCCGATCGCATTCACCATTTCTCGGCGGATGTTGCGATCGGGATCTTTCACGAGATCGCTACACAAGGCTACGATCCGAGAAGAGAATCCTTCGCTCGCCCATAGCGCCTCGATTCGCGCGGCGGGATTGGCAGTTTTGTCTGCGATCAGTGCGGTCAGGCGCGGGAAGTCCGGATCCTTCCGATCGCGCAGCGTCTGCCACGCCAGATGGCTCTGGCTCAGCGAATCGCCGCCGAGTTTCGCGATCAATTCATCGCTGCTCAGTTTGGTAAAATCCGGCACGTCGAATGGCTTCGCTCCCGTCGGCTTGATCCGCCAGATGCGGCCGCGGGTCTTGTCGCGATCGGGATGATTGCGCGGCACTTCGTTGTGCGAGATGATCTTGTTGTACCAATCGATGATATAGAGGCAGCCGTCCGGTCCGATGGTGATCGCGGCGGGCCGAAACCACGGATCTTCCGAGACGACAAAGTCATCGAGCTTCTCCAGTTTCCAACGCGGGCCATCGCGGTGCATCTTGATCGCGTTGATGCGACCGGTGATCGGATTCGCGAGGAGCATCACATCGCGCCAGGGCTCGGGAAAAGGTCCCGCTTTGTCCGTGAGCGCGAGGCCGCTCAGTCCCGTGCCGCCCATGCGAAAGTCCGGCGCGGTGCCGGGGAACTCGGGCGCGTAGCTTTTCATTTGCTTGTCCGAGCAGCCGGGGTAGTTGGCGAATTCGTGGAACGGCATCACCGGAAATCCGTAGTCGTTTGCTTCCTGAATGAAGGCTTCGCCCTCACCATTGATCACGAGGCCCCAGATGTTGCACGGACCCTGCGAGGTGATGGTGAACTGCGAGCCGTCGGGCCGGAATTTCGCCATGCGGCATTGGTCGAACTGCACACCGGCCTCGGGGGGATCGCTGGGCTGCCGCACCTTGCCGTAGTTGAACGCACCTTGGGCCATCCAGATCCAGCCTCCGGGCGCGCGCGTGAATTGGTGAGGAAAAAGATGCGAGTCCTGCACCCCGAAACCGGTCAGCACCACCGTGCGCTTGTCGGCCCGGCCATCGCCGGCGGTGTCCTGGAGAAGCTCGATGTTGTGGCCATGCGTGACGTAGCAGCCGTTCCTGTAAGGCAACACTCCGACCGGGATGGCGAGGCCATCGGCGAAGATACGCGGTTTTTGCGGCCCCGGCGCGAAGGGCGTGTCGAAGACGAGCACCTTGTCGCGCGCGTGGCTCGCGTAAAGGGCGTCGGCAGCGGCGGGATTTTCGTTACCATCGACGGGATACTCGAAGGCCGTGCTGGTCCACAGCCGGCCGTGCTGGTCGAAGGTGAGCGGGACGAATTTCCCGATGCCGTCACTTTCCGAGGCGACGAGTTCGACTTCAAAACCCGCGGGAACTTTGAGGGCCGCACGCTCTTGCTCCGGCGTCTTCGCGGTGCTGCCCACGTCGTTGCCTTCCTTCATCTTCACGCCCGCGCCCACATTCTCCCGGGCATCCGAGTCCTTACCGGTGGCGGACTTCTTTTCCGCCTGGAGCTTCGCTTTCACGCCTTCCACGCCACCGAGTTTTCCCCACGTGGGCGCATCCGGTGTCGGCGGCAGTTCCTCGATGAAGACATCCTTCACCTGCACCTTGGTATTGCCGCCCGCGTGGAGTTGGATGCCGAAAATGCCGTCGTAGGGAATGTTGGGATCCTCTTCCTTGTAATCCACGCCGGGTACGCCGTTGATCCACGTGCGGATGCGATTGCCCTCCGCGCGGATTTCGTAGTCGTTCCAATCCCAAAGATGGATCGCCGGATGCACCGTCTTCATGTCCGCGGGCGCGATGAATTTGTTGCGCCGCCCTTCATCGTAAATGCCGGCATACCACGACGGCTCGCCGTAGTCGGCCTGGTAGCCGCAGACTTCGTGGCCGGTCGGGTTGCGCTGGGTGCGGATCTGGATGCCGCTGTTGATCATCCCCGTCTTGGGATCGCCGGTAAGTTTGATCTTCAGGCGCAGAACGAAATTCGAAAACGACCGCTTGGTGCAGAGGAAATCGTTGTGCGGAATTTTGTGAACTTCATCGCCGCCGGTGAGACAGCCGTCCTCCACCTTCCACAGCGAAGGCTCGCGGCTTTCCCAGCCGTCGAGTGTCTTGCCGTCGAAAAGCGAAATCGGCTCGGCATGAAGCAGCGTGCCGAAGAGGAGCAGAGCGGGGAGGAAAAGGAGGCGTTTCATAAGTGCGTGAGTCGGGGATGACGAAACGGACGACCCAATGGTCGCCGGATACTTGGGGTTTGTCAGCCGACGAAAATCCACCTCCGGCAGTGCGAAAGTGAGTGTCAGGCATGGCGAATCAGCGTGGCCACCGGATGGGCTTCACGGAGGGATGCTCTCCTGCGCCTTCCCCAATTTTAGAGGGCGAAGGCGGTGAGAAGTTTGGGAACGCGCAGGAGCGCATCCCTCCGGGAGTAAAGAGGCAGGATGCCGCTGCCGCTCTTCTCACCACGTGCCCGGATCAGGCACCCAGTCCTTCGGCAGTGGCGTGATCTCGATGGATTGTGAACCAGACGGCGGCTCAGCACCGCCCGGAAGTTCCGTGACCGTGTCAGTGATGAACAGGCGCCCGCTCATTTTCGGTGTGATGCCGGGAGCTGGCGGAAGCAACAGCCGCAGTGTCCGGATCGCTTGTGGCGCCTTTTGGTAAACCGCGACATTGGTCAGCGCCGAGGTGTCGGAAAAGGCATTGAGCTGGCGCACGATGTTCACGCTGGTGGCAAGCCTTGGCCAGTTCGGACGCTCGTAACCGTGCTGATGAATGCTGATCGTGGCTTCGAACGTGAGGATCGCGGAGCCGACGACATAGAACCCGCCGAGCACAGTGCCGATCCGCCATTGGCGCAAGGCGCTCACCCCGAGTAATGCGACCAACACCTGCAACGCAAAGGTGCCGAAATAATACTGCGGAGCGGCCGGAATGCGCATCGCACCGAAGAGAAGCGCTTGCAGGACGACGGCCACCAGCACGACCAGCATGATGCTTTCACGCGCCGTCATCATCTGTTGCTTGCGGACGGCCCGCCACGCGCTGCTGGCAGCGGTCCCGATGCCGAGCCAGGCCAGCGGATAGAACAACATCGCACCCGCTTGCGCGCCCACATGCAGCCACCCCGGAGCGATGAGCGGCGCGAGCTTTTCCAAATAGTCTCCGCCGCACAACAGACGCCCGCCAAGAAACGGCGCCAGCGCCGAAGCGAGATGCGAGCCGCCGCCAGGATACCCCTTCTGCACCGAGCCACTCAAGCGCGCGAAAAGCTGCCCGGCAAATTGAACGAAATAGAATCCATCGAACAAGAGGACGATGGCACCGGCGATGCCCAGCGCCCGGCGATCGCGCCATAGAGCGGTGCGGTGCTGCCAGGCCAGCCAGCCGAGAATGGGCACGGCTAGCGGCAGGGATTGCGGGTGAATCGTCGGCACGAGTACGCTTGTGACCACGCACATCCGCAGCGACCAAGCGCGTTGCGTGCGCAGGAAATCGGCGAAACTCGCGAGGGCCAGCGCGCCCACCGGCATGGCATAACTCGCATCCCACAAGACTCGCTGATAAGCGGCGACGTAAGGCGAAATCAGCACCCCGGCCACAAACCAACCGGGCAGCGAGAGACTGCGGGCCAACCAGAGGAGGGCGAAGCCGGTGATTCCCGCGCAGAGCAGGACGTGCAGCACAACCAGTATGCGGGGATCATGCGTGATGAGTAGGAGGAGTTGGTAGATCTGCGTGGGCAGCGGACCGTAGCGGATGCCGAAGTTGCCGTACAAACCGCCTACGGCAAGTTGGCCGTCGTGATTGGCATGCCACGCATTGGCAATGAGCCGCGGCTCATCCATGAGCCAGGAAACATCGCCCGGCCAAAGCGCGAGGAATACGAGGACGAGCACGACCAATCCCGTTGACAGGAGATCTCGGGATGTCGGTGGAGTCGTGGTTTCTTCGGCCATGAGCGCAGGGTTGCTAGCGGATTGCGGGAGAGGGGGCAACTAACGCTTGCGTTTTGGAATGCGGCGCTGCTGCGCCGCTTTGGGAGCCGGTCGTCGAAGGCGGCGGAGCAGCGTTGCATCAAAAACGCGGTCGCACCGGGTGCGGTCTCAATCCTCGCGCGCGACTTCCCAGTCGCACTATGCATAATGCCCCACCTCATGCCCGCCTCTCTCCCCCTCGTCGAAACTACGGTCGATGGCCCGCGCACCAAACGCTGGGTGCTCGAGGCTGGGGCATGCACGGAACTGGCCGCCTGCCGCATAGCGCGCGTTGGATTGGATGATTGCGCGACGCCTTATGCCCGCATCCGGCTGCGGCCAGCGGGCAGTTTTTTTCTCGAAGCGGTGGAAGGCGAAGGGCGCATTCTGCTCGATGGCCGCTGGCAGCGTTTGCGCGCGGGGGAATTGTCCATGGCACCACCGCGCGGGTTGAATGCCTTTCACGCCGTGCCCGGTCGTCGTTGGGTCATTGCCTGGGTGCGCTGCGAAGAACCGCCGTGGATTCGGCCGCTGGTGGGAGCGGGTTCGCCGGTGCGTCTGCGCGCGGGGAAGGGAGAAATGTCGCGGGTGATTGGCGGCCTGCGCAACGAGTGGGAAGGCGCGCGCGACCCGCGCATGGTGCATCACTGGATCGGCCTGTTGCACGGCTTGCTCCAGCGCTTCGCGCAGCCTTGGCGTGGGCAGGAACGGCTCTGGCGCCTGTGGGAGGAAGTCGGGCGCGAGCCGGCGAAACCGTGGACGCTTTCCATGCTGGCCGCGCGCGTGCATATGAGCTCGGAACATCTCCGGCGGCTTTGCTTGCGTGAACTGGGCCGCACGCCGGTGCAGCAGCTCACTTATCTGCGCATCCAGCGGGCGAAGGATTTGCTCGAGAACAGCGACGACAAGCTCGAGGCGATCGCGCCGGCGGTGGGCTATGTGAGCGCGCTGGTTTTTTCGCGGGCGTTCAAACGGTGGGTCGGTTGCACGCCCTCGGAATATCGCGGGGGGAAGTGAAGCGGGGCGCATCCAAATTCGGTGTCATCCTGAGCGGAGTGTCCCGGTGGAAAAGCGGCGGGACACGGAGTCGAAGGACCCGGCCGCTTCCATCAGCGATTCCCTAGCCACCGGTCTGCGACGCTGCAGTAAAAATCATCATTGGCTGGGAGGTTCTCGCTGGTTGTTCCGCCGGGTCCTTCGACTCCGTGTCCCGCCACCAGACCGCCGGGACACTCCGCTCAGGATGACCGCGGGGAGGAGGGGCTCACGGCAGCTTATCCAATGGCACGTCCAGCGGCGGATGCTTCTTCCAGTCGCGGTAATCGAAGTGCCACCACTCGAAGGGATACGGCAGGAAGCCGTGCTTGATCATCGTCGTCTCGAGCAGCTTTGAATTGCGCGCCGCATCCGCGGGAATGCCTGGCGCATCCCGGTGTGCCTTTTCGGTGAAATCATCGAACGGCGTCGGCATCGGTAATTCCTTCCCGTCGCGATCCACCAGCGTCAGGTCCACGGCCGTGCCGCGGGTGTGGCGGCCGGCATTGATCGCCGGATTGGAAACGTAACGATCGTCGTGCACCAGGTCCCACATGCGTTGCTGCACGGAGAGCGGCCGGTAGGCGTCGAAGATCTTCAATCCGAGCCCTTGCGCGGCGAGGTCGTGTTGCACTTCGCCAAGCGCCTTCGCCGTGTTCCGATGCAGATACGCCTTCGCCACGGGATACAACGTGGCGTGCACGAAGTTATCCGGCGTGGCGTAGCGCAGATCGAAGCGAAAGCCCGCGTCCATCGACGCCAGGTCGACCAGTTCGCGAACGGCCGGTGCCTGCGCATCGCGCACCACCGGTGGCGGCTCCGCCCACGCCGCCAGCGCGGTGATCAGCAGGAGCAGCCAGGCCCGTTTCACGGCAGTTCTTCGATGACGATGTCCTTATACCACGCTTCGGTCTTGCCGTTGCCGTGGACTTGCAGGCCGATGAGCCCGCTCTGCTCGATGCTTTCATCGGGCTCGGTGTAATCGCAGGTCAGCACATCGTTGATCCAGAGCTGGATGTGCCGGCCTTCGCAGCGGATGTGATATTCGTTCCACTCGTCCTTTTTCACCGTCTTGTCCATCAGCGCCTTGTCCGGCGTCACGAGCGCTTTCCGGCGACGCGATTCGTCATACAGCGAGCCGAAGTAGCCATCGCCCATGTCGGCCTGGTAGCCGATCATCTCGAAGTTATTCGGGATGCGCACGCTGCGGAATTGGACGCCCCCATTCACAAAACCCTCGGTGCCGACGAGCTTGAATTTCACGTGCAGGTCGAAGTTCTTGAAGCTCTTCTTCGTGGAGAGAAATTCGTTGTGCGGCACCTTCTCCTGGAGCGAGCCGCCGACGAAAGCGCCGTCGACGATCTTCCAGGTTTTCGCCGTGTCGCCCTCCCAGCCGTCGAAGGTCTTGCCATCGAAGAGGGAAACCGGTGCAGCGTGGGCGAGCACGCTAAGAGTGACGGTCGCAAACAGGGCGGGGAGGAAGGATTTCATGACGGCGAAGCATGAGCGGGCCGTTTCGGCTTGGCGAGAATTTGCGCTCATGGAATTTCGTATCGTTTTTGCACTGGATTTATGTCGGGATCACTCAAGCCCGCGATTACGGAGGCGGTCCACACTCACGTCCTCTCCTTCCCGAACTATGCTGCGTTTCCTCCTCCCTTTCGTCGTCCTCATGGCCGTGGCTTCCGCGGAAGAACTGCCGGTGCATCCGCTGGCGCCGGGTTTCACGGTTCGGGAGTTGCCGGTGAAATTGCCGAATACGAATAATGTGCGCTACGGTCCGGACGGCCGCCTTTACGCGATTTGCTACAACGGTGACATCTACGCGCTGAGCGATACGGATGGCGATGGCCTCGAGGACAAGGCCGAGCTCTGGTGGAACAAGCCGGGCGAACTCATTTGCCCGCTCGGCGCGGCCTTTGGCCCGGATGGCGCGCTCTACGTGGCCAGCCGGGGGCGCGTCTCCGCGCTACGCGATACGCAAAAGAGCGGCAAAGCGGACACTCTCGATATCATCGCGAGCGGATGGCCGGACGAAAAGCATCTCGGGCACGGGCGCGTGGACGCACTGGGCCTCGCTTTCAACAAGGCGGGCGATCTCTTCTTCAGCCTCGGCTGCATGGACTACGCGAATGCCTTCCTGCTCGATAAGGACGGCGTCGCGCATTACGACCGGAAGAATGAGCGCGGGACGATCCTGCGCATGCCTGCCGGGACGAAACAGCGCGAGATCGTCTGCACGGGTATCCGCTTCGCCGTGGGCATGGAGTTCAATGCGGCGGGCGATCTTTTCTGCACCGACCAGGAAGGCGCGACGTGGCTGCCGAATGGCAATCCCTTCGACAAGCTGCTGCACATCGAGACCGGCCGGCACTACGGCTTTCCGCCGAGTCATCCGCGCCATCTGCCGAATGTGGTGAACGAACCGAGCGTGTGGGATTACGCTCCGCAACACCAGTCCACCTGCGGCTTTGCTTTCGATGAGCCGGTGGCCGGTGGGCCGATCTTCGGACCGTCCTCTTGGCGCGGCGATGCCATTGTCACTGGCGAATCGCGCGGCAAGCTCTGGCACACCAAGCTGGTGAAGACAGCGGCGGGTTACGTGGCGCAGACCCAGATCTTCGCCACGCTCGGCATGCTCACCATCGATTGCTGCATTTCACCGCGGGGCGATCTCGTGGTGTGTTGTCACGGGGGCGCGCCGGATTGGGGCACGGGCCCCAGCGGTACGGGACGCATCTTTGTCATTAGTTCTCACGAGCCCGAGTCGCCGCACCCGCTCTTCAGTTTCGCCAGCTCGCCCGGGGAAACGAGCGTGGTTTTCAATCGGCCGCTTGATCCGGCGGGAATGCACGGTCTCGCCGAGCGCGCGAATCTCGAAGTGGGCCGCTACGTTTCGGAGGGCGACCGGTTTGAGTCGTTCCGGCCGGGCTACGCGGTGGTCAAGCGTCAGCAGGCCACGCCACGCGAAAAGCTCGCGGTGTTATCCACGGCGCTCAGTGCGGATCGGCGCGTGCTGGCATTGCGTCACGCGGCTCATCCCCAGGCGGAAAACCGCGCGGTTTGGTTGCCGGACGCCGATCTTGGGGCCACGACCAATGGCGTCGAAGCGATATGGCATTCGCAGGGCCCCGGGGCGGGGTGGAGCGGATGGCTGCCTTCACCTGATCTTCTGGTGTCGCGCGAAATGACCGCATCCAGCGCCACGCACACGGAACTCTTCCATGAGAAACTTTCCACCGCCGGTACCCTGACTCTGCGCGGACAACTCGACCTCGCCCACATGCTGCACCCTCCTTTGCAGCTCGAGGGGAAGCTCGACTACGAACCGGCGCCCGAGCATGTCACTGTTGTCTTCCGCGGCGCCGGCGTGCTGGCGATCAAGACGACCGCCAAGGTCGAGCGCGTGAACGACCATGAGTCGCGAATCACGGTCGATCCGATTACCGGCCAATGGGTGCCGTATGAAATCACGCTGGCCACCGGCAGCGCCACGCCATCGTTGGACGTGAGCTGGTTTACGGCGGAGGACTCCCGTCCGCGCGCGCTCGGGTTGCGCCGCTCGTGGTTGCCGTGGGTGCAACCGCTCAGCGACACCGTCGCCCCGCTCGCGCCGCCTCCGGAAATCGCCGGTGGCGACTGGCAACGCGGCAAGACGGTCTTCTTCGGGCAGGTGGCCCAGTGTTCGCGTTGCCATCAGATTCGCGGCGAAGGTGGCCGCATCGGCCCCGATCTCTCGAATCTCGTGCAACGCGATTATGCCTCCGTCCTCAAGGATGTCGTCGAGCCCAGCGCGGCGATCAATCCCGACCACGTCGCCTACATCGCGACGCTGAAAAATGGCGACGCGGTGATGGGTGTTTTGCAGAAGGACGATCCGCAGGAAATCTCGCTCGGCCTCGCTGATGGCACGACCCGCGCCGTGCGGCGCAGTGACATCGCCAGCCTGGCGGCCTCGCCGGTTTCCCTGATGCCGCCCGGGTTGCTCCTGGCGCTCACCGAGCAGCAGCGAAAGGATTTGTTTACCTTCCTGCTCGGCGCGCCGGCAGCGAAATAATCTTTCGCGATAGAGCCTGTATGCACCTCTATTGAGAGCGACGACCGGCCTACGCCGAAGGCGTTAAATCATCCAGCCCAGGGTTGATGCGACGAAGGAGCAATCTACCCTGGGTAAACCGTGGAAAGTCTCTACCCTGAAAGGGTTGTATCCTTCGTTATGGCGGCCATCCGGATGCAACCCTTGCAGGGTAGGGCCGCGACGAGGCGTACACCCAGGGTAGCTCGTTCCTCGCCACCCTGGGCTGGATGATTTAACGCCTTCGGCGTATCTTAGCCGCGCGCTCGCGGAAGAAGTGCGTAGCGGCCTCTTGGCTCGCGATCGCCGTCGCGATCGAATTTTAATTTAATTTGCTCTATCAGTGTAATCCGGAAAATGTTTGTCGCATTCGCACCGGGATTTTGACGGGAAAAATCAAGCGCGGCTGGCGCGCAGGTGCTTTATTGGACGCAATCAGCAGCAGCGTCTCTTCCCTTTAGCCCCCATCGCCTCGTCTTATGAAACGTCGTCTTCTTTCTCTTTTTAGCACAGCCGTATTGTTGAGCGGAATGACATCCGCAGAGGCGAGCAACGGGCCAATTCATGTGCTCTTCCTCGGCAACGAAGCGGCGGGCAGCCGGCAGCATGTGCACCCGCTGATGCGCGAACTGGGACGCGACGCCATTTGGTTTGAATACACCGATGATGCGAAAACGGTGACGCCGGAGCGGCTGGCAATGTTCGATGCGGTCATCGAGGATGGCGCGTCGGCGCCGGAGCTGGAAACGAAGCCGTTGGTGAAAGTCGATTTTACCGGCGACGGAGCGGCATGGAATGCGCCGGAGTTCATCCAGGGTGTGCGCGAGAAAGTGATCGCCGCCGTGGGCGAAGATCGGCGCAAGGATTGGGAAGCGTTTCTCGCCCAGCGCGAACCGGAAGTGCGCGAGCCGCATCCGCAAGTGGCGAACTACGAGAAGCGGCCGAAGCCGCTCACCTTCCAGCATCCCTTCAGCGTGAAGGGCAGCATCGAGCGCACGCAGGTGCCGGCGGATATGAAGCTGAAGGTCTTCGCCCAGGAGCCGGACATCATGAAGCCGATCGCCTTTGCCTGGGATGAGCGCGGGCGCCTGTGGGTGGCCGAGACACGGGACTATCCACACGGCTACAATCCCGACGGCATCGGCAACGACGACATCAAGATTTGCGAAGACACCGATGGCGATGGCGTGGCGGATAAATTCACCGTCTTCGCCGATCACCTGAATATCCCCACGAGCTTCACCTTCGCGAATGGCGGTATCATCGTGGCGCAGCCGCCACGTTTCCTCTTCCTGAAGTCGAGCAAGGGCGACGACCACGCGGACATCCGCGAAGAGATCTTCACTGGCTGGGGCATCGGTGACACCCACGGCCAGGCGGGCAATCTCCACTACGGCTACGATAACTGGCTCTACGGCAGCGTGGGTTACGATGGGTTCGAGGGACTGGTGCGCGGGAAGAAGGAGAAGTTCACCATGGGGACGTATCGCTTCCGGCCCGATGGCAGCGCGCTGCAGTTCCTGCATCAATTCACCAACAACACCTGGGCGCAGAGCGCGAACCAGTATGGCGACCAATTTGGCGGCACCGCGAATGGCGCGCCGATCTTCTACGGCGGCATCCCGGCCACCATTTCCCCGTCCGGTATGCGGGTGATGACGGCGAAGAAGATCAATCTCGAGGACAAGATCCACACCATCACGCCGAACTTCCGCCAGGTGGACGTCTTCGGTGGATACACCGCGGCCTGCGGCAGCTCGTTCATTTACTCGAAGAATCTGCCGCCGCGCCTGCAGGGCAAGGCGATGGTCTGCGAGCCGACGATGAAGGTGATTACGTTGCAGGATGTGCAACCCGACGGCGCGGGCTATGTGGCGAAGGACGGCTTCAATCTCGTCGCGAGTACGGATGAATGGATGTCGCCGGTCTTCGCGGAAGTCGGACCGGACGGTGCGGTGTGGTTCGCCGACTGGCAGAATTTCATCATCCAGCACAACCCTACGCCGAGCCTGGCGCGCGGTGGTTTCAAGGGCGAGACGGGCCCGGGCGGCGCGCACAAGAACGATCTGCGCGATCATTCCCGCGGACGCATCTATCGCGTGGTGTGGGATCAGGCCAAGCCGGTGAAGCCCTCGCTCGCCAATGCAAGCACGGCTGAACTTGTGAACGCGCTCGGCAACGATACCCAGGATTGGCGGCTCACCGCGCAGCGGTTGCTGGTGGAAGGCAAAAAGACGGATGCCGCCGGCGCGCTGAAGAAGCTCGTTACCGCGAACGACGGCAACATCGCTGCGGTGCATGCGCTGTGGACGCTGCACGGCCTCAACCTGCTCGACGACGCCACGGAAAAGGCCGCACTCAGCGCGAAGGATTCCGGTCTGCGCCGCGACGCGGTGCGCGCCTTGGGCAGCGATGCAAAAGCGAGCGCGCTCTTTTTCGGCGCGGGCGTCATCGGCGATCCCGACCTGCACACGCGCCTCGCTGCGCTGGTGAAGCTCGCGGAATTTCCGACCACGCCGGAGATTAAGACCGTGGTGAAAGGCATCGCGGTCGACCCGGCGGTGAAGGCCGACGAATGGCTCTCGCAGGCGTCGAGGATTCTCGCCCGCGTGCACAAGGTGGAAGTATTCAAGGAAGGGCCGAATCTGCTGCCGAATCCGGGCTTCGAAAAAATCGCCGAAGATGGTCTGCCCGAGGGTTGGACGCGCCGCGATTACGGCCGCAAACCGGGCAATGCGAATGCCGAATGGGCGGCGGTGAGCGGCGAGGGCAAGGTGCACAGTGGCGAGCACGCGGTGCGGGTCATCACGCGTGCCGATGCCGATACCAGCTTGCACGCCGACGTGACGGTGAAGCCGAATACGGACTACAAGCTGAGTGGCTGGGTGAAGGCCCACGGCATTCACGGTAAGGTGAGCATCAACGACAACATCGGCCGCGCTGAAACCGACAAGATCACCCGCGAGAGCGATTGGGTGGAAGTGGAGACCGTTTTCAATAGCGGCCAAAAGACCACCGCGAGCATCAACCTGCTGCACGTGGCGAAAGGCGACGGTTATTGGGATGATGTGAAGCTCGTGGAGGTGACGACGGCAGATACGGAAACCCTGCTCGCCGGCGATTCGAAACGCGGTGAGCAGGTCTTCTACAAGCACCAGGTCGCCTGCATTCTCTGCCACTCCCTGCACGGGCAGGGCAGCACCGTCGGCCCGCCGCTCGACGGCATCGCGACCCGCGCCACGCCGGCTTACATCAAGGAATCCCTGCTCGAGCCGAACAAAGTGCTGGCCAAGGGCTACGAATACCTCGGCACCTCACCGATGCCGCCGATGGGCATCGTCCTCAAGCCGCAGGAATTGGCGGATGTGCAGGCGTTCCTGCAGACGCTGAAGTAGGAAAAATTAAAGGTAGAACATCCAACATCCAATGAAGCAGGCGCACTGCAGGACAAGTTGCCCTATTGGATGTTGGATGTTGGACGTTGGGTGTTGGATGTTTGCCGCAGGCCCTCTGTTCGAGCTGCGCTCGTAGCGGATCGATACTTCTCCCGGTATTCTCGCGGCGAGACGCCCATGTGTTTGCGGAAGTGGCGGGCGAAGGCGCTGTGGTCGCAGAAGCCCGCCGTGAGGGCGATTTCGGTAATGGACTGGCGGGTCTCCAGGAGTTCGTCACAAGCCAGCAGCACGCGCAGGCGCATGAGATAGTGCTTCGGCGTGGTGTGGAAGGTGTCGAAGAACTTTCGCTCGAATTGGCGGACGGAGAGCCCGGCCATGCGGGCGAGCTGGCGCACGGAGATGGGTTCGCCGCTGTGCGCCTTGATGTAGTCCGCCACCGGCGCGAGATCGAGATACGGCTGGAGGGCGCGGCGCGAGCCTTCGTAGCTGCGCACGATGCCGCACACACCGACCACCTCGCCTTCCTCATCGAAGAGCGGCAGCTTGTCGGTGATGAACCATTCCGGCTCGCCCTGCCGGCTGGGGAAGAGCTCCACAATCTGCAGCATCGGCTTCCCGGTGCGCATCACTGCCAGGTCGTCCTCGCGATATTTCGCCGCCATGTGTGGCGGGAAGATTTCGGCGTCCGTTCGCCCGATGAGTTCCTCCTCGGTGACGCAGCCGCAACGTTCCACGAAATGACGGTTGCCAAACATGATTTCGCCCTCGGTGTTTTTGGCAAAAAAGAGCGTACCCGGCAGATGCTCGAAGAGCTGCCGCAGGCCATCGGGGCGCACGTGGCGCAGCCACTCGTAGTGTCGGGCGTTGGACATGGTCACCTCTATTAACCCACATCTGTCGAAACGCTGTGAAGGAAAAGGGGCCGAAATGTCTCCGGAACCGCTTAGTTACGTAATTCCGTATCTTGTGAGACTGCCCGGCAACTCCTAGCGTCCGGGGCCTGCTTTCCAGCGCTCCCGCTATGCCCGTTACCCCTCGAATCCGCACCGGCCTGTGCCTCATCGCGCTCCTTCCGCTTAGTGCCATGCCATTGCGCGCCGAAGATGCGTCGTTGCCGGACAAGATCGATTTCAACCGGGACGTCCGCCCGATCCTTTCGGAGAATTGTTTCAAGTGCCACGGCTTCGACCCGAAGCAGCGCAAGGGCGACCGGCGGCTCGACACCCGCGAGGGCGCGCTGGCGGAAAAGGACGGCGTGCGGGCGATTGTGCCGGGCAAGCTGGACGATAGCGACCTCTCGGCGCGCCTTCATTCCACCGACAAGGACGAGCAAATGCCGCCGCCCAAGAGCGGAAAAAGTGTCACCCCGCGACAGATCGCCGTTCTTGACAAATGGATCGAGCAAGGCGCGGCCTATGACGTGCACTGGGCCTTTAAGAAACCGCTGCAGGCACCGCTCCCCGAGGTGAAGCAGACCGATTGGCCACGCAATGCCATCGACCGCTTCGTTCTCGCGCGCCTGGAAACCGAGGGGCTGAAGCCCGCGCCTGAGGCGGATAAATACACGCTTTGTCGACGGCTCTATCTCGATCTCATCGGCCTGCCGCCCACGCCCGCCGAGGCCGATGCCTTCGTCAATGATCCCGCCCCCGACGCCTACGAAAAGCTGGTCGACCATCTCCTCGCCTCGCCGCACTACGGCGAACGCTGGGCGCGCCGCTGGCTCGACCTCGCCCGTTATGCGGATACCAATGGCTACGAAAAGGACCGTCAACGCAGCATCTGGCCGTATCGCGATTGGGTGATCAAAGCGCTGAACGACGGCATGCCGTTTGACGAATTCACCATCGAGCAAGTGGCCGGCGACCTGTTGCCGCACGCCACGCGCGACCAGCACATCGCCACCGGTTTCAATCGCAATACGATGCTCAATGAGGAGGGCGGCATCGATCCGTTGGAATATCGTTACCTCGCGATGATCGATCGTGTGGGCACGGCGGGTACCACCTGGCTCGGTCTGACCGTGGCCTGCGCGCGCTGCCACACGCACAAGTACGATCCCATCCCGCAGCAGGAATTTTACGGTGTGATGGCCTCGCTCAACAACGCCGATGAGCCGGAGATGGACCTCCCGCCACCCGACGCCGCGGCGCAGGAAAAAGCGCGCGAAGAAAAGCTGGAGAAACTCATCGCGGCTCTGCCGGAGAAATGGCCGGTGGAAAGCAAGTATTGGACGCCCCTGCAACCAGTGAGCGTGGAAACTACCAGCGGCGAAGAGCCCAAAATTCTCGGAGACCATTCCGCGCTCTTTACCCCCCCGGGGCCGGAAAAAGACGACTACACCTTTGTCCTCGACGCCGGTCCGGGACCGATCGGTCAACTCCGCCTCGAAGCGCTGACGGACAAATCGCTGCCAAAGAAAGGCCCGGGTCGCGTGGACCATGGGAATTTTGTCCTGAGCGAGATCGTCGTCACCGCCGCACCGATGGATGCGCCGGAAAAAGCGCAACTGGTGAAGACCGCGCGTGTGGAGGCCGATGTCTCGCAGCCCGGTTTCGAAATTGAAAAGGCCGTCGACGGCGAGGTCGAGACGGGTTGGGCTGTGGATCGACAGGACGGCACGGTGAATGCGCCGCACACCGCGACCTTCCATTTCGAGCAGCCGGTGAGTTTCCCCAGTGGCACGCGACTGGTGGTGCGGCTCGAGCAGCAGTACGGAAAGCATCACACCATCGGTCGCGCGCGCTTTAGCGTGGCCGGTGACCAACCGGAACCGCCGATTGCCGAACAACGCCACGGGGCGTTGGAGGCGGCCTTTGTGAAATGGCGCGAGCACGAGCGGGAGCACTCGGCACACTGGACGACGCTGCATCCGGTGACAGCGAAATC
Source organism: Chthoniobacter flavus Ellin428 (assembly GCF_000173075.1). Lineage (GTDB taxonomy): Bacteria > Verrucomicrobiota > Verrucomicrobiia > Chthoniobacterales > Chthoniobacteraceae > Chthoniobacter > Chthoniobacter flavus. The sequence continues at coordinate 73,444 of NZ_ABVL01000006.1, forward strand.
TAATTTACCGCTGCTCACCGTGGGCGACGACGGCGCGGTCTTCGTCAGCGGCGACATGTCGAAGAGCGATACCTACGAACTGCATTTTCATAGCGATTTGAAAGGGATCACCGCCGTGCGTCTGGAGGTGTTGCCCGATGAGCGCCTGCCGAAACATGGGCCGGGCCGCATCTTTTACGAAGGGTCGGCGGGCGATTTCATGCTGAGCAATATCGAGCTGCTCTCCGGTGGCGCCAAGCAGCCTTGGGCCCGGGCGACGCACAGTTTTGCCAAGGAAAAATTCGAGGCCGACAAGGCGATCGACGACAATCTGCAGACCGGTTGGAGCATCGATGGCGGGCAGGGACGCAAGCACGAGGCGGTGTTCAACCTGGCTACGCCCCTGGCGGATGCCGGCGACTTCACGATCAAGATGCTCTTCGAGCGCTACTTCGCCTGCGGGCTGGGCAAGTTCCGCATCTCGGTGACGACCGACCCCAGCGCCGAGGCGCGTGAGATGCCCGACAGCGTCGCCGCGTCGCTCCTGACGCCCTACGAAGAATTGACCGCCGAAGAAAAGGCGGCGCTACGTGAGCAGTTTCTCCTCAACGCGCCCGAGTTGAAGACGGCGCGCAAAGAGATCGATGATTTGCGCAAGCCGATCCAATTCACCACGACGTTGGTGATGCAGGAGCGTCCGCCGGAAAATCCGCGTCCGACCTTTGTCCACAATCGCGGTGAATTCCTGCAGCCGACCGATCGCGTCGAAGCGGGCGTCATTTCCATCGCCGGATCGTTCCCCGCGGGCGCGCCGCACAATCGCCTTGGCTTCGCCCAGTGGCTGGTCTCGCGCGATAACCCGCTCACCGCGCGCGTCATCATGAATCGCGATTGGCAGGCGTTCTTCGGGCGCGGCATCGTGCGCACGCTCGGCGATTTCGGTTACCAGGGCGATCCGCCGTCGCATCCGGAATTGCTCGACTGGCTGGCCGTGGAGTTCATGCAACGCGGTTGGTCGGTGAAGCAGATGCACAAGCTCATCGTCATGAGCGCGACCTACCGGCAATCCTCGCGCGCCACGGCGGAAGAAGTCGCGCACGATCCGGATAACAAACTGCTCGCGCGCGGCCCGCGCTTCCGCATGGAAGCAGAGATGGTGCGCGACTCCGCGCTACGCGACAGCGGTCTGCTTTCGGAGAAAATGGGCGGTCCGAGCGTGCATCCGCCGCAACCGGATGGCGTGACTGAAGTGGCCTACGGCAGTCCGAAGTGGAACGCGGATACCGGAGAGGACCGCTATCGCCGCAGCATCTACACCTTCATGAAGCGTACGGCGCCCTTCGCGCTCTACGCGAATTTCGACGCGCCCACGGGCGAGGATTGCCTCGCGCATCGCGACGTTTCGAATACACCGCTGCAAGCGCTCGCATTACTCAACGATGTCGTCTTCCTCGAAGCCTCGCGCGCCCTCGGCCGCCAGAGCGCGACGGAAGAGGGATCGGTGGAAGACCGGGGTGCGAACGCTATTTCGCCGCTGTCTCACCCGGCCGCCGACCGAGGAGGAAGTCGCATTGCTCGTGAAGTTTTACCACACCCAGAAAGACCGTTTCGCCAACGGCGAGCTCGATGCCGGGGGCGCTCGCGAGGAAGACATCGCCAATGTCGACGAATGCGCCGCGTGGACCGCGCTGGCCCGCGCGATGTGGAATTTCGACGAAGCCATTACCCGGAGCTAAACCATGAATCCGATCCAGCAATACTGCCAGCAAGTCACCCGTCGCCACTTCCTCGAGAAGTGCGGAGTCGGCCTCGGCAAAATGGCCCTGGCCGGCCTGCTCACGGACGCCCTTTCGTCGAACGCCCGGGCGATGTCCGCGCCGAATCCGCTCGCGCCGCGGCAGCCGCATTTTGCGGCGAAAGCCAAGCGGGTGATCCATCTCTTCATGGCCGGTGCGCCGAGCCAGCTCGATCTCTTCGATTACAAGCCGGAGCTGGCGAAACTCGAGGGGAAGCCGTTGCCGCCGTCGGTCATCGGTGGGCAGCGCTATGCATTCATTCGTCCAGATGCCGCGGTGCTCGGGCCGCAATTCCAGTTTGCCCGCCATGGCCAGTGCGGCACGGAGCTTTCCGAGGTGCTGCCGCATCTCGCGGAAATTGTGGATGACATCTGCCTCGTCAAATCAGTGCACACCGACCAGTTCAATCACGCGCCCGCGCAGCTCTTTTTCCAGACGGGTTTCCAGCAGCCCGGGCGACCGTGCCTCGGTTCGTGGGCGCTCTACGGGCTCGGCTCGGAGACGCAGGAGTTGCCGTCGTTCGCCGTGATGAGCACGGGTGCCGGCTTGAGCGGTGGCGCGGCGCTTTACTCGAGCGGGTTCATGCCCACACTGTACTCCGGCGTGCGGTTGCGCACCCAGGGCGATCCCATTCTTGATATCTCCAGTCCCGGCGGTGTGGATGCGAAGTTGCAGCGGGATACGCTCGACCTCGTCGGCGAGTTCAATCGCCAACGGTTGGCCACGGATGGCGATCCGGAGATCGCCACGCGCCTCGCGAATTACGAGATGGCGTTCAAGCTCCAGACCTCCGCGCCGGAGTTGATGGATTTGCAGAGCGAAAGTGCCGAGACGCTGGCGCTGTATGGTTGCGATCCGGCGAAGCCGTCGTTTGCGCGGGCGTGTCTGCTCGCGCGGCGCATGATCGAACGCGGCGTGCGATTCGTGAATATTTTCCACGAAGGCTGGGATGCGCATAGCGATGTCGCGGGGAATTCGAAACGCAACTGCGCCACGACCGATCAGGCGACAGCCGCGCTGGTCAAGGATCTCAAGCAGCGCGGTTTGCTCGAGGATACGCTGGTGATCTGGGGCGGGGAATTCGGACGCACGCCGATGGTGGAGACGAACCCGGCGCTCGGTCGCGCGCTCGGGCGAGATCATCATCCGCAGGCCTTCACCATGTGGATGGCCGGTGGTGGCATCAAGCCGGGCATCTCCTACGGCGCGACGGATGACATGGGTTTCCACATCGTCGAGAACGCCGTGGATGTGCACGATATCCAGGCCACGATCCTGCATCTACTCGGCTTCGATCACGAGCGCCTGACCTACCGCTTCCAAGGCCGCGATTTCCGGCTCACGGACGTGCACGGCAAGGTCGTGAAGGAGTTGCTGGCGTAGTTTTTGGACCGATTTTTGCGGTGGAGCTGGAGGGCACCGGGAGAGCGTTTCCTATCCGAAAATCTTCAAGACCGACGGCACGTCGCTCAGATCGGTGAAAAGAAAATCCGGCCCCAGCGTACCGAGCTCGGCCGCGGTGAATTTCCCGGTCGCGATGGCCACAGCCTTCGCACCGATGGCGCGGGCGCAGGTGATGTCGTGCGGCGTATCGCCGAGCACGAAGATACGCTCAGGCGGAAATTCGATACCGTGTCTTTCCTTCGCCCGCTGCCGGGCGAAATGGCCGAGCTGATTGCGATCGTGATGGTCATCGGCGTACGCGCCGAACTCGAAGTAGTGCCACACCCCGTAGTGGGTGAGCTTGATCTCGGCGCCGCGGGCGAGATTTCCAGTGAGCAGGGCGAGGACAATGTCAGGGCGCGGCTTGAGCGCTTCGAGCAGTGTGACAATGCCGGGCAGGAGATGGCCGGGCGAGGTGGGCAGTTCCTCGGGAAGAAATTGCAGGTAGCCGTCGAAGAACGCGGTGAGATTTTCGGGCGTCTCCGGCAGGCCGTGATAGGCGAGCATCTGGCGCGCGATGCCGGAATCGGTGCGGCCGGCGATCTCGACTTTGGCGAGGTCATCCTCGATGCCAAAGCGCGCCTGAAAGCCCCGGCGCAAGGCCCGCTCGCCGGCTCCGCCGGAGGTGAGCAGCGTTCCATCGATATCGAAGAGGAGGAGTTTCTTTTCCAAGGGGCGAAAATGTGCGCGGGGGATGGGGCGATGGCAAGGACGGTCGGGTTAATCTCTTAATCTTAATCGTAATCTTACTCTTAATCCTCCCGGTAATCGCGCGGATGGAGATTAAGATTACGAGTAAGATTAAGATTAGGAATTGTCGTCATTGGCGGGATGGGCGTCGCAAACGGGGCACATCCCCTGCTTGAATCCGGACCACCCATGAAATCCCGCGTCATCGTGCTCCTGCTCGCCCTCGCTGCGCTGGCGGCCAAGATTTATTGCGCCACGACGACGATCGGCACCTCCGACGTGGTCTTCTTCTACAAATTCGCCGGGACCATTCATGCGCACGGCTTGCTGGCCATGTACCAGGCCACGCAATTCTTCAATCACACGCCGCTCGTCGGGTGGTTTTCGGAAGCGGTTTTCGCCCTCAGTCACGGCGATCGCCACGCGTTCGCTTTCTATCTGCGCCTGCCGGCCATATTCGCAGACTTCCTGGGCGTGATCGCGCTGCTGTGGTTCCAGGAAAAGACCGGGCGGCCGAATGGCTGGGCGTTGGCGATCTACGCCGCGAGCCCGGTGGCCTTCATGGTTTCCGGCTATCACGGCAATGTGGATTCGGTGATGGCGTTCGGCGTATTGCTCGCCGCTCTAGCCTGTGTGCTGGAGCGTCCGGCACTCTGCGGCCTGTGCCTTGGTTTTGCCTGCAATATCAAAATCATCCCGCTCATCCTCGTGCCGGCGTTTTTCTTTTTCTGGTGGCATCGAAAGCAGGCCTGGCGGTTTGCGATTCCTTCGGCGCTGACGGTGCTGATCGGCTGGTCGTATCCGCTGTTCACCATCCCCACGGTCTTCCTTAAGGATGTGCTCGGTTACGGTAGCTTTTGGGGCGTGTGGGGGATTACCTACGCGCTGCGGCTCACCGGAAATCCGGCGTTGAGCAGCCTGACCTTTGATACGCCCACGCCCGCTCAATCCGCCATCATCACCGGTTTGAAAGTGCTCATCGTGCTCCTCGCGCTCTTCGTGGCGTGGCGCCGGCGCAAGATGGAGCCGCTGGCGATTTTCCAGACGCTCGCCTTGATCTGGGCGGTGTTCTTTGTTTTCGCGCCGGGGTTTGGCGCGCAATACCTCGCGTGGCTCATGCCGTGTTTCCTCCTCGCAAATGAACGCTGGTTTGTGTGGCTCACCGGGGCGAGCAGCGTGGCGCTATTTGTTTTCTACAATGCAATCTCGAACGGCATGCCTTGGAACCAAGGGTTCACGGTGCACAAGATTGCCGATCAATGGACGCCCGCGCTGGTTCTGCCGTGGCTCGTGCTCACGGCGTTTCTGGTCTGGCAAGTGCGGGTGGCGATGGCGAAACCGTTGATGCACTTGGAGACGCAGGTGGGATAAGCAGTGCTCCCGTTTTCGACGGCGACACCTATGACTTCAACGCAGAGGACGCAGCGCGGCGAAGCCGCAACCAAAAGGGGAGCCACGAACATGCGAAAAGACAGGGAAGGGAAAGTGACCCGCGAATCACCCGAATGACGCGAATGATCTGCCCTCATTCGTGTTATTTGCGTGATTCGCGGGCCAAAAATTCTACGCGTCGTGCGGACATTTTCATGGTTGGCACCGCGGAGAACGCAGAGGAAAGGCATTGACCCTCCTTCCCAAGCAGGAGCTTAGGAATGAGCTGCGGGAGAAATCAAAGCACCGCCCGAATTTCCTTCTCGTGCGCGCTGTGGGTAGCGTCGTTGAGAATGGGGATCAACGAAGTGTCTTCCGGTAGATCAGGGACTTCGATCCACGAACGGCAGCCACCGTACTTCGGCAGATCGGGGAAGACCAGCGGTTGGCTGAGGCGATGGACGCGGACGAAAGCGAGACTCACGCCCGGTTCGTCATCCTGCCGATAACGTTTCTCGATCTCCGCTTCGGTCCAAAGGTGGAATGGGGCGAACGCTTTTACCTTTTCCCAATCGGTGATGGCGCGTGTCCACTCGACATGCACGGCGAAGCTCACCTCGTGCTGGCCATCCTCGCGGGCTTTGGGCAACGGGGTGGCCAGCGGCAGTTTCAGCTTGGCGACCTGCTCGTGAAAGAGCGTGGGGAAGAGCAGAAAATCGGCGTGCTTGAAGCGAAAGCCATCGCGACCCTCGGCGATGCCACCTTTGCGGATGATGATGCTTTGATCACCACGGCCGAGGGCTTCACAAATGAGGGTCCATTCTTTAAAGGCGAACATGGCAAAATTAAGGAGGGCGAAGAACATGCACGCCAGTGCGATTTCACGCCATTTTTCTTTCGCCCATTAAAATCCCACCTCATCCTTGCGCATGGCCTACAACATCGATCTGCATTGCCATTCGTGGTATTCGGGCGACGGCGTGAGCAGCCCGGAGTCGCTGATCGCTTCCGCGCGCAAAAAGGGGCTGCACGGTTTTGCCCTCACCGACCACAATACTTCGGATGGCTGCCGTTACATGCTCGACAAAGGTCTGGTGCGCGAGGACGGCCAACCGGTGGACGATTTCCTGATCATTCCCGGCGTCGAAGTGACGACGGCGGAAGGCCACCTGCTGTGTCTCGGCGTGATCCTGCCGTATTTGAAAGGCACGCCGGCGGCGGAGGTTTGCAAGATCGTGCACGAGATGGGTGGCCTGGCGATTCCGCCGCATCCCTACGATATGTTCCGCGCCGGCATCCGGCAGTCGGTGCTCGATGTGCTGGATATCGATGGGCTCGAGGTTTTCAACGCGGCGACCACGTTGAAGCGTTACAATGCGCAAGCCTTCGAGTACGCGACGATGAAGAAATTGCCGATGACCGCGGGCAGCGACGCGCACCACGAGTCGGCGATCGGCACGGCTTACACCATTCTGCACACCGACGATTTTTCGGTGAAGGGCATCCTCGGCCAGATCAGCAAGGGCACCGAGCTAAACCAGCGCTACATGTCACCGAAAGATGCGCTGCGCAAGACGTGGAATAACTGGTTGCGCTTGCGTCGCCGGCGGGTGCACAAGCCGCCGACCGAGCGCGGGAATAGCTGAGTACAGCGGCGGCCGATGACCATCGGCGGATGGGAGTAATAGGAAGAATAGGAGATATAGGATTCCTATTTTTCTTCCCCTGTCATCCGACGGTCGCAGACAGACCGTCGCTACAAATCAATCCACTCAGCGTGGTGTCGGGACAGGAGTCGCCGGTGGAGGTGTTGGCGTCGCCGTGGGGTTTGCGCCTTCCTTCTCGGGCGTGTTGCAGCTGACCTTGTAAAGATTCTCGGGAATGTCCGGCCCGGAGATGACTCGGGGCGGAGGACCGACGAGGACAGGCATGACCCAGTGTTCTTTGCCATCGTGCACGCTCTTGGGCAGGGCGAAGTGGAAACCGTAGCGGCCATTGCCCATGCCGCGCTCGACCAGGTCGTCGCGCAATTCGTTCGCCGTCACCCGGCCGATCGTGCGGCCATCCATGGAGATATCCAGCACTGCGGGCGTTTTCGGCGTATTGCGATTCCAGACGTAACCGGCGATTTCCTGGCAGGTCAGCTTGTCGACCACTTCTTCGCGTTCAGGCAGTGGCTTGGGTTCGAAACGGCCGGAGAAGAGCAGCAGGCCGAAAGCGATGACATGGAAGGTGATGAGGATGTTGACCCACTTCCACACGGGGCCTTCCAGGAGCTTCCGTGTTTTGTTCCAGCGCGCGAACCAATCGTAACCGCAGAGCAACGCCGCATGGTAGATGCCGTAGAGCCAATAGTACCAGTGCGGGCCGTGCCACACGCCCATGAGGCCAAAGGTCAGGAAGAGGCCGACGTAGGACGCGGTGTGCTTGCTCTTGAACCATTTGCCCTTCGCTGCCGCGAGCAGGAAGCGCATGTAGATGTGATCGCGGAACCAGAACGACAGCGAGATGTGCCAGCGCGTCCAGAAGTCCCGGATGTTCGGCGAGAGGAAGGGCTTGTTGAAATTTTCGACCGTGTGAATGCCGAGCAGATAGCTGATCGAAATGGCGAAGGCGCTGTAACCCGCAAAGTCGAAGAACAGGTAGAACGTGTAAGCATACATGTAGCCCACGACGTGCGCCGCGCCGCCGACGCTCCATGGCTCGACGAAGTACTTAAAGATCAGCGAGGCGATGATGAACTTGTAGAGAAAGCCGCGGAACAGCCGCTGGATGGCGTGGTCCAGGTCGTTGAGAAATTCCTCGCGATTGCGGGTACGCTGCCAGTCTTGCGAGAAGCGGCGGAAGCGATCGATGGGCCCCTCGGAAATCGTCGGAAAGAAAAACAGGAAGCCGATGTAAGTGATCGGTGGGACGGAGGTGACGACGCGGTCGCGGATGCTGAAGACGACATCCAGCGCCCGGAAGGTCACATAGGAAATACCGAGGAAGGCGATCTCAGTGTGCGGAGTGAAGGGCGGGACGTACTTCGCGAGTGCGACCGGTAGCGTGGCCAGCGTGAGGGCGAGCGGAAAGGCGCCGCGGAATTTAAAGCGCAGAAAGGCGATCGCGATCAGCCATTGCCAGCCGAGGAAGATGAGGGCGATCCAGACTTCCTTCAGCGCAAAGCCGGCCCAGATCTCGTGCGATTTCTGAAGCTGCAGCGTGCCGATGATGACGGTGACAAACAGCGCCCAACGCGAATTCGCGCGGCCGAAGAGCCCGAGCAGGATCGCCGGCACGGCAACATAGATCAGGAGCAGCCCGAAATAGGTGAAGTTGCCAAACGGCTCGAGGAAGGCGTTGGTCTCTGGATTCACCGCAGGTGCTCCGCGAGTTTACGTCGATCCGCCTTGCCGTTGGCCGTCATCGGGAAAGCATCCAGAAACCAGAATTTACGCGGCACCATGTAGACGGGCAGGCGTTCGCCGAGTTGTTTCTTGAGCTGGAGAGAGATCTCGAAGTCCGAACCGGTGCCGCGTTCGCGCAGTACGACGAAGCCGGCGAGCGAATCCGGTTTGCCATTCTTCTCGGCGACCAGCACGACGGCGTCGGAGATTTGCGGCAGGTTGCGCAGGTGCGATTCGATGTCGCCGATCTCGATGCGATAGCCGTGCAGCTTGATCTGGCCATCCATGCGGCCCTCGAAAAAGATGAGGCCGCCGCGGGTGCGTCCCCAATCGCCGGTGCGATAGGCGCGCGTTCCATCGGTGGCGAAGAAGGCTTTCTCCGTGAGATCGGGCCGGCCGAGATAGCCGGGGCTGACATTCGGACCGATGATGACGATTTCGCCGCGCTCACCCTCGGGCACCGTGGCGCGCTGCTCGTCCATGATGGCGATGCGGGTACCGGGCATGACCGCGCCGACGGGGAGCGGCGAGTGCTGCGCGATGACCTCGCGTGTCACGAGAATGGACGTAGTCGCCACCGTCGCTTCGGTGGGGCCGTAGGTGTTCCAGACTTCGGCGTTGGGGAAGCGATCGAGCAACTGCGCCGCGGTTTCCGGCGCGAGCGTTTCGCCGCAGAACCAAAAACGGCGGATGTTCGGGAGCATCGCCGGGCCGAAGCTTTTTTCCACCAGGCACATCTGGGCAAAGGACGGCGTGGAGACCCACGTCGTGATGCCGGAGTTCGCGAAATTTTGGTAGAGCACCTTGGGATTCGCGATGGCTTCCTTGGTCACGCTAAAGAGCGTGCCGCCGCTGGCCAGGCTCGAGTAAAGATCCATGACCGAGAGGTCGAACGAGAACGGCGCCTGGTTGAGGAAGGTCTCGTTCAACTCGGGGAACTTTTGCTCGCCGAGCGTCCAGGTGACGAAGGTGGTGAGGCAGTTGAGTGTGATGACCACGCCCTTGGGTTCGCCGGTGCTGCCGGAGGTGAAGATGATGTAGTAAGGATCGTCGCCAGAGACGGGCGTGGGCATGCCCCCCCTTTTCCCTGGCCGGCGACGCTTCATCGCCTCCGCGGCGATCAGGCCCAGGACGCGCCCGAACTCTTGCGGGGATAGCAGCAGTTCCAAATCTTCGCCTACTTGAATGTCGGCTTTGAGCGTCGTCGCAAGTTCGAATCCGATCTCGTTTTCCTCGTTCTCCACCGTTTCCACGACCCTGAACTTCGCGGACAGCTTCACCTCGTCCGACGTCGGATCGATCCCGGCGCCAGAATCCCTGGCTGCGCCGACCAGCTCGCCGGTCGCCCCCCGGGCGGCTTTACGGAGCGCCGCAAGCATCGCTTCGCGTCCCTCGGGCGTGAGCGGGTGCTCGGAGTGGACTGGAAAGCTGAAGCAATGCGGGCCGTCGCCGGAGACGGGCGGCGGCTGTGCGGTGGATCCTGGCTCGGCTAACGCCTCGCGCACTGCCGCCGGAGTCAGCGTGAGCGCCGCATTCGCATTCTGGACGATCCGCTCGATGCGCTGGGGCGGGATGGAGAGATCGATCGGCACGTAAGGGTGCCCGCTTTTCACCGCGCCGAGGAAGGCGACGAGCATCTCGTTCTCCTTGTGGCCGATCACCGCGATCGGCGCGCGATTGTCGCCGAGCTTTTCCGTGAGCCACGCGGCGAGCGCGTCGGATTGGGATTTCAGTTCACCGTAAGTGAGGGTGCGCCCTTCGCTGATATGCGCGGCGCGTTCCGGAGCGATCTCGCCCCAATGGTCGATGCGTGCGAGCAGGTCCACGACTTTAGAAACCCTGGTAGACAAAGGGCGGTGTGGAGAAATCCCCGCGCCCGTAGAGATAGATCAGTGCCACGATGATGCCCAGGTAGTAAAAGACCAGCAGCGTCTGGTGCACGGCCGGACGTTGGAAAAAGGGTGGCACCTGCATGGGCTCAGCTCGCGAGGCGTTGCTCTACGTCGGCGATGAGGAGCCGGGGCGTCGCCCACTTTTCGCGCTCGAATTCCGCCGGCGAAATCTCGATGCCAAACTCCTCGGAGATGGCCACCATGAGGTCAACGGTCTTCATGGAATCGAGCACCTGCGAGTCGTAAAGTGGCAGGTCGAGATTGCGCTCGACCTCATCCGTCTCGGCGACGTTTTTCAGGACTTCGAGCAGTCGGGTGGAAGTAGTGGACATGAGGAATGGAAATGGTGAGTAGCGGTCTGTTTCACCCGGCACTCGGTGAAAATATAAGTTTGCCCGGGCGATCTTTCGAGAGTTTTTGCCGTGGGAGGCTCAGTAGGGACACGGCGGTCAGTCCTCGCGCTCGTGGTAAAAATCGTCGAGCGCCTTGTTGTAGTAGAGCCAGCCCTGGGGGCTGAGATGGTCGAGAAAATCGACGAGGAAGGCGGGATCTTTCTCGTGTTCGCGGAAGTCGAGAAGCTGGACATCATAGCGCGCCGCGGTTTCGTCCAACCGGCGCAAATACGCCGTCCGGGCCGCGGGCGAAACGCCGTAGACTTCGAGTCGGATGTCTTCCACCGGCATGCTCAGGAGCAGCGGCCGGGCGCCGAGTTCGCCGAAGGTGCGCAGGAGCAGTTCCAGGTCGGTCCATTCCTTCGCGCTTTTCACTGCCTTGACGAAATTCTGGGTCTGCACGGCCGTGGTCAGGTGCGCGCTGGCATAGCGCTGCCGCCGGCGGGTCACCTCGTTGCGCTTGGCCTGCAAGGAGGCGTTGTTCACCGCAAATTGGGCGGCGCGCTTCACCAGCGTATTCCAGTTAAGCGCACGCAGACCGCGACGCGACGGCCGGTTCAATTTCGCGTCTTCATCGAGGATATGCAGCGTGGCTTCAAAGTGATCCTGCGCGCGGCCGACCGCGTTCTGTAATTCACCCAGCGGCCAGATGGCATCGTAGAGGAAGCGATCCGCCGGGCTGTTGCCGGCCAGTCGCTGCAGGGCAAACTCGAGCAGCCACTCGTTTTCCAGCGTCTTCGGGTAGTCGAGCATCCGGCGGGCGATGTCGTGCTTCAGGCCGTGGCTCAGGTCACTGCTGAAGGCGAGCTCGTAAGCCTGCAAGTGCGAGAAATTGCCCTCGTACCACTTCGGGTCGAATACCGCAGTGAAAAACCACCCCGGCGACATGGAAAAGGCAACCTTCTTGCCGGCGATGTCCTTGCCCACGGCGGCGACCTTCTGGAGCACCGCCAGCGAGGTGGTGCCCGGCTGGCCGACGGGGAAGACGCGGAAGCCGGTGGGATAATCCTGGAAGAATTGTGACGCGTTGTTCGGCATCTCCTTGGCCAGCTCCGAGCTGCCGTAGAGGACGAGCAAGTCCGGCTGGGCGAAGGCTTTCTTTTGCAGGACAACGCCGTGCAACTTGACTTCGGAAAGATCGGGGGCCAGCGCGTGGACGTAGCGCTTCTCGATTCGATTGCAATAGAAGACGCCGGCCAGCAGCGCGATCAGGGCGATGACTGATGCGATGGAGGCCGCGATGAGATGGCTTCTCTGGGCGGGGGATCCAGCTTTCACGGGGACGCCAATAATGGGCTGAATCGACCGATTCTCAAGGTGAATAAACGATTTCCGGGCGACGCGGGCCGCAAAGCCTGATGGCAGGCTGATCTAGCGACCGCAGCCGGGAGACGACGTATTTAATGCTCCGCCAGCGTGAGCTTTAACGTGGGCGGGGCCAGCGTGGGGTGATGATTGCCGGCAAAGCCGTGCACCGCGGCCGAGTTTCCGGTCTCGGAAGTTTCGCGGACGACGATGAGGGTCGCGCGGCGATTGGCGTCGGTATTGAGGAAATTCGCGAGCGCCTGACCTTCAATGGAAAAGCTGCCGCTCACCACTCCGCGCGGCGTGGTGAAGGTGCCAAGTTTGGCCGCCTTGGTCGTGTCCACCGTGCCGGCATCGGGCGAAAAGGCGGGGGCATTTTCCCAGGTTAGCGTTTCGGCGGACCAATTGTCCTGGCTGTCGTCGGTCACGCCGTAGACGGCGAAGGTACACTCGTCGGTCAGTGAGGCGTAGCCGAAGCCGGTGGCCTCGAAGTTCAGCGTCAGCGCAGCCTCGGCCACGTGGCGGTCGCGTAACGGAGTGAGGTCGAAGCGCAGGTAAGCCTTGCGCCGGTAGCCCTTGGTCGGGGCGTTTTTGACCAGGAGCAGGGTGTCCGAGAAGTGGATCGGGCTGTTCGGCGAGACGACATAGGCCGCGTCGCCGGTGCCGCCGGCGGTGGTGAGGGTGAGTGTCGAGGGATGCAGCGCGCTATCCTTCCGGAGGAAGGCGTAGCGGTCCGGTTCGCCGTCGGCGTTTTTAGCCTCGGTGAAGCGATCCGGCGTGATGGCTGCGGATTCATGCGTGGCCAATCGGCGGACTTCGCCGCTGTGGTCGTGGCGCAATTCCACCTCACCCTTCAGCACCTGCACCTGGCCGCGGCCATTCGGGTCCGCGCTGATGCCGAAATCGGTACCGTGATCGATCAGTCGCGCATTGGTCGTGGCCACGGTGAAGCCGTGGGCCTGCTGCGGCACGTGCGCGGTGAGCGCGCCGCTATGGAGGAAGCAGGTGTTCGGCCCTTGCAGTTCCAATTCCGCCGGGCCTTCGAGCGACACCTCCGCGCCGCTCTGGAAAACCAGTCGGGCGACGCCACTCTCCAGCCGGAGACGACCGGCCTTTAGATGCGACCCCGGCACGGTGGGCAGCGAGGAGTTGTCCCAGCGGGCGCCATTGGTCTCCACCAGCGTGGCCAGCGGCTTTTCCGTGGGACGCGGGACGAACCACCAGATGGCAAAACCGAGCACCAAGGCCGCGGCGATGGCCCCGATCCAGTGAGGAAAGCGAATGATTTTCCCTGTCGGCTCCAGATCCGGGAAGGTCTGCAGGACATCCGAAAGCGGCACGTCGCCCAGCCGGCTGGCGTTCTGCCGCAGCGAGGCGTGCTGGTGCATGATCTCGACATACAGGCAGCGCAGGTCGGCACTGCCGAGGACCAGCGCTTCCAGTCGTTCGCGATCTTCCGGCGAAAACTCGCCGTCGAGCAGGCGATTGCACAGTTCGCGCAATTCGGCTTCTGGAGAGGAGGGGGACGGCGTGCCGCCGGCGTTCTCGTTGGGATCAGACGGCTTCATTTTCGGAATTATGGAGGTTTTTGGTCACGCACTCGTGCAAGACATGCCGCACCCGGCTCAGCAGGCGGTAGAGCGCGCCCACGGTGCGTTCGAGGCGCGAGGCCATGTCTTCGAGCGAAAGTCCTTCCTGGTAGCGCAGGTGCAGGGCGTCGCGATGATCTGCCGGCAGCTTGGCCACGCATTCGTGCAACACCTTCTCGCGCTGCTCCAGTCGCTCGGCGCTCTGTTCCACTTCCTCGGAGACCGTCCGCAGGAAATCCTCGCTGAAATCAAGCCGGTCGCGGTGTTTGCGCTTCCGGTAGGCGAGCACCTGGTGAAACGCCACCTTGCGCGCCCAAGCCCCGAAATTCGTCCCGGTCTCGAACTTCGCGAAATTCCGCCACATCACGACCTTGGCCTCCTGGAGGATGTCATCCGCATCCTGTGGGTGCGGCACCATGGTCATGACGTAAGCCCCCAGCAACCGCTCGTGGCGGGCCAGCAGGAAAACAAATTCTTCGGCGCGATCAGGTGGAGACATGGGGACGGTTCAGGGAGGTTTTCCCAGATAAGTCCGCACGGGCCGCGATCTGGACAAAGTATTTTTTGGATCGACATTCCCGCGACGGTTTTCGTTTAGCGAGCGCAGTGCCAGCCCGGAGGGTGCCGGACCGTAGCCGGGGGTTGAGCGAGCTTGCGAGCGCCACCCTCGGATACCGGCCCTCCACGGTCCCACCCCGGGAGGGGTGGCGGAATCTTTCTTTAATGCGAAATTCCGTCACCATCTTCGGGGTGCATCCGCGTTTGGGGACGTGATCCGGGGGTGGCGCTCGCAAGCTCGCAACCCCCGGCTACGGTCCAGCAGCCCTCCGGGCTGACTCCGGCGCGCGCTAAATAGATTTCCCAGCGGTTCTCGCCAGAAGCACCAGGCGGGAAAATTCGCGAAGAAATTTTGTCCAAAGATCCGTCCACCGGACTTATTGGTCACAAAGACTCTCATGTTTCCCCGAACGACAGTCGTGACTTTGGCCGTGCTTGCCCTGAGCACGCGTGCCGTTGTGGCGGCGGACGATGGGATGGAATTCTTCGAGAAGAAGGTGCGCCCACTGCTGGTGGAGCGCTGTTACGAATGCCACAGCCCGGACAAAAAGGTGAAAGGTGGCCTACGGCTCGATATCCGCGACGGCTGGGTGAAGGGCGGGGACACCGGGCCGGCCATTGTGCCGGGGGAGCCGGACAAGAGTCTGCTCATCAGCGCCGTGCGCTACAAGGATCGCGACCTGCAGATGCCCGAGAAGCGCAAGCTGCCGGACGAGGAAATCGCCATCCTCGAGCAGTGGGTAAAGATGGGAGCGCCCGATCCGCGCACCGGAACCGTCGTGGCCGCCGCCGCGCCGGCGACTAAAAAGCAGGTGGGTCTGAGCATCGCGGAAGGGAAAAAGTTCTGGTGCTACGTGCCGGTGAACAATCCCGCCATTCCAGCGGTGAAAGACACCGCCTGGCCGCGGAGCGACATCGACCGGTTTATTCTCGCGAAGATCGAGGCCGCCCATTTGCAACCCGCGCCGGATGCGTCGCCGGAAGCGCTGGTGCGTCGCGTCTATTACGATCTCATCGGCCTCCCGCCGACACCGGAGGAAATCGATGCGTTCCTGCGGGCTTGTTCCGATGGAAAAGACGATGGGACAACCGGACAATCGGACACGGAGAGGGGGCGCCAACCAGGTGTCTCCCTGTCATCCCCGAAAGCTCACCAAGCCCTGGCGGATCTGGTCGATCACCTGTTGGCCTCCCCGCAGTTCGGCGAAGCCTGGGGCCAGCGCTGGCTGGACGTGGCGCGCTTCGCGGAATCGAGTGGCGGTGGCCGCACATTGCTCTTCAAGGACGCGTGGCGCTATCGCGATTACGTCATCGAGGCGTTCAATCACGACGTGCCGTTCGATCGCTTCACCCGCGAGCAATTGGCCGGCGATCTCCTGCCCCGCGCCCACGTGGGCAGATCGGCGCCGCCAGATCACGGCCACGGCTTTCCTGGCGCTCGGCCCGACGAATTACGAAGAACAGGACAAGCAACAGCTCCGCTTCGACGTCATCGACGAGCAGATCGACACCATCGGCAAGGCTTTCCTCGGCCAGACCATTGGCTGCGCGCGGTGCCACGATCACAAATTCGATCCCATCCCACAGCGCGACTATTACGCCATGGCGGGCATCCTCGCCTCCACGCGCACGCTGCTCAGCTACACCGATAATGTGGCCCGTTGGATTTCCGCGCCGCTGCCTTGCGACGGCGCGGAGGAGGCGGCGCTGCAAGCACACGAGCAAAAGGTCGCCGCGCTGGAGAAACAGCTCACCGATGCCAAGGCGACGCTGGCCGAAGCCTCGAAGGGCGTGAGCATCGCGACGACCAAGCCGGGACGCTCGATCGATCCGAAGTCCCTGCCGGGCATTGTCATCGACGATACGCAGGCCAAGGTCGTCGGCGTGTGGAAACACTCCACCTCGGTCGGCAGCTTTATCGGCGTGGCTATCTCACCGATTACAACACCGACAAAGGCGAGAAGACCGTGACCTTCACGCCGCCGATCCCGCAATCCGGACGCTACGATGTGCGGCTGGCCTATTCCTATTTCGCCGATCGCGCCGACAACGTCCGCGTCACCGTCTTCCATGCCGACGGCGAAGACACCGTCTATGTGGACGAGACGATGGTCCCGCCGATCGACGGCCGTTTCATTTCCCTGGGTAAATATCGTTTTGAAAAAGACGGCGCGGGTTACGTGCTGATCACCAACGAAGGCACGAAGAAATTCGTGACCGTCGATGCGCTGCAACTCGTCCCGGAGGCCGAAGCGACCGCCGCGGAAGTGAAGGAAGACAAAACGAACCCCACCCGGAGCCAGGCCGCGAAACAGGTCAAGGCACTCGAGGCGGAGCTCAAGACCTTGAAGAAAGAAGGGCCGGTGCGCGAGACGGCCATGGCTGTGCACGACGACGATGAAGCCGCCGATACCCAAATCCGCATTCGTGGGGTGCAAAAGCAACGCGGCGACACCGTGCCGCGCGGGTTTCTGCACGTGACGCTCAATACCCAGCCGGTGATCCCGCCGGACGAAAGCGGGCGCAAGGAGATGGCGGACTGGATTGCCAGCGCGCAGAATCCGCTGACCGCGCGCGTCTTTGTGAACCGGGTCTGGGCGTGGCTCTTTGGCTCGGGCATTGTGCGCACGGTGGATATCTTCGGCACGACGGGCGAGAAACCGTCGCATCCCGAGTTGCTCGACTATCTCGCCACGCGCTTCGTCGCCGAGGGCTGGGATGTGAAAAAGCTCATCCGCGAGGTCGTGCTCTCGCGCACCTGGCAGGAAGCGGTGACGAAATCTCCGGCGGCCGATCTGGAGAACCGGCTTTTCATCCACGCGAATCGCCGCCGGCTCGATGCGGATCAATTGCGCGATACCATCCTGGCAGTGAGCGGCGAGCTGAAGCTCGACTACCTCGGGTCGAACATCGCCGGCGCCGGCGAGATCGATGCCAACAACTTTTCCGCGCAGAACATCGAGTACGGTTACGTCTTCAAGGACACGCGCCGCAGCGTCTACACGCCCGCCTTTCGCAACAAGCGGCTGGAGCTCTTCGAGGCGTTCGATTTCGGCGACATCAATAGTTCGGTCGGCCAGCGCAACGTGAGCACCGTCGCGCCGCAAGCGCTCTATCTGCTCAATCATCCCTTTGTCGTCGAGCAGGCCAGCGCGGCGGCGGAACGCACCCTTGCGAATGCGGGCAGCAATGACGAACGCATCGTTGCCGTTTTCCGGCGCAGCCTCGGCCGCACGCCCTCGGCCGGCGAGTTGGAGAAATGCCGCCGTTTCCTCGGCGCCGAGCCGTCGCTCGAGCAATGGGCCGAGCTGCAACACACCCTCTTCGACTGTCTCGATTTCCGTTACATCGACTGATGCGCTCTCACTTCTAACTCTTAATCCTTAATTTTTAATCCTTAATCCTTAATCCTTAATCTCTTTCCTCACGAACGGGTGGAAGGGGATTAATGATTAAGGATTAAAGATTAAGAAACCGCCGCCTTACCCTATGAACAGCCCGCTCTTCTCCCGTCGCTCCGCGCTGCAAACTCTCGGTTGTGGCTTCGGCTATCTCGCGCTCGCCGGGCTCGCCGCCCAGGAACAGGCGCGCGCGATGACCACACCGGTGGCCAATCCGCTCGCCCCCAAGGCGCCGCACTTCAAGCCCCGGGCCAAGCGGATCATCTTCCTCTTCATGCAAGGTGGGGTGAGCCAGGTGGATTCGTGGGACTACAAGCCGCGCCTCATCGAGGACGACGGCAAGATGCTCGATTTCGAAGATCTGCGCAGTCTCGCCAGGACCGGCAAGAGCCCGCAGATGCGCGCCATGAAATCGCTCTGGAATTTCTCCCAGCAAGGGCAGAGCGGCATCTGGTCATCGGACCTTTTCCCCGAGATGTCGAAGCATCTGGATGACATGTGCCTCGTCCGCTCGATGCACACCGATGGCATTGCGCACGGCCCGGCCACGCTCTTTCTGCACACCGGCACGACGACCTTTGTGCGGCCTTCCATGGGTTCGTGGGTGACCTACGGTCTCGGCACGGAGAACGCCAATCTACCGGGCTTCGTCACCATCAGCCCCAGCCTCGGCAACGGCGGCCCGCGCAATTACGGCAACGCGTTTCTCCCGGCGATCTATCAAGGCACGCCGATCGGCCGCGCGGGAGTGCCGGCCAAGGACGCGACGATCCGCAATCTCCAGCCCGCGCGCTCGATGGACGAGGCGAAGAAGCAATTCGATCTGCTGCGCGATCTCAATGCCGAGCAACTCGCGCAGAAACCCGGCGAGAGCGAACTCGACGCGGTAATCAATAGCTACGAACTCGCCTGGCGCATGCAGGGCACCGCGCCGGAGGTGCTCGATTTCAAGAACGAGAGCCCGGAGACGCTCGCGCTCTATGGCATCGATGAAGACAAGACGGATAACTTCGGCCGCCAGTGCCTGCTCGCGCGGCGCTTGTGCGAGGCCGGCGTGCGTTTCGTGCAGGTGAACTACGGCGACAACACCAACAACCCCGCGTGGGATCAGCACTCGAATCTCAAGAAACACGGCGATCACGCGAAAGCCGTGGATAAGCCCGTCGCCGGCTTGCTCGCCGATCTCAAGCAGCGCGGATTGCTCGAGGATACCATCGTGTGGTGGGGCTCGGAATTTGGCCGTACGCCCTACGCGGAAAAGAATGGCACGGGACGCGATCACAATCCCGCCGGCTTCAGCCTGCTGCTCGCGGGCGGCGGCTTCAAAAAGGGTGTGGCTTATGGCGAGACGAACGAATTTGGCCACCACGCCATCGTGAACAAGGTGCACATGCACGACCTCCACGCCACGCTCCTCGCCGCGCTCGGGCTCGATCACGAAAAGCTTACCTACCGTTACGCCGGCCGGAACTTCCGTCTCACCGATGTCTACGGCAACGTCGTCCACGATCTCTTTGCATGAAAACCACCGCCCTCCTCACCCTTCTCGCTCTCACTCTCTTCGCCCGCGCCGACCTCACCGAGGAACAGCAGCGCGTACCGCGCGAGGTCGAGTCGCCGGATCCGAAACTCGCGAAGATCGTGCTCATCGCGGGTAGCGTGAGCAACAAGCCTGGCCAGCACGAATACTTCGCCGGCTGCGCGCTGATGATGGATTGGCTCAAGCAGACGCCCGGTGTGTGGCCGGTGCTCGTCTCCGAAGGCTGGCCGAAAAATGAAGCGATCCTCGACGGCGCGAAAGCCATCGTCGTCTACGCCGATGGGGGAGTGAAGCTGCCTTTCCTCGAGCCCGCGCGCTGGGCGCACATGAAGAAGCTTATGGATACCGGGACGGGGTTCGTGATGCTGCATCAGTCGGTCGATACGCCGCCGGATCACGCGGACGAAATGAAGTCCTGGCTCGGGGCCGCATTTACCTCGGACATTGGCTGCCGTGGGCACTGGGACATGGAGTTCAACGACTTTCCGCCGCACCCGATCCTGCGCGGGGTGACGGCCTTCGCCGCGCCGCTGGACGGCTGGCTCTACAACCTGCACTTCGCCGATGGCGCGGTGCCGCTGCTCTCGGGCGCGGTGCCGGATAAATCGCGAACCTCCGCGGATGCCAAGACCCATCCGGGCCGGCCGGAAGTGATCGCCTGGGCGTATCAGCGGCCGAATGACGGACGCAGCTTTGCTTTCACCGGCTGCGATCTGCATCGCAATTGGCAGATCGAAAGCCAGCGCCGCTTGGTGACCAATGGCATCCTCTGGACGGCGAAGATGGAGATCCCGCAAACCGGCGCTCCGGTGAATTTCAGCCCGGCCAGCATTACGACGAATCTCGACTACAAGCCCGCGCCCAAGCCTAAAGCGCCCGCGTCCGCCGCGGCT
This sequence comes from Chthoniobacter flavus Ellin428, assembly GCF_000173075.1. GTDB lineage: Bacteria > Verrucomicrobiota > Verrucomicrobiia > Chthoniobacterales > Chthoniobacteraceae > Chthoniobacter > Chthoniobacter flavus. Next base: position 93,682 of record NZ_ABVL01000006.1, read on the forward strand.
GCTGCCCCCGCGCAATAGCGGGAGCGGGTCGAACGGAGGGACACGCTCCTGCGTGTTCCCTGATATTTTCCACCGCCTTGCCGAAAGATGGGGAACGCGCAGGAGCGCATCCCTCCGTGGATCCTCGCCGCGCCCGCTACTCCCTCTCCATACACCTCCCACTTGCGCAAATCGCATTTCCGGCGTCGAGTGTGGCGTTTTCATGGACTCTGCCGCCTCCGCTCGTGCTCCTCCGCATCCCGTTCAAAACGGGCCGGAGCGTGAACCGCTGTTCCGGGCGCGGGATTTGACCAAGGTCTACCCCAGCGGCGAATCCGAAATCCGCGCGCTCGATGGCCTCGACCTCGATCTCTACGAGAGCGAACTGATCGTCCTCCTCGGCGCCTCGGGCAGCGGCAAGTCGACCCTCCTCAATATCCTCGGCGGCCTCGATGTGCCCACCACGGGCACGCTGACCTATCGTGACCTCGACCTGACCGGCGCGAATGAGGATGACCTCACGCTTTTCCGCCGTGATTCGGTGGGGTTCATCTTCCAGTTCTACAACTTGATCCCCAGCCTCACGGCGAAGGAGAACGTCGCACTCATTACCGAAATCTCGCGCGACCCGATGACCCCGCATGAGGCGCTCGCTCTGGTCGCGCTCGACGACCGCATGGATCATTTCCCCTCGCAAATGTCCGGCGGCCAGCAGCAGCGGGTGGCTATCGCCCGGGCCATTGCCAAGCGCCCCGAAGTGCTGCTCTGCGACGAGCCCACCGGCGCACTCGATGTGAAAACCGGCATCACTGTGCTCGAAGCCATCGAACACGTGAACCAGACGCTCGGCACGCTCACGGTGGTCATCACGCACAATGCGGTGATCGCCGACATGGCCGACCGCGTCATCCATCTTTCCGACGGCCAGATCGTGGACATTCAGGAGAACAAGTCGCGCCGCCCCGTGCGGTCGCTGGCGTGGTAGTGATGAAAGTAATCAGTAAACAGTGGTCAGTCATCAGTGTCCTTCCGCTGCGCGCATGCGCTCTCTGCGGCTGATTACTAATTACTGATCACTGAATACTCCCTCGGCAATGCTCTCCCCTCTCGACCTCAAGCTCCTGCGCGACATCGGCAAGATGAAAGGCCAGATGGTGTCGGTGAGCATCGTCATGGCCTGTGGGCTGGCGATGATGATCATGGCGCGCAGTCTCATTCTTTCGCTCGAGTCGACGCGGGATGCCTATTACGCTGATCATCGTTTCGCGGATGTCTTCTGCGATGTGAAGCGGGCGCCGAATGCTTTGCGCTCGCGCCTCGCGCGCATCGATGGCGCGGCCACGGTCGAGACGCGAGTCACCGGTTCGGCCAAGCTCGATATTCCCGGCCTCGCGGAACCGGCGGACGCCACGGTGATCTCGCTGCCGGACGATCGCCCGCAGCAATTGAACCTGCTCTATCTGCGGAGCGGCCGGTTGCCCGAATTCGGACACGCGGATGAGATCGTCGTCGGCGAGGCGTTTGCCAATGCTCATGGCTTCGAGCCGGGCAACGAGATCACGGCGACGATCTATGGCGCACGAGAGACGCTAAAGATCGTCGGCATTGCCCTCTCGCCGGAATATGTCTTCGAAGCGCGGCCCGGCGAAACGTTACCGGACAACAAACGCTTCGGGGTTTTCTGGATGAACGAGCGCGACCTGGCGAAGGCGTTCAAGCTCGATGGCGCTTTCAACAATGTGCTCATCAAAGTCGCGCCCGGGGCCAGCCCGCTCGGGGTGATGGCCGAGCTCGATCGCATCCTGGCGCCGTACGGTGGGCTCGTCGCTTTCGATCGCCACGACCATCCTTCCGCGCAACGCTTGAACGACGAGTTGCGCGTGCTGCACGGTCTCTCGTTTGCCTTTCCCGCTGTCTTCCTGAGCATCGCGGCTTTTATGTCCAGCGCCGTGCTCACGCGGCTCATTCGCCTGCAGCGCGAGCAGATCGCGCAGCTCAAGGCGTTTGGCTATTCGTCAACGCAGGTCGGCTTCCACTATTTGAAATTCGCCATCGTGATCGTCGCGGGGGCAACCGTCGTCGGCGGTGGCGCGGGCATGTGCCTCGGCACGGGAGTGGTGCAGGTTTATCACCGATTCTTTCGCTTTCCGGAACTGCACTTTCACCCGAACTGGAAGATGTTCGGCGTGGCCTTTGCCGTCAGTGCGGGCGCAGCGTTTCTGGGGGTGATCGGCGCGGTGCGCCAGGCGGTGAAACTTCCGCCTGCCGAGGCCATGCGTCCGGAGCCGCCGGCGGAATACAAGATGTCCATCGTCGAGCGCATCGGGCTGTCGAAATTCCTGAGCACGACGTTCCGTATGGCGTGGCGCAATCTCGAGCGCAAGCCGTGGCAGGCGTTTTTCACCGCGTTCGGTCTCGCGCTGGCCACCGGCATTCCGATCGTGCCCGGTGCGATGGGCGATAGCATTCACTATCTGCTCTCGATTCAATGGGATGTTGCCCAGCGGCAGAATGTGACCGTGAGCTTGATTGAGCCCGGCTCGGCCAGCGCGTTGACGGATATCCGCAGCCTGCCGGGCGTGATGATTGCCGAGCCCTTCCGCACCGTGCCGGCGCGGCTGCGCTTTGGTCATCGTTCGCGCCGTCTCGCGGTCACCGGCCTGCCGCGCGATGCTTATCTCAACCGGTTGCTCGACGACAAAGAGCGCGCGGTTGAGTTGCCGCCGAATGGGCTGCTCGTCTCCGCCAAGCTCGCGGAAATCCTCGGCGCGAAAGTCGGCGACCCCATCATCCTGGAAGTGCAGGAAGGAAAGCGCCCGACGCTCGAGGCCACCATCCAGGGGACGATTACGGATTACGCCGGCGTCTTCGCTTACATGGAGATCAATTCGCTTCGCCGGCTCATGCGCGAAGGCGGCACGGTGAGCGGTGCTTATCTCTCCGTGGATACGAACCACTGGGATGACTTTCTCGCCCGGGTGAAAGAAGCGCCTCGGGTCGCCGGGGTATTCATCAAGGAAGCGGTGCGCGGCAGTTTCAAGAAGAGCACCGGCGAGATGATCGGCATGATCACGACGATCTATTTTACCTTCGCGATCATTGTGAGTTTCGGGGTGGTTTATAATAGCGCGCGCATTGCCCTGAGCGAGCGCAGTCGTGATCTCGCGACGTTACGAGTGATCGGCTTTACGCAGCGTGAAGTGGCGGCGGTGATGCTGAGTGAACTGATCATTCTGACCGTGGCGGCGATTCCACCCGGGTTATGGATTGGCTCGCAACTGGCCGCGGCCATTGTCCATACGGCGAGCACAGAGACCGTGCGCATGCCACTGATCCTGACGCCACACAGTTTCGCCATGGCCGTTGTGGTTGTGCTATGTTCGTCCGCCCTTTCCTTCGCAGTAGTTAGCCGGCGTTTAAGTCAGCTGGATCTTCTCGGAGTACTGAAAGCTAGAGATTGATGAAAGCCACCACCACCCAAACATCGCCCACGACACGCCGCCCTGCCGGCGGGCGCAAAACCGCGCTCTGGCGGAAATACCTGCCGCACGCCATCGGCCTCGGGTTGGTGCTTTTGCTTGTCAACGCGTTGCGCCCGCAGCCGCTCGCCGTGGAGATCGGCACGGTGAAGCACGGACCGCTCACGTTGACTGTGTTGGAGGAAGGCAAGACGCGCATCCGGCATCGCTACATCATTTCGCCACCGATCGCGGGGTATCTCAATCGAGTGGCGTTGCGCCAGGGTGACCGCATCGAAGCGGGGAAGACAGTGCTGGCGACCATTCAGCCGCAGCCGGCGAGCTTTCTCGATCCGCGGGCGCGGGCCGAGGCCGAGGCGCGAGTGAAAGCGGCCGAGGCGACGAAGATGCAACGTGAGACGCAGATCGAGCGGGCCACGGCAGCGCTCGACCTGGCGAACAAGGAACTGGTACGCGCGCGCGAATTGAAGAAATCCGGGGCGATTGCCACGCGGGATTGGGACACGGCGGAGAATCAGGTCACCGTCCTGACGCGCGAACTGCACACCGCGGAATTTGGCCGGCAGGTGGCGGATTTCGAATTGATGCAGGCCAAGGCCGCGTTGACCCAGGCCGAGAATCCCGGCTCGGAAAAAGTCGAGCCGATGAAGATCGTTTCGCCGATCGATGGTTACGTGCTGAACGTTTACGAAGAAAGCGCGCGCATGTTGGCCGCGGGCACGCAGATCATGGAAGTTGGCGATACGAACGACATGGAATCCGAGATCGAGTTGCTCTCCAGTGATGCGGTGGGAGTGCACCCGGGGGCGGACGTGAGCATCGAGGAGTGGGGTGGCGATGCGCCGCTTCGGGGCAAGGTCACGGTGGTCGAACCGGGCGGCTATACGAAGGTGAGCTCGCTGGGCGTGGAAGAGCAGCGGGTGAAAGTGCGTGTGGGCCTGGTCGATCCGTTGCCGCCGGGGGCGATGTTAGGCGATCGCTTCCGCGTGGAGGCGCGGATTGTCACGTGGCATTCCGATGATGTCCTGCAAGTGCCGACTGGGGCGCTGTTTCGTCGCGGCGGGGATTGGATGACTTTCGTTTTCGAGAACGGCAAGGCGCATCAGACGAAAGTGGAGGTGGCGCACAATAATGGCGTGGCTGCAGAGGTGCGTGCGGGATTGAAAGAGGGGCAGCGGGTACTGGTGCATCCGCCGGATGCGGTCGCGGAGGGTAGTGCGGTGAAGGCGCGGGAGTAGGGGGGCAGCGGACCGCCGCGAAGCGGCCTCGAAAAAACAACGGGTCATCCTGAGCGGAGCGGGGAAGCATGGGCGGAGCGAAGGACCTCTGACTTCTGCGGGTTCTTGTGCGGAGCTTCTTCGCGTAGCTTTCGATTTTGTGCGCTGGCTGCTTTATCCATTGTGGCGTGGAAAAAATGGACGCGTGGTCACGCGTAATGGGTGGAAGCTCTGCGCGAAAACCCGCGGGAGTCGGAGGTCCTTCGACTCCGCCCATGCTTCCCCGCTTCGCTCAGGATGACCGGCTTTTTTTGGTTGGCGTGAGACGCCAAGTTATCGGTCACCCGCGAGCAACTGCTCCCACTCCTCCTCGCGGAAACCGACGGTGCCACTGCTCTTCGTCAACGCGAAAGGGCGCTTCACCAGGTTCCCATTCGAAGACAGCAGTTGCAGCGCTTCATCCACGCTGAGCTTCGGCAGCCGCGTCTTCATGTCGAGCGCGCGGTAGTCCTGCCCGGCCGTGTTGAAGAGCTTGCGCAGATCATTACCCACGTAGCCGAGCATCTTGCGCAGTTCCGCCACGGTCGGTGGTTGCTCCCGGATGGCGATTACCTCCGGCGTAACCTTTTTCGCCGCGAGGAACTTCAGCGCCTTCCGGCACGTGTCGCACTTTTCGTAGACGTAGACTTTCACGCGTTGAGCAGGCCGAGATTGCGGACGATCTGCACGGTCGAGCGGGCTTTGTTCAGCGTGTAGAAGTGCAGGCCGGGCACGCCGAATTCCAGGAGCGAGGCGCACTGCTCGGTGGCGTATTCGATGCCGTAGGCCGCGACCGCTTCGTCATCGCCGTCGAGTTCGTCGAGCCGGCGCAGGAATTGCGCGGGCAGCTTCGCCCCGCAGAGCGAGACGAAACGCCGTGTCTGCCCAGCGGTGAGGATCGGCATGATGCCCGGGACGATCGGCACAGTGACGCCCAGTTTGCCCACCAGGTGATCGTAAAATTCGTAGTAATCCGCGTTGTCGAAAAAGAGTTGCGTGACCACGAAATCCGCGCCGGCCGCGATCTTGTCGGCGAGATATTGCCAGTCGACGAGTTTGCCCGCGTGCTGGGCGATGTGACCTTCCGGAAATCCGGCGGTGCCGATGGAAAAACCGCTGCGCTCGCGGATGAACGAGACCAGCTCGCGCGAGAATTCGAAGCCGCCCTCGGTCTTGACGAAATCGCCGCCGCTGGGCGGATCTCCGCGCAGTGCGAGGATATTCTGGATGCCGCGGCCCTTGGCCTCATCGAGCACGTGGCCGAGTTCCTCGCGCGTGGAATTCACGCAAGTGAGGTGCATCATCGCCGGCAGATTGTGGTGGCGCTGGATGCGGTCCACGATGCCGAGCGTCTTGTCGCGGGTGCCGCCGCCGGCGCCGTAGGTCACCGAGCAGAAGGCGGGCTTGATCGACATCAAGTCGGGCAGCGTCTTTTCCAAAAGGTTGCGCTCGCCCTCCTCGGTCTTCGTGGGGAAGAACTCGAGAGAGAGCACGGGGCGGCCCGCCAAACGTGCCTCGGCATAGATATCGCGGATGAACTGCATGAGGCCGCGCAGTGTGGACGTGGTTTACGGGGACGACAAGTGCGGGCGTGTGTCAGTGATAAGAAAATCCGAGACCTCCTGCCACCAGGGGAGGAAAGTAGAGTTCGAGACGGTGTTGTGGGTCGCGTCGGTGTCGAACCAGCGTTGTTTGGGGCCGGCATAACTGGCGTAGAGCTTTTCGCTCTGTGCCGCGGTGACCACTTCGTCCTGCCCAGCGATCATGACGGCCACCGGCCCCTGGTATTTGCGCAGGGCCGCGATGTTGTCCCAGCGGTCGTGGAGCATGAGGCGGATGGGCAGCCAGGGATAGTGATGGGAAGCCACCTCGCCGAGGGAGGCGAAGGGTGTCATGAGGAAAATGCCGGAGATTTTTTGCGGCAGGTCGCCAGCCAGGGCGCAGGCGACCCCGGAGCCGAGGGATTCGCCGGTGAGATAGATGGGACGGGAATCCTCCGTGGCGAGTTGCTCCACGGCGGCACGGCCGGCGGCGCAAAAGCTCTCCTGCGAGGGCGTACCGGGGCGTGAGTCATAGCCGGGATATTCAAAGAGGAAAGTCTGCCAGACCGCGCCCTGCTGAAGATGGCCGAAGCCCTTGGCGTATTGCTCGCGGTCAAAGGCGCAGCCGGCGTTGCCGTGGAAAACGATCATCCGATTCTTCGGCTGCACGCCTGCGGGAGGGACCTGCTTCCAGCCGATGCGCTGCCGGTGGGCATCCAGCCATGGCTCGAATCCGACCGATGCGGCGAGTTGAGCCATCTTGTTTTCGGCCGCCAGTGGCCGGGAAGGAAAGTAGATGAGCTTCCTCTGGAGAGATCCGAAGATGAACACGGTGCCGAGGTAAATGAGGACGATGGAGCGCAGGAGGACCAGAAAGAACCGCTTCACGTGCTGTCTATACCCGTGGCCAGTGCTCCTCACAAGGCCGGGTGATGTGGATTGGACAGCGGGCGGCTGACCGTCTTTCATTCCCGCCATGCCCCCGTTCCTCCTTCGCATCCTGCTCGCCTCGATTTTGGTGCTCCCGGCCTTCGCCGATGAGGCAGCCAAGCCCCAGCAGCCACCTTACGAGACGCGCGCGGAGCACGATCGCAGTGGCATCGGCGTCTTCTATCTCGGCCGCGAGATCGCGCACGTCATGGGACATCAGGCTGCCGATTGGCTGGAACGGCCGGAGCGCGAGGAAGAGGAGCGCACGGATTTGCTGATCGATGCACTGAAGTTCCGGGACGGCGAAGTGGTCGCGGATATCGGCTGCGGCTCGGGCTTCATCTCGCGGAAGATCGCCAAGAAGATCGGCTCGGGCACGGTCGAGGGCGTCGATATCCAGCCGGAGATGCTTGCCCTGCTGGCGAAGCGCATGGCGATGTTCCGCATTACCAATGTGAAAGGCGTGCTCGGCACGACCACCGATCCGCAACTGCCGCCGGCCTCGTGCGACACGATGATCATGGTCGACGTCTACCATGAATTCGACAAACCGTACGAGATGATGCGCAGCATGATCTCGGAGCTGAAGCCGGGTGGGCGGATTGTCTTCGTCGAGTTTCGCAAGGAAGACCCGGCGGTGCCGATCAAGGAACTCCACAAGATGAGTCTCGACCAGGTGCGTAAGGAAATGGCCGTGCAACCCGAGCTGGAATTTGTGGAAAGCATCGAAACACTCCCCCGGCAGCACATCATTATTTTCAAGAAGAAGTGAACACGTGCTCGCACAGGGAACTGACCTTGCTTCGGTAAGCGCAGCGCTGTACTCTCCCCGTATGAGCATCACAGTCGTGGTCGAGAACGATACCATCAAGTTACCACCGGGCGTCCATGTTCCGGATGGGACGAAGCTCGAGATCACCCTGCCGGAAGAGACGTCGACCAAAAAGAGTGCATTGCATCCGTATACGAAGCTGGTGGGGTTGGCCGATGATATGCCAGCGGATCTTGCTCGAAATCTAGACCACTACCTTCACGGCCACGCCAAGAAACCGTGAGAGTATTTGCCGACGCGTTTTTCTATGTTGCGCTCATCAATCGACGCGATGGCCACCATGGCCGTGTGAGGGCTTGGGTAGATGCTTTCGAAGGTGAGATAGTGACCACTCAGTGGGTGCTCACGGAAGTGGCAGATGCCTTTGCGGAATCGCATGCCCGGCGTGGGCTTCGAAAAGCTTTTGACGCGCTCGCCGAGCACGCGGCGACGCGGATCATTCCCGTTTCTCCGGAGGATTTTCGTCGAGGTTTGGAGCTTTACGATGCCCGCCCCGACAAGGCTTGGTCTCTTACGGACTGCATCTCCTTCGTCATTATGGAGGAGGAAGGATTGACCGACGCGTTGACCGGCGACCGACATTTTGAACAAGCAGGTTTCCGTGCGCTACTGACTGATTCTTAACGTGACAAAGACACACTATACCTGGCGAAAACTGGCTTCGGCCAAATGGGAAGACGCGTGGGTGGAACGTTTGCGTGAGGTGAGTGATCGGCTCGCGATCACCGCGCTGGCCGGCGCGAAGACCATCCGGCTGGAAGCGTTTCAATTGACCAAAGCCCAAGCGGAGCGGCTGAAGAAGGCTTTTGGCGGGACGGCGTCGGTGCAGAAGCAATTGCGCGCGGTCAGCGAAGCGGTGACCGCGCCGATTCGTGTCCGCGACTGCTTGGTCGTGGTCGGGAGCGAGAGCGCCCGCAAGGCGGAGAAGAAGCAGGCGGGCGACCGGCCGGTCCTTTTGATCCCCGCCGGGATGGCCTTCGGTACGGGCGATCACGCCACCACTGCGACCTGCTTGCGCTTTCTGGCCGATGTCAGTGACGAACTCGCGGACGCGCCATGGGAGATGCTCGATCTTGGAGCGGGCAGCGGCATCCTCGCGCTCGCCGCCCGGTTGCTCGGCGCCCGGAAAGCGGAAGCCGGCGACTTCGATCCTCACGCCGTGCGCACGGCCAAAGAAAATGCGCGGCTCAACGACATCAAAGCCGTCACCATCAAGAAGCTCGACGTCCGCGATTGGAAACCGACGCGGACCTGGAAGGTCGTCGCCGCCAATCTCTTTAGCGACCTGCTGATGGAAGTGGCGCCGAAGATTGTCGCCGCGGTGGCGCCCGGGGGACGACTCGTTTTCTCCGGCATCCTGCGCACCCAGGAGACGGAAGTGGTCGCCGCGTTCCGCAAAACCGGCCTGCAAATCGACCGTCTGGTGCGCAAAGGGAAATGGGTCAGCGGGTTGGCCACGCGTCCGCAAGGCCGAATCTTAACTGGAAAAACTCGTTGACGCTCTTCGGAAGCTGCCGATAGCTTTCCACCCCACTTAAAAACCCCGAAAAATTTAAATAAAATATCCTGCCTGCGTGGGTTTCGCGCCGTGAAATAACGATTTTCCGGTGATCCGCGCGGGCTCTTTTTATCTATGGCCGAAGAACTTTCCTACGTGATCGTCACCCCTTACTCGATCCGCAAGTCGCGCACGGGCGGCATCCTGGCGCGTCTGATTTCGCGCACGGGGCTCGATCTCGTAGCCGCGCGTATGTTTGCCCCCAGCGCCGAGCTCGTGGAGAAATACGCCGCTTCGATCGTCACTGATCCCGAGCCGCGGCATCGCGCCACCCAGGAGCTCATCCGCAAGTACGTCGTCCAGAATTTCACGCCGAGCACCGGTTCCCGGCCACGTGTGCTCCTGCTCGTCTTCAAGGGCGAGGACGCGGCGCTGAAGCTCCGCAACACCGTGGGGCACATCGTGAATGAGCGCACCAGTGGCGAGACCATCCGCGATACTTACGGCGATTACATGGCCAATGAGCACGGCGAAGTCGCCTATTTCGAACCCGGCGTGCTCGCTCCGCCGGACGCCGTCGCCGCCAAGGCCGACCTGCTCCTCTGGGCGTCCTACTCGGATGCCGATGGCGGCCTCCTCGATGAAGCCGTCTCCTTTCCGACCGGCACCAAGGTCGAGAAGACCCTCGTCCTCATCAAGCCCGACAACTTCCGTTTCCCGAACGCCCGTCCCGGCGGCGTCATCGATCTCTTCAGCCGCAGCGGCCTCTACATCATCGCCTGCAAGGTGCATCGCATGAGCGTCGCCCAGGCCGAAGAATTCTACGGCCCCGTGCTCGAAGTGCTGCAGGACAAGCTGCGCGACCGCTCGGGCGAAATCGCCAAGCGCGTGCTCGACAAGGAACTCGGCATCAGCCTTAGCGCCGAAGCGCAGACCAAGCTCGGCGACCTCCTCGGCCCGATCAATGGCCGCGAGAACTGGGAGCAAATCGTCAAGTTCATGGCCGGCCTCAAGCCCAGCGATTGCCCGGCCGACCGGCGCAATGAGCCCGGCTCGGAAAAGTGCATCGCCCTCTGCTACCAGGGCGTCGATGCCGTGCGCAAAATCCGCGAGGTCCTTGGGCCGACGGATCCCTCGAAAGCGCCTCCCGGCACCATCCGCCGTGAATTCGGTTCGACCATCATGGTCAATGCCGCGCACGCCTCGGATTCCGCGGAAAATGCCCAGCGCGAAATGGGCATCGTCCAAATCAAGGAAAACAATTTGAAGCCTCTGATCGAAAGCTGGTTCGGAAAGTAAGCCCCCTGCTTCTTCCCCGACCGAAAACCCAACCCAACCAAACCTGCCATGGAACTCGCCAACCGCGCCACGATCCTCACCCCCTCCCTTACACTCAGCATCGATTCGAAAGCCAAAGCCATGAAGGCCGAGGGCATCGACGTCTGCGGCTTCGGAGCCGGTGAACCGGATTTCGACACGCCCGAGCACATCAAGGCCGCCGCCCAGGCTGCCATCGAGACAGGCTTCACCAAGTACACGCCCAGCAGCGGTACGCCGGAATTGCGCCAGGCCATTGCCGACAAGTTCCAGGCGGAAAACGGCCTCACCTACAAGCCTTCGCAGATCATCGTGAGCAATGGCGCCAAGCACTCCTGCTACAACGCCATCCTCGCCACCATCCAGCCCGGCGATGAAGTCATCATTCCCTCGCCCTACTGGCTGAGCTACCCTGAGATGGTGCGCCTCGCCGGTGGTGAGCCCGTCTTCGTCCAGACCAAGGAAGAGAATGGCTGGAAGATGAGCGCCGATGAATTCCAGGACGCGATGACCCCGCGCACGAAGATGGTCATCATCAACTCGCCCGGCAATCCGACCGGCGCCGTCTACACCAAGGAAGAGCTCCAGGCGATCGTCGAAGTCGCGGTGGACGAGGAAATCCTCATCCTCTCCGACGAGATCTACGAGAAGCTCACCTACGATGACGTGCAGCACATCAGCACCGCCACCCTTCCCGGCGCCTACGACCTGACCATCACCATCAATGGCTTCTCCAAGGCCTACTCGATGACCGGTTGGCGCCTCGGTTACCTCGGCGCCCCCGAGTCGATCGCCAAGGCCATCGACGCCATCCAGAGCCACAGCACGTCGAACCCGTGCTCGTTCGCGCAGAAGGGCGGCCTTGCCGCACTCAAGGGCGACCAGCAACCGGTGGCCGACATGCGCGAAGAGTTCGACATGCGTCGCAACTACATGATCAATCGCCTCGCCTCCATCCCGCGCGTCAGCGTGGTCAAGCCGGAGGGCGCCTTCTACGTGCTGGTGAACATCAGCCAGCTCGGCCTCAGCTCGACGAACTTCGCCGACCGCCTGCTCAGCAAGCATCACGTCGCCGTCGTCCCCGGCGTGGCCTTCGGCAACGACTCCACCGTCCGCCTGAGCTACGCGACCAGCCTCGACGTCATCAAAAAGGGCCTCGACCGCTTCGAAGAGTTCACGAAGACGCTGTAAAGCGCCTCGCGAAACTAACTAAAACTCAATCACGCGCCGCTGGAGAAATCCGGCGGCGCGTTGTTTTTTAAAACGCAGATTCGAGGCTTTGCGAGAAGTCCGCGGTGCCGTGGGGACAAACGCGGAGACGCGGCGGTCGCAGAGAAAAACGGAGGGACGTGCTCCTGCGCGCTCCCTGATATTTCAGTGTGAGTGCCGGGACATAGTCACGATTTCTATCGCTCTTTCGCCTCCGCAAAAGTCTTCTCGACCGTCTCCCGGAACACTGGAGGAATGTTTTCAAGACGAAGGCCACTGGCGCGGTCGTAAATGACGCTCTTCGTGGCCCAGGGATTTCGCCAGTCGAGGAACTCGAGATAGTCAGATGTGGCCCACCAAAGATGATGAGTGTCACCGTGCCAGAAAAACAGGAAGGACTTGTCTCGCTCCGCGTGAGTCGAGGAAGTTTCGGAAATGGAGCGCGAGCCATCGCTTTGAGGCGTCGTTGTTTTGAGGCTGTAGGTGACTTCACCATTTTCGTTGAGAAACAAGCGCAACTCTGTATCGGGTGTCAGTGAATAGGTGCCGAGCCGAGTGATGAAGTTCGCGGGCTCTGAGGCGTTAGCGACGGCTACACCCGCGACCCATAGTGAAATCAAAAAAAGACGTGTCGTGTTCATGCAGCGAATGCGGAGCTATTTTTTCGATTTCCAAAACGCTTTGCTAACTTTGGAAAATGGGAAGCAACTGGGGCGTTCCGCTTCGCCGCGGGCTGACGCATGTCATTAGAGGTCATACCAAAGTCAGGTATTCGAGCCATTGGCGCGCTTAAGTTCCTCGCGGAGGCGGCGGTTTTCGCGTTCGAGGTCGGCAACGCGTGAATTGACCTGGGGTTTCGGAGAGCGGTGACGGCTGTAACGGATGATGTGGTCCTCGGTGAAATAAACCCCGCTGAACATGCTGGTCTTGCATTCCGCGTGATGTTCGTTGCCTTCGGGATCCAGGTAGCGCACCTCGTAAATTCGGTTGTTCCGTTCGCCGAACCAACCTTTGCCAAAGGGCGTCCAATCGCATGAGAGCAAACGCCCATGGCGTTCGGTGATGTAAGTTCGCACCCGGTCCTCGTCCATCACGTCAACAAGCAACCGGAGCGCCATGGCGACAACGGCAAAGATAACGATGCCAATTCCGAATCCCATACGCGGAAAGTGTATGCTGGTTTCCGTTTAGGGAAAGCGCAGAACTTTTGTCGGGAAAGAAGGCGCGCGGAGGTGCAAAAACGAATGATTCCGACGCGTGGGAACGAATAGTGAATGGGCGCGCCTCTGTGCTCCTTTTCCTGCAGTTGCTAACCTGAAAAGTGTACGCAGCCTGCGGAAATTTTTTTCAACCGCAAATGGACGCGAATAGGCACGAATGGCCCAATGCATACGCCAACAATTCTCTGCGGCCCTCTGCGTTCTCGGCGTCCTCTGCGTTTAAATGGATGGGGCCTTTGGTTGCGGCTTCGCCGCGCTGCGCCTCTGCGTTTTCCTTTCGCCCTCAACGAACACCGAACTACCGCTCGCTTGATGTGAGCTGCTGGATGGTCGCGGAGAGGCGTTGCCAGTCGACGGGCTTCGTGACGTGGCTCTTGAAGCCGGCTTCGAGGCATTCGCGGACGTCGGAATCCATGCCGTAGCCGCTGAGGGCGATGCTGGGCATGGCGTGGCCGTCGAGGCTGCGGACAAGGTCCATGCCGCTGCCGTCGGGCAGGCCGAGGTCGCTGATCAGGAGATCGAAGCTTTGGGCTTCGAGAAATTCGCGCGCTTCGCGGACGCGACTGGTCGGAACCACTTCATGTCCGGCGCGACGCAATAGCCGCGTGAGGACAGCGAGCGTAGTTTCGTGATCTTCCAGCAGCAGAATCCGCAGCGGCTCTGCAGGCAGCGCGACGCCGGGGACTTCCGCTTCCGGCTTGGACGGCGCGGAGGCGCAGGCGTCGAACTCGACGGTGAAGGTGGCGCCGCGATTCTGGCCTTCGCTGTGGGCGTGGATCTGGCCGTTGTGCAATTCGACGAGTGCCTTGGAAATGGCGAGCCCCAGGCCGAGACCACCAAAGCGCTTGGTGACTGAGCGGCCGCCCTGTTCGAAGGCGTCGAACAAATGCGGCAGCTTTTCCGGGGCAATGCCGATGCCCTCGTCGCGTACCTCGATAGCCACGCGGTTTGGCCGGGGATTGGAGGTGCGTATGTTCACGCGCGAGCCGTTCGGGCTGAACTTCAGCGCATTATTGATGAGGTTCCAAAAGATCTGCTGCAGTCGCGCGCGGTCCGCCTGCAGGTGGTGTTGCTTCGCGCCAGTCTCGAGACAAACCACGATCTGGCGCCGCACAGTGTCATTCGCCGTGCAGATTTCCAACGCTTCCTGCAGCACGAGGTGCACATCGACCATTTCGGTATGCAGCTCGATCTTGCCGCGCGAGACACGGGTGAGGTCGAGCAGATCGTCGATTAACCGCGCTTCCAGTTCCACGTTACGGCGGATCATGGCGAGATCGTCGCGCAAATCCGCCGGCAACGTGGGATTGGTCACGTGATCGGCCAGCGACATGAGCACCGGGGTGAGCGGGGTGCGCAATTCGTGGGAGAGCGTCGCCAAAAAATGATCCTTCGCCGCATTGGCCGCTTCGGCCTGGGCCATGGCTTCGCGGATGCGTTCTTCGTTGCGTTTGCGCTCGGTAATATCGACCGCGGTGCCGGTGAAGCGTACCGCCCGCCCATCGGCAAACGTCGTACGGCCACGTGCGGCGATCCATCGCTCCACTCCGTCCGTGAAACCGATGGTGCGATACTCCTCGTCCATGCGCCCGTTGCCCTCGGGGGAGAGCATGGCCGCGATCACGCCATCCATGCGCACACGATCATCGGGATGCAGGCCGGCGAGAAAGACCTGGTAATTCACGGTGGCGCCCGGCGGCAGGCCGAAGTGGGCGCGGCAGTGGTCGTTCCAGATCAGCTCGCCGGTGAGGGGGAAAAAATCCCACGTGCCGACGTTCGCCGCATCGGTGGCCAGGCGCAGACGTTCCTCGCTTTCCGCGAGGGCACGCTGGGCGGCTTCGCGCTCGGCGAGGAGATCGCGCACCTGCCATTGCCGCTGGCGGGAACGCAGGGCGGCCTCCACGCTGGAAATGAGCGTCGTGGTGGAAAAGGGGCGCTCCAGCAGCGTGACGAACGTTGCCGGGCGCAAGCGGATCACGATCGCTGTCGCGTGTTCGCGCGGCGCCGAGTGTGTGAGCAACAGAATGGGCAGATCGGACCACGTTGGCTGGGCGCGTAGCGCCGCCAGAAAGCTGGCGAACTCGGGGCTGGCGAGCGCTTCTTCCGCCAGCAGCACGGCGCCGGCATCGCAATTGATCCGCGTCGCCAGATCGGCCAGATTCAAGCAGATGAGCGTGGGCACACCGGTCCGCCCGAGCACATCGGCGGCGAGAAATGCATCCCGCCCCGTCGGCGCGGCGATAAGGACTTGTCCGGAGGGGCGATCAGCCATCGCGTTTGTTGATCATTTTGGACGGATCCCCATGGAAGAACGGCGTGCCCGAAAGGACGCCGTGGAAGTCGGACAGCGGTTCGCCCACGCGCACGCCGTGTTGCGAGACACTCATCTCGCGGATGAAACGTTCGTGGGCTCCACTGCGTTTCTTCATGACCGAGATGGCCTGGCGAAGTTCACCCTGGGCTTCGAAGTGGCGCAGCAGGATGACGGTGTCGGCGAGATAGGTGAGGTCAATGGGCATCTGCATATGTCCGATGAGGCCCGTCTGCTCACCGAGCATGAGCATGGTGGCGCTGTGGGCGGAACAAAAGGAACACAGTTCATGGAGGTGGAGCGTAAGATGGTGCTCCTCCGGCATGGCGGCAAGGTACCCGTTGAGACTATCGATGATGACCAGCCGGACTCCCTCGCGCACTTGGTTGCGGACGCGATGGGCCAGTTCACCGGGACTGACTTCGGCGGGGTCGATTTGGGTGACGCGGATGGTACCGTTTTCGATATAGGTGGTGAGATCCGTCCCGACGAAGGCCGCGCGGGCGAGGAAAAGCGCGCGGGTTTCGTCGAAGGAAAAAATCTCCACCCGTTCGCCGCGTTTCGCTGCGGCCAGGGCGTAGATGGTGGCGATCACGGATTTTCCCGTGCCAGCCGGGCCAATGAGCAGATTGCTCGTGCCGGCATCCAGGCCGCCGCCGAGGAGGGAGTCCAATCCCGCGACCCCGCTGGTGAGCCGGCCTTGATGTGAGGGTTTCCGATCTTCCGCGGCGACGAGCCGCGGGAAGACTTCGATTCCACCCGGGCGAATGAGGTAGTCATGATAGCCACCGCGGAAATTCACTCCGCGGAGCTTGAGGATGCGCAGGCGGCGCCGCTCGGCGCCATAGTCCGGCGCCAGATTTTGCAAGGTGACCACTCCGTGGGCGATGCTCTGAGCTTCGAGATCGCGGGCTACGTCCACGCCATCGTCCAGCAGGAGGACGGTCGTCTTGCGACCCGAGAAAAATTGTTTCAGCGCAAGGAGTTGGCGCCGGTACCGTAACGCGCTGCCGGCCAGCAGCCGGAGTTCCGAGAGTGAATCGAGGACTACCCGCTGCGGTTGCACTCGTTCGACCTCGTCGAGGATGACCCGGGTGATTTCATTCAGCTCGATCTCCGAAGGGTGAAAAAGCGTGCTCTCCGAATCCTCGGTGAGCTGTTGCGCGATGGCCGAAAGTTCCACGATATCGATTCCCTCGAGCGACCAGCCATGCGAGCGCGCGACTTCGGTGAGCTCGTCGCGAGTCTCCGAGAGCGTGACGTAGAGCGTTCGCTCTCCCTGACGTTTTCCTTCGAGCAGAAATTGAATGGAAAGGGTGGTCTTTCCGACTCCGGGATCGCCGAGGATGAGATAAAAGCGGTTGGGGGGCAAACCACCGGCAAGAACGTGGTCGAGGCCTTCGATTCCCGTCAGACAAGGGGTGAAAGACGCTGCGGACATGTTACGTGAATTGGCGTAGAGAGGCGGGAAAGGGGTTTTCAACCAATGATCGCCGGAACCCGCGGAAGTGCGCTTATAGGTGCGGGAAGAAATGTGTAACGGAGCGAGGCGTAGTATCGAACGGCGTGCAAGCGGCCGAAATCCGGAGCGCATCCCTCCGAGTGTCATAGCATGCCTTTCCCGTTGTCCACGTGGGAACGCATCTGCCACAGTCGGCATGTGAAGCTCTCCTATTTCCAAGTCGACGCTTTTACCAAACGGGTTTTTGGCGGGAATCCCGCCGGCGTGTGTCCTCTCGATGAATGGTTGCCGGATGACGTGCTGCAGCACATCGCGGGAGAGAACAATCTTTCCGAGACGGCGTTTTTCGTCGGACGCGATGGGAACTACGATCTGCGCTGGCTGACGCCCACGGTCGAGGTCGATCTCTGCGGCCACGCCACGCTCGCGGCGGCGCATGTGATCTTTCGCGAGCTCGGATATCGCGGGGAAAAGATTCGCTTTCAGACGCGGATCGGCGAACTCGGGGCTTCGCAAGATGGGGACCTGATCACGCTCGATTTTCCTTCATGGGCGGCGAAGCGTTGCGACCAGATTCCGGCGGCGATAACCGGCGCGCTCGGCTGGGTGCCGCGCGAGCTTTTGAAGACGCGCGATTACCTCGCGGTGTTTGGCAATGAGGAGGAAATCCTCAGCCTCAAGCCGGATCCCAAGGAACTGGAGCGGCTGGATTGCCTCGGTGTGATCTGCACGGCACCGGGGACGGATTGCGATTTTGTCTCGCGCTTTTTCGCGCCCGGCGCCGGCGTGCCGGAGGATCCGGTGACGGGTTCCGCGCACAGCACGCTCATCCCGTACTGGAGCGCGCGGCTGGGCAAAAAGAAGCTCCTCGCCCGGCAACTCTCGCAGCGCCGCGGCGAGCTTTTCTGCGAGGATCGCGGGGAGCGGGTCGGGATTGGTGGGCACGCCGCACTTTACAGTCGGGCGCAGTTGGAAGTGGCGTAGGTCTTGTAGCCGGGGTCGGTGAACTCTGGACCGGCCTCACTGGGGCCGACTATAGCGCGCCCGGTCCGAGAGATCGGGCATCGAGCGGGACATGGCAATAATTTAGCGGCATCTAAAATGTCGTTTGACACTTTAGTAATATCTAAATTATGTAGAAGACATGACTGACAAATTCAACGCTGCCGCCCGCAAGGGTCGGGTCATTATCGAAGGCGATCACGCCACCATCATTTTCGAACGGCTGCTTCATCACGCTCCGGAGTTGGTGTGGAACGCGATTACCAACCCCGAGGAGTTGAAGGAGTGGCTGATGTGTTCCTCGGCCAAGATCGATGGGCGCACGGGCGGATCGGTGGACATGGTTTCCGGTCCGGCGCAGTTTCATGCGACCGGCAAGATTCTCACCTGGGATCCGCCGCGGGTTTATGAGCACGAATGGAAAGTGGCGGCGGTGCCGCACATGCCGAACGGCGAGGAGGCGATTTTCCGCTATGAGCTGGCGCCGCAAGGCGAGGATACCTTGCTAACGGTGACGTATCGCCGGCTCACCGCGCAGACAGCACGTGGCTTTGCGCCCGGTACCCATGTGCTGCTTGACCGGCTGGAAGCGCAACTGGACGATGCCCCCCTGCCAGGCTGGATGCCACGATTCGAAGAACTCATAGCGTTGTATCCCGCGTGGTCGAACTGACCCATGCGCCCCATCCAAGAGAAGGATGTCTTTCACGCGATCGCCCATTCCGCACGGCGCACCATTCTCGTTTCGCTCCGTGACGGGGAGAAGCCGGCCAGTGCACTGGCGAAGCCATTTGGTGTTTCCTTTTCGGCGATCTCGCAGCACCTGAAAATCCTCAAGGACGCCGACCTCGTCGCCGAACGGCGCGAGGGCCGGCAGCGGATCTATCATCTCAATTCCAAGCCGTTGAAGGACGTGTGGAATTGGATCGAGGATTTCCAGCAGGTGTGGAGTGCGCGCCTGGATGCGCTGGAGGCGCATTTGGACAAGAAGCACGGGAAGGTGAAGGGGCGGCCGGCTCGCTGACGGGAGAAAAACAGAAACGCCGCGCTTCCTTGCGGAAACGCGGCGTTGAGAACTTTTTCTGTGGTCGCTTAGGCGAGCGAGTCGAGCTTGGCGACGATCTCGGTCTTGGGCTGGCGGCCGACCAATTGGCCCTGCACTTCGCCATTCTTGAAGAAGAGCAACGCGGGGATGGAATTGATGCGGTAGCGCGCGGCGACCTGCTGATTTTCGTCCACATTCACCTTGGCCACTTTCGCGGAGCCCGCCTTGGCGGTGGCGATCTCATCGATCACCGGCGAAAGCTGCACGCACGGACCGCACCACGGTGCCCAGAAATCCACGAGGACGGGTTTGTCCGACTTCAGGACTTCGGTGTCAAAATTGGCATCGGTGACGGTGACGACGTTTGCGTTGGCCATGAGGTAATTGAGGTGGTGTGAAAGAATCAGGAAACCGAACTCGCGCTGTAGGCCCAGAAGACGAGGCCGAGCGAGATGAGTGAGATGAGGAGGGCAGCGATGCTGAGGATATTGACCATGCCATCCGGTTCGGCCTCGGCTGCGGCGCCCACGGCAGCAGTGCCGAGGGTCGGGACGGGCTGGAGGCTGCTGGCGCTGGTCACCGAGGCGGCCGGTTGCTTCACCAGCGGCTGGGTCTGCTGCATCTTGACCGTGGCCTTCGGCAGGGCGGGCTTGCCGCTTTCCGGCGGGAGCGTGATGCGCGCGGTTTCCTTCTTCGGAGCCGCAGCTCTCTGCGTCACAGGTTCGACAGCCGGATTGGAGCCACTGGCAGGCTTGGCCACACTGGCCGGCGGAGGCGTCGGCTTGAGCGGGACGGTCGGCTTGGCGCCGAGCGACGGCGGCTTCGGCGGAGGATTGACGCCGCTCATCGGCTTCATCGCGCCTGAACCCACCGGCGACGGCGGCTTGGGCGGAGGCGGAACGAAAGGCTTGCCCGCGCCGGCCGGCGGAGCGGAAATGGTTGCCGCTTCGGAGGCGGGCGGAATCTTGGTCGTTTCCTTCTTGGGAGCGCTGCTGGCGCCAGGAGTCGAGGCAGGCTTGCCAGGGAGGTTAATACGTACGGTCTCACGCTTGGCCGTCGGCTGATCCGGCTTCGG
This sequence comes from Chthoniobacter flavus Ellin428, assembly GCF_000173075.1. Classification (GTDB taxonomy): domain Bacteria; phylum Verrucomicrobiota; class Verrucomicrobiia; order Chthoniobacterales; family Chthoniobacteraceae; genus Chthoniobacter; species Chthoniobacter flavus. The sequence goes on from NZ_ABVL01000006.1 coordinate 113,838, forward strand.
CGGCAGCGTGATGCGGATCGTCTCCGCTTTCGTAGCGTCTTCTGTGGATTCGGAGGGGGCGGGAGGAAGTTCGTCTGACATAATTTTTTTTGGCGCGTTGGGTTACATGTCACCGGTGGATTTGGCTGTCAATACGATTGTCCCCTCGGAGCGGATTTAGTGCCAGGGGCAAGAGCCAAGTGGGCAACACAATCTACGTTGGGCAGGGGGAACACTTGGCTCTCGTTACTTGGCTCTTGGCACTTCCCCCCGGCTCTTGGCTCTTGGCACTCCGCCTTTCCCTCCGTTAACCTTTGCCGATGAAGATCCTCCTCACTGGCGGCGCCGGGTTTATCGGTTCCAATTTTGCCGACCTTCTCCTGAAAGAAGGCCATACCCTCAGCGTCTTCGATGATTTCAACACTTTCTACGATCCGGCCATCAAACGGGCGAATATCGCCGGTTTTGGCAAGGATGTGCCGGTTTATGAGGCCGATTTGCGGGATTGGGAGGCCGTGGAACGGGCAGTGCGGGAGCAGAAGCCGGATTGCATCGTGCACCTGGCGGCCCGGGCGGGGGTGCGCCCGTCGATCAAGGAGCCGAAGCTTTATATCGATACGAACATCACCGGCACCTGGCACATTCTGGAGGCTGCGCGGCTGCACAATGTCCCGCGGGTGGTCTCGGCGTCGAGTTCTTCGGTCTATGGTGTGATCAAGACAGCGCCCTTCTCGGAGGATATGCTCATTAACCAGACCATCTCGCCTTATGCGGCGACGAAAATGGCGACGGAGCAGTTTTGCTCAAACTACAGCCATCTCTACGGCATCCGCACGATCTCGCTGCGCTTCTTCACCGTCTACGGACCGCGGCAGCGTCCCGACCTGGCCATCCATTCCTTCACGAAGAGCATTTGGGAAGGAAAGCCGATCAACCAATTTGGCGACGGCACCACCCGGCGGGACTACACTTACGTAGACGATATCCTGCAAGGAATGCGCGCGTGCCTCACTTACGATGGCGCGCTGTGCGATGTCTTCAATCTCGGCGAAAGCCAGACGACGACGCTGAATGAGCTCATTGCGGCGATCGAGCAGGCGCTCGGCAAAAAGGCGATCATCAACAAGATGCCCGAACAGCCCGGCGACGTGCCACTCACCTACGCGAATATCGACAAAGCGCGCCGCCTGCTCAGCTACGACCCGCACACGAAGATCGCCGAAGGCATCCCGAAATTCGTCGAGTGGTTTCACTCGGTGAGGAAGTAACTGCGGCGCCGGCCGCATCAGCGGCGATCTGTCTACATGCGATCACCCTTGATCCGCGTATTTTGACGCGGGCGGATGACGGAGGGGGGCGGAGCCGAAACTGGTTTTGATTCCGGCTTTGGCTCGGGCTCAGGCTGGGCTGGTGGTGGCGGCGGAGCCGATGGCGGTTGGGGTTGAGCGGGAACCGGAGGCTGTGGCTTTGGCTGTGCCTGAGGTGGTGGCTCTGCGGGCTTTGGTGAAGCTGGTGGTGCAGGCGCAGGTGGTGCCGGAGGAGGGGGTGTTTGAGCCACCTTGGGGGGAGGTGGAGGAGAGGGAGGACGAATGGGTGCTGCCGGCGATGCCGGCCTGGCGGGCATTTTAAGAACCGTGGGCGCTTCGGCTTCCACCTGCGCCGGCTTTTGAGGCGCAGGTTGCTGCGGTGGGGGTGTCAACGGCAAACGCGGCGGCGGAGCCTGCGTCACCGCCGGCTTGGGCGCTGGTGGTGGTGGAGGAGGTGGAGGAGGTGGCGGTGTAGCCGGGTGCGATCCTGGAACCGCCGCTTTTTGAGGCGGCTGAACAGGCGATTGTTTGAGAGGAACCCGCTGCAGGGGAGCCGGTGATGGTGCTGGGCCTTGCGGAGTTTGCTGCTTCGGCGGTGTGAAGGGAAATTTGGGCGGCGGCGCTTGCGGGGCCGGGCTGGGTGCGGATGCAGCAGGGGAGGCAGGTTGGGGCGCTTTTGGCGGAGCGGCAGGTGCAGGCTTCTGACTCTTCGGAGCCGGGGCAACGGGTGCTGCCGGTGCCGGCGATGTGGCGCGAAGGGGTTGCGGTTTCCGAGGCAACGCCAATGGCGGGGCAGGAGCCGGCCGGGCTTCCTTGGATGGCGCGGCGGGCGACGGCTTTTGTTCCGGACGCTGAGGCCGGATGATGACCGTGGAACGTGGCGGTGGCGGCACGGGTTTTGGCGCCGCTGGTGCCGTCGAAGAAGCGGCTCCGGAATTTCCGGGCGCAGCCGGTGACGGCGGGATCCAGTCCTCGAGTTCCGACCATTCCTTCATCGCAGGCGAATGAGCCGCCGGCGCGGCCTCCGAGGGCGGGGATTTCTTGCGCCGCACGAAGAGGATGATCGGGACGAGGACGATCGCTCCGAAGACGCCGACGATGGTGAAAATCAGCACTGGATCGAGGTCCTTGCCAGCGTCCTGTGCTTTTTCTGTCGCTTGGGGCGTTGCCGCAGCGATCGCGGGCGTTGCCCCAGCGATTTGCGGTTTGGGTTCCGGTGTCGACTGAGGTTCGGCTGGCGTCGCCACCAGCCTTTTTGGGACTGAAAGACGAGGTCCAGGGACGGGCAACTGTGCGGGTGCGGCTTCCGGTCGGGAAGGAGCTGGCGCCGCAGCCTCCGGCTGGGCGGCGGCGACCGGTTTCGGTGCAGGTGTCGCGAGCGATTGAGGCGTGGGCGTCGTCGCCGCCGGAGCAGGCGTGGCCGCTGCCGCGACGGATGTCGCGGGAGTCTGTTCCGAGGTGGGCGGTGGCTTGAGGAAGCGGAAGCTGTCGATGATCCCGAAGATTTCCGGGTCTTCATCCGCCTTGCCGGAATTCCAGATCATGGCGCGCACCAGATAGAAATGCCCCGCGGTCGGAATGGTGCGCGACAGCGTGGAAATGTAGTTCCCCCGCCATTCACCCTCGCCAGTGCGCTCGTAGCTCTTGATGCCCTGGACGGTGATGAATTTTCCCGAAAGGCGTTTGTTGCCACCGGTGGTGCCGATCTTCTTCTCGTAATCCTCGACGAACTTCTCATCCAACCCGCCGGGCGGCGGCGTGTCGTTGTCCACGAAGACAAGGACCATGTGCTTCCGATCCGCTGAGAGGTAGAAAGAAGCCATCCCTTTCGTGGGATTGACGTCGCTGACATCTTCCCAGCCTGCGGGCATTTCGAGGCTGTAATTATACTTCGGGTATTTCTTGAGCTCAGCGCCAAAGGTGGCAGCTGCAAAGGCAAGAAGGACACCGAAAACGATGGGGGGAAGCGTTCGGAATCGGGACAAGGTCATAAACCGCCGGCGTATCGCATGCGGCGCCCGGGAGTCTTGGGCGGGCAGTCGGTAATGTAAAGGTCAGGCATACCCTGATCCGCAGCGATTGCGCCTGCGAGAGTGGATAATCCGTGGAAATGAGAAATCATAGGTCGCGACCGAGTCGCGGAGCAGTACAACAGCATTCACCGAAGCGTTAGAAAAAGTAAAGCCACGTAGACGGGGAATCGCTGGGTGAGTTCGCAGGTCTGCGGATGGACGGCGTCGGTCGGTCAAATCCGTCGCAGATAAAGCGTGTGCTTGGGAAAGTTCAGCGTGACGACGTGTCGGGCGAAGAAGCGCAGGCCGAGGAAACTGTGATTGGCCGCGTCGACGACGAGTTGGTGAAACATCTCGCCATCGAAGGTGCCCTGCGGGAAACCAGCCTCGACGACCAGTCGGCCTTCACCGGAAGGAAACTGGCGCATCCACGCGGGCTGCTGCCGTTTCCAGGCGCGCTCGAAGAGCTGCGGCGGGATGACGGCATCGACGGTGCAACCGGTGTCCACCTGGTAGAGCATGGGGCCATTGCCGAGGAGATCCGCCTGGATGAAAATGCTGCTGCCCACCGTCTGGATCGGGTAGGGGCGGCCAAGCTCCGGGCCCGTGGCGCGCTCGGGATCGAGGAAGCGGATGGTGTGCGTCGAGAAATCGAGCTGGACGCAATAGTGTCGCAGACAATCCAGCCCGAGGATGCCGTCGATGCCGCGACCGGGCCAGACGCGGTGCAGGTCATCGCTCCACACGTGCGGGCCATTGAGGAGGAGGGTGTTATTCAGGAAGAGCCGCGGCGCATCGTGGATCTGCAAATTCGCGGCGCCCGACCACGCGTATTGCACCGGCTCAATGCCCAGCGACGGACCCAGCTTGCGGCGCACCGAGCTATTGAAAATGGTAATGGGCGAACCGGTATCGACAAGGAAGCGCCAGTTGTCGCCGCGCTCGCTCTGCAGGCGCAGGCAGAGCACGCGATCCGTGCCCAGCCCGCGATCGAAAGCTGTCTCCGGCGGTCGCCGGGGATGAAGCGCATCCGCCGGCTTCGGCGGCGCGACGGTGGCGCAGGAGGAAAGGAGTAGGGCGGCGAACGGAGCGAGGATGTGGCGAAGGAGACGGTGGAAATTCATGCGCGGGATGGGCGCGGAGAGGGAAATGACGAATGACGAAAAGGAGAAATCGAATGCAGGGCGCTGGATGAGGAGTGGCGTCGCCAATCTTTACGGTGCCCCGGCTTCCACGACCATCTTCATTCATCACATCACCCACCGCCCACCATTCGTCATTCGTTCCCGCCGCGCGGGATCATCCGCCATTTCCCTCCGCCCGCCGCCGGGTCATGCCAGATCCAATTGGTATTCCTCCATCAGCCAATGCTCCGCAGCTTCGGTTTCGCGGAAGACGCGGACGGAGAAAGAGTCGTCGACCAGCGTGGCGAACATCCGGCACATGCCGAAGACGGCGTCATTGGTCACGAGGATGGCGCGCGGGCCGGGTTTCGATTCGAGGGCCACGGCGAGCACCGCCTGGGCGGCCTGCCAGATCTGCGCGCTGGTCAAGTAGGGTGCTGAGACACCGCTCACATCGATGAGTTCGCGATAGGGCACCGTTTTATCGCGTTTCTGGGAAGCAAGATGGTTGACGATTTCCGGCACTTTGATGGGGCCTTTGGCCTCCGTGCGGACGATTTTCAACTCATGGTCGATGACGTAGGTGATAGGCATGCGCGGGGGTTTTAGTTCACATCGGGGGGTGATCGTGAAGTGGTTGGGGAAATCTGAAATTACTTCGGGTTTATACGAAGCAAGAGTCAGGCCGGAGTGGTCAGCCGTTCCGCCATGTGTCGCGCTTTTTTTCGGCGCAGACGATGGTCATCACGCCGCTCCTCTAATGAGTCGATGAACTCTCCGGGAGACTCAGGGAAAACCCGACCCGCCAGGTCGAAGGCGGCATCGAGCAATTCCTCCCGTCGCAGCCCAAGCATCTCAAAAAAGGCCTCGCGGGCCTCACCGCCGGAAATATCGCGTGGGTGTTTTTCGAGCAGGGCGCGCAGCACCACGAGATCGTGATCGTCCCCGAGGAATTCGCTGAGGACATCGAGTTCGCCGGCCAGTTCTTCCATGAAGGCCGGCGCCGCGCTGTGACAAAGGGTCACGTGATAGAGCAGGTCCTTGGTCCGCCGGCGCCAGGCGTGCAAGGTGCTGGGCTTCGGCTCGTCGCAGGCCTGGCGCCAGGCCTTCCGTGCCCGACGATAGCTGCGGCGCAGGGCGGCGCGCAGGTCCTTCCAGCGGTAGTCGTCGAGTTGCCATCCGGCGACGCGCACGCGGGCTTCGCGCAGGGTATCGAGCACCGCCTCGCAGCCGCCCGTTTTGTCCAGCTTGGCGCGGGCGCGCTTTTCCTCGGCGGCGAGCACGCGCGCCGCAGCCTGGATGATGGGCGGACGCCGCGTTTCGAAAAAGCGCTCGGCGATCTTTTCCAGCAGTGGAGTCAGCGCCTGGGCATCGCGCATCCGCTGAAACTCGCGCCCGGCATCGCGATAGAAATTTTGTTCGGCGCGGGTGCCTTTCGGTCCGAGCGGCTCGCGCAGCAGTTGCACCAGGGCGCGCAGTTTTTTGAAATGCTTGCGGGCTTCGTGGATCGCCTCGGTGGCTCCGCCGCGTTCGTAGGCCTGCAATTGCTCCTGGGCGGCCGCGATCTCCTGGTCGGCCACGCGCTGTAACTCGGCGCCGATGCGACCGTGGGTCTTGATGCAAAAACTCATGAAAAATCGAGAAGAGAGAGAACGGAATCGTAGCACCACGAATCCGTGCGCGTCCGCACTTATCGAAGTCGTTACGGGGATTTTACAATAGAGGAAGAGCAGAACATCCAACATCCAATCGAAGAAGCCCGCTGCGCACTTCGGTTACGCCATTGGATGTTGGGTGTTCGATGTTGGATGTTCAGCAAATCAGGCTGGCCGCGCCGGAAACCATCCGCGACACTCCCCGCCCATGTCCGCGCCGCGCAACGTCGTCGAACTTCTCCAGGAACTCGTCCGCATCCCCAGCGTGAATCCGCATGGGGACCCCGGCACAGATGGCATTGGAGAGGCGCGCATGGCCGGGTATCTGGCGGAATTTCTACGGGATATCGGCGCCGAGGTGGAATTGCGTGAGGTGCTGCTCGACCGGCCGAATGTGGTGGCGCGCTGGCCGGGAGACCGCGCCGGGAAACCGCGCGTGCTCTTGGCCCCACACACCGATACCGTGAGCGTGGGCGGCATGAGCATCGCCCCCTTCTCCGGCGAACTGCGGGATGGCAAAATCTGGGGACGGGGCGCGAGCGACACCAAAGGCCCGATGGCCTCGATGCTTTGGGCGCTCAAGGAAAACCGCGAAAAATTGTCAGGGTTGGAGCACGAGATTTGGTTTGCCGGGCTCATGAGCGAGGAGGCCGACCAGCATGGCTCCCGCGCCCTGGCCGCGCAGGAGCATTTCGATTTTGTCATCGCCGCGGAGCCGACGGGTCTCGAAGTGGTGCACACCCATAAGGGTTCGGCCTTCTTCAACCTGCGCACCACCGGCCGCGCCGGTCACGCTTCGCGGCCCGATCTGGGCAGCAACGCCATCGACAAGATGCTCGACGCCCTGGCCATCGTGCGCACGGAGTTTGCCGCTGAATTCGCGCAGCAGCGCGATCCCGTGTTGGGCTGCTCTACGCTGAGCATCGGGACCATTCGCGGCGGCACGAAGACCAATATCATCCCGGATTTCTGCGAGGCCACCGTGGACATGCGCTTCGTGCCCGCACATTACCAGCCGGGCATCATGGAGCGTTTCGGTCAGCGGCTAAAACAGGTGTGTCCGGATATCGAAGTCTCCTCGACTCCCGCGCCACCCCTCTACACCGACCCCTCACATCCGCTCATCGCGAAACTCGGCGAATGCGGCGCCAAACCCGTCGGCGCCCCCTGGTTCTGCGACGCCTGTTTCTTCGCCGAACGCGGCATGCCCGCCGTTGCGCTTGGCCCCGGCAGCATCGCCCAGGCTCACACCAGGGACGAATACATCGCCGTTGCGGATTTGGAGGCGGGCGTGGAATTTTTTGGTAGGTTTATTGGAAAGCTATGAAATCCGTGGATCTCCATATTCGTGAAGCTCCGTTGAAGGGACGCAACTATGCGGCGGATGAGCCGATGCATCCGTTACAGATTCGGGCTTATCGCAGGATGACGCCGGCGGAAAAATTGGATCGCATGGCTGCGCTTTACGAAAGTACACAGCAGTTTTTCGCTGCTGGAGTGCGCATGCGGCATCCAGACTGGAGTGAAGAACAAATAAAACGCGAGGTGCGCGATAGCATTCTCTATGGGGTTTCCTAAACCCTTCGTCTACTTCCTGGAGCCTATGGAAGTTTCAGAGCTTCCTTACTGCGTCACTGGGTCTGTGGCTGCCGGTATTTACGGACAAATTCGGACGACCCACGACATCGACTTGGTATTACTGATGGAGGTGAAGGATATCGCCAGGTTGCAGGCGGCGTTTCCAGAATCGGAATATTATGTGCCGCCCCAGGAAACGCTGGTGACAGAGCTCCGTCGCGGACAGCGTGGCTGCCTAAATCTTTACCATCACGAGAGCGGCTTCAAAGCCGACTTGTTCTTTGTCGTGCATGATCCGCTTCATCTGTGGGCGATGAAAAATCGTCGGAGGGTAGGTTATGGAGACCGCCAAATGTGGATCGCCCCGCCCGAATATGTCCTACTTCGCAAGCTGGAGTTCTTCCGGGAAGGGCGTCAGGATAAACACATCGGTGACATGCGCTTTATGCTCGCCGTGACCGAGATGGACCGCCCGTTCATTGAAGCCCAAGTGGAACGCCTCGGATTAAAAGACCAATGGGAAGAATTACTTGAAGCTTATCGAGCAACCTACCGAGAGAATTTCGACTGACTCATAATTCTGCACTTCCGCCGCCGCACATCTGCGCCTAGCTTGCTCCTCCCTTTTTGACCATGAGCCAGCCCCAAACCGCCATCACCCCACGCCGCGACGAAGATTTCCCCGAGTGGTACCAGCAGGTCGTGCGCGCCGCCGATCTCGCCGAGAATAGCGACGTGCGCGGTTGCATGGTCATCAAACCGTGGGGCTATGGCCTGTGGGAAAACATGCAGCGCATTTTCGACGGCATGCTCAAGGAGACCGGCCATCGCAACGCTTACTTCCCGCTCTTCATCCCGCTCTCGTATCTCGCGAAGGAAGCGGCGCACGTGGAAGGCTTCGCCAAGGAGTGCGCGGTGGTGACGCATCACCGGCTCGAGGCGGATGGCCGGGGCGGCCTGCGTCCCGCACCCGCCGCGGAACTCACCGAGCCGCTCATCGTGCGGCCCACCAGCGAGACGATCATCGGGGCCAGCTACGCGAAGTGGGTGCAGAGCTATCGCGACCTGCCCATTCTCATCAACCAATGGTGCAACGTCGTCCGTTGGGAAATGCGTCCGCGCCTTTTCCTGCGTACCGCGGAGTTCCTCTGGCAGGAAGGCCACACGGCGCACGAGTCCGCCGAACAGGCGCTGCAGGAGACCGACCTGATTCTCGGCCTCTACGAAAAATTCGCGCGCGATTACCTCGCGCTGCCGGTCATCACCGGCGAGAAGAGCGAGGCCGAGCGTTTCCCTGGCGCGGTGAAGACGCTGTGCATCGAGGCGATGGTGCAGGATCGCAAGGCCATCCAGGCCGGCACCTCGCACTTCCTCGGCCAGAATTTCGCCAAGGCCAGCGAGATCAAATTCCAGTCGCGCGAGGGCAAGGAAGAATACGCGTGGACGACGAGCTGGGGCGTGAGCACCCGGCTCATCGGCACGGTGCTCATGGCGCACTCGGATGACGACGGTCTCATCCTGCCGCCGCGCATTGCGCCCGCGCAGATCGTCATTCTGCCGATCGCGCCCAAGCCGGAGACGCGCGACGCCGTCTTTGCCGCGGCCGACAAGCTGGCCGCCGAACTGCGCGCGCAGACCGCCTTCGGCGAGAAGATTTCCGTCGAGGTCGACAAGCGCGACATCGGCGGCGGCACGAAGAGCTGGGAGTGGATCAAGAAGGGCGTGCCGATCCGCATCGAACTCGGACCACGTGACCTTGAAAAAGGCACCGTGGCCGTGGCGCGCCGTGACCGCGGACCGAAGGAAAAGGAATTCGTGCCGAATGCGGAGTTCGTCGCCAAGGCGGGTGCGGTGCTGGAGGAATTCCAGGCCGGCCTGCTCGCCCGCGCGGCGGCCTATCGCGATCAACACACCGTGAAGATCGACACCAAGGAAGAATTCTACGCCTTCTTTACGCCGAAGAGTTCCGACAAACCGGAAATCCACGGCGGCTTCGCCCTCGCGCACTGGAACGGTTCAAGTGCGGTCGAGGAGAAGATCAAGGAAGACCTCAAGGTCACGATCCGCTGCATCCCCTTCAACGCTCCCGAAGAAGACGGGAAGTGCATCCTCACCGGCGAGCCGAGCAAACGGCGCGTGGTCTGGGCGAAGTCGTACTGAGGCCCGCTTCTTACGAGTGCGGCTGCGCTTTGACGATCTTCTCGACGTCGCCGATGAACACATCCGGGCCGCCCGGCTTGTAGTCGACCGTGCCCAGCTTCTTGCCGTCCGGAGAAACAATCAGAATCGTGGGTAGCGCGATGTCACCCGTGAGATATTTGCTGACCAAGGGAGCGCCTTTGCGCGGCACGGAAATCGGATCGGGGAAATCCACCCGCAACAGGACGAATTTCTTCGAGTAATCCTCGAACTTCGGTGTGGAGAAGACTTCCTTGTGCAGCGCCATGCAAGCCGGACACCAGGTCGATCCGGTGAAATCGAGCAGAACGAGTTTGTTTTCCTTCTTCGCTTGAGCGAAGGCCGCCTTGCCGTCGTCCAGCCAGTGCAAGTTGTCCCTGGCGTCCGCGTTGAACAGCCAGAATCCGCCCATGCCCAGGAGGAAGAGCAGGAAAATCTTTAAGAACGTAGACTTGTGCATGCGGCAGGGTAGACGCGTTTCGTAAACGTGTCGTTCATTCTTAGTGGCTCGTTTGCAGGATCTTCATGGCCACCGCTCCAGCCACGGCGATGATCCCGCCGATGACCGCCCGCCGGGTTGGACGCGTTCCATCGATGAAAAAGGTGAGGATGATCGTGACCAGTGGGGAAGTGGCGACGATGGGCAGGACCAGTCCGCTGGGCGTGCTGCGCAGGGCCAATTGATAGCAGCCGACGCCGAGCGTGGGACCGGCCAGAGCGTTACCGAGGACGAAGACGCCGCCCTTCCGCCAGCGATCCGCGGGCTTCGGCGTGTCATCCTTCGGCAGGGTGCGGCGGAGGAGCAGGAAACCGATGATGGTCATGAGCAGGCCACCGATGATCCGTTGATAAGCCGCTGTGCCGCCATCGATGACATACCCAGTGAGCGCCGCAGCCTCATTGGCCTTGCGGCTCAGCACCGCACCACTCGCCTGGCCGAGTGCGGAGCCGATGCCGAAGAGGGTTCCGATCCAGAACGTGCGCGGTGACACATTCATGCCATGGTCCGGCGCCAGCGCCACCGCGACACCCACGAGAATCACGCCCGCGCAAACGAGATCCAAGGGGCGTACCGTGGTGCCGAGCCAAAGCCATTCGGCGAAGGCCGCGATGGGCGCAGCGAGACATTGCGTGATAAGGATGGACAGCCGCGGTCCGATGCGCGTCAACGCGCCGAAGAGAGCCATGTCGCCCAGCCCGAACCCGATGACCCCGCTGGCAAAAAACCACGGCAACCCTCCACCGTGCAGGCCTTGGCCGAAACAATGCGCCCAAATGGCCAGGATGACCGTGGCCAGGCTGATGCGCCCGAGATTCGCCGTCTGCCCACCGAGCAGGCGGGCGGAGCGCGCGGCGAAAATCACCGACAGCGAAAAGAAAATGGTGGTGAGAAACGCGGGCAGCACGTGGCGGAAGAGCCGGGCAGTTCAGCGCAGCGCGCGCGAACTGTCGAGAGTGGAGGCGGATGCTGTGGCGGCGGCCTGTGACCGTCGACGAATAGGAGGAATGGGAAAAATAGGAGGTATAGGACTCCTATAGTTCCTATCTCTCCTATTCCTCCTATCTCTTCGGGCAGTACCTACCGTAATTCGAAGCCATTCCCTGCCTTCGTATAACGAATCGCAATCGTGCTAAACCGCCCCTGCTCATCGTAGTAGGAATCGATATCGCCCCAGGCATATTTTCCCGCCTGTACACCGACCTCCGAAGCCAGCCAGCGCTCGTGAAAAGCCTTGCGGGCAAGCTCGCGTTCCTCCGACCAATTTTCCCATGAGGTGCCAAAGCAATGCGCGCCATGGCAAAGAGCGAGCGAGACAAGCTCTTCACCGTGAAACTGAACGACGATGACCAGCTCTGTGTACTTCTGCGGAATGGCCGGCAAGCGATAGCTGCACCACGGCTCGCTGCGCACAAAGACCCTCGCCTCGAAAAACTCCGGCGTCTGCAGGAACTGCGAGCGCGAAAGACCGGCCACGATGGTCGCCCCGATCTCGGGCAACGTGATGACGCCGGTCTCCTGCGTAATCGTCATGGCAACCTTCGCGCGCCGCGACGGACCCGCTAGCTCCTCAAGAACCGCTCCAGCGCACCGCCGAAGAGGTCGCGCACATCGCGCTCGATTTCGGCGCGCGTGGGTTCCCAACCGGTGGCGGCGAGGTCTTCGTATTTGTCCGCCAGCACTTTCCCGAGAATGCCTCGCGAATGCTGCCATTTGTAGACGAGCTGATCAAGCACCCGGCAATCGCTGTGCTGTGGCGTCATGCTCAGGCCGATGAGCTCGAGCCGCATGCGGGTGATCTCTTCGATGAGCGACGGGTTGTTCATGAACCACCAGCAGCCGAAGATGTGGAGATTGCGGAACTTGCGCGCGGCGATGCACAGCTCGTGCTGGTTTTCGCGCGAAAGCATTGTGCAGAGGAATTTGTTGTCGGGATATTCGACGCAGAGATTTTCCACCGCGGTGACATCGGCCTTGCCGAGGCTGTCGCCCGCCAGGCGCAGGCGTGGGTTCACATTGCGGCGCACGCCGATCATGAGCGCGAAGGCCTGGTTGTATTCGCGCCCGTGCGGCATGATCGCGTGCTGGATGAGCTGCGCGGTGTCGGTGTGTGCGGGGAAGGTGAAGTCGGGCGTGAGCGAGACCATGCAGTACTGCGCGTTGATCTTTTTCGTCCAATCGCCGAGGAAGCGGCGCACTTCGTCGAAGGTCCTGCTGGAGAAATCGACATTCACGTCGTAGCCCCAGTCGCGCAGCTTCGGCGCGGTATTGGGCCAGTCGAGGAGCAGGGGATCGATGCGCAGCGCGGCGACGAAACGCGGGTCGCGGGTAAAGCCGCGCTCCCACACCGGACGCTCGAGATCGTCGAATGGCGAGTTCGTCATGCAAATCTGGCGCACATTCGCGAGCTCCATGCAGCGGGTGATGAAGTCGTCGACCTTCCATTTGGCGAAGTGCTGGCGCAGCGCCGGGAGGTCGCGCTTCTTCACGTCGAGGCCGAGCGCATTCAGCGCGGTGAGCACGCCGCGGCACGCCTCGGAGATAGGCGAATGATCGATAAACAGCGCCTGCCAGATGGCATCGGCTTGCTGTGTCTTGGTCATCGACCAGAACTTGTCGTAGGGCATGTCGAACTGCCGGAAGCTCTCCGCAATGAGATAGTGATAGATCAGCAGATCATCGACGCCCCAGAGCAGCAATTCGCCGAAAGCGGGATCGTAAAGATGCGTATGAATGTCGTAAACCGGCGTGTGCTGAACGACGTCAGCTACGGTGTCGCGGAGAGCGGCGGGGGCGTGCATGACTTTGTTGTAAGCTCACGGGCGAAAAGTTCCATCTTCTTTCGCGGGGTTGGTCACTTGCTGAGAGAAGCGAAAACTGGCATGATCCGACCATGAGCAGTGTCATTGCCGCAGAAACTTATCGATGGACCGTGGGGGAATACCAACGGCTCGGCGAGACCGGTTTTTTCCATGAAGACGACCGGGTGGAACTGCTCAACGGAGACATCGTCATTATGGCCCCCATTGGAATCCGTCATATAAAAGCCGTTCGGAACCTCAATCGAGTGATGGTGCTCCGATACGACGGACGCGCCCTTGTGGACGTTCAGAGCCCGGTCGTCATTGATGGTCACTCCGAGCCGCAACCCGATATTCTGCTTTTACATCCCAGGGCCAAATCCCGGGAATCTCTTCCTATTCCCGAGGACGTGCTGGTGTTGGTCGAAGTCGCCGAATCTTCTCTCGCTTACGATTTGAAGGATAAGCGCCAAGCCTATGCGCGGGCCGGCATTGTGGAATATTGGTTGCTCGATCTCACCAAGAGCCAGATGTACGTCTTCTGTGATCCCACCGAGGAAGGTTATCGCAGCGAGAAGATCGTGGCCGCGAATGAATCGGTCGCTCCGCTGGCGTTCCCAAATGAGCCGATTGCGTTGAGCGAGCTACTCGCTCCCTAACGAGCGGCAATTACCACTGCGCCAACTGCCGCGGGAACTGGCACCGGGCGCAATCGGAGGCGTCGCGCAGGCAGAAGTCTTCGTAGATCTGGAGCAGGCCCTGCTGAAGGGCGACGGATTTCAGGTATTCCTTCTTGCGCGCGCCTTCGCCGAAAAGACGGAGGGCGGCGACTTCGACGCGTTGGTTGGTCAGTGGAGCGCGCAGTTTCTTGAAATCGGCCCAGCGGTTTTCGTCCTGCGCAATCGCCATCGGGAGGAAGACGTTGGCCAGCATTTCGATGACCCGCGACTCGCCGACCAAGGCCATTCGGCGCGGGGAGGTCTTCGAAGTGACAGTGTAGTGGTAGTCCCAGTATTCGTCCTTCAGCTGGTCGAAAAATTCGTGGATTGCGGTGGCTTCGGCGCGATCGACCAAAGCGCGAATCTTGGGCCAAAGGCGCACCATCTGCGCGAGCGCAGCAAGCCGCCGTTGGGGATGATTGGCCGGTCGCTGGCCGCTCATCCGCCAAAGCGGCGGATCGATTTTTAGCCGCTCGAATTCCGCGCGCCGCGGCCACCAGTTTTCCCACAGCCCGCGCAGATAGGTGCGCGTGGAGGATTCCAGACTGGCAAGATCGTGTGGCAGAAATCCACTGGCGCCGAAGAGCAGGGTATCGGCCTCACTTTTGCGCAGGAGTCGCAGGGGAAGACGTTGGGCGAGCAGTGTGAAAGGAAGCTTGTTGCTCTTGTAGCCGAGCGTCGCGGCGAGTGCCTGGAAGAGCGCTTCATCCGGCCCGTGCAACTCGGCGAGACGCGCCAGCGCGGCCGCTTTTCGGCGCAGGCGAAATTGCGCGGCGCCGAAAAGGACCTCATACGCCTTTTCATCTGGGAGCTCGCGCAGCGGGCCGGAGCAACGGCCGAGCTTGGCCTCGGGCGGGGAGGGCACCACATCATCGGAGAGCCGCGAAAGATCCAGCAACACCTGCGGGACGAGCCGATGCTCCGCCGTGCGCGTGAAAAATTCCGCGCCGCTCGGCCGCGTGAAAATGTGCAGCACCACCGATTCGTAGTCTGGATTCGTTGCATGCCCGTGGCGCTCCCAATCCCGCGCATCGAGGTCGATCTCAATCGCGCCACGCACCGGTTCACCGTTGTCGAATGACACCGCCGCCTCGGCGAAATCCGGCCCCGCCTCGCGATTCCACACGCCGAATTGCACGATCCGCACCGGTTGCCCGGTGGTCGTCACGAATTCCCGCCCGAAATCGCCGGCAAACCAGTGGGCCTGCAACTCCAGCTCATCCCAATCCCGCGGCGTGGTCACCAGCGGTTCCTCGCGCACGAGGGTGCTGCGCAAATTCTCGTAGCGGGTCCCGGATTTCATCCCGCCATCGTCTCCACAGCCGGGGAGAAATTCAATGTTTTGCCGAATTCGCCGTCTGCACGGCCGCCGGCGCCGCGGGAGCACGTGATTCCGTGAGCGAGCGGAGCAAATCCACGGCGGGCGAATGCGGAGAAGACGCGATCATTTTCTGGGCGAGATTCTTCGCATCCGCATCGCGGTTGGAGCCTTCCAGTTGAATGATTTCGTGAATGGCCACGCGCATGGAGTCGTCGCCCTTGCCGTAATACTCGCGGGCCTGCGCGAAGCTGGCCAGCGCCGCGTCGCGGTCGTTCACCGAGAGCTGCAACAGCCCGAGTCCTTCCATGATCATCCCGCTGTGATCTTTCTTCGCCAGGGCGCGCAGATCTTCATCGCCCTTTGTGCGATCGGCGGAAAACCACGCGCTGCCCGCTTCCCGAAAATCCGCCCACTCGCCGGAGGTCGGCTTCTCCTCGAGTTCCGCGGCACCCTTGAACGGCCGATAAAGCGGATCGCCCACAAAGGTCGTCATCCACGAGAGCGCGCGCTGGGCCATATAACCGCTTTCGGCAAAAGTGAAGCCCGCGCGGAGACGATCGTGAAAGACATCGAGCTGCGGCGTGAGTGAAAGATACGGCTCATAAACATTGCCGAACGTCGCCGCGGCGCCGGAGGCCAGCAGCGGCCCCACCCAATGATGCAGCGGATCGCGCAATGTCGCAGCGCTGAAGGAATGGATGTGCACAGCGACGGCCCCGCGCGCGAACCGGAAATCCGGCCGCACGAAAGGCCCGCTCATGTGCTCGGCATACCAGCCGAAATAAAGCGAGGCCTGCGTCATGGGATAGCTCTCGGGAAAAAGCCCCGGGCCGTTGTCGAGCACCACGGGCGTGCCGTGGCGGCGCGCCGAATTGGCCAGTGCATACAGCCAGGTGTCGCCTTCCAGATAGCCCGCTTCCTTGATATTGCGCGCATCGACATAGGCGATGCCGGTCAGCCCATTTTCCTCCGCGGCGAGCGAGTCGTTGATCATCCGCTTCACGATGTCCGCGCTGGGCGCATCGAGCCGGCACACCAGCATCAACTCCGGGTGCCGCGCATCCGCGATGGCTGTGAAGCTGCGGAAATACGGATTCGGCACTGCCCCGGAAATTACCTTCATGCGATAGCCGAGAATCGAAAGTTCGGAATCCACCGCCGCGGCATTGGTACTGCCCACCGGTCCCGCCGCCGTCACCTTGTCTCCCGCGTAGCCCTGGGCTTGGGCGATCTTCAGCGGAATGCCGCGAATCAACGCCACGAAACGAATCTTGTTCGACTCCACGGGCCCGAGCGGATCCGTCGGCTCGCGCAGCTTCCACCAGTTGTTCGCGGTGAATGTCTTCCGCAGGGGCTCGGCGATCGTCCGATCATACTCCTCACGGGTGATCTCTTCCCCCTTCGAGCATTTCAGCCCGATGATCTGCTCCTTCGGAATGCCCCGCCGTTCCGCGTAAAAATGTGCGAGTTCCACCGAGTCGTGATCCGTTTCATTATAAACGACGATCGTCGCCCCCGCGTAGGGGCTTGCCACCGGTACGGCCCGGGGCGGCGTCGCGGCGCGCACCGCTTTCGGCGCAGCCATCGCCATCGGAATGAGCAGGCACGCGAGAGCGAGCGCGGGCAAAAGCGTGACACGAGGGAGGAATTTCATAGTTCGATCTTCAGGCCGTCGTAAGCAAGGCGCACCTCGGGGGGAAGCTCGGCTTCCGCCT
This sequence comes from Chthoniobacter flavus Ellin428, assembly GCF_000173075.1. Taxonomy (GTDB): domain Bacteria; phylum Verrucomicrobiota; class Verrucomicrobiia; order Chthoniobacterales; family Chthoniobacteraceae; genus Chthoniobacter; species Chthoniobacter flavus. The sequence continues at coordinate 130,726 of NZ_ABVL01000006.1, forward strand.
CGGCGTGCATTACGTCGTGGCACAAATGAGTGAACCATGTCTTGCCCGGACAGACGTCCTGCGCAAGAGCAAGTGCTTCCTCAATGTTCATATGTGTGGGGTGCGGGGTGTAACGCAGGGCGTCCACCACGAGGTGCCGGACCCCGCGCACCGCCTCGCGCGCCGCCGCCGGCACTTCCTTGCAATCGCTCAGGTAAGCCAGCAACGGCTCGCCATTTCGGCGGAGCAGATACCCATTCACCGGGGTGCGCCCATGCAGCACCTGCAAGGGCGTTATCTCTGTAGAGCCGAGACGAAATGGCCCATTAATCACGTAAGGCATCGGTCGCAAATAGCCCGGCCAGCGGTTCTGCCCATTGAAAGCGAAGACAAAGACGCGCTCCAGATCACGCATGGTTTCCGGCGAGGCATAGACCGGCAACTCCTTCTCGCCGAAGCAAAAAGGACGCAAATCATCGAGCCCCATGATGTGATCGGTGTGCGAGTGGGTGAAGACCACCGCATCGATCCGTCGCACGCGCTCGCGCAGTGCCTGCGTGCGGAAATCCGGACCGGTATCGATGACCCAGGCGTAATCCTCGCCCTGGACATAGACCGAGGCGCGGGTCCGTTTATCGCGCGGATCGGGCGAGCGACAGATCCGGCAGTCGCAGCCGATCATCGGCACACCCAGGGAGGTGCCCGTGCCGAGAAAAGTAATCGTCAGTTCTGCCATGCGTGCGGATTGAAAAGCGGGCGCAGCCTTCCATAATCCCGCCGTGCCCGCAACGCTCACCTCCCTTCGCATTCGCAATCTCGCCCTCGTCGAGGAACTCGCCTGGACGCTGCTTCCCGGCTTCACCGCCATCACCGGGGAGACTGGTTCGGGCAAATCGATCATCGTCGGCGCGCTCAAGCTCATCCTCGGCGAACGCGCGGACAAAACGCTCGTCCGCACTGGCGCGGAGAGTTGTACCGTGGAGGCGGTATTTCAATTCGACGATACGAAAGCGCTGAACCGTGAGCTGGAGGAATTCGGCGTCGAGCCGTGCGAAGGCGGCGAACTCATCCTCAAGCGTGTCTTTTCCGCGACCGGCACGAACCGCCAATTCATCAACGGCAGCCCGACCACGCTCGCCGTGCTCAAGCAGCTCGGCGACGGCCTCGTGGACTTGCACGGCCCGCACGATCACCAGTCACTGCTCGCGGATGCCAAGCAACGCAGCCTGCTCGATTCTTTCGCTGGCGCCGATGCGCTGCTGGAAAAATACGAGGAGCAATTCCGCAAGCTGAACCAACTCATCGACGAACACACCGAGCTATCCACCAGCGAGGCAGCGCTGGAGCGCGAGGTCGATCTGCTTCGACATCAGGTGCACGAAATCGAAGCCGCGCAATTGAAGCCCGACGAAGAAGGGGAACTGCTCGCCAAATACAACGTCGGCGCCAACAGCCGCCGCCTGATGGAACTCTCCACCCAGGCCGTCGGCCGCCTCTCCGAAGAAGAAGACGCCGTGCTCGGCCGCCTCACGGAAATCGGCAAGCTCATCCGCGATCTCGAGCGGCTCGATCCCGCCGCCGCGCGTTTCAGCGAATCGCACCTGCGCGCCGCCACCGAGCTCGAAGACCTCGTGCAATCGCTGCAGGACTACGCTCAGGAGATGGACCTCGACCCCGAGCGCCTCGCCCAGATGGAAGAGCGCGTGTCTCTTTTCGAAACGCTCAAGCGCAAGTACGGCGGCAGCCTCAAGGAGGTCATCGCCTTCGGCGACCAGGCCGGCGAGCGTCTGCGCAAGATCGAGTCGCGCGGCACCGAACTCGCGCGCCTCGCCAGCGAGATCGAAATCGGACACAAAGCCGTGCAGGAAGCCGGCAGGAAACTCAACGCCAAGCGCGCGGCCGCCGCGCCGAAACTGGCCACGAGTGTTACCTCGCAATTGCGCGATCTCGGTTTCAAGAAATCCGATTTCCGCGTCGGCCTCAACGCGCTGGAAAAGCCCGGCCCGCACGGCTTGGAAAGCATCGAATTCCTCTTCGCACCCAATCCCGGTGAGCCGCCCAAACCGCTCAAAGCCATCGCCTCCAGCGGTGAAATCTCGCGCGTCATGCTCGCAGTGAAATCCTCCCTTGCCGCGCAGGACACCATCCCGCTGCTCGTCTTCGACGAAATCGACGCCAACGTTGGCGGCGAGATCGCTCACGCCGTCGGCGCGAAAATGAAATCGCTCGCCGGCGAACATCAGGTGCTGTGCATCAGTCACCTCCCGCAAGTCGCCGCCCAGGCGAACACGCAATTCGTCGTCACCAAGGAATTCACCAGGGACCGCACCACCTCACAGCTCGAGAAAGTGGAAGGCAAAGCGCGCGTCGAAGAAATCGCCCGCATGCTCGGCGGCAAAAGCGACTCGGCGCTCGCGCATGCGAAGACGCTGCTCGGGGCGAAGTAGCTGAATCGCCTAAACGATTGGTTATCCTGATTACCTATGAGCGAACCCGTTTATATGTTCGATGGTGCCGAACCGGCCATGCACCAAGCGTATGTGAATGCGCAGAAGTCCTTTAGATATTTCTGGCGCGAGTTGTCCTGGGAGCATCGCAGGATCGTTCCAGGCCTCGACATGTCGATGGTGAAAATGCCTTTCACCGATGGCCCGCGCACGGACGGCAAGCCGGCTTACGAACACATGTGGGTTGGGGAGGTAGACTTCGATGGAGAGACCATTTCGGGCAAACTCCTTAACTCCCCCAACTGGCTGACTTCGGTCCGCGAGAGAGCAACCATTCGTTTGCCATTCCCGAAGCTCGAAGATTGGATGATGGTGGTCCAGGGAAAGGCGTATGGCGGATACACTGTCAATGTCGTGCGAGCGAAGATGGGAGCGAGCCAACGCAAAGAGCACGACGCGGCTTGGGGTCTGGATTTCGGCGATCCAGCTGTCATCCGCACGGAGATTGGTGAGCGGGCGGAGAAGCCCAAGAGATCCTTCTTTGAAAGTCTCTTCGGTAGCGGCAAAACGCCTACGCCGGACCAGGAAACTTTCCGCGATCACCCGATGTGCGTGAACATGCTCGGGAAGATCGAAGAACAACTGAAAGGCGATGGTTCGATCGCCCGTTCGACCGATCACGAAGGCTGGACTTTGCTGCAGCGGGAGGCGCTGGCGGGCAACCTCGGAGTGGTGAAACTGCTGGTGCGCTATGGGGCAGATGTCACTGCCAAAGCCGGCCCGGGTCGCACCGCCTCGGAGCTTGCGCGCGGCATCGGTTGGTCGGAAATCGCCGATTTCCTCTACCAATCCGCACTCAATTAGCAATGCTTGGCAGAAGCGGTTCTGCCCTTGCCCCAAAATGGCGCTACGCGCGTTGGGTCGGTCGGCGACTGGGAAGTCGCCGCTCCCAAGTTCAATCTGCTGGCATCGGTCGCCCTTCCGTTGACCACTGGCGAGGCCGATGCGCCTTTTGCCGCCCATCACGCTCCCAGCGGTTCATCACCGGCGTGATGAAGGCCACCACCAATCCCAAGGCCACCGCGTTCTGCCACGTAAACCGCGCCGGCGCCGCGGGTCGCGGATACTCCGGCGTCACGCCGGCGGCGATCAGTCGGTCATACAGACTCGGATGACTCAACGTCGCGGGTGTCACCGCTGGCACCTGGTTGAGCTCATAGAGCCGCTCCAACGCCCGGGCGTAAACTCCCGGAGACGGTCCTTCGTGCGTTTTCGCGGCGGAATCCGCCCGTTGCTCCATGCGGCGGCGAAAGGCCCTGACCAATCGCGAGACTACGATCAACAGCGCGCAGATGCCGAAGTATCCCGCCCAGCCAAAAGCATGCGTCGCCGGTTTGAAAAAGATGGCCGGCAACAAGGTGAATGTCGAAAGCACGAGCATCGCCACGGTGCCTCGCGGCTCGCTGAGATGGCCGAATTCATGTGCGCAGACCGCCCCCAATTCGTCGTCCGGCAGGACGTCCATGGCCATTTCCGTCACGGCCAAAGTATTGAGTAGCGGAAAGGCAATGGCGTTGGCACCGTAGAGGCGCAGCAACCCCACGCGCGGCATCGGCAGATCCATCCGCGTTGCGATCTCACGGACGATCTCTTGCAGCCGCGGCGGCGCGGGGATGAGGACACCCATCCGTCGCAAAATCCAAAGCGCGCCTCCCCAGACGAGTCCGAGATTGAGCGCGATGACGAGCGCGGTGACACCCACCGCGGTCCAGCCCAGATGATTGGGCATCAGGAAAATAGCGGCGATCAGGACGCCCACCGCCATGAGCCGAATGACAAAGACGGCGGCGAGATTGCGCAACCACCGACCCAGGGCCAGGTTGGGAAAGACGGCCTTCGCGGTCGGCCACATTCCGAGGATGACACCGGCAAAGCCCGCCACCGCCGCGGGGAGATAAGCCAGCGGGATTTCGGGAAACTGCGAGTATTGAGCGGCGGCGAGGACGGCCGGAAAGATGAAGAACAGCAGGCCGTTTGTCTTCCGGATCGGCCAAAGGAGGCGAGCTCGCGCGGTCCAGTGAGCGTCCCGCGTCCGCCGCCAGGGCACGAGTGCAAGTTGGTTCATTCCGTAAACCACGATCGCTGCGAGGGCGAAATGGCAGGCCAGCAAGGTCGCGAACAACATGCGGCGACGGTAGTGGGCCACAGTGTGTTCGGCGAGTCAGTTCCATCCCAGTATTGAAGAGAAGGAATGACCACGGGGTACGCGGATTTCACAGATTTCAGAGAGGATTGCGCAGCCGCTTCTGTAATCCGTAAGATCTGTGTCATTCGTGGTTAAAACAACCCGCAGTGGTCCGGCACCCATACAGCCTGGTGCGTGGTGGGCGGGACTTGCCGCCCCGCCGACACGCGCTAGCTTGTGCGCGATGCGGCGTCTCCCCCTTTTCCTTTCCCTGCTCCTCCTGGCACGGGTTGCGCCTGCCGAAACGCCGGTTTCGCCGCGGATCGTCGAGCGCTATAAACAGATGCTGGCGGCTTCCCCGGTGGAGGGGACCGCGCTGGATCGCCTGTGGAAAATCTATGCCGACCAGGGGCAGACCGGGCGATTGCTTGATGAATACAAGGCCAGCGACACCTTTGCCGCCCAGTTGATCCTCGGCCATCTTCTGCGCCGCGCCGGTCGCGCCGATGAGGCCGCGGCCGCCTATCGACATGCCGCGACGCTTGATCCCAAAAGCTACCTGCCCGCGCTGGCCCTGGCGCACTTGGAGAGTGAGCGCTCTCATCCGCGCGACGCCGCCGACTGGCTGGAAAAGGCCGTCGCCGCTATGCCCCCCGGTGATGCGCGCCTGTCCGAGACCTTGCTCCAGCTCGGCACGGCATGGCTCGATGCCGGCGAGACCGACAAAGCCGCCGCCGCTTGGGAAAAGACTGTGGCTCTCAATCCCGAGGACCTTGCGCTGCGCCGCAAGCTCGCCGCCGCCTACGAACGCAATTTCCTGCCCGAGCGGGCCATCGAACATCTCTCCTACGTCGAGGCTCACTCCACGCCCACGGAACGCCCGTTGGTCCTGCAACAGATCGCCCGGATCCAACAAGGTGCGGGGCATCAGGATGCCGCCATCGCTGCGCTGGAAAAGGCGCTCGCCCTCACCGGCCCAGGCAACTGGCTGCGTGGCGACCTGGAGTCCCAACTCATCCGCCTGCATCAGCGCTACCATCGCACCGCGGAACTGGAGGAGCGCTGGAAGAAATACGCCACCGAAAATCCGCGCGATCTCGGCGGCTGCCTGCAACTCGTCGAACTCTACGAGCGCCTCGGCGATCTCGAGCAGCAGCGGGTGTGGCTGGAAAAACTCACCGCCCTCGCGCCGAAGAATTTCGAGTATCGCGAGAAGCTGGCGCGCTTGCTCCTGCAGATGGATCAGCCGGAACCGGCCACGGCGATTTACGACCAGTTGCTGAAAGACCAGCCGACGAATGCGGATTACGTCTTCTCCCGGGCGAAGCTGGACGTGCAACGCGACGCCGCCGCGACGGCGAAACAACGCATCGACGCGCTGCTCGCCGCGCGGAAGAACGACGATTCCGTCCGGGCCAAGGCGCTGGAATTCTACCAGCAAAACCATCTCACCGATTACATCGAGGAGCACCTCACGGCCGACGCCGCGGGCAATGGCGAGGACGCGCTGGCCGCATTGGCCACGTTCTATTTCAGCCAGCATCGCGATGCCGAAGCCCGACGCGTGTTGCAACGCATGGTACGCCCCGCCGAATCGGTCGCCCGCCAGGCCGCTGCGCATTTCCACATCGCCCAGATTTTGCGTGGGCAGAATGACTTCGCCAATGGTGCCGCGGAACTCGGCGCGGCCGCGAAATTGCAGCCGGACAATCGCGATTTCCATCTCGCGCTCGGCGATCTGCACGCCGTGCATGGCGACTATAAACTGGCCCAGGCGGATTTCGAAAACGCGGAGCGCTGCAGCAAAAGCGATGTGGAAAAAGTCGAGGCCGACCAAAAGCTTTTCGAAAGCTACCGCGCGGCCACCCCGCCACACGAAGGTCACGCGCCCACACCGTTCAGCGTGCCCGGTGGAGAGCCGCCGCCACAGGATCCCAACCCCGCGCTGGATCAATACATCATCGCGTTGGAGAAATCCGCGCATGAGCAAAACACCGAGGCCGCGTGGCTGCGGTTGGCCCGGTGGCGGATGTGGAATCGCGACACGAAAGGCGCGGCCTACGCCACGGAGAAAGCGCTGGAGCTGAATCCTAATTCCGTCACGAGTTACGAGTTGCTGGTCAAGCTGCAGACCTCGAATGGCCCCTCGCCGGAAGCCGTGCAGGACCTCGGGGAGCTCGCGCGCATCGATCCCGCGAACCGGGCGAACTATTCGCGCCGCGCGGGCCAACTCGAGCTGCAGGCTGGCCATATCCCGGAAGCGCTCGCCATCTTCGAAAAGCTCGTCGCGGAAAATCCCGGCAACGTCGATGCGCTCACCGACCTCGCGCTCACCCAGCAGCGGGGCGAGCATTGGCCCGAGGCGTTGGCCACGTGGAAGCAAGTCTACGACGCCAGCCCGGTCTCGCACCGGCACGAAGCGCTCAACTCGCTCCTGCATGTGCTCGAGCGGCTCGACCAGCCGCAGGCCTCCGCGGATTTCCAGCTCAAGGCGATCGAGTCGGAACCGAACGATCGCGAACGCTTCGCGCTCTTCAACGAACTGCTCACCCATTGCACCAAAAATCATCTGCTCGACTGGCTGCGCGCCCAATTTGAAAAGCGGCGCAAGCTGCATGCGGATGATTATTTTACCGAGGTGTCGCTCGGTCGGATTTTGAAAGCGAGCGGGCAGATTCCCGCCGCTTTCGAGGTGCTCGCGGATGCTTCCTACGCCGCACCGAACCAGGCCGATGCGTTGCCCGACCTGATTCGCGAAGCCGAGGACCTGCACAAGCTCGACGCCGCGGTGAAGCTGCAGGAGCAACTGCTGCGCATCGCCCCGCAGGAGACGCCCGATGGGTTGATCAAGCTCGCGCAATTACAGGAAAAGAATTTTGCCATCGAGGCCGCTGAGCAGACATGGGAGCGCGTGGTGCAGAAGTTCCCGCGCGACACGGTGGCGCTGAATCACGCCACTGACTTCCAGCTCGCCTGGGGCACGCCGGAACGGGCCATCGTCCTGCTACGCAAAACGCGCACGCTCGACCCCGCGAATGCCCGTTCGCTGGCCGCGCTGGCCACGCTCGATATCGAAGCCGGGAACAACGCCGAGGCGCGTGGATGCCTCGAGGAAGTGCTCCGCGTCACGCCGCCGGAAAAGACCGGCGATCCCATGCATTTCCCAGCGGTGAAGCCGACCGAAGCCGGTCGTTTGCAGACCGCTTATCTCGCCGCGGTGGGCCAGCGCAATGGACGTCCCGCGCCGGAGGCGATGCGCGCGCTGCGCAGCTTTTGGGTGGATGAAGCGGCGGAGAAAAGCAGCGGCGATACGAAGAGCGACCGCGACCTGCGCTTCAATGCGATCCGCCAGCTCGCGCAGATCGTGGCCTCCAGTGGAAATGCCGCGGACCGAGCGCAGTGGGTCGACCGCTGGCGCAAGAACGCGGACTCGCCGAGCGAGGTGCTCTGGGCGCTCTTCTACGTCGGCGACGGTGCAGCGACGCTCGATCGTGTGCAGTCGATGATGAGCGGGCAGATTCATGACCCGAAAATGGCGCAGGCCTTCATCTGGCTGGCCTTGCAATCGAAGCAGTACGCGCGGCTCGCCGAATGGTTCCGGGACAAGCATCGCACGCCGAGCGAGCGGGATTATCTGATGATCGCCCTCGGCCAGGCATTGGATAACAGCGACCAGAAGACCGATCCCGCGATGATCGAGACGCTGTTCGGTGAAGGCACCCATCTGCGGCCCTGGCAGGCGGCGGAACTTTTCGCCAGCCGCAATCGCTTTCACGAAGCTATCCAGCTCGGCCAGCGCGTCTTCGACAGCTCGACCTCGCAACGCGCGGTCTGCGGTCTCGACCTGGCCCAGTGGCATCTCATGCTCGGCCAGGTGGACGAGGCCCGCGCCCTTCTGCACACGACCATTTCCTCCTCCGCGGAATCGCTCGACGCGCCGGTCTGCGCCGCATTGCGCGAGTATTACCTGCTCCTGCCGGAGCCGGATCGCCGGGCCTTCGTCGAAACCTATCTCGCCGCGCATCAGTCGCAGCCGCTGCATGCCGCGCTGGCCGGTGCGCTATTGCACGGGCTCGCGGGCGATGAAAAGGCGGCCGAGGCGGACCTCGACCGGCTCATCGAAATGCGGGCGCTGTCGGGCAATCAATACGACGACACGACCAGCTCCGGTTCGCGCCAGTTGCGTTTCGTGGTCGAGACCGGGACGCAGCTCGAGGCACTGAAGCTGGAAAATCTCGCCGCCTATTTTTGGGAAAATGCGCTGGCCGATGAAGCGCTGGTGCAGCTTCAGGGGGACCAGGCGGCGAGCCTGGCACGCGACATTCGCCAGCGGCTTTGTATCCTGCGCGCCGCCGATGCGCCCGCCGGCGAGCTCACTCAGTGGCTCGATCAGTTCACCCGCCTCTCCCCCGGTGATGGGTTGGGGCCGCTGGCCAATGCGCTTTCCAGCATGGGCGTGCATGCACGGGCCATCGCCATCTATCGGCAAATTTGGGAGCGCGATCCGGCCGACACCGAATCCGTGCGTAATCTGCTCACGGTCTGTCGTGCGGCGGGCGACAACGACACTTCGGGAAACGTGCTCCGCACGGTCCTCAACGACAACGGTGGGCGCTTGCCCGACGGCGCGCGGCGCGAGTTTCTGCTGCAGTATGCCGACGTGCTCGAGCACAAGGGCGACCTCGACGGCGCGCGGACGGCGCTCGGGAGCGCGGTGGAAAGCACGCCCGGCGATACCCGGTTGCTCTTGCGCCTCGCGGAGTTGCACGACCGGGCCGGGCATGCCGACCAAGCGATGGCGACTTATCAGCGGCTGCTCGTCATGGAGCCGGGCAATCTCGCCGCCCGTCTCGCCCTTTCCACGATCTACGAAAATCAAAATCGCCTGAACGATGCGCTGGTCCTTTTCCAGTCTGGAACCGGGCCGGATATGGATGCGCGCCTGGCGATTCTCCAGTGTAAGAACAATCAGCCCGAGGCCGCGCTGACCACGCTCGACCGCATCCTACCGCCGCAGCACATCACGCCGGCGCTGAATCTCGCCGCGGCTTTCGTCGCCCGCGATGACCGCCCGCATGCCCGCGCGGCCGTGCAGAGCGCGCTCGCCCACACCACCGAGGCGCGGCTCTGCTTCCCGCTGCAGTGCAAACTGGTTGAGTTACTCACTCCTGAGGATGACCCAGTGATGGCGCGCCGGGAATTGCGCCGGTTGCGGCGCTTTGCCACCGAGGGGGATCATCCCAGTTTGCTGGAAAATTATCTCGAGTTCGCCGGGCCACAGGCGGCGCGACTGAACATTCACGCGGATTTTACGGCTGAGGTGCAGGCCCTGTGGGCGGGAGGGAAGGGGCCGGCGCCGGCCGGTGTGGCGTTGCTCGTGGCGCTGAGCGATGGCGGTGGCAAAGGTCCGCTCGATGTCGCGCTCAAGCAAGTCCTGGCGCGCGAGGATGTGAACGACAAGCTGTTGCAGATGGCGGCCGATGCCTTGGAAAAAGCGGGCAATCGCGAAGCGCTCGCCAAAGTGCAGGAACGCATCGCGCAGGTGAATCCGATGAACGAGCAGAACGTCATCAACCTCGCGCACACCCTTCAGCAGCTCGGGCGGACGGATGCCGCGCGGTCGCGGCTGGAGACCCTCGCCCTGCGCGCGACGCTCAATGAAGATAGCATCGGCAAGGTCGCGCAAGGCTTCGCGGATATCGGCGATACGCAGCGGGCGCTGGCGCTGTATGCGCAGGCGGCGCGCGGGGATCGCTACGCGCGCAATTGGGCGACGCTGCTGCCCTATGCGAAGTTGCAGACGGCGCAGGGCGATTTCGCTGAGGCCAAGAAGACGCTGCGCCGGGCTTTCAGTGTTCCGGCGAATGTCGGTTACGGGGAGATCGTTGACTGGATGGTCGCGGCCAAACGGCTCGATCACGCCGACGAGGAAACGGGTGATTTCGATTTGTCCCCGGGGCGCGCGGATGCGCTGCGGCGTGCAGTGTTCGATTATTGCGAGAAGGCCGGGCAGGCGGTCGAGGCACTGGTCCTCGCGGAGGCGCATCCGTCCATGATCCAGCCGGCATTGGCGGCTCGGGTGCGCAAGCTGGCCGTGACCGCCCACGAATTTGAACGGGGGACGAAGCTGCTGGAAAAGCTCGCCGCGCAAACCGATTCGACGGTGGAATATTCGTTGGAGCTGGCGCGGCTGCTGGGTGACTGGGCGCAGGCGGAATTGACCGGCGGCCATGCGGATAGCGCACTCGCTCATCTGCGTACCGCGCACGAGCAGCATCCGGAACTATTCGATATCACCATGCGCCTGAGCTCTTTACAACAGGAGCGAGGCGATCACCGAAACTCCATCGAGACGTTGGAGAGCTTCCTCGCGGTCGCGAAGGATCCGGGTGAGATCGAGCAGGCCAAGGCCCGGCTAAGTAAATTGAGATGACGCGTCTGAGGGAGGTCGGGAGGAAGTAATTAGTAATCAGTATTCAGTGATCAGTGATCAGTGGGAGCTGGCAATACTGAATACTGAATACTGATTACTGATCACGGAACACCCCCTCGCCGCCTCGTCCTTTACGAACCCCCCGACCTGTGGCATCTCTTCGCCGTGCGTTTTCCCCTCCTCATCGCTGCCTGTGCCGCTTTCGCTCTTGTGGGCTGCGCCTCTGCGCAGCAAAAGGCGGCGAAGGCCGCGACCAGGGCGGAGAAGGAGCAGGCCGCCGAGAATTCGCGATCCAAGGAGCGCCGGCGGATGGAGGCGGTCGAAAATGGCGACGTGAATTCCGTGCGCGGCGCGGAGATCCTGGAATATAGCCCGGACAAATCTTTCAACCCCAGCGCGGCCACGGCCGCCGCGGCCCACGGGGTCTCCACCGGCAAAGCAAACTCGAAGGGTTTCTATTCCGGCCAGCAGTTGCGCGTGGATACTTTCCAGTCGCGCGACTTCTACGACTCGAAGCCTAACCAGGCCTCGCAGCGGGCCTTTGCCACCAACGAGGCGAATACGAAGGGCCGATTCCTGAACCTCTTTGCGAAGAAGAAAGCCGATACCAAGACCGCGGCGACGAAGACGGCATGGGATGCCGGGAAGTCCGCCGCCACGCGACCGCTCTATGACGGCAAGCGCCAGTATCTCGGTCCGGAAAGCAAGAAGATGGGCCAGTCGACGGATCCCGCTGAGTTGGCGAATTGGCGTTCGGGTGGTGGCGAATCGGTCGGGTATGGCGACGGCACCGTCGAGCGGGTGAGCAACCTGAAGCAGCTCTCCGTCGGCGATATTCGCGATCTGTTAAATAAAAGTAAGTAAGCGCCACGCCTGCGCATCCTTGCGTAGCGTGAGGTTTTGCGGGCTCGCGTGATTTCTTGCTCGCTTCCCGCGCCAAGAGGCCCTTATGCAGTCCATAGCCTTTGTCCATGCAATCACCTGAAGCGCAGCTTGAAATCCTGAAACGCGGAGCGGCTCAAATCATCAACGAAGCCGAACTCCTCGCGAAGCTTCGCCTTGGTCGCCCGCTGAACGTCAAACTCGGTGTCGACCCGACTGCTCCCGATATTCACCTCGGGTTTACCGTGGCGCTCACCAAGCTGCGGCAATTCCAGGACCTCGGCCACCAGGCGATCCTCATCATTGGGGATTTCACGGCGATGATCGGCGACCCATCCGGCCGCTCGAAGGCGCGCCCGCAGCTTACCCACGACCAGGTGATGAACAATGCGCGCAGCTTCCAGGAGCAGGCCTACAAGATCCTCGATCCGGAAAGGACACGGACGGTTTTCAATGGGCAGTGGTTCGAGATGATGACCTTCGAGGAGGTCATCAAGCTCAATGGGCGGGTGACCTTGCAGCAGATGTTGCAACGCGAGGATTTCAAGAACCGCCTCGAACGCGGCGACGCCGTGCACCTCCACGAGATCCAGTACCCGATCATGCAGGGGTGGGATTCGGTGGTGGTGAAGGCCGACGTCGAGATCGGCGGCACGGACCAGCTTTTCAATATCCTCGTCGGCCGCGATCTGCAGCGCGAGGAAGGCCAGCCGCAACAAATTGTCTTCCTCATGCCGCTGCTCGAGGGGCTCGATGGTGTGCAGAAGATGTCGAAGAGCCTTGGCAACTATGTCGGAGTGAGTGAGGCGCCGACGGAGATGTTTGGCAAGCTGATGAGCATCACCGACACGCTCATGGCGCGGTATTATCTGCTGTTGCTCGGCGAGGATGTGCCCGACATCCATCCGATGGATGCGAAGAAGCAATTGGCGCGGCGGATCGTGGCGCGTTACCACGGGGAAGAGGCCGGCAATGCAGCACTGGAGGATTTTAATACGAAGTTCAGCAAGCGCGACGTGGAGAATGCCGAATGGCCGGTGGTGGATTTCGCCGGGGTGAATCAGGACATCGTTTCGATCGTCGTCGCGGGCTACGAGAAGGGGTATCAGATCGCCAAGTCGCGCGGTGACGCGCGGCGGCTCGTGGAGCAGGGGAGCATCCAGCTTCACGAGGAGAAGATCACTGATCCAAAAGCCACGCCCACATTGGCCGCGGGCACGGTGCTCAAGCTCGACAAAAAACGCGCGGTGCGGGTGGGGTAGGAAAATCTCTCTTCGGTGTCATTCTGAGCGGAGTGCCCCGGTGGTCAGGTGGCGGGGCACGCAGTCGAAGAACCCCGCCGTTTTACCAGAGACCATCGCTGGTAAAGCGGCGGGGTTCTTCGACTGCGTTCCGGTCGTTACACTCCCTCCACTTCGCTCAGAATGACACCGAGGAGAGGGCGGCTGTGAGGGCATCGCCCTTACTTTTTCTTCTTCCGCGGCTTCTTCTTCGCCTGCGCCCGCTCCGCGGCTGCGATCCCTTTGCGTGCCCATTCGCAGAGCATCTCGCGATCATCCATCGCCGCGGCTGGCGGCTCGTAGTAGTCCAGCGTCGCCTTTGTATCGCGCACCTCATAACGAAACGGCTTCAAATCGAACGCCTCGAATTCCCCGCGGCTGACGTCATCGACTTTCACGTAAAACCCGTCATCCGCGACGATCGCGAAAAAGCGTTCGTCGGCATAGAAGCCCCAGCCGCCGAACATCGATTTCACCCGGATCGTGCCGAGCGGCTGCAGCATTTCCACGAGGTACTCTACGAACTCACTTTTCTGCGGCATGGGGTAGTTTCCTGGAACGCACCTCGGCGATCAGCGCGGCGTAGGTCTCCGCCGGTCGGTCGCCATCGGGATCGGCGACCTGACGTTCGAGGCTGTTGGGGTAATCGATGGAATACAATCCGAAGCGCGGCGTGTAGGTGCCCCACTCGTAATTGTCGAAGAGCGACCAGTGCAGATAGCCGGCCAGCGGAATGGCATCGGCGCGAATCCGCGCCACTTCGTGAACGTGCAAACGGAGGAACTGACTGCGGGTCATGTGATCGCGCCGGGCACGCCGCCGTGAACCCGGCCGCCGCCGCAAAGCCATCCCGTTTTCCGCGATGAGCACCGACCGGCCGAAATCTTCCGCGTAGTGCTGGCAGAAGAAATGCAATCCTCGCGGCAGGACGCGCCAGTCCCACCACTTGCTTGTCACCGTGGCCAGCATCCACGAACGGAACGAGCGGTTCTTGAACTCGTGATCCCACAACACCGGGAAACGGAAAGCGTGCGCGGCGAAGGGATCGTAATAATCGATGCCGATGTAATCGATGAACCGTGTTCGCTGCTGTGCGTAGATGGTGTCGAGCAACGGCGCGAAATCGGCCGCGTCAAATTGACGGTAACCGAGCCAATTGCTGACCCGCTTGAACAACGCGCCGAAGTAATAGGCCAGATCCTTGTGCAGCGGAATGCGGGCCGCTTCGAAGGCTGCCTCGAAGGCATGAGCGCACCCGCAGATATATTCCTCCACGCCTTCGCGCGGAATGCCGCGCTCGCGGACACAAACGAGATCGAGCAGTAACTTGTCCGACCAATACATGTCGCTGCAGTAGTTATTGAACGTGACCAGCGGAGCCGGCCAACCGCGCGCGGCGTAGAGGTCGTGTACTGCCGCATAAGCAAGGATATGCGCCCGCAGGAGCTGATTGTAGGCCGTCATCATCGGCCGGAATCCGGAGCGATGTTTCGCTGGAAATTGCCGGCCGAGATACGAATTGAGCACGAGCATGTTGGGCTCGTTGATGGTGATGAACCAACGGATGGGCCGCGGCAGCCGCTCGTTCACATAGCCCACGGCGAGACGGACGTATTCAGCGAAATGCGCGGCGGTCGTGGGCTCCAGCCAAGGATCGGTCCCCAGCCATGCCGGGTGCACGAAATGGTGCAGCGTGACCACTGGTTCCAGCCCGCTCTGCTGGCAGGCCGCAATCATCGCCGCGTAGTGATCGAGTGCCGCGTAGTCGAAAGCCGTGGGCGCAGTGTCCGCGGGGTCACGCGTGGGTTGAATGCGGCTCCACTCCAGCCCGAGGCGGAAAGCGTTCAACCCCATCTCCCGGCACCGGGTGAAATCCTCCATGTAGCGATTCCAAAAATCGGCAGCCTTGCCAACGGCAGCGACATCCTCGCGCTTTTCCGCCGCAGCCCAATTCGTCAGCGGTTGCCCGGGACCATTATAACCGCCTTCCGCCTGGTAGGCCGATGTCGCGACGCCCCAGAGGAACTCAGCCATTGTTTGGAGTGCGTGCCGCGGCCAGCGCGATGGCTTCCCGCTGCTCGTCGTCGAGCGCGAGGCTGGGGAGATGGTCGTCGAGCAAGGTCTTCACCACCGTGCGAGCCGCATCGGGATGCCCCATCGCCTTCGCCGCCGCGCGCATGGCGCCGAGCCGCGTGGGGTCATCGAGCAACCGGTCGATCTTGAACGGCAGCGTGGTCAGTTCGTTGCAGCGAATGCCCGCGCCTTCCTCCAGCAGGTGGTCCGCATTGCGCTCCTCCTGGCCGGGAATCGGCGAAAAGATCGCCATCGGCAGACCGCAGGCCAGCGCTTCGCTGGTGGTCAGGCCGCCCGGCTTGCCGATGAAAAGATCGCTGATGTGCATGAGTTCATGCATGCGGTCCGAATAGCCGAGAATGCAGAAGCGATTGCGCTGCGTGGCCGCGGCCTTTGCGACGCGCTCTTTCACCTCTTCGCTGCGCCCACACACGACGATGGTCTGCACGTCGTTCCGGAGCTGTTTGAGCCGCTCGACGATCAACTCCGTCGGCCCCACGCCCAATGCCCCTGCCGAGAGCAGCAGCGTGGTCTTTTCCGGATGCAGTCCGTACGAAGTCCGCACCAGCGCGCGGTCGACAGGCTGGCTGAATACCGGGTCGATGGGAATGCCCGAGACCGTGATGCGTTCCGGCGGCAACCCGAGCGCCTCGAGGTGTGCCTTCGTTTCGTCGAGGGCCACGAAGTAGCGATGAAACGTCCGCGAAAGCCACATCGCATGGCAGTCGAAATCCGTGACAATGATGGAGTGATGCGTGTGCAGCCGTTTCGTCTCCTGCAGATGCGAGATGATCCCTGCCGGCATGAAGTGCGTGCAGACCGTGATGTGTGGATCGAATTTCTCGATGAAGCGGATGAGCTTCAGGGTATTGAGCCGGTCGAGTTGCAGCCGCGCGGCCTCACCTTTCCACGGTTCGTCGCTCGCCTTGTAGACCCAACCGAGCAGGTCCGGCGCGCTGCGGACCAGCTTCATGTAGAGCGTGGAGTAGAAATCGCGAAAGAGCTTGTTGGTGAACTTCAGCGCATCCTCGTGCACCACCTCGCCGACCCGCGGATCACGGATGAATTCCTGTTCCAGCGCCTGGGCTGCCCGCACGTGGCCGGTTCCGGCGCTGGTCGAAATGATAAGGACACGCTTTTTCATGCAGGGTCCGATGCTGCCAGCGGCGGGAAGGAGTGAAAGGTGAAAGTGTGGCCGGGAATCAGGGGGGAGTGATCAGTAATCAGTGATCAGTGATCAGTATTCCCGGTCCGCGATCACTCACCGGTCATTACTGAATACTGAATACTGATTACTCATCCCTCCCACTTTCCACCTTCACTTTCACTTTCACTCCCCCTAGCGTATCCGCCCCATGCTTGATATCCGCCTGCTCCGCGAACAACCCGACCTCGTGAAACAGCGTCTCGCGACGCGTGACGCGAAGCTCGTTTCCGCCGTGGACGAAATCCTCGCCTGCGACCAAAAACGCCGTTCCGCGGAGACCCGCCTGCAGCAGCTCCAGGCCGACCGCAAGCGGATCAGCAAGGAAATCGGGGCGAAGAAAGCGAAGGGCGAAGACACCACGGAGATAGAGGCCCAGGTCCGCGCGCTCGGCACGGAAATGACCGAGTTGGAAAACGAGACCAAGCAACTCGATGCCGCGCAGCGCACCCTGCTGCTCAATGTCCCGAATCTCCCACATGACCAGTGCCCGGTCGGCACCACGGCCGAGGATAACCCGGTCGTCCGCACCTGGGGTGAGAAGCCGGCTTTCGCTTTCACCCCGAAGAGCCACGTCGACCTCGGCAAGGATCTCGGGCTCCTCGACTTCGAGCGCGCCACGAAGATCAGCGGCAGCGGCTTCGCCCTCTACACCGGCCAGGGCGCACGACTGGAGCGGGCGCTCATTAATTTCCTGCTCGATCTCCATACCCGCGAACATGGCTATGGCGAGGTGAGCCCGCCGTTCCTGGTGAACTCGGACGCGCTGGTCGGCACCACGCAGCTCCCAAAATTCGAGGAGCAGCAGTATCGCTGCGAGCGCGACGACATGTATCTCGTCCCCACCGCCGAAGTGCCGGTGACCAACCTGCACCGCGAGGAAATCCTTCGGCAGGAGCAATTGCCCATCCGCTATGCCGCCTACACCCCCTGCTTCCGCCGCGAAGCCGGCGCCGCGGGCCTCGGCACGCGGGGACTCATCCGCATCCATCAGTTCGACAAGGTCGAGTTGGTGAAGATCACCACACCGGAAACGTCGTTCGCCGAACTCGAATCGCTGACCGCGAACGCGGAGAAGGTGCTCCAGTTGCTCGGCCTGCACTACCGCGTCATCGAGCTGTGCACCGGCGATATCGGCTTCGGCTCGGCCAAGACGTACGACATCGAAGTCTGGGCGCCGGGGCAGAATGCCTATCTCGAAGTCTCCAGTTGCTCGAATTTCGGCGACTTCCAGGCGCGCCGCATGAACCTGCGCTTCAAGAACGCCGAGGGCAAAAATCAATTCGCCCACACCCTGAATGGCTCGGGCACCGCACTCCCGCGTCTCTTCGTGGCGCTCACCGAGACGTATCAGCAGGCCGACGGCACGATCGCCATTCCCGAGGCCTTGCGCGGCCACTTCGGCGCCGAGCGGATCGGCTAAATGAACACCGCATTTTCGCCGGAAGAAAGATGCCTCATCGGCGTCTCCGGCGGGCGTGATTCCGTGGCGTTGCTGCACCAGTTGCACGCTGCCGGGTTCCGCGAACTCATCGTCTGCCACCTGGACCACGCCCTGCGCGCGGAGAGCGTCGCGGACGCGCAATTCGTCGAGAAGCTGGCGCGCAAATTGGATTACGCCTTTGTCCTGCAGCGCGAGGACGTCGCCACCCTGGCCAAACAACGGAAAAAATCCCTGGAGACCACGGCCCGCGAGGCGCGCATCTCCTTCTTCACCCATGTCGCCCGGGAACATGATTGCCCGCGCCTCTTTCTGGCGCACCATGCTGATGATCAGGTCGAGACCCTGCTTTTCAATCTCTTCCGCGGCGCCGGCGCGGCGGGGCTGGCGGGGATGAGCGCGCTGAGCACCCGCACGATCGATGGCGTGACGTTGCAAATTTCCCGCCCCTTTCTCGGCACCTGGCGCGAGGAAATCGAAGCCTACATCCTGCGGCACAAACTCTCCTTCGTGGAGGACGCGTCCAACTCCGATCGCAAGTTCACCCGCAATCGCCTGCGCCACGATATCATCCCCGTTCTCGAGCAGGCCTTCGGCCGCGACATCCGCCGTTCCATCTGGCGCTCCGCGGAAATTCTCCGTGCGGAAGACGATTTGTTCGCCGATCTGCTGGGAAATACGCCGCCCGAATTGAGCGTGCCGGCCCTCGCCGCCGAACCCATCGCCATTCAGCGCCGCCGCCTGCGCGCATGGCTCAAGCTCCACGGCGTGGCCGACATCGGCTTTGAAGAAGTGGAAGCCGTACGCGCCTTGCTCAAGGGCGGCACCGCCAAGGCCAATCTCCCTCGCGGATGGCACGCCCGCCGGCGTGCCAAGCGGCTTTTCCTCGAGCCGCCGCGCAATGGGCTTTCGGATTGATCCGCGCCCAACGCTTTTTTAAACTCCGTCCGCATGCTTGCTGAAACGATCGACGGTTCCTCCATTGCCATTGAGGCCGTCGCCATCCCGGCGTTGTTCGCCATCACCCTCGGCCTCGGACGGTTTCTCAAGCGCCGTGCGGGCGTGCAGCTCGGCCTCCTCTACCAGCTTTTCTGCATCGTCTTCGCAATCTGGTTGCCGATGGAAATCGTCGGCACGGATTTTTCGAATCGCGAGCCTATCATGCACGTCCTGCGCGCGGCCAATGTGCTCCTCGGGACGATCTTCATCCTCGCCCTTTTGCGGCGCTATTACTGGGAGCTCTGGTTTGAAAAGCATCAACAGGGCAAGGCGCCGAAATTCATCAGCCAGCTCTTTGGCCTGATCCTTTTCATCATCGCCCTCTTCGTCGTCATCGGCGGCGTGTACGGCTATCCGATCCAGGGCGCGGTCTTCGGCTCCACGGTCGTCGTCGGTATCGTCGGCTTCGCGATGCAGGATTTGCTCGGCAATATCATCGCGGGCATCGCGCTGGAAATCGGCAAGCCATTCAAGACTGGAGACTGGCTGAAAATCGACCAGCAGTACGCCGAGGTCATTGGAGGTCAACTGGCGCTTCTACGCGGCTGCGGCACGAACGACGACATCTATCTCGATATTCCAAACAAAGCGATTGCCGGCGGCTCGATCATCAATCTCACCTACCCCACGCGACAGCACGCCGTGCGGCTCAACGTGGGCTTCGACTACGGGACCGCGCCGAATTTCGTCAAAGACATCATCTCCCGCGCCGCGGCTTCGGTGCATGGCGTCCTCCCCTCGCCGCCGCCCAAGGTCTACCTCAAGGATTTCGCCGACTCGGCGGTGCACTACGAGATCAAGCTCTGGATCGACGACCAGGCGATGTACAACGACATCATGGATGGCGTTCGCACGAATATCTGGTACGCCGCGCAGCGCCACGGCATCAAGATTCCGTATCCCATCCGCACGGTGCAGATCGAGCGGGTGACCGCGGGCGCGAAGGACGTCATGTCCATCGCCCGTGCCTGTGTGCGCAAACAGCCGTTCCTGCAACTGCTCGACGAAGGGCAGCAGGAGAAGTTGCTCGGCCACGCGAAGTACCTCCGCTACGGGCGCCGCGAGAAAGTGATCATCCAGGGCGCTTCCGGCGCATCCATGTTCATCCTGCTCCACGGCGAAGCGCACGTCTATGTGCAAGCCAACGGCACGGAAACACGTGTGGCGACGTTGCAGACCGGCGACTATTGCGGCGAGATGTCGCTGCTCACCGGCGACCCGCGCAGCGCCACGGTCGTGGCCGCGACGGATTGTGAGATGTGGGAGATCGGCAAGGAAGTGCTCGCGGAAATTCTGCAGCAGAACGAGACCCTGGTGCAGAAGCTCAGCGAACTGCTCGCTCAGCGGCGGCTGGAGACGGAGGGCATTGTCGCCTCGAGTTCAGAAATCACGCAGCTCGCGACCAAACAGAAGGAATACACCGAGGGATTCCTCAAGAAGTTGTATTCGTTCTTTGAGTTGTAGGCCGCCGATAGTCACTGCCGCGAGGTGTTCCGCCGCAGTCTGCGTGCAGAAAAAAAAGCGCGAAGCGCGTTCCGAAAAACCTGTCATCCTGAGCGCAGAGAGGGAGTTTAGCGACCGAGCGAAGTCGAAGGACCTCCAATATCCTTCTTTTCTTTAGTTAGGCTGAGAGCACGGTGAAGTGAATAGCGAAGACGCGTCGGCTCTTGTGAGCCGGACGGCTCCGCGCGAAAACCCACGGAAATTGGAGGTTTGCCCCACAGTCCCATAGGCGTCTCGCAGACTCGGCTTTCGACTCCGCCCATGCTTCCCCGCTCCGCTCAGGATGACAGGGTTGTTGGGATGCGCTGCGCGCGCTTTCTGCTAACTCACCGCGCGATGTTCACATTCAATCGCCGGCCCTTGAACTTGATGCCGTTCAGCTTCTTCAACACCTGGTCCGCGCATTCATCGGACACATCGACCAGCGATTCCCGGTCGAGGATCTCGATCCGGCCGACGACTTCCTTGGGAAGTCGCGTGACCCCGGCGATGACCCCGACGAAATCTCCGGGCTCGATCTGATGGGCATTCCCCACGTTGAAAACGAGCCGAACCATGCCCTCTTCGTGCGACGCGGCAGAGGGTTCCCGTCGCGGCGAGCGCGAAGGTTTTTCACGGCGTTCCGCGGGCGCGTGGAATTCCTTGCGGGCCGCGGCTTCGCGCGGTTCACGAGACTCACGATGTTCACGCGGCGCACGCGCTTCTGTTTCGCGAGGCGATGACTTCCGCGACTCATACTTTGGATATTCGCGTGACTGGTAGTTGGGATATTCGCGACGCGGCTGTTCCTCGACGATCGGCTGCGCTGCCGGTTTGTCGCCGCCGAGCAGATGAATGAGCGCGCTGGCGATGTCCGTCGCGGAATACCCCTGGTCGAGCAGTTGATCGATCACCGTGTCCTGCCGTTTGTATTCGCCCTTCTCCAGGGTTTCGCGCAAGTTCTCCAGAAATTCGCTCGTCCGCTTCTGCTCTACTTCCTCGGCGCTCGGCACGCGCTCGCGGCGCACCTTGCCTTTGGTGAAGCGGATGATCTGCTGCATCTTCCAAATCTCGCGTCCGGCGACGAACGTGACCGCGCGCCCACTGCGCCCCGCGCGTCCCGTGCGGCCGATGCGGTGCACATAATCCTCCGCGTCCTGCGGTAGGTCGTAATTGAACACGACTTCGATGTCATCCACATCGAGCCCACGCGCTGCGACATCCGTGGCGACGAGGAACTCGAAGCCGCGCTTGCGAAACTTCGCCACCACGCGCTCGCGCATCGATTGGGAAATATCGCCATGCAGCTTGTCTGAACTGTAGCCGCGCGCTTTCAGGTGATCGGAGAGTTCATCGACCATCATCTTCGTCGCGCAAAAGATGATGCCGTATTTGATATCCTGCAGATCGATCAGCCGGCAGAGCACCTCGAGTTTCGAGCGGCGATCGACCTCGTAATAACTCTGGTCGATGGCGGGGACCGTCATCTCCTGCGCCTGGATGCGCACGTTCACCGGCTCCTTGGTGTATTTCTTGACGAGCTGGTTGATCGCCGGCGGCATCGTCGCCGAGAAAAAGACCGTCTGCCGCTCGGCGGGCGCCTGGCCGAGAATCGTTTCGATGTCATCGCGGAAACCCATGTCGAGCATGCGGTCCGCTTCATCGAGAATGATCATGCCCACCTGATCGAGGCGCAGCGTCTTGCGCTCGAGGTGATCCATCACGCGCCCCGGCGTGCCGATGATAATCTGGGCGCCATCGCGCAAACCGCGGAGCTGGCGGTCGTAGCTCTGGCCGCCGTAGATCGGCAGTTCGCGCACGCCGCGTTTGAAGAAAGCGAGCTTGGCCACTTCCTCGGCCACCTGCATGGCGAGTTCGCGGGTGGGGCAGAGAATGAGGACTTGGGGGGCGCGCAGATTGCCATCCACCCGCTCAATGGCGGGAATCGCGAAGGCCGCGGTCTTGCCCGAGCCAGTCTGCGAAAGACCGACGACATCCGCGCCAGTAAGCAATTGCGGGATCGTCTCCGATTGAATCGGCGACGCTTCCTCGAAGCCCATTTTCGCGACGGCCTTGAGCAACTCCGGCGACAGGCCGAGCTCGGTGAATGGTTTTTTCTGCATCCGGGCTTCTAGCCCGTGAAACTCCGGGATGCGAATGGAATCGCGATTTTAGTGTAATTAAACGGCAGTCGACGCGCTGCGGATTTCCGGGGGGCGCACGCTCACCCATCAACCGGCCTCCGCTATTCCCCTCCGCCTCTTCGGTCCCGGGTGCTGGCGACGGCGTCTCGCCTTCGCGGACTTTCTCGCGTGATTCCTCATAGGTGACCTGATCCCTTTCCCAACGATATGGTAAGTTCGTTTCGGCGAGACGCCGAAACCAGCACTCGGGACGAGCGCGCTCCCCAGAGATCTCCTGCCACGCTATTTACCCGTCCCGATGCACCACAAGTGCGCATGCGTGCGGATGAAAATCTCCCCATCCGACACGGCGATCGAGGCATTCGTCATTCCATCGCCCAGCACGTTATCCGCGAGCATCTCCATCTTGGGATCCGCGCGGAAGACCAGCGTGTCCGAGCTCTTGGTCAGGAGATAGAGCCGGTCTCCCGAGCGGACGAAGGAGGACCACGACGACGCCTTCTGTGGAGGCACCGGGGCGCGCTGGTCGAGCAACCGCTTTCCCGTCTGCGGATCGATGCACTGGATGAAACCGGGGTCGCTGCCCAGGTAGATCTTGCCATCCACGACCACGCCGGAGCCGACGCGCTGCGGAGTGCGCCGGTCCTGCCACAAGCGGTTCGTGGAAGTGATATCACCCGAGCCGCCAGCTTTCACGCCGAGGGCAAAACCATTGAAGCCGCCGAACCCGACGACCACATCGCCAACGACGATCGGCTCCGCATAGGCGAGGGGATTGAGCCCGTTGCAGTGCCAGATTTCTTTTCCCGTCGCGGGATCGAGGCTGTAGACGGCGCCGGGCAGATCGGCGATGAGTTCCTCGCGCCCGTCCAGTTTGGCGATGACTGGCGTGCTCCAGGTGCCCGTCCAATTCTGTCCGGACCCCGGCCCTTCGGGCGTATCCGGCGGCGGCACTTGGAAGCGCCACACTTCTTTGCCGGTGTTTTTATTCACCGCCACGACGAAGCTACGCGGCCCGGGCCCGAAATTGAGGAAACACAAGTCACCACTCAACACCGGCGAACTGCCATAGCCCCAGATGTGGTCCTGCTTGCCGAGATCGACGTGCCATAGCTCCTTGCCGGCGAAGTCGTAGGCATAGAGGCCCGCCGAGCCAAACCACGCGATCACCCGCTCGCCATCGGTGATCGGCGACGAGGCGCAGGGTGGGTTCGCCTTGTGCGTCTGTTCCGTCTCCGACCACGTCGGGCCTTGCTGCCACAGCACCTTGCCATCCTTGCGATCGAAGCACATCAGCAGGCGCTTCTGGCCATCGGCCTGGGTGAGAAAGATGCGGTCGCCCCAAATGATTGGCGTCGAATTTCCGCCCTCGGGCAGCTCGACCTTCCACTTCACATTTTCTGTCGCGCTCCATTTCAGCGGCAAATTCGTTTCGGAGGTGACGCCATCACCTTGCGGCCCGCGCCAGGTTGGCCAGTTCGCGGCGAAGCCAGTCGCCGCTGTCAGCAAGAGAGGAAGGAACAGTCGGAGGGGAGACATGGAGGCACACTAGCGGACCGCGCTCGGTGTACCAAGCCTGAGAATTGGGACGATCAAGATGGCAGCGGCATCCTGCCGCTGATCCTCAAACGCCAGTGGTAGGATGCCGCTGCCACTCTATTCTTCCGGTTTCGGCCGGTAGAAGACCGCTACGTTGCCTACCTGCATCACTATCGCGCTGCCGGTGCGTTCGGCGATTTGCGGGGCGAGGGTTTTCTTCTCTTCCTTGAAATCAGCGAATTTCATTTTCACCAGGCCATGCTGGTTCAGCGCCTCGTCGAGGCTGTGAATGAAAGCGTCGCTCATGCCGCCGTGGCCCAATTTTACGACAGGCTCCAGGCGTTGCGCCTGGGCTTTCAGGTCGCGTTTTTCGGCATTGGTCAAAGTGGTCGGCATCCGTTTCAATGTGCGCGGCGCAGGAAGGGAGGACAAGCACTCCTTCACGCCACCTCGATCGACCATGTCTCACCTCGGCCTCATTTGCCCGGAATTGAGCGGCCATCTCAATCCCATGACCACCCTCGGCCGCGAACTCCAGCGGCGCGGGCATCGCGTGACCGTGGTCGGGCGGCTCGATGCGCGGCGGAAAGCGGAGAGCGCGGGGCTGAATTTTGCGCCCATCGGTGAGGAAGATTTTCCGGAGGGCTCGATGCAGACCACCTCGCGGGAGCTCGGGCGGCTCAGTGGATTGAAGGCGGTGCAATTTACCGCGGAGCTGCTGCGCCGGAGCGTGGTCAGTATTTTGCGCGATGCCCCGCCCGTCGTGGACCGGGAGAAGATCGATGCGCTGCTCGTCGATCAGGTTTCGCCAGCGGGCGGCACGGTCGCGGATCTGACTGGTCGTCCCTGGGTGATGGTGAGCAACGCCCTCGCGCTCAATCCCGATCCGCATCTACCGCCGTGTGTCCTGCCGTGGGATTACCAGACCGGGATCCTCGGGCGCTGGCGCAATGCGTTCGGCGATACCGTGCTCAAATGGCTCGCGCGTCCGATCATCGCCGAGATCAACCGCCATCGCCGCGCGCATCGTCTCGCACCGCTGGCGGGCACATTCAGCCCTGGGTCCTGCCGTCTGCAGATCGCCCAGCAGCCGGCCTTTTTCGATTTTCCCCGGCGGCGGCCAGCAGCGGAGTTGCACTACACCGGGCCGTGGCATCACGCGGCCAGCCACGAGGAAATTCCTTTCCCGTGGGAAAAGCTCGACGGGCGTCCGCTCATTTATGCCTCGATGGGTACGCTGCAAAATCGGCGGCAATTCATCTTCGAGACCATCGCCGCGGCATGTGCGGGGCTGGATGCGCAATTGGTCATCTCGCTCGGCAGCCGCGACCAGGATGCCGAAGCGGCGGCGAAAAACTTTGCCGGCCAGCCGATCGTGGTGTCCATCGCCCCGCAACTCGCGTTGTTGCAAAAGGCGACCCTGACCATCACCCACGCCGGTCTCAACACCGCGCTGGAATCGCTGAGCTGCGGCGTGCCGATGGTGGCCATTCCGATCACGAACGACCAACCCGGCGTGGCCAGCCGGCTCGCCTGGCTCGGCGCCGCCGAGGTGGTGCAACCCGCAAAGCTCACGGTCCCGCGCTTGCGTGCGGCGGTCGAGCGAGTGCTGCGGGAGCCGGGTTATCGGAAGGTGGCCGAACGTTGCCGCGCGGAAATCCAGCAGGCGGATGGGCTCCAGCGTGCCGCGGATCTGATTGAAGGGGTGTTTGTTGAGACAGAGCGGTCCGAATATAAAATCCGAATGTAGTGAGATCTGCTGCGCCGTCCCCGGGGCAAAGAGGCCAATCCTCCCAGTTCCTTGAAAACGTTCCACAAATCCATTTGCGCACGGACGCGTACGGGTGTGATAGTAGCCCCCCTTATGACTCTGACTGAAAAAGTGCTCGCGCGTGCCAGTGGCAAAGCGCACGTCCAGGCTGGCGAAAACGTGTGGGTGAACGTCGACGTCCTCATGACTCACGACGTTTGCGGGCCGGGCACGATCGGCGTCTTCAAGCGCGAATTCGGCAAGGCGGCCAAAGTGTGGGATCCGAAGAAGCTCGTCATCATCCCCGACCATTACATTTTCACCGCGGATTCCATGTCGAACCGTAACGTCGACATCCTGCGCGAGTTCGCCAGGGAACAGGGTCTCCCGTACTTCTACGACGTGATCGATGACCCGAACGGGCACTGGAAGTTCGATACCGAGCAGGGTCAGCTCAAGAAGCAGTACGGCAAGAGTTACACCGGCGTGTGCCACACCACGCTGCCGTGGAAGGGCCACACCCGCCCGGGCGAAGTGCTCTTCGGCACGGACTCGCACACCTGCATGGCCGGTGCTTTCAATGAATTTGCCACCGGCATCGGCAACACCGACGCGGGCTTCATCCTCGGCACCGGCAAGCTGCTCGTGAAGGTGCCGGAGACGATGCGCTTTTTCCTCGAGGGCGAACTGCCCGCGGGCGTAATGGCCAAGGACGTGATCCTGCACGTCATCGGCGACATCGGTTTTGACGGCGCGACCTATCGCGCGATGCAGTGGGAAGGTCCGGGCGTGTACGGCATGTCGATGGACGACCGCATGACCATCGCCAATATGGCGATCGAAGCCGGGGGCAAGAACGGCATCTTCCCCTTTGACGAAAAGACCGACGCCTATGTGAAGGATCGCGTGCAGGAAAACGGCACGAAGAGCACCTTCGAGCCGGCCGAGATCGATCAGGATCAGAAGTTCATTTACGACAAAGTGTTCGATCTCTCGAAGCTCGAGCCCACCGTCGCCTGCCACCCCGATCCGGGCCAGCGCAAGACGGCGAAGGAGCTGGCCGGTGTCTCACTGGATCGCGCTTACATCGGCTCCTGCACCGGCGGCAAGACAAGCGACTTCCTCGCCTTCGCCCGGGTGGTGAAGGGCAAGTCGGTGAAGATCGATACCTTCGGCGTGCCCGCCACGACCAAGGTCGTGCAAGAGCTCAAGGACACGCAGTGGGACGGCCAGAGCGTCTGGAACATTCTCGAAAGCGCTGGCGTGCGCATGACGGAGAATGCCTCCTGTGCCGCGTGCCTCGGCGGTCCGGTCGATACCTTCGGCCGCATGAATACGCCGCTGAAGTGCATCAGCGCCACGAACCGCAATTTCCCCGGCCGCATGGGCCACAAGGAGTCGCAGGTCTTCCTCGCTTCGCCCTACACCGTGGCGGCCAGTGCGCTCACCGGCAAGATCACCGACCCCCGCGAATTCATTGGCTAAAGCAGAATGCGCGTGGCTCCGGCCCGCAGTCGAAGACATCCCCCAAGTTTCCGACGCTCTCCCATGTTTCGGTCGCCGCTCCTCCGCCTTCTGCCCGCCCTGGTGACGATGATCCTGCTCGCCGCCTTCAGCGCTTGTGAGTCGAACAACAACATTCCCTCGGGATCGAGGTGGGTCGTCTCCGTGGCGAAGGCGCCGTTCTACAAGTTCGGCCCGGTGCAAACATTCGGCCCGGACTTCGTGCTCACGGAGGGCGCGGAGGTCACCATGCTCGAGCATTCGTCCGGCTATTGCCGGGTGATGACCGCGGATGGCACCTCCGGGTGGGTCTCCACCGAAGATTTGAAACCCAAGCCCGCGTCCTACGCGACCTCGCGCAACGTCTCGACCAATTACACCACGCAGTTGAACCGTCCGATATTCGATACGCCGAGCTCTTCCTCGGTCGAGAAGCACAGCAATGTGCCCTCGACGAAGGGTTCACCGCTCTTCGATCAAGGCGATGCACCGCTGCCGCAAAATTCTAACACACCAAAACCTGCTCCGGGCTTCCGCTATTAAACACGCATCTTCTTAATCTTAATCCTAATCTTAATCTTACTCTCCGGGGGAGGATTAAGAGTAAGATTAAGATTACGATTAAGAGTCAGCCGCCAAGCCCTCTACTCGAAACACATTATGTCCAATACCATCACCAGCCCTGTCTACGTCGTTCAGGACAATATCGATACCGACCAGATCATTCCCGCGCAGTATCTCACCCTCGTGCCCACTATCGCCGAGGAATACGAGAAGCTGGGCAGCTACGCGATGATCGGGCTGCCGGACGATGCGTATCCGACGAAGTTCATACCCGCCGGTGAGATGAAGACGCCCTACAAGATCGTGATCGCGGGCCGGAATTTCGGCTGCGGCAGTTCGCGCGAGCACGCGCCCATCGCCATGGGCGCCGCGGGCGTGGAAGCGGTCGTCGCGGATTCCTTCGCGCGCATCTTCTTCCGTAACTGCGTGGCGACCGGCGAGCTCTATCCCTACGATGCCAACGAGCGCCTCTGTGCGAAGATCAAGACCGGCGACGTAGCGACGCTCGATTTCGATGCCGACACGCTCACTGTGAATGGCACGACCTACAGCCTGAAGCCGCTCGGTGAAGTGCGCCCGGTAATCGACGCCGGCGGCATCTTCAACTATGCCCGCAAGAGCGGGATGATCCCGGCGCACAGCTGAGCGAAGTCCTGTAGTCGAGAGCGCGATTGTAGGGCGGCGATCTTCGCCGCCGAGACTGGAAAGATGGCGTCGCGTGTAGCTGGGTGGCGGCCAGGATGGCCGCCCTACAACCGTGCCATCGGAAGTCGAGGCGGCCTTACTGGGAAACCTCCCGTAGCCATTCGCGCAACGCGCCAACCGTGGCGTCGCGCTGATCGTCATTGAAACGATTCTTGCGCATGTCGCGAAAGGCTTTGGCCAGCGTGCGGCGCAGGTCGTCGGGTGCTTGATCGGAGCCGGCCTTGGTGGATTGCAGGCGCGCCGCGAGGGCCGCGGCATCGAGCGTTTCGCGATCCTGCCGGGCGTGCGCGCGACGGGAGACGGAGACGAAAATGCCGAGCGCGCGATCGAGAACGATCCACGGGAAATTGTCGTGTTTGATCGGACCGGCGACGAGTTCCGTGCCGACGATGGCGCGCGAGAAGTAGGGGAGCCGGGCCTTGAAACCGGGCGCGGTGCGACTGCCGGCGAGGGCCGCGCCGCCGCCGACCGCGCCACCCACTGCCGCACCGAGACCCCAGGTCGCCCCGCCAAACATGAGGTCGATTTTCGCCCCGACCAGCGCGCCTCCACCCGCACCGGCGGCGAGCAAACGCCAGCCACTGAGACCGAGCAGCGACCAGGTGCGCTCGACGAAGAGCCCATCGGAAAGCCACTCGCGCGCCCCATCCTCATTCACCGCGACACGTTGATGCGCGAAGGCGCGGATGATCTCGCGATGCGCCTCGAGTTCGTGCGCGATGAGTTTTTCGCGGAAGCGCTCCTCCACTTCGCGCCGCTGGGCGGCGACGCGCAACGGATCGCGCAACGCTTCCACGTGCTTGTCAGTAAGCAGATCGGAGAGCAGGTCGACGATGATGCGCGCAGTGGTGTCGAGCTTGTCCTCGCGGTCCTGCTTGAGCACTTCGACCGCCTTGCGCAGCTTCGCCTTGCCGGCGAGATCGACCGTGGCCAGCGCTTCCAGCAGGGCGAGGCGATTGGAAAAGTCCGCGCGATGGGCGTCGAAGTCGATGACCGTGCTGAAGTTCTGCCGCAGCCGCGCTTCCCATTCCGCGCGATACCGCGGCTCGCCGGTCTGGTTGAGCAACGCGATACGCGGCGCACCGGTGAGACGCAGGATCTCGGTCTCGGCATCGTGCCGCGGTTCGAGCGGTTGCGCGAGGTCGACGACGTAAAGCAGCGAAGCGCCTTCGAGCACGGGCTCGAGCAGGCGCACTTCGTGAACGAAGAAACGGTCGTCCTTGTGGCGCGCCACGAAATCGCGGAAGACGGAAAGGGGATTGGAGGCGGTGCCGGCTTCCTTCAACTCCCGCAGGGCTTCGCGGGCGTTTTGGAATCCGGGCGTGTCGACAAACTCCAGCAGATCGCGCACCCGGAAACGCTGGCACTGCGTGGTGGTGGGAAACGCGCCGATCCGCACGGAATCGTCCTCGGCCAGCGTAGCGACCACGGAGGATTTTCCGTGGTTCACGTCTCCGAGAATGGCAATGACCGGCAAGTCGTTCGTGCTCATGGCGCGTAACTGAATGTGACGCAGCCGGTCTCTTCCGCGCGCAGAAAATCGCTCCAGTAGCGCATCCATTCCGGGTCTGGCGCTTTGGGCTTGCCCTGCGCATCGAGCGCGACCACGACGACGAAACCTTCGCTCTTTGTGGTCTCATTCGTAAGCGCGCCGACTCGGGCCGCAAACTGGGTGAACGCCGAAAACGCGGTAAAAGGAGCGGGCACGGCGATGAGCCAGCAAGGCGCCGCTGGAAGCGTCGCTGCTACTCTCGCGAGGGCCGCGTCATTGCCGCTCGGGTAGTCCACCTCGACGACTTCGCTGCAGGCCAATTTCCAGCCGAGTTGTTTCGCCACCCATTGCTCAATCTCCCCTTTCGCGCTGACCAGCGACGTATCGACGAGCAGGCAGCCGATTTGTGCGCGTGTGACGGAGGTGGCGGTGAATCCATGCTGAGAGGACGGCGTGGCTTCGGAGACTGGCCGGTTTGAATGAATAACCGGGCCAGTGAGGCGGTGCCAGGCCGCGCGATGCCGGGGTTCGTCAAATGAAAGCTGGCGCATGGCAAGACGCATGCGCGTGCGAAAATAGGTCCGCAGCAAAGAGCGAGGAATCATCCCGTAGACGAAGACGAAAAGGATCAGCCAGGGCCACCACGAGACAGTGGCGCCGCGATCCAATGCGGCCATGCCTGATTGATAGTGAAACCAGCTATGCTCGACTTGCTCCAGCGAGGGGCAAAAATTCAAACCGAACAAAAGCCATGGCGTGGCCAGCGCTTTGACGAGCGCGTACATGCCATTGGGGCTGTTGGCCACGGTGGATTCCCATCCAAAGGCAACATCGGTGAAGAGAACCCGCGCCAGTAGGGCGAGAAGAACCCCGGCATTCCAAAACACCCCGAAAGACTGCAACGCGAGCAAGGGAGTCCAGACGAGAGGTTGCAAATTGCGGCCCGAAAGCTGGCGAAGGGTTGCGAGCTCTGCGCGCAAGCGCATGCGCCGTTCGCCGGAGAGATGATCGGCCACACTGGCCAGTGCCTGACCGATACCTTCGCCCAGCCGGGCTAGCAGATGCTGGGAGGTCGCGCGGATGCCGCTGGAAAGCATGACGACCAGCGTCCACAGGAGCAGGATCCACTGGACGCCGACGGTGACCGCGAGGAAGACGGCAATGTTCACCGGGCGCTCCCCAGCGTAGTAAAGCGCTCCGCTCGCCACGGCGAAGCCGAGGACGAGTCCGGCGAGAATCGCGCTGGCGTTGAACCAGCGCGATGTGCTGGTGAACCATTTGCCGGGCAGAATCTCGCCAGGACGGCGCGCTTCCAGCCAGCGATGAAAGACGGTGGCACGATTGGACCTTTCCTCCGCGTTCAACGATGGCGCGATCTTCTCCTCCCACAAGCGCGCATCGCGCGCGGCAATGGCCGCGAGGTCGGTGGCCCGCTCATCGGCAGCGACCAACGCTTCAAAGTCGAGCCGGTCGGCGAGAGTCCATTTTTCGGAGCGGGGCACGGAGAACACCTAGTTTTCCGGGTGCGCGCTGTCAGGCAGATTCTTGGAGGGCGCTGCTCCGTCCCTCAGCATGACCCCGCATCTTTGGTCGGTTTAGGGACAGCGGGGAATTCGGCTGCGGCTCACTGGGAGGGGCGACTTCCTAGTCGCCCTCAAAGAGAGGCGCTGCGCGCATCGGTTTTTCGGTCAGCGACTGGGAAGTCGCCGGCTCCCCACAGGTGCGCCATCCCTTTCGATATCTAAACACCGAGCAAAGATGTGGATAATGCTTAGGCTCCGTCAGCGCCCCAAAATTTGGGCGGCGACGGAGCACCGCCCTCCAGTGGCCTCAGCTCCACTCCACCGGCACGCTTTTGCGCTGCTGGAAGCGGTCGTTGTAAAAGAGCTGTTTCTTGGCGATGCCAAATTCGTGGACGAGCTTCGTGCACTTCACGTCGAAGCAGCAGTATTCCGCGATGTCCAGCAGCCGGCCTTCGCGCCACCAGCGGATGGCATCGAGGCCATCGCCCGTCTTGCCCACGCCGAGCGACGCGCTGGCCACCGCATCGAGCCCGAGGCGGTGCCCAAGTTTTTTCTCGATGTCCACCATGAGATCGAGCGTCTGGCAAAGGTGCGGGAGATCATAGGCCATGTAACCCATCAGCACCTCATAATCAAAATTGATGACGTTAAAGCCGACCACCAGATCGGCCCGCAGGAGTTGTTGCACGAGTTCCTCGACCCGCTGTTCGCGATAGATCCGGTATTCGCCGAGCCGCGTGCTGTAGGTCACGCCCAGGCTCATGCCCATGTCGCGCTTCCGATCCCAGCCGCCGGCGTCGTTGGCCGTCCGCTGGGTTTCAAGGTCGAAGTAGACGATGTCGGGCGGCATAGAAATGACGAATGACGGATGACGAATGACGAATCAATCACGAATCGACCCTTGGTCCAATTCGTCATTCGCCATCCGTCATTCGTCATTTATTTCCCTCGCCCTTCCATTCGTAATCGCCGGCGTCGAAGGCCATCATGTTCGCGAGCTTGTGCGCCTTGAATTCCTCCACCACGGCGCCATCGCTTTGGAAGACAGTGAGCTGCCGACCGCTCCCTTCGCGGCCGATGACTACCCACTTTAGACCAGGCGTCTCGGTGATCCGGCGCAGCGGCAGGCCATCGGTTGTCTGGATGAAGCTGCCGCCGCTGTTGAAGCCGATATCCACGTGCGCGGTGGTGGGCTCGTTTTTGATCAGCGGATTCTCGATGAGATGGACCACGAATTCTTTGTCCGGGACGAAAGGCTTGCCGCTCGGACGCTTCAACAGGTCGTGGATGGAATCGAAGGTTTCTCCCAGCCAGATCTCCTTTTCCATCACCGTCTCCCAAGCCGGGGCATCACCCGTCGTGGCCTTTTGCGGCAGCGCCAGGGAGCGCACGCGTTGCATCCGATCGTTCGTCTCCAGCAGCATGATCTTCTCGCTCCACTTGGCGGGAAATTGACCGCGGGCGGCGAAGATGCGTTGCGGCACAGGTTCACCAGCCGTGTAGGCCAGGCGGCGCAGAAATTCCCCACCGTAGGTGTAGGCGCGTACTTCCGTGCCAGTCGCGCCGCGCACGATGACCCACAAGCGATCGGGCGCACCGAGCGCCGCGTCGATCGCCACTTCATTGGCAGCGAGCGAGAAATCGCGTGGGGTTCCGCCGACATTCAATTTCACCTTTCCCTCCACGACACTCACGCTGGCGCCATCGCCGGAGTTGCCTTTCGGATCGGTGTCGAAACTCAACGTGCGATCCACTTCTTTGCCGT
Source organism: Chthoniobacter flavus Ellin428 (assembly GCF_000173075.1). Taxonomy (GTDB): domain Bacteria; phylum Verrucomicrobiota; class Verrucomicrobiia; order Chthoniobacterales; family Chthoniobacteraceae; genus Chthoniobacter; species Chthoniobacter flavus. The sequence continues at coordinate 164,116 of NZ_ABVL01000006.1, forward strand.
CGCCCGTGCGCAGGACGGCGGTCACCTTGTCGTCGCCCGCGGCCCGCAGTTCCACCAGCCGCGTCGGCCGGGGGCCATCGTCATCAGTGATCCAATCGTTGCCGTGCAGGGCGATGCCATCGACATCCACTTCACCCACGCTGTAACCGCGCGCGGAATAGAGCCCGGGCGGCATCAGCTTGCCGGTGTCGTCCTTCCCGTCCCAAAAGGTGATCAGCCCATTGAGGCCGACGACGAAATCCTTCGACGTGCCTTCGCGAACGAGCGCGCGGACGAGCTTCCCTTTCCTGTCGTAGATGCCGAGGCTGAGCGAGCCCTCCATCGGCGGCGGGAGAAACATGATCTTCATCCCCGTGCGCTGTGGCGCGGCAGGTTGTTCTTCATTTTGCGCGCAAACGAAGGATGAAGGATGAAGGATGAAGGATGAAAGAAGGAGCGCGCCGAGCTGAGCCAGCAATCGGCGACGGGAAGAAAAGGCGAAAGGGAAAATGGCGGATGGCAGAGGTGCTTTACGCATAGTATCGCCAATCGAGATTCGGGAAAATGTTGTCGCGCCATTCGCAATTCGCGAGGAAAGCTTCATCGATGTCTTGCGCGCGGATCTGGTCGTAGAGCCGCGTGAAGCGCAGCAGGTGATCCTTCGTGCGCTTGGTCGCGTACGAGCGGGCGGTGCCGGTTTTCATGAGGAAGGCCCAGTCGCTCGATTGCGCGAGAAGAAGCTCGCGGGCTAACTGACGCAGCGCGCGCTGGGTGCGCTCGGGGATGTCCTCCTGCTTCGCATGGACGCGGGCGACTTCGGTCATGCGTTTCGCAGCCATGTGCAGGTGCGGATAAATCCACGAATTCGAATCGTCGAGCCACACTTCCCAATAGCCCTTGTGTCCCCAGCTCGAGGCGGCTGGCGCGACCATCTGCTGGGTGTCGTTTTCCTTGAGATAAAGCGACGGCGTGGTCAGCTGGAAAGCGTCCTGGTCGTAGACCGATTTGCGGATGAAGAGGTTGAGAAACTCCGGGCCCTCGAACCACCAGTGCCCGAAGAGCTCAGCATCGAAGGGACTCACCACGATCGGCGGGACGTTCATGTTCGACCGCAGATGCTGGATCTGCGCGGCCCGCGCGCCCATGAAGTGGCCGGCATGATGATCCGCCGCGCCCATCGCCCAGCCGCGATTGTAGAGATCCTTGTCCGGCGTGCGGCCGGTGATGCGGTGATATTTGATGCCGGTGAATTTGCGCGTGCCGTCGCTGGGCAGCGCGTCGCCAAGGTATTCGCGCGAAAGATCGAAGCCGATATCACGGTAGAAATCGCGATACGCCGGATCACCCGGATACCCCTCCTCGGCGCTCCAGACCTGCCGGCTAGATTCGCGATCGCGCCCAAACGCCGCCGCGCCCGCCGGCGTGAAGACCGGCGTATAGATCGCGTAACGCGGCCGCGGGTTGCCAAACATCACGCCGTGCGAATCGAGCACGAACCAGCGCAGATTCGCCTCCTGCAGGACCCGGTCGAGACTGGCCACATAGGCGCATTCCGGCAGCCAGATGCCGCGCGGATCGCGCCCGAACATTTCGCGATAGTGGTCGCGGGCGAGGAAGATCTGCGCCCGTACCGATTCCTGGAAATTCTCCATCAGCGGCAGAAAGCCGTGCGTGGCTGCGCAAGTGATGATCTCGATCACGCCGCGCTCCTGCAGTTCGGCGAAGGCCGTGACGAGATCGCGCTTCCAGCGCTCGCTCCAATCGCGGCGCGCCTCGTTCAGCCGAGCCTGGTAAAATTGCGCAAGCTCGTGAATCTGCCCCTGGCCGCGCGTGCGCTCGATTTCCCGATTGGCAAGCGCGATCGAGCGTTCGAGATAGCGCCCGTAACGCTGCTGGAGCAGCGGATCGCGCAGCATGTGGCAGAGCGGCGGCGTGAGCGTGAGCGTGAGATGAAAAGGAACGCCATCCTCAGCGAGCCGATACAGCACCGAGAGGAGCGGGAGGTACGTCTCGGTGATCGCCTCGTAAAGCCAGTCCTCCTCGAGGAATTCATCATACTCCGGATGCCGCACATAGGGCAGGTGCGCGTGGAGAATGAGGGCGAGGTATCCGTTGGGAGCCATGGAGTGCGGAGGGTGCGCGGAAGGTACCACCGGCCCTCACGACGACAAGCGCGGAAGCGCGCTTCTTAATCGTTGATCTTTAATCGTTAATCCTTAATCCCCCCCGCTGGATTAAGAATTAAGGAGCAAGGATTAAGATTAATGAACCGCCGGTCCATCGCCTCAATCGTTTTCCAGCAGCCGCAGGACACCGCGCAACGGGATGGGGAGCCACGGAGGGCGGTTGTTGATCTCGTAGACGATTTCGTAGAGCGCCTTTTCGAGGAGGAAAGCTTCGAGCAGGTGATCCTCCTCGGCGTGGACCGTCGAGCGGAAGGGCGCACCTTCCGTGGCGACGAGCCAGGCGTCGAGAAAGGCGAGTTGTGCCTTGGCGGACCACTGCTCGGCGTAGGTCGAGAGCGTGGGGCGATACTCGGCGTGCGCTTCGAGAGCGGCATGCGCGGCGTAATCGAAGGAGCGCAACATGCCGGCGACATCTCGGAGCGGAGAGCGCTTCTCGCGGCGGGTGGCGAGGGAGCGCAGTGGTTCGCCCTCGAAATCGATGATCACGAAATCACCGCCCGTCTCGAGCACCTGGCCGAGATGGTAATCGCCGTGAGTGCGGGTCTTGATGGCGTTGACCGCTGTGCCCAGCGAATCGGTCCGCTGCCGCAGTGCCCGCTCGTGAGCGACGAATTGATCGGCGAGCTCCTGGATCTCAGGAGGGAGTGTCGTGCGTTTTTTGCCGATCAGCTCATGCACCTGGCGCAAGGAAGCGCGAATGCTCTCGGCGAGCGCTTTGCCGTCGGCGGACGTGAGCGGCTCCGCGGCGAAATCGGGGTCCGTGGTTTCCTCGGCCAGCGCGCGGTGCATTTCCCCGGTGCGGGTGCCGAGCTGCGCGGCGCGGGCCAGCGATTCGCTCTCGATTTTCCCGGCCGCTTCCGTCTTCCCGAGCAGCAAGTTTTCGAACCAGCGCTTCAATTCTCCCAGCGTGAAACTCCATGCATCGCTCTGGTGCGGCACGAGGCCGGTCGCGAGCGCGAGGACGCAGCATTCACCCCGTGGACTGCGATGCTCGATGGCCCCGGCGAAGGGTGGCGCAGAGGCGAAGTGGCGGCCGCTGAGAAACCGCAGAATTTCCGCATCGGGATTCATGCCGTGCTCGAGCCGGCGATAGAGCTTCAGGAAAATCTGGTCGCCGTAGACGATCGAGGAGTTGCTCTGCTCCACGGCCAGCGCGCGGGAGGCGGGCGTATCTTTGATCAGGCCGAGTGCCGGGCCGGTCTGTCCCGTGAGGCTGCCGTGTTCGCCCCCTCGCGTGACTTCGCCGGCCATCAGGGTGAAGAGCGCATCACGGAATGCCTGGTCGTGAATGGCGTCGCAGAGCACGCCATCGGCGGATTGCGCGAGGACGGCATTGGGTTGGTTCGCGGCGAGTTCGCGCGCTGCCGGGCCGCGGAGGATTTGTAGTGGCAGCAGATAGGTCTCCGTCGATTTGTCCGCATACTCCACATCGATCAGCACGAGCCGCGCGGCATCCGGCGCGGGGCTCACGGGAATCACATCCTGCACGGAGAAGCGCTGGGGATCGCGCGCCTTGCCGGCGAACCAGCGGCAGCGCGGAATGTAAGCAGGCAAAATGTGGCTCTCGAACGATTCCCGCTGCGGCCCCGGCGCGAACAAATCTTCATGGGCGAGATCGGGCAGAGGGCAGGGCGTTTCTGGAGTGCTCATGGCGACGGTCATTAAATAGTCCGAACATTTATTCGGGCGCGAGCCATGAACCTGCCGGATTATTTTGAGAGAAAAGGATGAAGGCGGAAGGATGAAGGATGAAAAACCGCGCAGCGCACTGCTCTTCATCCCTTTCTTACACCCCCGCCGTGCTACTCTTGCTCGCGGTGTCGGCGACCAACCCAGCCTTGTCGGTGTGACGATACGCGCTGTTCCTGGCGTAGGAATAGAGCGGGACGTATTCATTGGCGCCGGCGCGGTCGGCGGGGATGGCGTGGTTGAGCATCGTGCAATCCAGGATCCACCACTGGCCTTCGTGCTCCCATAGGAGCCACGCGTGGCTGACGTGCGAACCGCGCTCCAGTTTGCCGATAACGAAGCGGACGTTCTGGTCTTTGAGCTGGTCCATGAGCCAGAGCGCCTTGTCCTTGCAATCGCCGCAATGACGGGCGGCGGTTTCCTGGGGGCGGCCGGGACATAGGGTTCGGCATGGGCGTAGCGGAAGGCGCGGCCTTCGCGCATCAGCGCATTCACGCGATCCAGCGTGGCGCCTTCGCCGTGGGTGTTGTTGAGGACCTGCTTCACCGGGGTGAGGAAACGGTCGTAGGGAGTGGCCGCGTGCCGCGGTGCCGAGGTCGACCGCCGCGCTGGCGGAAAGTTTGGCGGTGAGGAAGAGAGCAGCGAGGGCGAGGAACTTTTTCGAACGGGCGGAGCGGGAAGCGAAATTTTTCATACCCCGCTGTTGAGAAGCCGCGCGGGGTTGTGACGCGGGGAACGAAAGATTTTTGAAAAATCTCGGAGGGAAGCGCTCCCGCGCGCTCCCATTTCTCATTCCGTCCCGCCATCGAAAGTGGGAACGCGGAGGAGCGCGTCCCTCCGCGGGGTCGGCTTAGTGCCGCAGGATGCGCGCGAGGAAATCGCGGCATTCCTGGCTCTGCGGATTGGCGAAAAGCTCCTCGGCTGGGGCGTGCTCGATGATGCGGCCCTGGGCGAGGAAGGCCACGCGGTCGGCGACGTGGCGGGCGAAGCCCATTTCGTGGGTCACGAGCAGAAAATCGCGGCCTTCGTTTTTCAGCTCCTCGATGACGTCGAGCACCTCGGCGGTCATCTCAGGATCAAGCGCGCTGGTCGGTTCATCGAAGAGCAGCAGGCGGGGCTTGATGGCGATGGCCCGGGCGATGGCCACGCGCTGTTTCTGGCCACCGCTGAGTTCGGCGGGTTTTTTGTGCGCGTGATCCGCGAGGGCGAAACGACGCAACGTTTCGCGCGCCAGTTCCGCGGCTGCGGCCGGGGCGAGGCCGTGCACCTTTTCGAGCGGCAGGGTGATATTCGTCAGCGCGGAAAGGTGCGGGAAAAGATTGTAGGCCTGAAAGACCACGCCGAGCTGGCGGCGATGGGCGCGCAAGGCGGGTTCGTTGAAGCGCAATTGCTCGCCATTGAGGGCGATGTCCCCGGAATCCGGCGCCACCAATCCGGCAATGATCCGCAAGAGCGTGGACTTGCCCCCGCCACTCGGGCCGATGAGTGCGAGGCTGCGCAATTCGCCGAAATCGACGGTCATGTCGTCGATCACACGATTGGCGTCGTAGCTCTTGTTGAGATGGCGAAGGTCCAGTCTCATGTCTCGAAGCGGGCGCGCTGCTCGAGGCGCTGGGTCCAGAGCGAGATGGGCAGGGTGAGGATGAGATACCCGAGCGCCACCGGCAGATAGATCTCGAAGGTGGTGTAGGTGATCGAGTTGGTCTGCGTGGCGGCGAGGCTGAATTCCGCGATGCCCAGGACGGAGAGCAGCGAGGAATCCTTGATGATGCTGGCGAATTGACCGGCGAGCGGCGGCAGGCTTTGCCGCAAGGCCAGCGGGAAAATGACGTAGCGGTAGGTCTGCACGCGGCTGAAGCCGAGGGAGCGCGCGGTCTCGAGTTGGGAAGCGCCGACCCCTTCGATGCCTGCGCGGAAAATTTCGCTGATGTAAGCGCCCTCGAAGAAGGAGAGGGTCAACGCCCCGGCGATCAGGCGGAGATCGCTCGAAAGCTTTTCGCCAAAAGCGTACCAGTAGATGAAGAGTTGCACGAGGAGCGGCGTGCCACGGGTGAGCTCCACGAAAATTTGCACCGCATCGCGCAGGGGCATGATCGGCGCCCGACGGGCCAGCGCCAGGAGCATGCCGATGAGGCAACTGAATGGAATGGCCAGCGCCGAGATGCCCACGGTCGTGAGCCACCCGTCCAGAAAGAGCCGCCAATAGCTCGCCGCCTGTGCCCAGTTCCAATGGTAATCGAGCAACGCAAACGCCCCCGCGCAGATCCCCGCGAGCAGCACGAACGCCGCGATGAAGCTGAGGATGCGGGTGAGGCGGGGCATGTGGGGAAGTAAGCAGTGATCAGTGATCAGTGATCAGTAATCAGTAATCAGTAATCAGTAATCAGTAAGCGCTGCGCGGTTGCCACACTGAATACTGATTACTGAATACTGATTACTGAATACTGATTACTGAATACTGATTACTGAATACTGATCACTTTTCCCCCGCCGGGCGCAGGCGCGATTGCCAGATCCAGCTCCACGGCAGCGCGCCGAAGCTGAGCATCCAGTCGTTGAATTGGCGGAGCGACCAGCCTTCGCGGCTGACGAGCTGGGCGTGCAGGCGCTCCACTTCGAGGCGGCCGAGCAGGTAGCTCATCGGCACGGTGGGCGAACTGGTGTACCAATTCACGTCGCCCTTCGCGCGGGCGGCGGTGAAACCGACGCCTTCCTGCAGGCGCTTCACCGCGCCGGCGTAGGTGAGCTTGCCGCTGTGCAGGCCGCAATCGATGACGATCCGGTGGGCGCGCCAGAGGGCGTCGTGGATCTGGGTGAGCCGCGCCTCGGGGTAGTCGACGATGCCGAGGTCGACCGATTGTTTTTCACACCACAGCGTCCAGCCTTCGTAGAAGATGGCGTGATGCATGAGCCGGCGGATTTTGCTCGGGTGCCGGTTTTGCACCACGAATTGGAGATGATGTCCCGGATAGGCCTCGTGGGCGCAGGTCAGCGCAAGGCCGAAGTGCTGGCGGATTTCCTCCGCGCGTTTTTCAGGCGTGGGCTGGTCGAGGCTGAGGTCGTTGACCCAGAAAATGCCGGTCTGGTCGGAATCAAACGCCCCCGGTTGCAAATACGCCGCGGTGGGGAACTGGTGCTTCAAATAATCCGGCACCGGCATCACGCGGCACCTCTCTTTCGGCGGGAAGGTCACGAAATCCGCATGCTGAAATTGTCCGCGCGTCTCGGTGGTCACGCGCGCGTATTCCTCCAACAAGGGCGCCTGCGGCTGCCAGCGTTTCGAGGCGTCTGCCAAAATCGCCGCCACGGACTTGCCACGGCTGAAGCGTTTCGCCTCCGCCTTGAGATCCGCGCCGAGCTTTTCCACCAGCGAATGGCCGAGCGCTTCCGCCTCATCCACGCTCAACGAGAAGCCGAGTCGCTCGCGAATGAGGAATTCGAAATTCTCGCGCCCGATGGAAAAGCCATTGGCCGATCCTGGCGCCTTGGCTTCGGCGGCCTTCGCATAGCGCTGCAGGGCGACGATGACATCCTCAATGAGCTTCGCCGTCTTCGCGGGCTTCGGCGAGACCGCCCCAAGCTGCGCACCGACTTGCTCGAAGAAAGACTTCGCCCCGTCGCAACTTTGCCGCGCGAGCCTGGTCCAAAGCGGCACCGGCTTGCGCAGACACGCTGCGCCCTGCTCGAGAAACCGCGGCAGCGCCGCCAGCCGGGCCTCGATCGCCTCCCGCGCCGGCTTCAGATTCTCCGCGTGCCGGACGACCAGATGGAAAATTGCGTCGATTGCCGTCCCACAATGGACCTGCGGATTGATCCGCCAATGCGGAAACGAGTCCGAGAAAAAGCGTTCCGTGCGCAGCAGTGCGACCAAGCCGCGCCGGTCGAGCCAGTCATCGCCCGTGAAAGCGAAATCCGGCAGCGCCTCGATTTCCCGTAGCGTGGTCTCGACCAGCGCGAGGTATTCGAGATGCGTCGCCGCATCGTTGCCGCCGAGCAGCGCGTCGTATTCATGCAACCCGCGCTCGCTGGCTACGTGGGGAAATAGGCGATGCGTCTCGTCCAAATAACGCGACGTCAATGCGCGGAACCGCCGGATCGGGTTACTCATTCTTCGTTACTACTCACCTGCTGGTTGATGGCGCGGGCCAGATCGCGGATGTGCTTCACTTCGTCTTTGGTAACCGGCGTATCGACCGGCTTGGTCGTAATGGTTTTCACCTCGGTGAGGTTTTTCTCGATCGTCTGGGCGAGCTTCGTCTTCTTGAAAGTCGGGTTGAGCGTCGAGACGCGGTCGACGAAGTAGTCGAGCAACTCCGGTTGAATGAGCGTGCGCGCCTTTTCCACCGAATAGTCGTCCTCCACCGCCGTGCTGGTGATCTCCAGTGCGCGCAGCCAGCCGCCGAGCGCGATAAGATGCGCGACCTCCTCGTCCTTCAAACCCATCAGCGCCGATTCCACTTCGGCCTGGGTGCGGACGAGTTCCTGTTTTACCGCCGGCCACTGGGAGCGCGCCGCTTTTTCCAGGATACTTCGACTATGTTTCGTCACGTGTTCGGCCACGCCGAGACCCTTGGCCAGCCGGAGCAGCGCGCGGCCCACGGGTTCGATACGCGACTGCTTCTCGCTGGCCACGGCCAGGAAGCCATCGGCAATGACGGCGCCAGTTTCCAGCGCCAGACGGGGGCGATCCTGCGGTGTCGATTCGGGTAAATCCCGCCAGACTTTGTCGAAAGGGAAGGGCTTCAGCGTTTCGAGTTCCTGGAGCACGAGTTCGATGGACGGAGCCGTGAAACCATTCACGCCCAGTTCCTCGCGGATGTGCTCGATATCGTCTTCCGAAGGCTTCGGCGCGGCCGGCGAATACGTATTCAATAAGAGGCTGGCGGTGAGGAAAAGCAACCAGCGCACAGGGATTTGCATGGGCAGCGATAATGCCAAGATGCGCCGAGATTGCAGCAGCTAATTTAAGTGCGTCAAAGCGTCGCGGAAGCCCTTGGCCGTGCGCGATTTCCCGCTTGACCATCAGAAGGCACCGGCCATGATTCCGCCCTTAATTCGGCCGGAAACGGCTCACAAATCCACTATGCCAGGAAGCTTGGGAAATACAATTTGGACTATCTGCTATTTCGTCGTCCTTTTCGGCCTGTCTCTTTACGGCCTGCATCGCTACGTCATCGTCTATCTTTTTCTGAAGAATCGCAATAAGCCACCGCAACCGAAGGCCACTTTTGACAAGTTGCCCAAGGTCACGGTCCAATTGCCGATCTTTAACGAGATGTACGTAGTAGAGCGATTGCTGAAATCGGTCGCCGCACTCGACTACCCGCGCGAGCTCCTTCAGGTGCAAGTGCTGGACGATTCCACCGACGAAACCACGAAGATCGCCGCCGAACGGGTGACCGAACTGAAGGCTGCGGGGCTCGATATCGAGCTGGTGCATCGCACCGACCGCACCGGGTTCAAAGCCGGCGCCCTCGAGGCCGGCATGAAGTCGGCCACCGGCGAGTTCGTTCTCATCCTCGATGCGGATTTCGTGCCCGCTCCGGACATGCTCCGCAAGACCATCCACTTCTTCACCGACCCGAAGATTGGCATGATCCAGACCCGCTGGGGCCACCTGAACCGCACTTACTCGCTCCTCACGCGTGTTCAGGCCATGTTCCTCGACGGCCATCTCCTGCTCGAGCAGACCGCCCGCTCCCGCGCTGGACGGTTCTTCAATTTCAACGGCACCGCCGGTCTTTGGCGGCGCTCGTGTGTGTCCGACGCCGGCGGCTGGCAGCACGATACCCTTACCGAGGATCTCGACCTCAGCTACCGCGCGCAGCTCAAGGGCTGGCGTTTTATCTTCCTGCCGAATCTCGTCACGCCGGCGGAATTGCCGGTGGACATGAATGGCTTCAAGTCGCAGCAGCATCGCTGGACGAAGGGTTCGATCCAGACTTGCATCAAGCTGCTCCCCGCCGTGTGGAAGGCGAAGCTCCCGCTGCTGGTAAAATTCGAGGCGACGGCCCACCTCACGTCGAACTACGCCTACCTGCTGCTCTTTTTTCTCTGCATCCTCATGCATCCGGCGACGGGCGATGGCAGCCATCATCCGTGGCAGATTTGGCTGGTCGATATCCCGATCTACCTGTCGGCTTCGTTGCCGGCGGCGGTCTTCTATATCTGCGCGCAGCGCGAGCTGTATCCGAAATCGTGGATCAAGGAGATCATCCTGCTCCCGATGGTGCTGGCGCTCGGCATCGGCCTGGCGATCAACAACACCCGGGCGGTCCTCGAAGCGATGTTTGGGCATCAGTCCGAGTTCACCCGCACGCCGAAGTACGGTATCCAGAGCCGCACGCAATCGTGGAAAAAGGCGCGTTATGTGCCGATGAAGACGATGCTGCCGTTCATCGAACTCGCGTTTGCCATTTACTTCAGCTACCTGCTCGGCTTCGCCGTGGCCCACGGCCAATGGTTGAACGCGGCCTTCCTCTCGCTCTTCCTCGTGGGCTTTACCTACGTGGCGCTGTGCTCGCTGGCCCAGTGGATGCCGAACCTGCGCTTCCCCGGTCGTGATACCGGCGCGCCGCTGGCGGCGTAAGCAGAGAAGGATTTTAAAACGCAGGGACCCAGCGCGGCGGAGCCGCAACCAAAGAAATTTTTAAACGCAGAGGCCGCGGAGGCGCAGAGAAGAAGTGTAGACGGGCTGGTGGAGTAAAAACCGCCAATGGACGCGAATCGGAAACGCATTCATCGTCCTCCTCTATTGGCGTCGATTGGCGTCGATTCGCGGTTAAAAAATCTACGCAGGCTGCGGACATTTTTAGGGTTAGCACTGTAGAAACGGAGAGGTAAAAGCGGGTGAGTGATGCGGCGTTTTTTGGTGATGCGCGGCCGTTTTGGGCCCGGCTGTCTTAGACGTGATGAATGTCAACGCCTCGCCATCCGGAGCTCGGTTGCAGGCGGCGATCTTCGCCGCCCGAGGAGGAGGGGAATGATACTGGATGCGGAGGACTCCCGATGCGGACAGACGGCGGCTAGGGTGGCCGCCCCACAATGACGCTCTCCGCGGTAAAGATTTAGGTCGCGTGTGATTGTCCACACCGGGACGGGCGATTGCCTGGAAAGGCCCCGAGTCGCGGAGCGACGCCCTAAAATTGGCGTTCCACGCCTTTGGTTTGTTCAGCGACGGGAAAGTTGCTGCACCCAGGCAATCAGAGCTGCTCTCAATGGAATCAAAAGCGGTGCCTGCTGCCGTGCCAGAAACGGCCTTCTGGAATCAGACGGAACAAAAATGAGATGCAATATTCTCCCTTTTGATTGTTTGTTCTCAAAAGAAAGATACATGGGCCCTCCAGAGCCCTTAGATTCTCTCTTAGGGGCTAGAAAAGAGGGCGTTGGTGATGCCCCTCTGGCCAGAGAGGCTCTTTCGGACCTCACTTGCGGGCGTGGTGGAGGTGTCGCCGATGGGCTGCGTCGCAAGTTCGATACGCCGTTTCGCAGTTGAAAAACCCGCGAAGATCGCGGCATTTCCAGAGTAAATGTGAGCTTTTTCATTCCAAAGGAAGGGACCGGGTGTCGTGTAGTGTCTCTCACTAATGAGATCTACATAGTTCTCCCCTTTGGGACGTGGTACGTGCGGTGCTAAAGAGTTACACCATGAAACCACGCCGCTGCTTTAGCATCCTGACCACATTGGCCATTCTTTGCCTGAGCCGTGTTGTGGCGATGGCGACGACGCCTGAGATCATCATCAGCGTGCCGGATCAACAGATGGTGATTATGGAAAACGGTGTCCTGGCCGCTCATTACCCGATTTCGACCTCCAAGTTTGGCCTCGGCGACCAGCCCAGCAGCTACGCCACGCCACTTGGCTTGCTCGAAGTCGCCGCCAAGGTCGGCGACGGCGCGCCGATGGGCGCGGTCTTCAAGGGACAGCATATGACCGGTGAGATCATCCCGCCAAATGCCCCCGGCCGCGATCCCATCGTGACGCGCATCCTGCATCTGCGGGGCATGGAGGCTGGGAACGCCCGTGCGTACGACCGCGGCATCTACATCCACGGCACGCCCGAGGAGGCCAGGATCGGCCGCCCGGCGAGCTACGGGTGCATTCGCATGCGATCGAAGGACGTGGTGCGGGTTTTCGACGCGGTGCCGGTCGGGACGAAGATCACGATCGTGAATAGCCCGCTGCGCCACGCTCTCGCGGAATACGCCGTGCAGCACGTGAGCCAGAGCCGGCACGTGGCAGCGAACTGAGTGGACGGGGATCTCCGGGCAACCGGGATAGGAGGAATAGGAAGAATGGGAGTAATAGGAGCGATAGGCGTCCTATGCCTCTCCCATTCCTCCTATTTGTGGAGGGGCGGCGGACTTCGTCCGGGCAGCGCTGGCAGGGCGATCCAGCGTCAGCGGAAGTATCGGACGCGCAGGAGCGCATCCCTCCGTGGTCGCCAGAATGCCCGTTTTGCGGCCGTTTTTTACGGAGTAGTATGTATGCGTATGAGTTAAAATGGGCCAAAACGGTCGACTCGCGGCTACATCCGTGTCCGGCAACCCCTGACAAAATCATCGTTTCCGGGCGATGTGGTCTGCGAAGCTTGGAAAAAGGCTCTTTCCCGGCCTACGTGGCCCGGAAATGCCGATTGTTACAGCGGTGCGGAGCGAGGTGATTTCTGTCAATCACGACCGACTTCTTCCCAACGGTTTTATTTTTTGCTGTACAGGCTAATTTTCTTGGCGTATACTACCGATTGTGGTGTTATGGGCGAACCTGCCCCACAGAATGTGGTTATTGACGCGAGTTCTCAAGGTATTCCCTAGGAATTCGCAACTTATTCACAAGTTGTTCGGCTCGTTTCGTTCCCCCAGTAACCCGTCACTCCACAACCGTCGAAACTCGCGTATCGTATGATTCAATTGAAATCGCCACGCCGCACCACTCCGCGCGCCGCCACGAACGGTCGCGTCCCTGTCGCCGCCACTCGTCGGCGCCCGCAAGAAGGGCTGAAGTTCGCTCGCGTCTTCAGTCAAAAAACGATCGCGCCCTTCGATGAGATCGAGTGGGAGCATCGCACCGCGGAAATCACCGACGATTCCGGCAAGGCGATCTTCAAGCAGGAGAGCGTCGAGGTGCCGAAGTCGTGGAGCGCGCTGGCCACGAAAATCGCCGTCTCGAAATATTTCTACGGCGATATCGCCAATGGCACGGACCCGTACAAGGGCGGCCGCGAATGCAGCGTGCGCCAGCTCGTGCATCGCGTCACGCGGACGATCACCGATTGCGGGATCAAGGACGGCTATTTCGCCGACCAGGAAAGCGCCGAGATTTTCTACAACGAGCTCACCTGGCTGTGTGTGAACCAGCATGGCGCCTTCAACTCGCCGGTGTGGTTCAACGTCGGCCTGTGGCACCAGTACCACACGGGCGAAGGCCGGGGTGAGGGCAACTATTTCTACAATCACAAGACCGGCCAGGCGCAGCGCGCGGCCACGCAATACGAATACCCGCAGGGCAGCGCGTGCTTCATTCAGTCTGTGGATGACAACATGGAGGACATCATGCGCCTCGCCATGTCCGAGGCCATGCTCTTCAAGTATGGCAGCGGCACGGGCAGCGATCTCTCCACTCTCCGCTCGACGCGCGAGAAGTTGAGCGGCGGCGGACGCCCGAGCGGTCCGCTCTCCTTCCTCAAGGTCTACGATCAGGTCGCGAATGTCGTGAAGTCCGGCGGCAAGACTCGCCGCGCGGCGAAGATGAACACGCTCAAGGACTGGCATCCCGACATTGAGGAATTCATCGAGGCCAAGACGAAGGAAGAGAAGAAGGCCTGGGCGCTTATCGAGCAGGGTTACGATGGCAGCTACAACGGCGACGCCTACGGCTCGATTATGTATCAAAACGAGAACCTCTCGGTGCGCGTGAGCGATGAGTTCATGAACGCCGCCGTCGAGGGCAAGGAGTGGTGGACGAAGCGGGTGACCGACGGCAAGCCGTGCGAGAAGAAGGAAGCGAAGGCGCTCCTGCGCAAGATCGCCGAGGGCACGCACCTCTGCGGCGACCCGGGCGTGCAGTTCGATACCACGATCGACAAATGGCACACCTGCAAGGGCACCGGCCGGCAGAATTCCACCAACCCGTGCTCGGAGTATCTCTTCCTCGACAACACGGCGTGCAACCTCGCTTCGCTCAACCTGCTCAAGTTCAAGAAGGCCGACGGTGGCTTCGACGTGGAGCGCTTCAAGGCGGCAGTCCGCGTCTTCATCACCGCGCAGGAAATCATCGTCGATAACGCCAGCTACCCGATCAAGGAGATCGCCGAGAACTCGCACATCTTCCGCACGCTCGGTCTCGGCTATGCGAATCTCGGCGCGCTCATCATGAGCTACGGCCTCGGTTACGATACCGATGAAGGCCGGGCGCTCGCCGGCGCCATCACGTCGATCATGACCGGCCACGCTTACGAGCAATCGGCCAAGCTGGCCAAAACGATGGGACCGTTCCCGGGTTACAAGGATACCCGCGCCAGCGGCGTGAAGAAGACGGTCGATTCGACGAACGAATCCTACATGCTCGAAGTCATCGACCTGCATCGCTCGCACGTGTCCAGGATCCAGGACAGCGATCGTTTCGGCTACCTCAAGGAGGAGGCGCAGAAGTGCTGGGACGGTGCGCTCGCGCAGGGCAAAAAGCACGGCTATCGCAATGCGCAGGTCACGGTGCTCGCGCCCACCGGCACGATCGGTTTCCTCATGGATTGCGACACCACCGGCATCGAGCCTGATATCGCGCTGGTGAAGTACAAGCTGCTCGCCGGCGGCGGCATGCTCAAGATCGTGAACCAGACGGTGAAGCCCGCGTTGCAAAACCTCGGCTACAGTTTCGCGGAGATCGAAGGCGTCGTCGCTCATATCGACAAATTCGACACGATCGAAGACGTGACCGACGAAGATGGCACGACGATTCCGAGCGGCCTCAAGCCCGAGCATCTGCCGGTGTTTGATTGCGCGTTCAAACCGCACCGCGGCTCGCGTTCGCTGCACTATCGCGGTCACATTCGCATGATGGCCGCCGCGCAGCCGTTCCTCAGCGGCGCGATTTCCAAGACGGTGAATCTGCCCGAGGAAGCCACGGTGGAAGACATCGTGAACACCTACGTCGAAGGCTGGCAGCTCGGCCTCAAGGCCATCGCCATCTATCGCGACGGCTCGAAGCGCAGCGCACCGCTCAACGTCAAGAAGACGAAGGACATGGGTACTGCGGAAGCGGTGTCCGATGTCGACGCCGTGCTGAACGACAAGCGCACCCTCGAGGCGCGGATCGTCGAACTCGAGCAGGAAGCGGCGACGTTGCGCGCGAAGTGCGATGAGCCGATTCGCCGCCGCATGCCGGAGACCCGCCTGGCGATGAACCATAAGTTCGAGATCGCCGGCCACAAGGGCTATCTCACCGTGGGCATGTTCGAGGATGGGCAGCCGGGCGAATTGTTCATCCAGATGAACAAGGAAGGCAGCACCATCGGTGGCCTCATGGATACCGTGGCCACGCTGACCAGCATCTCGCTGCAATACGGCGTGCCGCTCGAGTCGCTGGTGAAGAAGTTCGCCTATCAGCGTTTCGAGCCGTCGGGTTTCACCAAGAATCCCGATATTCGTAACGCGACTTCGATTACCGATTACATCTTCCGCTGGTTGGGCTGCCAATTCATCAAGGGTTACAAGGAAGCCACCTCGCCGAACAAAGGCCAGGTCGACCTCCCGATGCGGGAACTCGCGCAGATCGACAAGGCAGCGCTGAATCGTCCGGTGCCGGAGTTGCCGCGCGACTCGGTGGATATCATCGATGTCGTCACCAATACCAACGGCAGCGAAGGCAGCCCGCACATCAAGGCGCCGGGGAATACCCACGCCGAGCGAGTGCAGGAAGCCCTGGGCAATATGTACATGGACACGCCCTGCTCGAACTGTGGCTCCAGCAAAGTCATTCGCGCTGGCGCGTGCGGCTGCTGCACCGAATGTGGCACCTCCCAAGGCTGCTCCTGAGTTGAGGCCATTAATTTGCCTGTACAAAGACAAACAGACCCGCAAAATAACATCATGGTCGTACCCAAGAAGAAGGAACGCCCGAGCGATTCCGGCGAAGGACCCATCCTCGCAGATTAATTGATTTCCAGCGGCTTCGGCCGCTCTGCAACCAAGGAAACACGCCCGGCAGTCGGCTGCTCAATCCAGTCCGGCTGCCGGGTGTTAATTTATGGGTGGACAGGAGTGATAGGAGGAATAGGAACGATGGGATGCGGAGGCGCGAATGACTATCCCCTATAGGTCTCATTTGTCCTCTATCACTCCTCTCTGGCGCATTTTCCCGAGCGCACTATAAAGCCATCCGCAGGTCGTCTTGCGATTGCTCAAGGTTTCCCCAACTCAAATCACATCATGGAAGGCCAAACACTTTGTTGGACGGATATTCCGGTCATCGATCTCGACCGGGCGATTGCTTTTTACGCCGCGGTGCTCGGCGCACCTGTGACCAGGGAAACGGGCGGGCCGGGCGTGGAATTCGGTTTGTTGCCGCATGATGACAACACCTCCGGATGCCTCACTCTCGACGCGGGCAATCAGCCTTCGCTGAACGGTCCACTCATTTATCTTTCCGTCGATGGCCGACTGGACGCGGCCGTGGCGGCGGTGATCGCGAATGGCGGAATCGTGCAACAGCCGCCGCACCAGATCGGGCCGTACGGTTACCGCGCGGTGGTCATCGATAGTGAAGGCAATCGCATCGCCCTGCATTCGGCGACGGCGTAGCGCGGAATCGACATTCCGGCACCGTGTCGCCAGCCCGGGATCTCACTCTTTTCCGGTCACCACAAACAAGTCGCCTTTTTTATCAACCCGCCCGAAAAGCACGAGGGCGGCAAGGGTGGCTTCCACCTGTTCCGGGGTCACTCCGCTGAAGCGTTCCATCAGCATTTCCACGGATGCCTGAGCACCGCAATTGCGCAACTCCAGGGTCACAGCCTGCAGTCGACCGAGATACGTACCCGGCCACGGAATCTTGGGGTGCGCATCCATGGTCATGTGTCGACGTTTGACTACATTTGTCACAATTAGCAAGCATCTTCATCAAGCTTCAGCGATAAAATACATAGTTACCCTGATGCAATTTCCTCCCGAAAAGACGTCTGTAAAAACGCGGTGGTAGCGGCTGGGTGCCCTCGTGAAATCGGATCGACGTGACAAAAAAGCCGAAAGGCAGATCTGGTAGGTGTATGTCAATCTGAAGTGTTTTCTTAAACGCAACGTAACAACCCTCATTATTTTATTTTCAATCCGCGATAAACCTGTCCTTCTATTCTCCGTGCACACGAACCTTCCCCCGGTGTTGGTGGCGCTTTTTCTCGGCGCTGTAGTTACGCTCCACGGCCAGTCGGAAAGCCGCCTGACCTTGGAACAGAAAGCGAGTCGGCCACCGTTCCAAAGTGGCGATCAACTGGATATCCAAAGTGATGCCACCGTTTTCTCCGGCGTCACGCGCGTCACCATTTTGAGTACGACGCACTGGCCGTGGGTGAGGGTCAGATCCGAACAGGGGGAAGCGTGGCTGAATTTCGACCACGTGGTGGTCGCGAAAAACGTGGTCAGTACGAGATAGCGTACTCGCGGAAGGTCATTTTTGGGCACCGAAAGGGCCTGGGAGCGGGCCGCGATGCGCGGTGGTTCCCATTGGGAAATGAGTTTGTTTGGGTTTCCTAACATCGCCCGCGAAGCCTGATTTTATCAGGGTTTGCGGGTGTGGCGATTTTGTGGACAACGGTCGCAATTACCCCCACAAGTCAAGACTTTTGTGCGATCGCCGGGACGGCGTTTGAATGAATGCAGTTCTTCAACTGCCATGAATTACCCCTCCCATTGTCCAGTTCCCCCTCTCCCCGGCCAGCTCATGGGCTACGTTGTTGGCAAGGAGGTGTGCGCATGAATCCGTTTACCCGCATCCAGCGCGATGTGCGCGAAAACCAAATCTACCGCGATGCCCTCCTCGCCCAGCCCCAGGAGTTTTTCCTCCAGCATTTTGGGGTCGTCCCGAACATCCTCGAAAGGCTGCGCTTCGTGGAAAAGCTGATCCAATCGACGGGCGCGCCGCACGCCTTCATGAACGATCTCTATACGGTGCGGATGCGCGACGCTTCGCCGTTCATCCAGCTCGACATCACCCGCCGCGACGGCGAGGCGTGCAAGAACTGGCGGGACTTCCAGCAGATCAAGAACGAGCTCGTCGGTGCCGAGTGCGAAGCCGTGGAGCTCTTCCCCGCGGAAAGCCGGCTCGTGGACACGGCGAATCAATATCATCTATGGGTCAATCCGGATGCGAATTTCCGGTTTCCCTTTGGTTACAAAAAACGCGTCGTGCTGAATGAACCGGTCATCTATCGCGGCCGGGCGGGTAACGAAGTGGCCGGTTCGGCCGGTGTTCGCATCGCCGGGGATAGCATGGCAAAAAACCGCGCGGAGGACAGCGCATCCTAACATGGCCGTCGCAACTCTTTCTTCAGTTGGTTCTGAGCCGCGCTTCGGCGCCAGCCAGGTCAAGGTGGTGTTAGTTGAGGATCACCGCATGTTCCGCGAATGGCTCACCCAAATGTTGGGTCGCGATTCCGGTTGCGAGGTTTGCGGCGAAACCGACAACATCCACGACGCGCAACGGATCATCCACGAGACCAAGCCGGACATCGTCATCGTCGACATCACCTTGAAAGGCAGCAGCGGGTTGGAGCTGATCAAGGACATGCGAGCGCAAGGATTGGAAACGCCGGTGCTTGTGCTCTCCATGCACGACGAGGCGCTTTACGCCGAGCGCGTGCTGCGCGCCGGTGCGCGCGGATATATTTCCAAACACGAGGCCTCTTCCACGCTCTCGAAAGCCATCCGCCACGTGCTCAGCGGGCAGGTCTATTTGAGCGAAGGGATGACCGCCTCGCTGTTGGAAAAAGTTTCCGGGCGCAAGCCTTCCACCAGCTCGGGTCTCGAATTGCTCGCCGATCGTGAGCTCGAAGTTTTCCAGCTCATCGGCAAGGGGCACAACGGTCGCGAGATCGCCCAGCTCCTGCACCTCGGGGAAACGACGGTCGATACCTATCGTGCACGCATCAAAGAAAAACTGCGGCTGCGCAACGCGGCCGAGCTCTACAGTCGTGCGGCGCAGTGGGTGCACGAAAATGGGGCATAGATATTCCCGCGGATATATGTGTTGGAAAGCATAACTAATAGTCCCGGCCTCACGTTCTCTGTAGCCCCATACAATGTATTCCTTACGTCGCGAATTTCCCCACACTCCATGTCTTTTGCGGCTTCGGCGGCAGTCTGATTGAAATAATGGCGTCCTTCATTCACTCCATGAACACTGTGACCCCCACAGCAGCGCAGTTGGATCGTCCTTCTCGAGCGGCAGAGCCCATGATGAGGACAAGCGATCCGGCAATGACCCCCTTCGTCGAAACTCCACACGACGTCCGCGAAAATCAAATCTATCGCGACGCCTTGCTGGCCCAGCCGCCGGAATTTTTCCGCGGTTACTGCCAGGGCCGCATCCCCGATCTTTTCGAGCGGATGGTGCTGGTGGAGCGCCTGGTGCAGGCTGCGGCGGCGCCGCAGGTTTTCCTCAACAACCTCTATCGCGTGCAAGTGCGCCGCGAACCGACGGTGGTACACCTCTCAATCGCCCGCCTCGATGGTGAGCCGTGCAAAAACTGGCGGCATTTCCAGCAGATCAAAAACGAAATCGTGGGCCCGGAATTCGAAGCAGTCGAACTCTTCCCCGCCGAAAGCCGCCTGGTCGACATGGATAACGAATATCACCTTTGGGTGAACGTCAGCCCGACATTCCGTTACCCGTTCGGATATGAACGCCGGCACGTAATGAACAAGCCGGTCGAGTATCGCGGCCGCGCCGGCGACGAACTCCCCGGCGGCGGACCAGCCCTTTGCGTTGATTCGACAGCCGGCGCGCTCATCTGATCTGGCGAGGCCGGTGGGTGTGGTCGCGGGGCATCCCTGGGTTGGTTGTTAGGAATGCCAACCTGAGCAGAGCTCGGCGGCGGCTCGCGCGTCGTGCTTGGGCATTGAGCGTCGTCACGCTATAACGACGCCCTCATGATTCGCCCCCTCATCCTCGCCTTCTGCGCGCTGCTCGTCCCGATCGCAGTTCGCGCCGAATTGAGCGGCACCTCAAATTTCGAGGGCGGCTCCGCGCGCGTCCTTTCCATCGACCAAGGCTCGCGGACGATTCGCTTCATGCCCGCCGGCGACCCCGAACGTGGATGGCCGTGTTGGTGGTTCCTGCGCGTCGATGGCGTGGAGGCTGGAACCACGCTCAATCTCGAAATCGTCGCTTCCGATCGCCCCCTCCCGCGGTCCGGCGGAAAGCCGTTATCTTCTTCGTGGGCCACGCCGATGCGCGCGGCCGTGTCGTTCGATGGCGCGAAATGGCAGCACACCGATGTCGGCGAAAAACGCCCCGACGGCATGATCTGGCATGTCCGGACCACCGGATCGAGCGTGTGGCTTGCGTGGGGACCGCCTTTCACGCCGCACGATGCCAGTGCCTTCATTGCTCAACTCGCCGCCACACATCCCTTCGTCGAACCTTTTACCCTGACCCACTCGCGCGAAGGGCACGAGGCACCGGCCATGCGCATCCACGAGGGCGGGGTTGGCCCGGATACCTTCGGCGTCTGGGTCGAAGCGCGCCAGCATGCCTGGGAAAGCGGCGGGAGTTGGGTCTGTCGGGGCTTTGCCGAATGGCTGGCCGGCGACGACGAAGCCGCTCGCTGGTTGCGCCAGTACGCCGAAGTCTTCTTCGTGCCGGTCATGGACATCGACCACGTGACCACCGGCGACGGCGGCAAGGAAGCCATCCCCCAGGATCACAATCGCGATTGGTCCGACGCCCCTCACTGGCCGGAAGTCGCCGCGGCCCAGAAGCGTCTCGCCGCCCTGTCCGCGGAAAAGCGCCTGGACGTCTTCCTCGACCTGCACAATCCCGGTGCCTCCGACTTGGGAAGCTACTTTTACACTGGAGAGGACAGCCTCCTCCGCGAAATCGGCCTGCAGCGCCGGGAGCGTTTCCTCGCCCTGGCCAGGGAGCACCTCACCGGCCCCATCCCCTACGACCCGAAGACCCGGGCCAGCGGCAAAAATTATCACCCCCTCTGGCGGCAGATCAGCAACAACTGGGTCGCCGTCCACGGCCAGCCGTCCACCGTAACTCTCTGTCTGGAAACCGCTTGGAACACCCCGGCCAGCACCGTCGAGGGCTATCTGGCCACCGGTCGCCAACTCGCCGCCACCGTGGCCGCCTACCTGAAGGAAAATCCCCGCGTTGCCACGCCCGAAGGGCCTTCCAGCGGAGCGAAATAACGGTTAAACACCCTGTCTTCCGAATAGAATCCCAGCGGCAACCGTCTTGCAACCGGCTCTGACCGCACGTATCTAAGCTATTTATGTCCCTTGATTCCACCAGCCAACGCGTCCTCATCTTCGTCGTGGCGTACAACGCCGAGAAGACGATCGAGAGCGTGCTGGACCGTATTCCCGCAGAACTCCGCACGCGCAATGTGGAGGTCCTGGTGATCGACGACTCGTCGAAGGACGCCACTTTCCAGACTGGCCTGAAGCGGGAAGACCGGACCAGCGACTTCAAGATCACCATCCTGCGCACGCCGGTGAACCAGGGTTACGGCGGCAACCAGAAGCTCGGCTATCGCTACGCCATCGACAACGGCTTCGACATCGTCGCGCTCATCCATGGCGACGGCCAGTACGCGCCGGAAAAGCTGCCGGTGTTGCTCGAGCCCTTCTTCAAGGGCGAGGCCGATGCGGTCTTCGGCTCCCGGATGATCAACAAGCAGGACGCGTTGAAGGGCGGGATGCCACTCTACAAATGGGTGGGCAACCAGGTGCTGACCAATTTCCAGAACGCGCTACTTGGATCGAAGTTGAGCGAATTCCACAGCGGTTACCGGCTCTATTCCACCAAGGCCCTCGCGCGCATTCCTTTCGAGCGCAACTCGAACGACTTCCACTTCGACACCGACATCATCGTCCAGCTCCACTTCGCGGGGCTGAAGATCGTGGAGATTCCGATTCCGACATTCTACGGCGACGAGATCTGCCACGTGAACGGGATGAAGTACGCGTGGGATATTTTCCGCACGATGCTGCGCGCGGTATGCCATGAGAAAAACCTGCTCTACGATCGCAAGTTCGATGTGGGCCAGGTGGAGCTGACTTACGACTTGAAGATGGGCTTCGCCTCATCGCACACCTTCGCCGTGGATGCGGTCGCGCCGGGCTCGAAGGTGCTCGATATCGGCTGTGGCCAGGGTTACGTCGCCAAGGAACTCGCCACCAAGGCCGCGCATGTCACTGGGATCGACCAGTACGTGCCCGCCGAGCCGTCGGCCTCCAACGTCCAACTCACGCGCTGGGATCTCGACATGCACGAGTTCCCGGTCCAGGTCTCGGAGTTCGACCAGATCTTCATGCTCGACGTCATCGAGCATCTGCACGACCCCGAGGCCTTCATGGAAACGCTGCGTAGTGCGACCGGCCGGAAACGGCCGGAGATCGTGCTCACCACGGCGAACATTGGCTTCTTCATCACCCGCTTCATGCTTTTCCTCGGCCACTTCAATTATGGCCGCAAAGGTATTCTCGATCGCACGCACACGCGCCTCTTCACCTTCAATTCGCTCAAGGAGCTCTTCGACCAGACGGGCTACAAAGTGACCGAGGTCAAGGGCATCCCCGCGCCCTTCCCGAAGGCACTGGGTGACAACTTCCTGGGCCGCTTCTGCATTGGCGTGAATCAATTCCTGATCAAGATCAGCAAGGGATTGTTCAGCTATCAGATCTTCCTGCGTGCCCAGGCGTTGCCGACCGTGCCGGCGTTGCTCCGCGAAACCATCGAGCGCAGCGACGAGATGAAGAAGGCAGTGGCCACGGCAGGGGTCTGATCACGCTTCTTTCTTCAGCAGCGCCCGTTCAGACTTGATTCCGTTCGTTCTGCGCTTCACTTGCTTCGCGGTCGCGTTCACAGCCGCCCTGTCTGCCCGACCGGTGGAGGCGTCCCCCGCCGGCGGGGAACCTGAGGCGCGGGTGGGGCCGGACATTTCCCTCTATGGTGAAGGGAAATTCGTCTACGAGAACAACTGCATCGTCTGCCACGGGACGATGGGCGACGGGCGTGGAGAAATGGCGGCGTCGCTGGGGATCAAGCCGCGTTCGTTCAAGACCGGGACTTTCAAGTACCGTTCCACACCGTGGGGCAAGCTGCCGACGACCGAGGACCTAACGCACACCGTGCGCGGTGGCATCACCGGGACAGCGATGGGGATGTTCACCAGCTTGAATGACGAGCAACTCCGCGCGGTGGTGGAATACGTCAAGTTCTTCTCCCGCAAATGGAGGAAGGCGGAAAACTATGCGCCGCCGATCGAGCTGCCGAAGCAACCTGCGTGGATGGCGGATGACATAGTTCGTACCTCGCATGCAGCGAAAGGCAAAGAGACCTTTGAAGCGGTATGTGCTGCTTGCCATGGACCGAAGGGCGATGGCAAAGGCCTCGCTGCGATGGGCCTGAAAGACGAATGGGGAGAACTGGCCGTGCCAGCCGACTTGCGCCAGCCGCATCTGCGCAGCGGCGATGAGCCCGACGATATTTTCCGTGTGCTCATGACGGGGCTGAACGGCACGCCCATGGTGAGCTTCGCCGAAGCGCTGACCGAGGAACAGAAATGGGATCTCGTGGCCTACGTCCTCACGTTGCGGCGGGACTTCAATGCGGCCGGAAAGTGATCGTGCTTACTTGAGAATCTTCACCGACCACAGGAGGCCGCCGGTCACGTCTTCGTAGAGCTTGTTATCCACGAAAAAGAGCGAGTATTGGCGCAGGTCGTACGCGCAGAGGGCGGCGATGGCGGTGACCACGGTCACGTTTTGCCACCTGCCGAAACGCGGGGCGATGGCGCCGACTTGGGCGGAGGCGAGGGCACGCAGCGGCAGGTCCCAGATGGAGGCATAGAGCAGGTTCATGCCGTAGCGGATATTGCACATGATCGCGTAGTTGAACCCGACGAAGGCGACGAGATAGACATAAGCGCGATGGCCGCGCACCTGGGAAAACACTCCGCCGATGGCGAGGATTAGCACGAGCGGGCTGACGAGCAGGTCGACGAGATAGCGATACCACGGCCCGGCGCCGGTCTTGATTGCGGAGTCGGGCGTCTGGGCCTTGCCGACGAGGAGGTGATAGGTTTCCGAAAATTGCTGCGGACCGTCTCCGGTATTAGCCGCGCCAGCCTCGGATTCGAAAGACAGGCATGTTTTCCTGCGGGTTGGTGCCAGTGGACGGCTTCAATACGAGTTCGACCTCGGAAGCATGCTCCGCAATGAAGGTCCAGAATCCCTGAGCGTATGCGGCATAGTAATTCGTCTCGTTCCAACCGTATTTCGGATCTGGCGCCGGCGAAATATCTGGCGGCGGCTCGCCTGCATTGGCGGCGTGCCTCGGGCCCACAAACCAAACGACGGCCCCAGCAGCCAGGGCCTTTTGCGCAAATGCCGCCGCTTTCTGGGCGGGCGCCTGCTGGTCCGGGCCGATCATCGCGGCCTTCGCCAGGTCGTAACGGTGAGTTCGCTGATCGGCGATCTCCGGCAGTGTTTGGAACGATAACGAGGGCTTCAGATATCGGCGCAAAGAAATCCCGTAGTGCCACGGGTAAACCAGAATCACATCAGCCGGCCCCGCGGATTTCCCGAGAACCGCCGCGACATCCCGGACGTTGGACATTCGCGGAAACCCGCCCATGCGCCCGTCGCCGATCATGATTCCCACGCAAACCAGGGCCAGCGTGGCCCAGCCCGCTCGGACCTTGACGCCTCTGTGGACCGATCGAATGGCTAATTCGCTCAAGAGGCAAACGGACGCGATCAACACGAGGAAATGCCGGGGACCCGCGTTGACACTGAGGTGTCTCAGGAAACCGAAATACCCGGGCACAATGAAGACCAGAGCTCCACTACAAAGCAGGGCCAAACGCGCGGTGGGAGCCTCAACCGCCCGCGACCGCCCGCGCCATGCGGTTCGGATCGCCACGCCTACCGCCAGCGCCGCAGCACTCCAGAAGAGCGCGCCGCCGGCGGTCCCAGCAATGCCGATCGTCCTAACAACGCCCTCCAGGTACTGCGCGGGATCAAATGGATTGTATCGAAACAAGGAACTGAACGATTCGCCGCGGGCCAGCACCGGCCGGTAAACTCCAAGTGTCGCCAGCGCGACACCGACCGTGGCGGCGAGCGGAACGGGATTCTGCCTGCACCAAAGCAGAACCGCCACGGCTGCCACCAACGCGCCGACCACCGGTACAAAATCGAAATAGAGCGAGTGTAGCGCGAGCAACGCCGAGACGAACACGACGGTCAGCCCGGCGCGCGAAGGGTGGCGCACGTAGGCCGCCATCGCTAGGATCACCGCACAGGCGAAGAGCATTCCGAGGCCGTAAGCCCGGATCGAATCCCCGATGTAGATTGCATTGAAGCCGCAGCCGACTACGGCCACGGTGAAGACCGGATGACATTTTGTCAGCCGGTGGCAGCCAATCCAAACCAACCCAAGGGTGGAAATCCCCACGGCAAATCCCAGCAGTCGGTAAAACTCATCCGCGTCGACGGCGAGAAATCGGAGAATCGTCGTCCAGAGCGCCGGGAACGAGTCCCATTGCAGGTAATACCAGTATTCGCCCCAAGTCGGCATGTGGGCGGTGTTAGCTGTGGCCACCTCATCCCGCCAAAGCGGCCCCGCGTCCGCCACGAACGATAGATGCTGAAGCACGGCAAAGAGTGCGACGGCGCAGTAAGAAACTCGCTCGTACCATAGCACCCACGCGTCCCGAGCGATGGCGGCATCCGCCGCTGACGGGGCCGGACCGTCGGGGCGTATCGCGGGGGATGGAGTCATGCGTCGCTACGTATCTTGAACGGCGGGCCTCTAGCAAGTCTTAGCCGGTTACGGAATGATCTCCGAGGCGCGCAAGAGATACTCCGGCGCAAGTTCAATGAGGCTGTGCGCGACGAAGAACCGGTGATATTGCCTCAGATCGATCGCGCACAGCAGCGCCGCGAGGACGGTCAGAGCGACGACCGGGCGGCGAAAGCGATCCGCCAGTACGCCGAGTTGCGCTCCTGCCAGCGCGCAGAGCGGAAATTCCCAGATCGTCGTGTAGCGCAGATTCATCCCGTTCCGCACATTGCACATCAGCACGAAAGTGACCACGATAAAAACCAGGAAGACGCGGGTGCGGCGATCACCGCAGAGATTGAGAAAGATCCCTCCCAAAGCGAAGCAGAACGTGACCGGAGTCAGGAGCATAAATTCCACGAAGTAGCGATACCACGGCCCACGGCCCGTTTCGTGAGCATAGGGGAGATTCTGCACCTTCACGATGAAGAGCAGATAGACATCCAGCATGGTGCGAAAGCCGCCCGCGGCCCAGCAAAGGATGGTGAGGGCGGCCAGCCCGCCGAGAACTGCGGCACTCCAGTGCCGAAAGCCGCCCCGGCTCAAGCCCAGGAAGCGGCCAAAGAGCAGGATCACTGCGGTGGCAATTCCCACGAAGAGCGCATTTTCCTTGGCCAGGACCAGGCAGGCAAAGCTGACGCCGAAGGCAATCAGCCAGCCGGGATGGGCTTTCTCCCGGAGACTTTCCACCAAGGTCCAAAGGGTGAATAACGCGCACGAGCCGTAGATCCCATCCACCAGTCCGTGCTGGCTGGTGTGAATTGCCAGCGGTGAGCAGGCAAACAGAGCGAGGATGGCCAGCGCCTCCCGGTCGCGGAAAAATCTTCGAGCCAGCGCCCATCCCGGCCAGAGCGCCAGACACCCGAAGAGTGTGGCGGTGCCCCGTAATGCTCTCAGCGCCGGGTCGCTGGCGATGCCGTTGGGCGCGGTGAGAACTGCCGGCGGAGCGTCACCGGAAAGCCAGCCGTTTCCAGATCAGGCCGGCCCCGATGAAAAGGATCCGCAGAGGTGGCACCTTGGCGATGGATTTTTCGTCCTTCCCGTCTTCGAGAAAGGCCGCGCAGACATCCGGATAGGCGGTCACTCCATGCTGATCGAGCATCAGCAGGTATTTCCGATAGTAGCTCTCGTCGTAGGCCATGCCTTGGTTGCCATTCCAGGGAATGATGCGCAAGGCGCAGCCGATGAGTAGGAGAGCGGCGAGCAACGGCCAATGTGGAAAACCCGTCCGCTCCCTGGCGGCTTCGGCTGGCAAGTCGATCATGGCGCTCAATTGGGGGGCATCAGTTTCAAGATCTTCAGCGCGTAGAGCAGGTTGGTCGTGATCATCTCGTAGTCGCGATCGAAGTTGACGAACAGGACTTGATACTGGTGCAGATCAAAGGCGCAAAGCCCGGCGACCACGAGGCACAATCCCGGCTGGATCCAGCGTTGCGGCAGGCGGGTGGTGAGCAGGCCGAGCTGGGTGAAGGCGAGCAGCCGCAACGGCATGTCCCACATATTCGCGTAGCGCAGGTTCATGCCGTATTTCACGTTGCACATGAAGACATAGCTGCAGGCGATGAAGGCGGTGACGTAGAGCAGCGCGTGCTCCGTGCGGCGTAATTGCAGCACCATGCTGACCGCGAGCAGGAGGATCAGCGGACTCGCGAGCAGCAGGTCCACGATGTAGCGATACCAAGGCCCGTCGCCGGTGGCGATAGCGTAGCTCAGGTTCTCCGCCTTGGAGACGAGCAGTTGATAGATATCGACGAAGACATGCACGCCGCCGGCGAGCGTAATGAGCGCGACGAGGCCGACGGTCGGTCCGATAACGGTGACGAGGAGCAGATTGCGGGTGACGAAGCCCCACCTGGCGAAATGAGCGATGGCGATCACGCAACACAGCGCGAAGGTGACGAAGGCGGCGTTCTCCTTGGTCATGACCATCAAGGCCAGCGTCGCGCCATAAGCGGCCAGCCAGCGCGGATTGTTGGTCGACTGGAGATTTTCCCAGAGGAGCCAAAGCGCGGTCAGCGCCCAGAAAGCAAAGAAGCCGTCGATCAATCCATGCTGGGCCATATGAAGTTGGGTGGGCGCACATGCCATCAGGGCCGTGACTCCCAGCATGGCGCCATCTCCCGCCAACCGCCGGGCAAAAGCCGCGCCGACGAGCAGCGTGAGACAGGTGAAGAGCGTGGAGATCGCCCTCATCGACTTGAGCGTCGGATCCGTCTTCACATCCTCGAGGGTCTGCACCTTCTGATACTTGGCGTCTCCATAGAAAGTCGCCCGCCAGGTGGCGCTGAAGAAGATGTAAAGAAAGCGGGTTGGAGGGAGGAAGGCTTTCGGCGTGGCTCGCTGGCGCGCGACGTACTCCGCGGAAATCACCGGATAGGCGCCCAGTCCCTGGGCATCCAGCTTCTCGACGTAGACCTTGTAGAGATTTTCATCGAAACCGATCCACGGGTAGCCGTGCCAGGGCATGACCCGCAGGGCGATGCCGACCGCCAGGATCAAAGCGAGAGCCAGCCAGACGCGCAGGCCAGTGGTTCCCGGGGGCGTGGCGATGGGCCCGCAAGTGGCGGGCTCAGGCGGAGGGACCTGGGGATCCGGTGCGAGTTTCATCGGTTCAGTTTGAATCATGGCACAGAGGTCTTTAGCAAGGCACGAGCCCATTCCGGCGAAATCGTTCGCGAGACTGTCTTGCGTGGCACAACACTTTCTACTATCAGCCGCGCCCATGACCTTCTCGCAGCCCGCTCGCGAGCCCAGCCGCATTTTTCTTCATCTTCTGCCGTGCCTCGCGCTGGCGGTCGTCTGCACCGTGCTTTTTTGGTGGAGGCCCTTTGGCCCGGTGACGCAGAAAGCCTACTTCGAAGCCCTGGTGATGAGCGAGAAGCCGGGGGCCGCGCAGTTGCACTACGACGTGGATGGCTCCGGCTTCCGCGAGGGGCATGGGGAACCGGCGTGGGTGCAGGGGACCGCGATCACGCATCTGCGTTTCCAGATGCCGCCGGGCAAATTGGCGGCGCTGAATTTCATTCCGTGCGTGGACGAAGGGGAGGTCTACGTCCTTCGTTGCTGGGTAAGCAACGATATCGGAGACACGCTCGCTGTGATCCCGCTGGAATCGATTGCCCGGGCGAACACGAAATTCGCCCGGGCGTTGCCCAATGGCTCGCTGCTTTTCCATTCCCAACCGAAGGACGAAATGAACGGGCTGCGCTTTCGACCACAGCTGCCGCTCGAACTGGCCGCGGAACCAACGCCGCCCCCCTGGCAGGTGGCCGTGGTGTTTGGGTTGTCCCTCGGAATCACGCTGGCGCTTTCCCTTTTGTTCGGTGAACGCGTGGCCGCCGCGCGCTGGATTCCGCGACTGGTGGAATGGGCACGGACGCATCCACAGTGGGCGCTGTTTTGCGCGGCCGCTTGTTCGGTGATGCTCTCCTGCTTCCCCGTCGTCTTCTGCGGGAAGAGTTTCGTTCTCCCGACAACGGGCTGATCCTCTTCTACCCGAACAAGCCGACCGTGCCGGGCGGCGTGGGGGGTCACGTCGATAACGCCTTGGGCTCGGATCTCGGGGCGACGTTGTACTGGCATCTGCCGGTGTCGATGATCGAGCACCGCGCGATTTTTAAGGACCACGAGTTTCCGCTCTGGAACCGGTGCGACTGGTGCGGCCTCACGCTCATCGGTCAAAGCCTTTCCATGATTGGCGATCCGCTCGATTGGATCGCCATCGTCATGGCTGGGGCCTCCTGGGCGTGGGATCTGAAATTCGTCGTCGCGCAGTTGCTCTTCGCCTTCTCGATCGGATGGCTCGTGCGGCGGACCAGCGGCAGCCTGGCCGCGGCGGTGTTGCTCACGCTCTCGGCACCGTTCATGGGTTTCTTTGCCTACCGCTACAATCACGCGGCGTTCTTTTCCCTGTGCTATTCGCCGTGGATCCTGGTGGCGTGGCTCGAGGGGACGCTGGCGACGGAGCTGCGTCGCGCCGCGGCGTGGGCGCTGTTTTTGATCTTCGCCAACTGGTGGGAGCTAAATAGCGGGACTGCCAAGGAGATGAGTGCGCTGCTTGTTTTCCTGAATCTGGCCGGTGGCCTCGTGCTCTTGCTGGCGGCGCAACCGGTCCAATGGCGTGTCCGCCGTCTGGCCATCTTTGCCTGGGCGAACGTGATCTTCCTGCTCCTGAGCGCGCCGCTGTGGATGACCTTCCTCGATGCCCTGGGTAGCGCGCATACTTCCTACGGCGACGCGCATGCCTACCAGATCACTCCCGGGCTCGCCATCGGTCTGTTCGACGACATCTTTTACCGCCAGTTCATGTCGCTGGAGTTGCTGTTCAATCCCTCGACCAACTTCTTCGTCCTGATCGGCGCGATGTGGGCGCTGGCGCGGGCGCGTTCGTTGGCCACGGAGCGCTTGTTGTGGGCGATGACTTTGCCGGCGATCGCCGCGGCAGTGCTGGCCTTCGGCGTGATCCCACCCGATGTCGTGACGACGATTCCGTTTTTGAAGGGCATCTATCATTTGGACAACACGTTTTCGTGCGTCCTGTTCATCCTGCTCTTTGTCATCGCGGGGTTTGGGCTGCGCGAATGCCTGGCGCGGATGCGTGAGCCGGGCTGGGTGGGGGATTGGCTGATCATGCTGACCTTCGTGGGCGTGCTGGTGGCGGCGTATTTCGGACTGGCCGATGCCGCACACCGTGTCGGGAAAACGTTTCTCATGGTCGGAGAGACGATCCCGAAGAGTCCATTTTTCAAGGGGTATGCCTCGGCTTTGTTGGTGGCGCTGGTGCTTCTGCCGCTCGCCTGGCGGCTGGCGTGGTTGCGTCGTCCTGCGGCCACGGCCTGGGCGGTAGTGGCGATCTGCGCGTTTGTCACCCTGCACTTTCGCCACGGAATGTATCTGGAGACGAAGTTCGATTATTACACCCGTAATCCCAAGACCCGCACGGATCTGCGTCATCTGACCTCGCCCGGAATCGAAGCGGTGCGCACGGCCTCGGCGGAGCCGGGGCGTGTGGTCGGACTCGGTGGCGTAATGATGCCGGGATTCAATGCCGCGTTGGGATTCGAGACGATCAGCGGACCGGACGCGTTGATGAATCCGGCGATGTTGCAATTGGTCGACACGCTCGGATTCCATCGCGAAGCAGATTGGCGCATCGTCATCCCTCCGCAGAAATTTCCCGCCCTGCATCGCGCGCTCGACATGCTCAATGTGCGCTACCTCCTCGATGAGCCGGGCAAGACGGGCGAGGCGTGGCCGGGGACCAAAGTGCTCAGCGACTCCGACCTCACGGTTTTCGAAAGCGAGACGGCCTGGCCGCGGGCCTTCTTCACCGACGCGCTAGGTGCTTACAAAAGCGGAGCGGAGTTGCGGCACCTCGTGGAAGAGGGAGACGGGCGGCCTTTCGCCGTCATGCCGGCCGACCTGCGAGGCCGGGTGCCGCTCCCGCCCAGGGACTTCGCCCATCGCGTGGTGCAAGCGGCGACGCATTATCACCTGACGAATAACACGACCTCTTTCGAGATCGACGCGGCGACCCCGGGGATGGCGGTGCTGATGGAAGCGAACATGCAGGATGACATTCTCGCCACGGTCGACGACGAGCCCGTGCAGTCCCTGCCGATCGACCATGCCTTCCGCGGTGTGCTTATCGAGAAGCCGGGACATCACGTCGTGAAATTCGAGTATTGGCCGCTGGTGTTCGATCGCGCGCTGAGCCTCGCATTGATCGGCTTGGTGGCGCTTCTCCTTTCCTTCTGGGCCTGGTGGCGGGCGGGTCGGGCGACCCCCGGGACGTCCCCGGTTGAAACCGCGCCCCAGGAAGCCGCCGCCATTTCGTAGACCTTGAGCATGACCGCCCAGCCCGACACTTCCCGCGCCTCTTCTTCGCTGCTCGTTCACGCCATTCCGAGTCTCATTCTCGCCGTGGCGGCCACGGTCCTGTTTTGGTGGAACCCTTTTGGCAAGCCGCCGCAGTGGGCCTCATTGCATGTCGTCATGCAGTCGAATGTGCCCGGGAATGTCCAACTGTTGTATGATGTGGACGGCACCGGACTGCACAAGGGTCACCTCGTGGTGCAGCCGATCCCGGGCGGCAATCAGACGAGCCATATTCAATTTCGAATTCCCTCGGGACGGCTGGTCAATTTCATCCTCGATGGCCTGGATCGGCCAGCCGAGGTGGAGATCGATAAATGCTGGATCGCGGCGGTCGATGGCGAGGTCGCGGCGATCCTCGCCCCAACGCGGTTGAAAGGTTCGCTGATGAATGCGGTTCCGGGTGCCGCGCCGGGATCGGTGCGCTTTCAAACGCAGGTCAACGGGAAGCCGCAAGGGATCATGTATGTCGCGCACCCGGCTATCGATCTCACGGCCGAACCGCCGCCGCCGCTCTGGCAAATCGCGCTGGTCTTCCTCGGGACGCTGGTGATGTGCGTCTTCGTTTCCATGGGACTCGCGCCGCGCCGCGATCACTGCAAGGAAGCGCTTGGCCGCGTGCTCGCGTGGAGTCAGGCGCGGCCCCGGCGCTCGATCCTCGCGGTCGCGGTGCTGAGTGTGACGATGTGCGCCTATCCGGTGATCTTCGGCGGCAAGAGCTACATCTCGCCCAACAACGGGATGCCCTTGCTCTACCCGACGCTTCCGACGACCCCAGGAGTGCCCAACGGCGAGAGAGCGAAAAACCCCGTGGGGTCAGACATCGGAGCGACGATGTATTGGCACCTGCCGGCGTCGATGATCGAGCATCGCGCGATTTTCCACGACGGGGAATTTCCGCTCTGGACGCGCTACACCTGGTGTGGAACGACGTTCTTCGGCCAGCTCTTTACCATGATCGGCGATCCGCTGCATGCGCTGACGGTCATCACCGGTGGTGCGGCGTGGGCATGGGATACCTTTTTCGTCATCGCCAAAATTCTCTTCGCGCTCGGGATCGGCTGGCTGGTCTGGCGTATGACGGGGAGTCTGTCGTCGGCGCTGCTCTGCACGCTCTCCGCGCCGTATATCGGATTCTTTGCCTATCGCTTTTGCCACGTGGCTACCTTCTCGGTGTGCTACGCGCCGTGGTTGCTGATTCCCTGGGTCGAGGGTGTGCGGACGAAGACGCATCGGCAGGCCGCGGCGTGGGCCGGGCTGTTGTTGCTCGCGGAGTGGTGCCAGATCAATAGCGGCACGGCGAAGGAGGCGTTGATGCTCCTGCTCTTTCTCAATGCGGCTGGGTTGTGGATTGTCCTCACTGCGCCGGAATGCTGGGGCTGGCGGCTGCGGCGAGGCGGGTTGTTCATCTGGGCGGGCGTGCTCTTTGTCTTGCTGAGCACGCCGTTGTGGCTGGTCTTCCTGGAAGCGCTCGGGAAGTCGTGGACGCAGTACGATAAGCCGCAGATTTACCAGGCGCAGCCGAGCCTGCTGATCGGTCTGTTCGATGACATTTTCTACCGGCAGCTCGAGCCGCTCGAGTTTCTCTTTAATCCCTCGGCGAATTTCTTCGTGCTGCTGGGCGTGGCGTGGGCTCTGGTCCGGATCCGGACGCTGATCCGCGATCGCTATTTCGTCGCGGTACTGCTCGCGGCGGTGCCGGCGCTGGCGTTCGTGTTCGGTATCGTTCCACCGTGGCTGGCGTCGTCGATTCCGTTCATCAAGAACATCTATCACTTCGACGACACGTTCTCGTGCATCCTGTTCGTCGTGTTGTTCATCATCGCCGGGTTTGGCGTGCGCGAATGCCTGGCGCGGCGGGAGAGCAAGGAGTGGATCGGCGATTGGGTCTGCGCGATGGCGATCATCGGCGTGCTGCTCGCCAGCTATTTCGGCTTCACGCAGGCGATTCACCGCACGGCGCGCAGTTTCGTCGAGGCGGGAGATGAGCTGATCAAGAGCCCGTTCTTTGTCGACTATACCACTGTACTGGTCATCGCGATCGTGATTCTCCCGCTGGCTATGCGGGCGACGCTCCGCGACCGGCAGGCGGGGCCGATCTGGGCGCTGGTCGCGACGTGCATGTTTGCCACGCTTCATTTCCGCTACGGAATGTATTTCGACACGCGGTTCGATCACTATGGGTTGAACCCGAAGACGCGGGTCGACCTGCGCGATGTACCGTCACCGGCCGTCGCCGCCATTCGCCAGGCGACGGCTGCGGAGCCGGCGCGGACGTTGGGCCTCGCCTCAACGATGGTCCCGGGCTTCAACACGATCCTGGGGCTCGAGTCGATCAGCGGACCGGATGCGATGCAGGACCCGACGATGCTCCGACTGGTGGAAGCTTTGCATATACCCCGCAGGGATCAGTGGCGGCTTGTGGTTTTCGCCCAGGCGTATCCGGCGGCGCATCGGGGGCTGGATTTCCTGAATGTGCGATATCTGCTCGGCGATTCGTCGGACAGCAATCCGGAGGGTGTGCGATTGGTCAAGGCATATGACCTCGCTGTCTTCGAAAGTGATACCGCCTGGCCGCGCGCCTTCTTCACGGACACGGTGATGCCATATCGGGGCGTGGAGGATTTCGCTCACCAGATCGAGATGGGCGATGGCCGGCCCTTCGCCGGGATGTCGCCGGAAGTGCGGAGCAAGCTGCCCCTGCCGGCGAAGGATCTGGCGCAACGGGTCGTGGCCAAGGCGTTCAACTATCGCCTGACCAACAACACCACGACGTTCGAGATTGACGCGCCCTCGCCCGGGGTGGCCGTGCTCTCGGAATTCGACCCGGCGGGGGACATTCGGGCCTATGTGGATGGTCAGCCGGTACTCTGTTTGCTGACCAACCAGGTATTCCGGGGTGTTTACATTGATAAACCGGGTCATCATGTGGTGAAGTTCGCTTACTGGCCCCATATCCTGGGACCAGCTCTCTGGGTCGGCACTCTGGGTTTGATCGGTTTTCTGGTGTCTTTTGGAATTTGGTTCCGGGTTAGGCCCCGTCAGGCTGGCACGGTTCCGGCTAAAATGGACGAGCCCACATGTCTTACCAACAGCCCATGAATTTGGGCGTTCGGCAGCTAGCCGAGTGCCCGCTCTGCGCCAGTCGCCGGCTGCGCTATGCCTTTTCCCGCGACAATCAGCGTGCCGTCCGTTGCGCCGATTGCCGGTTTCTCTTCCTGAATCCCCAGCCCGCTGACGCCTTGCCGGCGCCGCCGCCTTCCCACGAGGTCCTCGCCGAGAAAGCGCGTTCTTTTCTCGTGGAACTCGCCCGCTATCGCGGTCCGCATGGCGGCCGGATGCTGCTGCTGGGCGAACTGGACAATCCGCTCCGCGCGCTGGCCGAACAGGCCGGCTTCGGGGTAACGCAGGCCGAGGATGCCACGGAGCACGCTGGTGCCGGCTTCGATCTCTGCGTCCTGTGGCAAATGCTCGGGCAGCGGCGCGATCCCGCGGCGCTCTTGAAGGCCGCGCATGGCGCGCTCAAGCCGGGCGGTTATCTCGCCGTGGCGACGCCCTCGCTCGACTCTCTCCCGGCGCGTACGCTCCAGCAAGAGTGGCCGGCCTTCCGCGCGGGACAACTCAGTTTTTTCGACGGACAAACCCTGCAGACGGCGCTCTTCTTCGCCGGGTTTGATCAAATGATCGTCGAACCCGCGCGTCGCCGGATGAACCTCGGCAATCTCGCCCACTACTGCGAAAATACTCCGCGCGCCTTCGCCGGTGGCCTGATCCGCGCCTTCGCCAAACTCGCGCCTCGCGCTGTCCGCCAGGTGGAGCGCGATGTGCCCTCGAGCGATATGCTGGCCTTCGGCCGGGCGGCCGTGCTGCGTGCGAAGCGGGTGCTGTCCATCGTCGTACCCGCTTTCAATGAAGCGGCCAGCTTTGAAGAATTGATCGAGGCGGTGCTCGCCAAGGAAGTCCCGGGGCTGGATATCGAAGTGATCGTTGTGGAGAGCAACTCGACCGACGGCACCCGGGAGATCGCGCAGCGTTACCAGAGCCATCCGCGCGTGAAGCTCATCCTCGAGGAAAAGCCACGTGGCAAAGGCCACGCCGTGCGGACCGGCCTCGCCGAGGCGACCGGCGATTTCATCCTCATCCAGGACGCCGACCTCGAATACGATCTCGAAGACTACGACGCCCTCCTCGAACCGCTCATCACCGGACGCGAGGCCTTCGTGCTCGGCTCCCGGCACAGCGGCAGCGTCTGGAAAATGCGGCAGTTCTCCGGCCAGGCAGGCTTGAGCGCTTTCCTCAATTTCGGGCACTGGTTTTTCACCACGCTGGTCAATGTGCTTTTCGGCCAGCGGCTGAAGGACCCCTTCACCATGTTCAAGGTATTCCGGCGCGATTGCCTCTTCGGCCTCACGTTCGAATGCAACCGTTTCGACTTCGACTACGAGTTGCTCGTAAAGCTCGTCCGCAAAGGCTACCGCCCGCTGGAGTTGCCGGTGAATTACCGCTCGCGCTCGTTCAAGCAGGGCAAAAAGGTCTCGATGATTCGCGATCCGCTGATGTGGTTGCGCGCGCTGGTCAAGTTGCGCCTGGCGACGATCGATCCGCTGACCGAGGTGGCGAAAAGCCGGCCGGCGACCGCGAACGGGAAATCCGCGGCCGGATCCGCCGCGGCCGCTGGAGAAAAAGCTTTCTGTCTTTGACCATGGCTGCTGCGGTGTTGCCTATGGAGGATAAGGTCGATGCCATTTACTATCAGCACGCCGGCAGTTTGCCGTTCGTGCGGCGCATCTCTTTTCTGGCGCGGCGCCGATTGTGCCAGCTTTTCCTGGAAGTGATGCAGCCGCAGGCGGGCGATCGGGTCCTGGACGTCGGCGTGTCGGACGAAGTGAACGTCGAATCCAACATGCTCGAGCAGGTGTATCCGCATCGCGAGAACCTGACCTGCGCGAGCCTCACCGATGGGGAAGCCATTCGGCGCGCGTATCCCGGCGTGCAGCATGTGCAGGTCACGCCGCATCAACCGCTCCCCTTCGCCGACAAGACCTTCGATATCGTCTATTCCAATGCCGTGCTGGAACACGCGGGCAGCGCGGAACAGCAGCGCTTTTTCCTCAGCGAACTCTGCCGCCTGGCCCGGCGACGATTTGTTGCGGTGCCGAATCGACTTTTTCCCGTCGAGCATCACACTTGCCTTCCTGTGATCCATTATCTGCCCAAAGCTACCTTCCGTCGTTTGCTGCGCGGCACGCGTTACGACGTGTGGTCGCATGAGGAGAATCTCAACTATGTCTCGGCGGCGGAATTGCGCGCCCTCTGGCCGGCGGAGGCGCCCGTGATCACCTATAGCGGCATCGGGCTCGGCGGATTTCGGTCGAATCTCGTGGCGTATAATTCCTAAGGGTTATGCGAGCGTTCATCACCGGCGGCGCCGGCTTCATCGGCAGCAGCGTGGCCGATCAACTTCTGAGCGACGGCCATGAAGTGATCGTGTGGGACAATTTCTCCACCGGACAGGAACGCTTTCTGGAAAAGGCGCTGATCTCGCCGGCCTGCCAATTGGTGCGCGGCGACAATCTCGAGGTGAAGGCCCTGACCCAGGCCATGAGCGGCTGCGACATCGTTTTTCATTTCGGCGCCAATGCCGATGTGCGCTTCGGCCTGCATCATCCGGAACGGGATTTGCAGCAAAACACGCTGGCGACTTTCGGTGTCCTCGAAGCTGTTCGCGCCAATGGCATCAAGCGTATCGCGTTTTCCTCGACGGGCTCGGTTTACGGAGAAGCGGAGACGATTCCGACGCCGGAGGATGCGCCCTTTCCCGTGCAGACGTCGCTATATGGCGCTTCGAAACTCGCCTGCGAAGGCTTGATCGCCGCGTATTGCGAGGGCTTCGGCCTGGAGGGTTACATCTTTCGTTTCGTCTCGATCCTCGGCGAACGCTACACCCACGGGCACGTGTTCGATTTCTACAAGCAATTGCAGGAGCATCCCGGCCACCTCGATGTCCTGGGCGACGGCAGGCAGCGCAAGAGCTATCTGCACATCGGTGATTGTGTGCGGGCCATGCTGCACGCGGTGGAGAGCGGTTCGGCCCGCGACATGAAGCACCGCGTGCAGATCTACAATCTTGGGACCAATGATTATTGCGAGGTGAAGGACTCCATCGGCTGGATTTGCGCGCGGTTGGGTTTGCAGCCGGAATTGCGTTTCAAGGGTGGCGATCGCGGCTGGGTCGGGGACAATCCTTTCATCTTCCT
Source organism: Chthoniobacter flavus Ellin428 (assembly GCF_000173075.1). GTDB lineage: Bacteria > Verrucomicrobiota > Verrucomicrobiia > Chthoniobacterales > Chthoniobacteraceae > Chthoniobacter > Chthoniobacter flavus. The sequence goes on from NZ_ABVL01000006.1 coordinate 202,167, forward strand.
CGATACGGCGAAAATCCGCGCGCTGGGTTGGGCGCCGAAGCTGACCATTCGCGAGGGCGTTGAGCGCACGGTGGATTGGCTGGCGGCGAATCCATGGATTTTTGACGCCCGAACCTGATCCGGTTATGCGTATCATCATCACAGGCACCAGTGCGGGCATCGGCGAATATCTCGCCGGCAGGCTCGCCGAAGCGGGACACGAGATTTGGGGATTGGCGCGCTCCACGCAGAAGGCCGCTTTCGCGACTTCGGTCTGCGACGTGAGCCAATGGGAGCAGGTGGAACGGGCGCGCGACGAAGTCGCGCAACGCTGGTCGCATGTGGACGCGATTATCTGTGGGGCCGCCATCCAGGGAGCCATCGGGCCCGCCATGCAGGTCGATCCGCGGAAATGGAGCCATACCCTTCGCGTCGATCTCGACGGCACTTATTTCGTGTTCCGCGCTTTCTGGGAATTGCTCCGCCAGAGCCCGCAACGAACGAAGGTGATTTGTTTTGCCGGCGGCGGCGCGACGAATGCGCGGCCGAATTTTTCCGCTTACGCGGTAGCCAAGACGGCGGTCGTGCGATTGGTGGAAACGCTGGCCGTGGAATGGAAGGATAACGCCGTGGACATCAACGCCATCTCGCCGGGGGCGATCAATACCGCGATGACTCGCGAAACGGTCAGCATGGGACCGGAGCTTGCCGGCTGTGCCGAATTCGAAGGTGCGCAACGCCGATTGGCGGAGGGTGCACAATCCATCGAAAAGGTGCACGGGATCGTGGAGTTCCTACTCTCCGGCAAGTCGGACGGAATCACCGGACGGTTGCTCAGTGCACAATGGGACGACTGGGCGGGGCTGCCCGCCCACGCGGCGCAACTGGCCGAAAGCGAAATTTATCAACTGCGGCGTATTTTGCCGGAAGAGCGAGGATCGAAATTCTGACATGAGCATGCCCATTGAAATCGCCATCGTCGGATGCGGACTCATCGGTCGAAAACGCTCCCAGGCGCTCGCCGGTGGGCGGCTCGCGCTGGCCTGCGATCTCGACGCCAGGCGAGCCGAGGAATTGGCCGCGTTGCGTCCGGGCGCACGGGCCGTGACCGACCTCAACGAAGTGCTGCGTTCCTCGGCACAGGTGGTGATCGTGGCCACGGCGAATCACGCTCTTGCTCCGATCGCACTGGAAGCCATCCGCGCCGGAAAACATGTCCTGATTGAAAAACCCGGCGCGTTGAATGCCGGTGAACTCGAAACGCTCGCGACGGAAGCCAAAACGCACCGCGTGCAAGTGCGGGTGGGCTACAATCATCGCTATCATCCCGCGCTCCGCAAGGCGCGCGAACTCGTCGACGCCGGCGACATTGGCGAACTCATGTTCGTCCGTGGTCGCTATGGCCACGGCGGCCGATTGGGCTACGACCGGGAATGGCGCGCGGATCCCAAGCTCTCGGGCGGCGGCGAATTGATCGATCAGGGCGTGCACTTGATCGATCTCGCGCAATGGTTCCTTGGTGAGTTTGCCGAGGTCGAAGGTCATGCGGCAACTTATTTCTGGGACATGCCGGTGGATGACAACGCGTTCCTCAGCTTGCGGACGGCGAAAGGCCAGACGGCCTGGCTGCATGTGAGCTGCACGGAATGGAAGAACCTCTTCTCGCTCGAGATTTACGGCCGCACCGGGAAACTGCACCTCGAAGGCCTTGGTGGCAGTTACGGCATCGAGCGCCTGGCCTTTTACAAGATGCTGCCCGTGATGGGACCGCCGGAAACGACCATTTTCGAATACCCGCGTGGCGACGAGTCGTGGAAACTGGAGATGGCGGATTTTCTCGAGGACATCCGGCTCAACCGCACGCCGCAGCCCGGCTTGCGCGAAGGCCTGGCAGCCCTGCGCATTGTGGAATCGATCTATCGCAAGAGTGGCTATCTCCCATGAATCCAAATCACTTCAAAAACGTTTTCATTTCCGGTGGTGCAGGTTTCATCGGCAGTCATCTCACGCGCGCCTCCTCGGGATGCCTTCGGTGCAGCGGGTGACGATCTTCGACAACTTCAGCTCGGGGCGCGAATCTTACATCGCCGACCTGCGGGCCGACGCGCGGCTGCAAGTCGTGCAGGGAGATTTGAAGGACGCGAAAGCCGTCACCGCGGCGATGCAGGGCTGCGAGACGGTCGTTCATCTCGCCGCGAATCCGGACATCGCCAAGGCGGCGACCCAGCCGGATATCGATTTCTGGGAAGGCACCTATCTCGCGCAAAACGTCGTCGAGGCGATGCGCATCAATGGCGTGCGCAACATCCTCTACACCTCGGGCAGCGGCGTTTATGGCGAGAATCCGGGCGTCGCTTTTGCGGAAAGTTATGGACCGTGTTTTCCGATCTCGCCCTACGCCGCGAGCAAGCTGGCCTGCGAGGCTTTGATCAGCGCTTACTGCTATATGTTCGACATGAAAGGCCGCGCGTTTCGCTTCGCCAACGTGGTAGGCCCACGGCAAACGCACGGCGTGGGTTACGACTTCATCCGCCGCCTGCGCGCCGACCCCACGCAACTCCGCATCCTCGGCGATGGCACCCAGTGCAAGTCCTACATCCACGTCGAAGACATCCTCGCCGCGGTCTTCCTCGCGGCGGAAAAGAGCACCGAGCGATTCGATCTCTTCAATGTCGCCACCGACGATTACATCACGGTCCGTGAGATTGCCGATATCGCGGTCGGGGTCAGCGGATTGGCGCCGGGGAGCGTCCGCTACGATTTCACCGGCGGCGATCGCGGCTGGAAAGGCGATGTGCCGGTCGTGCGCTTCGATGTGACGAAGATCAAAGCCCTCGGCTGGCGCACGGCGCGTTCTTCCGCGGAGGCCGTACGCGACGCCATCGTGGCCATGCGTGAAGAGATTGAAAACGCCTGAGCCCGTCCTCATGCTCCGAATTTCTCCGTGCTGATGACCGAGCCGACCAGCCCTCAACACCTTTTTCCGCCGGGAGTGACACCCGGTCCGGTGGACCTCTCCATCGTCATTCCGGCGATGAATGAGGAGGTGACGATCGGTGAGTTCGTCGATTGGTGCCGTGAGGGATTGGCCAAGGCCGGCGTGTCGGGACAAATTCTCATCGTCGACAGTTCCACCGACCAGACGCCGCGGATCGCCGTGGAGCGAGGCGCGGAAGTGTTATGTGTCCCCAAGCGTGGACTCGGCCGCGCTTATATCGATGCCATTCCTTTCATCCGCGGAAAATGGATCGTGATGGGCGATGCGGATCTCACTTACGATTTCCGCGAACTCGCTCCGTTCGTGGAGCAGTTCCGCAAGGGGGCGGAATTCGTGATGGGCAGCCGCTTTCATGGTTCCATCGAGAGTGGGGCGATGCCTCCGCTGCACCAGTATTTCGGCACACCGCTGACCACGTGGATTTTGAATGTCATCTACCACAGCAGGTATTCCGACATTCATTGCGGCATGCGCGGTCTCACCGCGGAAGCCTTGCAGCGCATCGATCTCCAATCGCAGTCCTGGGAATATGCCAGCGAGATGGTGCTGAAGGCGGCGCGCCTCGGCCTGCGCATCGCCGAGGTGCCGGTGAAATTTTACAAAGATCGCGAAGGGCGCATGAGCCACCATCGACGCATGGGCTGGCTGTCGCCGTGGATCGCCGGATGGATCAATCTCAAGGTGATGCTGGTTTATTCGCCCGATTCCTTCCTGCTCAAGCCGGGCGTCGTCCTCCTCGCCTTGGGTCTCGGGTTGACCTTGCTCCTCGTCGGCGGCCCGGTGCAAATCGGCCCCATCGTTTTCAGCCTCTACTGGATGTTGCTTGGGCTGACCTGCGCGACTTTGGGTTACAGTTGTGTGCAGATCGGCGTGCTGGCGCGCATCCTTCACCGGCTGCGGCCTGGTTTCGCGCAACGCATCCAGACGCTGCTGACCTATAACCGTGGAATGATCATTGCCGGCAGCATGACCCTGCTCGGTGTCATTCTGGGTGGGATCCTACTGGTCAATTACATCTCGGGCGGTTTGCGGCTCTCGACCATCTGGCATCCCGCCATCTTCGGCCTGCTCCTCATCATCCTCGGTTTCCAAACGTTCTGCTTCACGCTACTCGTCGAAATGACCCAGCGTGTGGTTGTCACTCCCCGTTCCAATGTCTGACTCGACCACCGCGAAACACGATGACTGGGACACGCATTGGGACCGCTATGCCGAGGCGGCAACCCTCAACCCGGCCCAGCGCATGCGGCACGAGTACGTCAGCGACTGGCTGGTGAAAGTCGCTCCGAATAAAGAGGCGCACATTTTGGATATCGGCAGCGGCCAGGGCGACATGGTGCGCTTGCTCCACTTGCTATTGCCCGACGCGCAATTCATGGGCATCGAACTGAGCGAGAGCGGGGTGGAGATCTCGAAGCGCAAGGTGCCCTCCGCCAAGTTTCTCGTCGCCGATCTTTTTCATCCGGGAGCGGATTTGCTGCCCTATACCGGCTGGGCCACCCACGCAGTGTGTTCGGAAGTCCTCGAGCACGTCGACGACCCGGTAGCGTTTCTGCGCCAGGCGCAGCCCTATCTGGCCCAGGGGGCGCGGATCATGGTCACGGTCCCCGGTGGTCCAATGTCGGCGTTCGATCGGCACATTGGGCACCGCCAGCATTTTACCCGCGAATCGATTGCCCGTGTGCTCTCCGCAGCGGGTTTCCAGATCGAGGAAACACACTCGATCGGTTTCCCCTTCTTCAATTTGTATCGCCTCACGGTGATCGCGCGTGGTGAGAAACTGGTCGATGACATCCGGTCCGGTTCGACGGCTGGCCATTCTGGGCTCGCGAAATTCGTCATGAAAGTTTTTCGCTTTCTGTTTCGCTTCAATCTCCCCTCGACGCCGTTTGGCTGGCAGGTTGTCGCCATCGCACGCAAGGCATCTCCATGATCATCACACGTTCTCCTCTCCGTATTTCGCTCGGTGGCGGCGGCACGGACCTGCCGTCGTACTATGAGGAGCACGGTGGCTTTCTCATCGCCGCGGCGATTGACAAGCACGTTTACATCAACGTCCACCGGCGCTTTGAGGAAGGCTATGTCCTGAAATACTCGCAATACGAGGCCACCCATGAGGTCGAAGAGATCAAGCACCCGATTATCCGCGAGTCGCTCAAATTGCTGAATGTGCCCGAGCGCAATCTCGAGATCACTTCGATGGCGGATATCCCCGCCGGCACCGGGCTCGGTTCCTCTGGAAGCTTCACCACGGCGTTGCTCAAGGCGCTGCACACGTTGCGCAAGAATATCGTGCGCCCGTCGGAAATCGCCGCGCAGGCCTGCCAGATCGAGATCGAGAAACTGCACGAACCGGTGGGCAAGCAGGATCAATACATCGCCGCAGTCGGAGGCGTGACTTCGTTTCACTTCCTGCCCGGCGGCTCGGTGGAGATTTTGCCAGTCGAACTGGCCGAGGAGACGCTCTTCAATTTGCAGGACAACCTGCTGATGTTCTTCACCGGCTACACCCGTTCGGCTTCGAAAATTTTGAAGGAGCAGGACGACAAGACCAAGGGACTCGACAAATCCATGGTGGAGAATTTGCACTTCGTGAAAGAGCTCGGTGTGCAGAGCAAGGACGCATTGGAGGCCGGCGACCTGCACGAATTTGCCCGGCTTATGGACGTGCACTGGCAGCGCAAAAAGGAACGCTCCGGCGGAATGAGCAATTCGGAGATCAACGCGTGGTACGATTACGCGATGGTGAATGGCGCTCTCGGCGGAAAACTCATTGGCGCGGGCGGCGGTGGGTTCCTGATGTTTTATACCGAGGAGGTCACGCGGTTGCGGCGGGCGATGCGGGAGAAGGGACTGCGGGAGGTCCGCATTCGTTTTGATTTCGAAGGGACCAAGATCGTCGCGCAGGATTGACGTTTCGCGATGAGCCTTGATTCCACACCAGTGGCCATCCTGGCCGGCGGACTCGCGATGCGGTTGCGGCCGATCACCGAGAAAATTCCCAAGGCGCTGGTCAGCGTGGCGGGGGAACCTTTTCTCGCGCATCAGCTTCGTCTGCTGCACGCCCGTGGGTTGCGGCGGGTGGTCCTGTGTGTCGGCTATCTGGGTGAAATGATCGAGCGCGACTTTGGTGATGGCGCAGCTTTCGACATGGAGCTGCGCTATTCGTTCGACGGACCGAAATTGCTCGGCACCGGAGGCGCGCTCCGGCAGGCGTTGCCCATGCTGGGCGACGAATTCTTCGTCCTCTATGGCGACTCCTATCTGCCGATCGATTACGCGGCGGTGCTCACGACCTTTCATGCCAGCGGGCAGCCCGGCTTGATGACGGTCTTTCGCAACGACGATGCCTGGGACACGAGCAACGTCCATTTCGCCGATGGTCGCATCGTGCGTTACGACAAGCGCGAGCGGACCCCGGAGATGCGGCACATCGACTACGGACTCGGAGTTTTCCGCGCGTCGATTTTTGCCGCGCGACCGGAGGGTGAGGCGTTCGACCTTGCCGACGTGCAGCGCGAACTGGTTGCCAAAAACGCCCTCGCCGGGCATGAAGTCTTCCAACGCTTTTACGAGGTCGGCTCCCACGCCGGCCTCGCCGAACTCGAAACCCTCCTTCACCAAGGAAAATCCCTATGAGCTACTCCGCGCAGCACCTCGCCGAAACCCGCAACATCGTCGAACAACTGGATCCTGTGTTGCTGGAAAAGGTCGTCGAAGGACTGGCCAACGTGCGCGAGCGCGGCGGCCGGCTTTTCATCCTCGGTGTCGGCGGCAGTGCGGCGAACGCCTCGCACGCCGTGAATGACTTCCGCAAGATTTGCGGGTTCGAGGCTTATGCGCCGACGGACAATGTCTCCGAGCTGACCGCGCGAACGAATGACGAAGGCTGGGCCACGGTGTTTGCCGAATGGCTGCGGGGCAGCCGCGTCAATGGCAAGGATGGCCTGCTCATCTTTTCCGTCGGTGGCGGCAATCTGGAAAAGAACGTGAGCCCGAATCTCGTCGAGGCCCTGAAAGTCGCGAAGGACGTAGGCGCCGCGGTCTTCGGCATCGTGGGCAAAGACGGTGGCTACACCGCGCAAGTCGCGGACGCCGCGGTCATCATTCCCACGGTCAACCCAACGAACATCACGCCTCATTCCGAAGCGTTCCAAGGCGTCGTCTGGCATCTCTTTGTGTCGCATCCGCGGCTGAAGGTTGCGCAGACCAAATGGGAAAGCGTGAAGTAAGATCGTGAAACGCGCCGTCTTCCTCGACCGCGATGGCGTCATCAACCGCCCACTCGTGCGGGACGGAAAACCCTATCCGCCCGCGAGCATCGCGGAATTTGAAATACTTCCCGGCGTGGCAGAAGCCTGTGCGCGCTTGAAGGCTGCCGGCTGGCTGCTCGTGGTCGCGACGAACCAACCCGACGTAGGCCGCGGCACCCAGCGGCGGGAAGAAGTGGAAGCCATGCACGCGGCGATGTGCGGGCGGTTGCCATTCGATCGCGTGGAAGTGTGCTACGACCCCGGTCAGGGCCAACCATCGGAATTCCGCAAACCGGCGCCCGGTATGCTGCTCCGCGCTGCCCGCGAATTGGACATCGACCTCGCGCAGAGCTGGATGATCGGCGACCGCTGGCGCGACATCGATTGTGGCGCCGCCGCCGGCTGCCGCACCATTTTCATCGACTACGGCTACGATGAAAAACTGCGTGCCCAGCCGAGTCACCGTGCGGCGAGCCTGCTGGAAGCCAGCGCGATCGTGCTGAGCGGCGTCTAGTTCAGATCATATATTCCATCACCGCTTCCTCCGCCTCGAGCGTCGGTGGCTGGCCGAGGAGTGTCTCCGCCACCCGACGAGCCTGCCCACGCAACTCCGGCACGGCGACGGTTTCCCACAGTGTGCCCTTCAATAACGGGCCAAGGGCGAGCAGCAACGAGGAGTATTGCCCCGTGCTATCGATGGCGATGTGATCCGGGGCGACGCGCACTCCCATATCCATGTCGTCGCTCGTAATGAGCCCGCGCTGAAGAAGATTCTGCAGCAGCCCGGACCGCGTGGCGCTGAAGCGCGATTGCGGGCCGGTGGCATTGATGACGAGGTCGCCGGTCACGGGAGGACCATCGCTCAAGTGGACCCGCACTCGCGTGTTGGCGGCCTCGAGGCGCACGATATTGGCCGCGTGCACTTCCAACTGGCCGGTGAGTTGCGCGCTGGTGACCTGCGCGTGAATCTCCGGGGCGATGCGATGACGCAGTACATTCCAGCGCGCGGCCCATTTGCTGGCGAAGGTCAGGCGGTCGTCCAGGGATAGCCGTTGCCAGATGCGTTGAGTGTGCGGCCGCATCTTGTCCACGATGATGGCCGGATTCGCACCGAGGTCGCGCAACCGTGCGCAGTGCTCCTCCATGAGCGCGAGCAGTTTCGTTAGGCCGAGTTCCGCGAGATCGACTTCCGCTGGCGGAAAATTCGGATATTCGACGCCGCGAAAGTGCGCGTGCGGCAGCCAGCCGTGGCGGGAGATGGCGTGGATGGCGCCGTGCCATCCCAGCGCCCGGAGCGTGAGGACAGCGTCGACTGTGGTGAGGCCCGCGCCGAGCAGCACAACGCTGCCGCCGTGCGCGGGTAGTCGTTGATGCCAGGATTCCCATGGATTGCCGACCCATGCAGGGTGCGCCGTCAGCGATTCCGCGCCCGGTAATGCCGCGGGAATTTCATTTCCGCACGCGAGGACGATGCGGTCTGCGGTGAGGCGCCCGCCGCTTTGCAGATGCATCTCGCCATTGGGCTCGATGTCCGTGACCGTGTCTTCCCGGAACTCGACTTTCGTCGAGGTGAGTCCGTCTGGCGTTTGCAGATAGTGGTGCGCGATCGAGAGCAAATAGTCGCCGTAGACCATGCGCGGAATGAAACGCTCGCGCAGTTCGTGCGTGGGCACGGCATCGTAGTCCGATCGAGTGCGCAGCCATTGCAGGAAATGATCCGGTTGGTCCGGGAAGGCGGACATGTTGCGCGCGGCAACATTGAGCAGGTGCTCCGTGCGCCGCGTCCCGTAGGCAACGCCCCGACCGGTGGGGCGCTGCGTATTGATAATGGTGACGCGGATTGGCTGGCGGGCGAGTCGGGCCAGATTCGCGGCGGTCATGACGCCGCTGAATCCGCCGCCAATGATTGCGATACGAGAGGTCATTGAAGAGAGGCGTGAACCTCTCGATCAAAAGGCCACCGTCCGGCCCGGGATGGCCACTGGATAGTTGCCGTCGGCGTCGGGCGTCACGGGAGGCGCCATCTCCCAGGTCACTTCTTCGGGCATGAGCTGGAGCTTGGAATTGATCGCCTCGTCCCACTCCACCGATTTCCCCGAATACACGGCCATGCGGCCGAGGATCGCGGTCATCGTGCTCATCGCGGCGATTTCGAGTTCGTTGTACGGCTTGTCGTTGCGAATCGCCTCCATGAGTGGAAAATGCTCGAGCTGATGCCCGTCCTCGATTTGCTTCAACCGCAGTTCCCAGGCATTCGGCCCGGTGATACGGAAGAGGCGCGACCCCACGTTGAGATCCGCGCGCCCCTTCGTGCCGACCACATGCTCGCTGACTTCCTGATAAGTGCCAGGTTGCCCTTGCCGGCATTGGCTGGAGAGCTTCGAGCCATCGGCGTATTCGTATTCCACGAAAAAGTGATCGAAAATTTGGCCGTGCAGCTTCTTGTCATTGCGCACCTGCCGGCCGCCCATCCCTTGCGCGCGCACCGGGTGGCCTTGTTTGATCCAGTTGATGATGTCGATGTTGTGGATGTGCTGATCGACGATGAAGTCACCGGAGATCCAGGTAAAATAGTACCAGTTGCGGAGCTGATATTGCAGCTCACCCTCGCCGGGCAATCGTTCCAGGCCCGCGCGCGCGTTGCCCAGCCAGTAGCAGGTCATCGAGGTGATGTCGCCGACCGCGCCGTCGTGCAAACGTTTTACCTCCTCGATGTAAGAAGGCTGATGATGCCGCTGCAACCCGACACCGATTTTGAGGTTCTTCTTCTTCGCTTCCTCCGCGGCGGCGAGGATGCGACGCACGCCCGGGGCATCCACGGCGAGCGGTTTTTCGACGAAGACATGCTTTCCCTGACGCACGGCCTCCGCGAGATGATAGGGATGAAAGCCCTGCGGCGTGGTGACGAAGACGAGATCGGCGAGGGCGATGGCGTGCTTGTAGGCGTCGAAGCCGATGAACTGATTGGCCATTGAGACGTCGACCTGGTCCGGATGCTGCGTCTTGAGAATCTGCAGGCTCTTGTCCAGCCGATCGCGTGAAATGTCCGCCATCGCGACGAGCCGGGCGCCTTTGCCGACGTTGAGGTTTTGATTGACGGCGCCCGTGCCCCGCCCGCCGCAGCCGACGAGGGCAAGCTTGAGTTCATCGCTGCCGGCGGCATGGGCGAAACGTTCGGCCGACAGCGCGGCGAGGGCCACGCCACCGGCAGCGGCCTTGGAAGTGGTCTGGAGGAAATCCCGGCGGGAGAGTCCGGGGCGAGCGGAGTTCGGGGTGGAGTTCATGATTGAGAGTTGACTAATAATTTCGAAATCGAAATAACGTCAAGCAGGCAATTCGATAATTGGCGTGTTGACATATTTCGATTTCGAAATAACTATCGCTTCCATGGCCCGTTCCGCCATTCGTACCAAACACCAGATCGTCGCCCGCGTGGAAGCGGAACTCCTCCGGCATCTGCGCTTGCGTGACGGTCTCTCGCGAGTGGAACTGGCGCGGGAGCTGCAACTCGCGCCCTCCACCGCGGGCATCTACGTGGATCGGTTGCTGCGCGACCGTTTCATCGTCGAGAGCCACAAGGCCGGCCGCGAGCAGGGGCGTCCGCCGACTTTGCTCGTACCCAATCCGGATGGTGGACGCTTCGTCGGGGTTGATTTCGAGGCGCGCAGCATCCTCGCCACCGTCGTCGATTTCTCCCAGCAGGTCGTGAAGCAAGTCCGGCGGGCGATTCGCGAAGGCGATTCCGTGGAGCGGATCTTGGTGCGGATCGAAGAAACCATCCGTACCGCGATTGAGGGAGATCAACGTCCCTTGCTCGGTATCGGAGTGGGCGTGCCTGGGACGATCGATCCCGTCGAAGGCATCGCGCGAGGCTACGACTTCATTCCGGGGTGGAAGGACGTGCCGCTGGCGCGACGGCTGAGCGACGAGTTCAAGGTTCCTGTCTATTTGGAAAACAACATCCGCTCGATGGCCATGGCAGAGCTTTGGTTTGGGCAGGGCCTGGGGCTGCGGAATTTCGTCTGCCTGGGTGTCCGGACGGGCATCGGCGCGGGCATCGTGGCGGATGGCCGGTTGCTTCGCGGCGAACACGGTTGCGCGGGCGAGATTGGCAAGTGGCACGTTCCCGGGACATCGCGAGGTGATGCGTCGACGGTCTTCCGAACCTTGGAGGACGCGGCCTCTCTGCCGGCGATTCTCGCTGCGGCAGAATCCGCCATGAAGACGGAAATGGATTTCGCCGCGTTGCGAGAAGCCGCCGCAGCCGGGGAACGGAAAATTCTTCCAGTGCTGGAACGCGCGGCGGATTTTTACGGCGGCGCGATCCATCAACTGCAGCTCATCTTCGATCCTCATCGCGTCATCCTCGTTGGGCCGCTGGCGGAACTCGGCTCGGCATTTCTCGATCCTTTGCAGGAAGCGGTTCGCCGCCGGTCACCGGGAGGCCATCCGGAAATCGTCAATTCCACCCTCGGCCAATTCAGCGGGGCATTCGGTGCGGCGGCCCTCGCGTTGCATCAATGGCAACCCGCTCGCTGACACTACCTCCACCTCAAATCATGTCCTCCTGTCTCGTTGTTAGCACCGCCCTTCGCGCCCAAAGTAAAACGCTGACCCTGGCTCGCGCCATGACTGCGTATCTCGAGGCGTCGGGCGTGAAGTCCGATTTGTTCGATCTCGCCAGCGAACCACTCCCGCCGTGCGACGGGGCGAGTTGCTACGCCGATGCCTCGGTCAAGGCGGCGACCGAACGGGTGAAGCAAGCCGCGGGCATCGTCTTTTGCTCGCCGGTCTACAACTATCAGCTCAATTCCGCGGCAAAGAATTTCCTCGAACTGACCAACGACGGCTGGCCCGACAAGATCGTCGGCATCGTCGCCAATGCCGGCGGCGATCGGTCCTTTCTTTCAGTGCTGACCCTGGTCAATTCCCTGTGGGTGGACCATCGCTGTCTGGTCGCGCCGCGTTTCGTCTACGCGACCGGCACGGCCTTCGCCGAAAACGGTACCCTGCACGAAACCGGCGAGGTCCGCGACCGCTTGCAATCGCTTGCCACGGATATGCACCGGCTGATTACCCGCCTTGCTCTTTCCTGATTCTGAACCGCCCGCCCACGTCCCCTCATGAACCCGCCCCCGATTCCCATTCGCACGCCCGATCCCGCCGTGGAAGTGGCCTGGTTTTCCGCCCTTTGCAGCGACGACTATGAATTCCTCGGTGTGCCCGATGGCACACTCCGCAGCAGCTTCGAACACTGTTCGAATATCGTCCGGCGCTCCGATGAATTGGGTTATCAAAACATCCTAATGCCTTCCGGTTGGGCCAGCGGACAGGAGACCCTGCCCTTCGCCGCGGCGACGGCGGTGCTGACAAAGCAGATTCATCATCTCGTCGCAGTGCGGATGGGCGAGATTCACCCGCCGATGCTCGCCCGGCACCTCGCCACGCTCGATCACCTGTTGAAAGGCCGGCTCACAGTCAATATCATCTCGTCCGACCTGCCGGGGGCGCGCGAGGAATCGGCGGCTCGCTATGCGCGTTCACGTGAGGTCATCGAGATTCTCAAGCAATGTTGGACGCAGCCCGAACTGCATTATCGCGGTCAGCACTATCAACTCGACCTGCCGACGACCGACCCCGCAAAACCGTATCAGCAGAATGGCGGGCCATTGCTTTACTTCGGCGGCATCTCACCGGATGCCGTGCAGCTCTGCGCGGAGCATTGCGATGTATTCCTCATGTGGCCGGAGACGGAAGAACGACTGGGCGAAACGATGAAGCTCGTTTCGAGCAAAGCTGCCACGCTCGGTCGCACGCTCGATTTCGGCCTGCGCATTCATGTTGTCGTTCGCGAGACGGAAAGCGAGGCCCGCGCCGCGGCGGAACGGATGCTTTCAAAGCTGGATGCGACAAAAGGTGCGGAGATCAAGGCCCGGGCGCAGGATCACCAGTCCGCGGGCGTGAAACGGCAGGACGAGCTGCGCGCGCAATCGAAGGACGATTACATCGAAGAGCACGTCTGGAGCGGCATCGGCCGGGCGCGCAGCGGATGCGGCAGCGCCATTGTGGGTGATCCGGATCAAGTCTACGCCAAGCTGCAGCGCTACATCGCCATGGGTATGCGGGCGTTCATTTTGTCGGGCTATCCACACCTGGCGGAATGCGAGCTCTTCGCGCGCTACGTGCTGCCGCGATTGAAAACGTGCAAGCTCAGCGAAGTGCAGGGGCGCAAACCCGCATCCACGCCAGTCACCCCGCTCACCACTGCTCCGCGCAAATGAAACCGGTTCGTTGTGCACTCATCGGTTACGGGGCCTGGGGCAGTCATCATGCGCGGGCCATCGTCGAATCGCCGCAGGCGGAATTGGTGGGCATCGCGGCACGCTCGGAGGCGAGCCAGGCGGCGGCTCGCGGAGCGCTCCCAGGAGTGCGCGTCGTTGGCGACTATCATGAATTGCTCACCGATCCTTCGATCGAGATGGTCGATGTCGTTTTGCCGAGCGACTTGCATCATCGCGTGGGCCTCGATGTTCTCCGCGCGGGCAAGCATCTCCTCATGGAGAAACCCATGGCGATCAATGAAGCACAGTGCGACGATCTCATTCGCTGCGCGAAGGAGCAGAGTCGCCTGCTGGCGGTGGGCCACGAGTTTCGTCTTTCCTCGCTGTGGGGCAAGGCGCGCGCGATGATCGACGAAGGTGCCATCGGCACGCCGCAATATGCGCTCATCGAATTGTGGCGCCGGCCGTATCGCCTCGGGGCAAGTGGTTGGCGCTACGATATCCAGCGCGTGGGCAACTGGATCCTCGAGGAACCGATCCACTTCTTCGATCTCGCTCGCTGGTATTTCAGCGGGGCGGGCAATCCGGTGAGCGTCTTCGCGCGGGCCAACTCGAAGCAACCCGATCATCCGGAATTGCAGGATAATTTCAGCGCGATCGTGAATTTTCCCGGCGGCGCCTACGCGGTGATTTCGCAGACCTTGAGCGCCTTCGAGCATCATCAAGTGGTGAAGATCACCGGCACACGCGGTGCGCTCTGGGCGAGTTGGAGCGGCGCGCTCGACCGCACTTTCCACCCGAGCTTTTCGCTGAAGCATTTTGACGGCACGGATGTCCGCGAGATCCCGATCGAGAAACCCACGGGCGAGGTTTTCGAATTGGTGGACGAGATCAATGCCATGGCGGCCGCAATACGTCAGGGAGCACCGTTGCCGGCGAGCGGCGAGGACGGTCGGTGGTCGGTGGCCATGTGCCTGCGGGCTCAGGAGTCGGTGGACAGCGGAAAACCGGTTTCCTTTAGAACGTCATGACGCCGACGAAAAAATGGTATCAGGACGTAACGCTCTACCAGTGGATGGTGGTGCTCATCGCCTCGGTGGGCTGGGTTTTCGACGCCTTTGAAGGGCAGCTCTTCAACATCCAGCGCAATCAAATGCTCGCCGAGATCCTGCATGTGGCGCCGGATCATCCGGATGTGCGGCGCTGGGGCGACATCTTCCTCGGCGCGTTCCTCGTCGGTGGCTCACTCGGCGGCATTATTTTTGGATGGCTCGGCGATCGATGGGGGCGCAAGCCGACCATGGTGCTGACCATTCTCTTCTATTCGATTTTCTCCGGGCTCACTTATTTCGCGACCTCGCTTTGGCATGTCGGCATCCTGCGCTTCTTCGTGGCGATGGGCGTCGGCGGCGAATGGGCCGTGGCGGCCGCGCTGGTTGCCGAAGCCGTGCCGCAGCATGCGCGGGCCCACATGTCGGGACTGTTTCATTCCACGAGCATTATCGGCACCTGGATTGCCGCGTGGGTCGGGCTCGCCTTTGCTGCGGATTGGCGGATGGCTTTCCTCGTCGGCATCGCGCCGTCACTGCTCGTGCTATGGGTGCGCGCACGCGTTGAGGAACCCGAGCGATGGCATGCGGCTAAAGTGAAAGCCGCTTCCGGCGATACAGCGCAACTCGGCAGTTTTCGCGATCTGCTGACGAATCCGCGTTGGGCGCGGAATGCCCTGCTGGGGATGATGCTCGCCGCGGTCGGTCTCGGCACATTTTGGGCAGTGACCGTTGCCGGGCAGGATTTGGCAAAGGACTTTCTCGTGCGGCACGGTGTAGGCATGGCGGAAGCCACCCGGCGGGCGAAATTTGCCTACGGCAATGTGCAGGCGATCGGCTCGGGTCTTGGCATGCTGGCCTTTGGCCCGCTGGCGGTGCGTCTCGGTCGGCGCCGCACGTTTGTACTCTATCACGTCGCATCGCTCATCTTCGTGCCGCTGACGTGCTTTTTGCCGACCAGCTACGGGATGCTCCTCGCCCTGCTGCCGATCTACGGCTTTTTCACCATCGGTATCCACGCGGGTTATGCTGTCTATTTCCCCGAGCTGTTCCCGAATCACCTGCGCTCCACGGGCACGGGTTTTTGCTTCAATGGCGGCCGACTACTCGCCTCTCCGATGCTCTATTTCTCCGGCTGGCTGAAAGCGCGGATGGATCTCGGCCCGGCGATCAGCCTCATGGCGTTGCTCTTTCTGTTCGGCCTCGTTTTTATCGCATTCTTGCCGGAGACCAAGGGCCAGCCATTGCCGGAGTGATCACGGGTTCGAGGACGGAGCCGGCGTAGCGGCGACGGCCTCGACGTCTGGATCGCCATTCTCCTTGAGCCAGCCGAGAAGTTTGATGCGTAGGTCGGCCAGGCGCCTCGCTTGTTCCGGCTGCGCGGACAGGTCATGCATTTCGTCGGGATCGCTCGCGAGATAGAAGAGCTGCGTCCGTTTTGCCTTGGGATAAAGAATGAGTTTCCAGGTGCCCTCGCGGATCGCGCGTTGGGCATCGGTGTAGTAGCCGACGACGAATGGATAGACAGTCTTCTGGGCGTCACGGAGGACGGGCACGAGGCTGCGCCCTTGCACCGCTGGTGGGGTGGCGATGCCCGTCACTTCGCAAGTGGTGGGAAACAGGTCGCGCAGATCACATTGCGCCTCGCGGGTTTCGCCTTTCGGTATGCCCGGGCCGCTCATGATTAAAGGCACGCCGAGCGTGTGCTCATATAAATTCTGTTTGCCGATGAGACCGTGGCTGCCCACGGCAAGGCCTTGGTCGCTGGTAAAAATGATCAGGGTGTTGTCGAGTTGTCCTGTCGATTTCAACGCCTCCACAATGCGGCCGATCTGTTCGTCCATGCCGGAGATGGCGGCGTAATATGCGGCCAACTCGGCTCGCACTTCGTCCGGTCGCCGTGGTGATGCGAGCAATACTTCATCGCGGCCGCCCATGTTGCCATGGTCGAATGGGTGTACGGATCGGAAGTTCTTCGGCAGCGGCATCGTCTTGGGATCGTATTTCGTTTCCCAACCCGGGGGCAGCAGGCGTGGATCGTGTGGGGCGGTGAAGGCGACATGGAGAAAGAACGGCTCGGCAGGTTTGCGCTCGATGAAGTCGATGGCCGCGTCGGCGAAGTGCCGGCTGATGTCCGGCGTGAGGCCGACCCCGAGCTCCGGCAACGGCTTCCCATCGTCGGTCTTGAAAGTGTAGCCGCGATAACCGGTGGCAGGGCGTCCGGCGTGGTCGACGTAAGATGGCGTGTTCTGCAGTGGTGCGCCGCCGCCGGTGTAGAGCCCCCGCGTCTCTTCGTAGCCATACGCCTTGGGAGTTGCGCCGTTATCCCACTTGCCGACAAACCACGTGTGATAACCAGCGCTCCGCAAAGTGCCCGACCAGGTCGCGAGTTTGGGGTCGAGTTTGTTGCCGGTGTAACCGACGCCGTTGCGAAACGCGCAAACACTGGTCAGAATTTCCGCGCGGCTGACGTAGCATATCG
The DNA here is from genome assembly GCF_000173075.1 of Chthoniobacter flavus Ellin428. Taxonomy (GTDB): domain Bacteria; phylum Verrucomicrobiota; class Verrucomicrobiia; order Chthoniobacterales; family Chthoniobacteraceae; genus Chthoniobacter; species Chthoniobacter flavus. The sequence goes on from NZ_ABVL01000006.1 coordinate 219,209, forward strand.
GATAGGCCGCGACCGCCCGGGTGAATGCCGTGCCGCCGTGCACGAGTCGATCGAGATTCGGCGTCTGGATGATGGGATTGCCTAATGCGGCAATCGTGTCGGGTCGCTGATCATCCGAGATGATGAAAAGAATATTCGGGTGCCGCACTTCCGCGGCAAAGCTGCCGGCGATCAGACCCAGCCAGATGCCAAAGACCAGAGCCGCGAAAAGCGCGGCTCGTCCACGGATCCGCGCGGGTGTGGAAAATAGCCCCGTCGGGAAGTTCATCTCGCGGCGATTCTCAAGCACCGAGGGCGGACCGGGTATGTTGGACGAGGTCGTTATCCTTGTCTCCGGAGCCGCGGAAATAGAAGGCGCTCGCGGCCAGCAGTTGATCGCGCCAGGGCGGGGAAAGCTGTTGGTAGTCCTCCAGCACGGCGGAGCTGAATTTGTAGTCGTGGGCGTTGTTGCCCTTGAGGAAGATCAGGCGCCGGGCCGCGGTGGCGAAGGCCGAAGCGTCGGGCTTGTCTTTGAGCCAGGCGAGAATTTTGCGCGAGGCGTTGAGGCGATTATGGCTGATGTCCGCGAAGATTTCGGCGACGGCTTCATCGCCCTTCGCATCCGGAGCCAGCGGTTCGAGCGTGTCGATGTGCAGGCCGCTGTCCGTGTGGTTGCCGCGGAAGAGCGGGAGGAAGGCAGCGTTTTGCAGCAGGAGCAAGCGGCGGGTTTCGTCGTTCTGTGCGCGGTGCCAGGCGTAATGCACGGCATTGGTAAAGGTCGTGGCGTGGAGCGAGAGAATGCCCGGTGCCTGCATGAGCAGTTCGCCGGCGCCCGTGAAAAGGCCATCGAAGATCGATTGCGGCGCCACGCGGTCATTGAGCAATTTGGTCACCAGTGTACTGGTATCGCTGGGCGACCCGCTGCGGATGGCCTGCAACAGATCCGCGCTCGCCTCCGCGCTGGGTTTGCCGATGAGCCAGCCGTCGCGGATGCTTTTCACTCGGGTGAGATTGTCACGGAAGGGACGGTCCGCCGGCAGGTCCGCGTCCGCGGGATTTTCCTTCGTGCCGGCGCGATCGAGCAATGCATAGGCCAGCGAACGCAGCACCGGCTCGGCATGTTGCCAGCCGATCACCTCGAGGCAGCGGAAGCTGTTCGAAACGTAGATGGCCTTATGGCCGATCTCGCGGAAATCCCGTGACCCGATGCGACAGAAAATTTCGAAGAGATCATCCGCGCTCGTGTGGGTCCTTACGAGGCCGGCGATGGCGGCATCCGCCCCCGCCTCATCCCAGCGGTCCATGGCTTCGATGAATGCCGCGCGGGCTTTGTGGCTCGCGGGTACGGCAGCTTCATCAATGGGCGGCAGCACCCAGTTGCCTTCGTGTTGATTGGACGCTTGCGAGACTTTGAATTGATCGATGGCCCAGAAGATCGGCAGCCAGCGATCCGAATCCGGCGATGCGAGACTGGCGAGGTGGGCGGAATTGATGACCAATACCGCGTGGAACTTGAAGCCCACCGGTCGCGGTTGGATGCTGCGCACACCGGCGAGAAAGAGCGCGGTCAGCAATTGCCGGTAGCTGAGGCCGCCTTTCACGCGTGCGGCCACTTCTTCGAGCACGCGCTCGCGCGGCGTGTCTTCGAGCAAGCGCACGAGTGGTTCGGTCTCGGCATCGAAGCGCACCATGCGCGGATCGGCGGCCACCTCGGCGGCGGAGACAGAGGGAAGCTGCGCGAGGAAGCCGAGTTCGCCGAGGGCGGCGAGCGCGCCGGTGCCGGCGGCAGCCTGGAGGAAGGAGCGACGGGGGATCACGAGACAAACTCTCCACCCGTTGCGGAGATCGCGCCAACACTTTTCGCGCGCCGAATCAGCGGAGAGGTCGACTCAAGGATTCGTCTTCTGCGGCGGCAGGTAGCCGAGCGAGACGAGAAATTGGTCGGCCTCAGCGACGGTCTCGTTGTAGCGGGCGGCATTGAAGAAGCCATGCGTCTGGCCTTCGTAGCCGACGAGGTCGCAACGATTGCCCTTCTTCTTCATTTCCGTGGCGAAGGCTTCGGCGCTAGCGTAGGGCACGGTGGTGTCGGCCTTGCCGTGCAGGATCAGCATGGGCGGCAGGTGTTCGCCGACGTGATGGATGGGCGAGATGGCTTCAGGCGGACAGCCGAAACGATCGGCGTTTTGTTTGCTCTCGAAACCTTTCGCGTCCAGTCCAGGGAAGGGGGCCAGCGCCAGCGCGGGATTGAACAGCACAAGGGCGTTCGGCACTGCGCTAACATTCGTGTCTTCCCCGGCCTCGTCCATGCCGGGGAGCGTCGCGGTGGCGGCCGCGAGATGACCGCCCGCGGATCCTCCGGCGGCGACGATCTTGTCCGGATCGATGCCGAGACGGTCGGCATTTTTGCGCACCCAACGAAGGCAGGACTTCGCATCCGCCACGCAGGCGGTCGGCTTCACGTGCTGGCGCGAAGCGACGCGATAGTCGGCAGTGATGGCAACCATGCCCCGCTCTGCAAAGTGGCGGCACTGCGATTCGAATTGCGATGGCGATCCGCTCGTCCATCCGCCACCGAAGAAAAAGACAATCGCCGGCCGTTTCGCCGCGGGCGCGGATTTTTCGGCGGGTTGAAAGATCCAGAGCTTCAGGGCCGTACCATCGACCTCCTTGTATGTCTCGACGCTCGCGCCTTCCATCGAGGGAGGGTAAGTGAACTTCCGCCGTGGCGGATTTTCTTCCGCACGGACAGCCAGGCTAAAGACCGCGAGAACGAGGAAGAGGGCGAGGCGATTCATGGTTTGGGGAAATGAGAGGAATGGCTAGTGAAACCAGCCTTTAGCGCATCGGTTGCAACATTCGAATCCGTGAGTCGATGCTGCTGGCAGAGCGCGCGATTGTAGGGCGGCCATCCTGGCCGCCGCTCTGTAAGCATTCAGGATTCGGAAACCTTTTTTTAAGGGGCGCTCTACTTCTTCGCCGGCTTGCGCTCGTAGATCGTGATCGTGGTAATGAAATCCACGGCGCGTTGCAGGACCACGTCGCGCTGGGGCGGCGCGGGCTTTTCGCCGTGGTTCTTTTGCGCATTCTGCACGGCATCAAGCTCGGGGTTCGTGCCGGCAACGAGCGCGGCTTCGTTCATCCGCGGACGCTCGGTTTCGAAGACAAACTGGCTGACCCCCTTGTCCAATTCCTCCTTCAGCACTTTGGCTGTCGTTTCCTCGGAGACGTCGACGATCAGGTCGGGCTTCACTCCGCCGGGAAAGACCGGGGCGCTTTCGGGCAACGCGACTTCCGCCACGGCGACGCGCAACTTGCGTCCATCGCTCAATGGGAACTCCGCAAATTCGGCGGCTTCTCCGCGTGTCTGCTGACCGATGACCAGCGCATTCACGTGCGTGCGCAGGACGGCGGCGATGACTTCGGCATTGCCGGCGGTGGTGCGATTCACGAGAGCCACGAGGATGCCGTGATATTTCGGGTCGTCTTTCGAGGTGAGAATTTGCTCCTGCTTGATGTTCGGCTTTTTCACCGAGAAGAGGACCTTGCCCTTCGGACAAAAGCGCCGGCAGATTTCGGCCGTTTGTTCAAACTCGCTCCCGGCGGGCGTGGCGCGCAGGTCGACGATGACCGCGGGCAACTTGCTCGCGGTGAATTTGTCGAGGGCCGTGTCCAGTTCGCCGACATTGCCGGGGGTGATCGCCCCGAGCCGCACGTAGCCGATGCGATTGTCGAGAATCTCCGACCGGAACGGACTATCGCCCGCGGCGCCATTAGGGCCGCCTTCGACGATCGAAGCTCCCGGCGCGAGGCGTTCCAGCAAACCTTGCACGGTGGCCCGGCGCTGCTCGGTTTCGCCGAGCGCCTCGGGCTTGATGTAGTTGTCCTTGAGCAGCTTGATGACCTGGTCGAGCTCGGCGTCGTTGAGCGTATCGACTGCTGTGCGCGCGTTGACGGACGCGCTCTTTTTCGGCTCGGGAGTGGCGCTTTGCCCATGCACGAAAGAACACGGCAGGAGCGAGAGGGCAGCCAGGGCAAAAGCCACGGGGATTTTCATAGGGCGCTGCGAAGCTAGGCGCTGAGTCCCTTTACTGCAATATCGCGCCGGAACTGCCGGCCTTCGAATTGAATGCCATCGACTGCCGCGTAGGCCCGTTGCCGGGCGGCGGCGAGGTCGCCGGCCAGGGCGGTGACGCCCAGCACCCGGCCACCCGCGGTGAGGGTCTTCCCGCCTTCCGCTTTCGTGCCGGCGTGGAAGACGGTGATGCCATCCTGAGACTGCTCCAGGCCGGTGATGGCCTTGCCAGAGGCGTAACTGCCGGGGTATCCGCCCGAGGCCATGACCACGCACACGGCGGAGTCGGTCTTCCACTGCGCTTTCGTCTGGGCGAGGCGTCGGTCGATGGTCGCTTCGAGCAGGTCGACGAGATCGCTCTCCAGCCGCGTGAGCAGCACCTGGGTTTCCGGGTCGCCGAAACGGCAATTGAACTCCAGCACCTTCGGCCCATCGGCGGTGATCATAAGTCCGGGAAAAAGCATGCCGCGGAAATCGAGCCCGTCCTTCTTGAGGCCGGCGATGAAGGGATCGAGCACTTCGCGGCGCACGCGTTCCTCGAGTTCGGGAGTAAGCAATTTCGACGGCGGGCTGAACGTGCCCATCCCGCCGGTATTGAGCCCTTGATCGCCATCGAGCGCGCGCTTGTGATCCTGCGCGGCGGGGAAGAGCAGGTAGCTGTCGCCATCGACGAGCGCGTGGATCGAGCATTCCTCGCCTTCGAGGAATTCCTCGATGAGCACTTGTTTCCCGGCGTCGCCGAATTTGCGCACATCCATGATCTCATGCACGGCCAGCCCGGCTTCCCAGGAATTCTGCGCAATGATCACGCCCTTGCCCAACGCAAGGCCATCGGCCTTCACGACCAGCGGATGCTTCGCTTTTTGGCAAAAGCGCTGGGCGTCGCTGCTATCGGAAAAGCTGCCCGATCTGGCCGTCGGAATGCCGTGGCGCTCCATGAATTCCTTGGCGAAGACTTTCGAGGATTCCAGCCGGGCCGCGCTTTGGGTGGGACCGAAAATGCGCAGTCCGTGCTTTTGAAAAAGATCGACGATGCCGGCAGCCAGGGCGTCATCCGGTCCCACGACAGTAAGGTCGATGCCTTCGCTTTTGGCGAACTCCACCAGCTTTTGGTGTTCGGTGATTTTGATCGGCACGTTGGTGGCGAGTTGCGCGGTACCCGCGTTGCCGGGCGCACAGTAGAGCGCGGTGACGCGAGGCGATTGACGGAGTTTCCAGACGAGCGCGTGTTCGCGCCCGCCGCTGCCGAGGACGAGGATTTTCATGAAGCGAAGGGCGGGAGAGTAGACGGGGAAGTGTCGGGAGCCAAGTGGGGAGAGATGAAAGGCGAGTGCTTAGTGCTTAGTGCTTAGTGCTTAGTAATCAGTAATCAGTAATCAGTAATCAGAGTCGGAGGGGGCGGCTAGCCGCTGCGGCCCAAGCACTAAGCACTCGGTTTTCCCCAAAAGTGATGCAGGGCGTCAGTGGTGCGACCGTCTTCGCGAGGCCAGCGCAGGAAATGGGCGACGGTAGTGGCCAGGTATTGCTTGGCCTCGCTGGCGGCCTCCGACAGGGAGAGTCCTTTGGCCAGGCCGGCGGTGATCGCGGCGGCGTAGGTGCAGCCGGTGCCGTGGGTGGAGACGCCTGGCACAAAGGGGGCGGAGAATTCCTGGACACCACCATCTGGAGCGCAGAGCAGGTCGATCGCTGGATTGAGCCGCAGATGGCCGCCCTTGATGAGGAACGCGCGGCCATAGGTGGCCACGAGTTCCTGACCCGCGGTACGCATTTCCGCGACCGAGGTGACCTCGCGGTCGAGCAACGTCCGCACCTCATCGAGATTGGGCGTGATGAGGGTGGCCATGGGGAAAAGGCGCTCGCGATAAAGGGCGATGGCGTCGCGCTGGAGAAGGGGATCGCCGCTGGTCGCGACCATTACGGGATCGACGACGATGGGGGGTGGTTGCGGCATTGGCTCGCGGCAACCCCTCAGCGTGTCGCACACCGTTTCGATAATCTCGCACGAATAAAGCATCCCTGTTTTGAGCGCCCCGATGGGAAAAGCCTCGAAAAGCAGGCGGATCTGTTCGGCGACGATGCGCGGTTCGATGGCCTGGATCGCGCTTACTTTGCCCGGCACTTCCGCGACGACGCAGGTGATGGCGGTGACCCCGTAAACACCGAGCGCGCTCATCGTCTTGAGGTCGGCTTGCACGCCAGCCCCCGCGCTGTTGTCGGAACCGGCAATAGTGAGGCCTACGGGAAACATTGGAATATCGATTGCTGTTTAGAGAGAATGGATTTGATTGGTCGCTGTCAAAAGTGGCGGACCTGCCCCCATCAGAAATCAGAAATCTCAATTCCGAAATCCAAATGTCCGCGTTTACCGAACTCGCCGGCCTCTCCGCCAAGGTGGATCGTGTCGTTCACATGCCCAGGCTCGAAGCGCCACCGGACCGGCCGCACCCATTCGTGTATTTCATCACCATTCGGAACAACTCGCCCTCGACCGTGACCATCAAGGGCCGCAAATGGGTGGTGACCGATTCGGACGGCCAGCGCGTCGTGGTGGAGGGTGATGGGGTCGTCGGCGAATTCCCGCGGCTAGAGCCGGGTGAACATTTTTCCTACAACAGCTATCACACTATCGGCTCGGATAGCGTGGCCGAGGGTGCCTATTTCGGTGTCACGACGGATGGCGAACCCGTATTCACCCGTATCCCGCGCTTCGAGATGCGCGTGCCGGTGCGGTCGGTGTAGAGCGCTCTTAATCTTAATCGTAATCTTACTCTTAATCCCAAAAGGAGAGTAAGATTACGATTAAGAATAAGATTAAGAACGCAGGCTCCGAGCGTGCTCTATAGCGGCGTGGGCCGAACAATCAGGCCGTCTTCCGTCACTACCGCGTTTAACTCCTGGTCATGCGACTCCAGCGGCAGTGTGTCGACGATTTGGAGAGCGAAGCAGATTCCGATCTTCATCGTGCTGGCCGGCAGCGAGGAGAGATAGCGATCATAGTATCCGCCGCCGCGACCGAGTCGGTGGCCATTTTTCGTGAAGGCGAGTCCGGGGACGAAAATCACGCCGATCTCCTCCGGCGACACCACGCGCGCTTCCGGCAGACGATGTTCACGAATGTGCGGATGCCACGAAGACGTGATGAGATGCTCGAGTTTCTCGACCTCCACGAATTCCATTTTGCCATCGGCCACCCGCGGGTAGCAGAAACGCCCGGGCGCGATTTTCCACAGCAGCTCGATGTCCGGTTCGCTGGGGATCGGCGAATAAATGGCCACGTGCCGGCCGCTTTGGAGGGCTGGGTGATGCGCCAGGGTGGCCGCAATGGCTTTCGACTTCTCATCGCGGGTGGCGCCGAGCGCGGCCAGGCGGGTGCGCATTTCGCGGCGGAGTTCGGCTTTGGTCACGGAAGGGATTACAAATGGCACGCCATCGGCTTTGCAAGCGCATGAAACCTTTGCGTCCTGCGATGACTCGATTAATGTTTTCTGTCGTGGCGAATCCCTTTCGCAAACCCAAAGCGGAAATCAAGAAATCAGCAAAAGCCAATGGCACCCACCATGGTGCCAATGGCGCAGCCGCGAAGAAGGTGGGGCTCAAGCCCAAGAAGGGCTGGCAGAAGCGCAACTTCCTTACGCAGGTATTGATCCCCTCGCTGTTCGAACCACGCTCGGGCGAGCACGCTGTTCCCAATTTTCCCGAGTTGGGCGATCGTGAAATCGGCCTGACGTGGATCGGCCACGCCTCCTTCCTCGTCCAGACGGCCAGGCACAATCTGCTCGTCGATCCGAACTGGGCGAAGTGGCTGAAGGTCTTCAAGCGGATGAAGCAGCCGGGCCTGCAGTTGCATGATCTGCCGGCTATCGATCTCGTGCTGGTGACTCACGCCCATTTTGATCACCTCGATCGCCGGTCGCTACGCAAGGTCGCTGCCGATCAGCCGATCGTCGTGCCTTTCGAGGTGGGCAATCTTGTGCACGATCTCGGCTTCAAGAGCGTCCACGAATTGCACTACTGGGAGGATTACCATCAAGGCCCGCTGAAGATTACCCTCACGCCCTGCCATCATTGGGGCGCGCGCATGTTGCACGATTCGCATCGCGGGTTTGGAGGATTCATCATCGAGGTCGGCGGCCGCTCCATCTTTCACTGCGGCGACACTGCGTATTTCGAGGGCTTCAAGGAAATCGGCCAGCGGCATAAGATCGATATCGCCCTGCTGCCTATTGGCGCCTACGACCCGCCCACCGGCCGCGACGTGCACATGAATCCCGAGGAAGCCGTCCGCGCCTTCCTCGACCTCGGCGCGCAACGCATGGTGCCCATGCACTACGGCACCTTCCGCCTCAGCTACGAACCCCTCCACGAGCCGCCCGAACGCCTGCTGGCCTGCGCCCAGGAACACGGCGTCGCCGATCGGATTTCGGTGATGACCGAAGGGCAGCCGATGGTGTTTTAAAGCAAAAAGCGCGCGCCCCGTTTCCGGAAGCGCGCGCTGAGTGGAGCAGAATTCGCTTATTTCTTCGAGAGGGCCTCGTAGGCGGTCATCACGTCCTTGGCGTGGGTCTCGGTGGTCGTGCCCTTCAGCATCGTCCAGGCGACCTTGCCGTCCTTGATGAGGAAGGATTGGCGCTGGGTGAGCGGCTTGTTCGGGATGAAGTCGGTACCGAAGGCGGCGGCGACTTTGCCGTCGTTATCGGCGATGAGGGTGTGGGGCAGGTTGTATTTGTTGGCGAAGGCTTTTTGCGCTTCGACCTTGTCCTCGCTCACGCCGATCACCTGGATGCCGGCCTTCTTTAGGTCCGCCCAGGAATCGCGGATCGAGCAACCCTGCTTGGTGCAGCCCGGCGTGTCGGCTTTCGGGTAGAAATAAACGAGCGTCGGGCCTTTGGCGTAGACGTCCTTGAAGTTGACGGTCTTGCCGTCCTGGTCGACGGCGCTGATTTCGGGAGCGGCGGCGCCGACGGCGAGAGGGGCGGCGTGTGCGAGGACCGCGAGGCCCACGGAGGAAACAAGGGTGGCGAGGAGGGTGCGGAGTTTCATGATGTATGGTGTGAACCCCCGAGGACGGGGAATGTTGAGCAAGAAAATGGTCAAATGTGCGTGACCTTGCAAGTAACGCTCCGGTAAAGATCAGCCCACTCAACCAAGGAGGACCTATGGCTACTCATTCAGATCAAGACGTCCCCTTTTTTCGAGCGCACCAGCAAGCGCCGTAAAGGGTTCCCATCCGAAACGCAGGTCAAACGCGGCTTCCGCGTCGTCCATGGCGACAAGGAACTGCGGGAGAAACTCGGTCGTAACGACCCCTGCCCGTGCGGTTCGACTCGCCGGTTTCAAGAACTGTTGCATGCGCGACGGCCAACTCGACGGCGTCGAGCGGGATTACTTTTTTCCGCGAATAAGTGTCAAAAGACGGGAGAGATTTCCGCGTCGAAATACCTGGCGGGACTTTCGTGCTCCCTGGCATTCATCTCAACACTGACGTGCTGGGCTATCCTCTTTCGTCCTAAAAGGCTGGAAGCCGAAGCCTCGGCCTTGAATGTCGATCCGCTCTAGGACGCTAAGCATTACCCACATCTTTGCTCGGTGTTTGGACGTCGATACAGATAGCGCCTTGGGAGCGGCGACCCCGCCATGGCGGGGTCGCCGACTGGAACGAACGCGCGGAGCGCCATCTTTTGGGGCGTCGCTCCGCGACGCAGGGCCTTTTCTAGAAAGTCGCCCCTCCCGGTGAGCCGCAGCCGAATTCCCGCTGTCCCTAAACCGACAAAAAGATGTGGGTAATGCTTAGCTAGGACTGCCGCAGCGGCAGCCACTCGAGCACGCGCTGAATCTGGGCGTCCCAATAGCCCCATTCGTGGGCGCCCGGCCCCTCGCTGTAGGTGAGCGGCAAGCCGAGAGTATCGAGGTGCTGCCGGAAGGTGCGCGACTCGGAGAGCAATTCGTCCTCGGTGCCGCAGGAGAGATAGATGGCGGGCCGTGGTTCCGGAGATGCTCCGACTTTGGAGGCGAGCAGCCAGAGGTTTGAATCTGCCGGCGCTTTCAAGTCCGGGCCGATGATGCCGGTCCATTCCTTGCGATCGATGCGGGCGAAGGGTTTGTCCACTTCGCGGAGGCGGCGCGCGAGATCGAGTGCCCCGCTCAAGCTGGCGACCGCGGCGAATTTTTCCGGGCGCGCCAACCCCAGGCGCAACGCGCCATAGCCACCCATCGAAAGTCCGGCGGCAAAGGTATCCTCCCGCGCATCACTCAGCGGAAAGTAGTGCTGGCAGAGTGCGGGCAATTCCTCGCTGAGAAACGTCCAGTATTTTGGCCCGCTGGCCATGTCCTGGTAAAAGCTGCGCGCCACTGCCGGCATGACCACGGCGATATTCCGCTCCGAGGCATAACGCTCGATGGAGGTCCGCCGCGTCCAGATCGTGTGATCATCGGAAAGCCCGTGCAGCAGATACAGCGTGGGATACCGCTCGCGCTGCTTGCCGCTCGTCATGCCGATCTGCCGCGTGGTCGCCTGCGGGAGAATGACATGCGCGGAGCAAGTGAGCGCGAGGGACTCGGAGAAGAAATGAAAATCGAGGAAGGACAATGGGGAAGTTGATGGTTGAGAGTTGATAGTTGAGAGCCGCCGTTCGGACTGCGTGAGAGGTAGAGCAGGGCGGACGCCACCCCCAAAGGTGTGACCATTTGGGACTCCCGTGCCGAAGTCGATAGCGCGGCTCTCAACTATCAACCCTCAACTCTCAACCGTCCGCTCAGTCCGCCCGGTGCTTTGAGTAGCCGAAGAACCCGCGCTTCTTGATGATGTCCGCGACTTGTTTCGGGACCATCGCTTCCCAGGATTCATCCTGCGCGGCGATGCGCTTGAGGACGTCGCGCGAGAAGATGTGGAGGTAGTCGGGGTTGTAATTGTCGAGCTGGATGAAACTGCCGCGTTCGGTGAGGTAGCCGTGGAGTTTGCGCAGTTCGGGCGCGACCTGCAGGTTATCGACCGTGGTCATCTCATCGGTCTGATGCTCCCGCAGCGGGTAGACGAAAACCTTGAGGTCGTTTTTGAAGAGCCGGCCGAAGTTTTCCAAAATGCCGCCAGGCAGCGCGGTGTAATATTTCTCATCGAAGAGTTCGATGAGACTCGCCGCGCCCATGACGATGCCGATGCGCTCCTTGGTCCGCCACGCGAGATAGGCGGCGAGGCGGTAGTATTCGAAGTAATCGGAGATGAGCACATGGAAGCCGCAGGCTGCGAGCAGATCGGCGCGCGCGAGGAAATCGCGGCGGTCCACTTCCTGCCCGCCGGCGAGCAGATTGCGCATGGTGATTTCCATGAGCGACAGCACCGGTTTGCCCGCCACCGACGGATCGGCGGAAAATTTCGCCAGCGCCGCGTTGTACATGTCGAGGTTCACGTGCGTCACCGGACGGAAGCTGCCGCGCTCCACGAGCACCGCTTTCTTGTGCAGGGTGTCGGAGGGCTGAATGACCGCGCCATCCGGCCCGAACATCGCCGCGCCGCTCAGGCCGAGTTGCACGAGCTTCATCGCCATGATGCGGTTGTCGACGTAGCGGAACTCGATGCCCTTGAAATCAATGAGGTCGATCTCGATGCGGCCGGTGGTCAGCTTGTCGAGCAGGCTTTCCATGAGCCGCTCCGGTTCGTGATGGAGGAAGAAGGCGCCGTAGAGCAGGTTCACGCCGATGATGCCGAGCGCTTCCTGCTGGAGCGAAGCTTCGGCATCGAGCATGCGCACGTGAACGATGATCTGCGAAGGTTCATCGCGCGGGTGCGCCTGGAACTTCACCCCCATCCAGCCGTGGCACTCGTTGCCGCCCTTGTAGCTGCGCGCGACGACGGTATCGGCGAAAGCGAAGAACGAAGTGGTGTCGCCACGGCTGTCGGAAAGGCGGTCGATATTGAGCTGAAACTCGTGATCGAGCATCGACTGCAACCGCGGACGCGAGACGTAGCGTTCGGTGTCGCCGTAGATCGCGTCGCTCACCTGCATGTCGTAGGCGGAAATGCTCTTGGCGATGGTGCCGGCAGCGCCGCCCACGCGGAAGAACCAACGGACCACTTCCTGTCCCGCGCCGATTTCCGCGAGCGTCCCGTAAAAGCGATTGTCGAGATTGATCTTGAGCGCCTTGGCGTGCGTGTCCAGGGCTTCGCCCGAATTCGGTGTCGTCATGGCAGAGACACTAAGCCAAGGCGTTCGTGGGGGGCCAGTGCGGATGTGCGACGAAATCGTTAAAGTGGAAAGTGAGCGCGCGCTGCAAACCAACGCTGACTGGAAGCAAACCGGGCAAGCGAGGCCGGCTTAAGAACCGTTCGAATAACCGGACGCGGTGCATGGGGCACTTTGCCTTTTACCAATCCTTCGCACGGTTTTTCTTGATCTGCGCCCGGCGTTTTTTGCCTTCGAGGATGCGCTCTTTTACGCCGCGGGGGCGTTTGGAATTCTGCCGGCGTTTCTTTTCGATTTCCGACCGGCGCGCGGCGCGTTCGGCGCGGCGCTGCTCCTCGATCGCGTCGAGCAGGCGCGTCCAGGCGAGCTGGCGGTTCATCGATTGTGAGCGGGTGTCTTGCACGGTCACGGCGGCGCCGCTCGGCACGTGGCGCAGCATTACCGCGGTGGAGACTTTGTTTACATGCTGCCCGCCAGGGCCGGAACTGCGGGAGAACTTCTCCTCGAAGTCCGCCAGCTCGAGCTTGAGCCGGGCGAGACGCGCGGCTCTCTGGGTGTGGAAATCGGACGGAGAGGACATCGGAAAAGTTTTAAGTTTTAAGTTTTAAGTGGCAGAGGCTCGCTGCGAAGCTCTTAAAACTTAAAGCTTAACACTTTCATCATGCTCCTGACCAATGCCCGTCTCCTCTTTCCCGAACGTCTCGCTCGCGGGCACCTGCGTGTAGCGGAGGGAAAGATTGCGGCGATCTCGGATCAGCCGTTGGCGCCGGTGGCGAATGAGCCGGTCCTCGATCTCGGCGGACAATTTCTCGCCCCGGGATTTATCGATATCCACATCCACGGCGCCCAGCGCCGCGACACGATGGAAGCAAGCGCGGAGGCCTTTGCGGCGATCTGCCGGCATCACGCGCGCGGCGGGACGACCGCGCTGGCGCTGACGACGGTGACGGCGACGAACGAAGCCATTCTCAATGTGTTGCGCGCGGCGCAGGAGTATCGGCGGCAACCCGCTGGCCATGGCGCCCAGGTGCTCGGCATTCACATCGAGGGGCCGTATTTCTCGAAGGAAAAACCGGGCGCGCATCGGCTCGACCTCATCCGGAATCCGCAACGCGCGGAATGGGAGCAATGGCTGGCGTTCGATGGTTTGATCACGCAGATGACGGTGGCGCCCGAGTTGCCCGGTGCACTGGAGCTTTTCGAGGAACTGGCCGGGCGCGGCGTCATTCCCAGCGGCGGTCACAGCGATGCCTGGGATGAGGACGCGGCGGCGGCGTTTGCCCACGGCATGCGGCACGCGACGCACACCTTCAATTGCATGTCCACGGCGCGTCGCCGCGGGCCTTATCGCGTGGCGGGTTTGCTGGAATACGTGCTCAGCGAGCCGGAGATTTTATGCGAACTCATTGCCGATGGGCATCACGTGTCACCCACGCTGATGCGCATGCTTTACCTCGCCAAGGGGCCGGATGGAATCGTGCTCGTCACGGATGCGGCCGCGGGCGCCGGTCTGGCGGAAGGGGAGACATTCCAGCTCGGCGATATCGATTGCGTGGTGCGCGGTGGCGTCAGTGTGCTGGCCGATGGGCAGACGCTGGCCAGCAGCACCGCGGGGATGATCGATCTCGTGCGCAACATGGTGCAGATGGTGAACGTCTCGCTCGTCGAAGCGGTGCGCATGGCGACGCTCAATCCCGCTCGTGCCTTGCGGATGGAAGCGCGCAAGGGCGTGCTGCAAGTCGGCGCCGACGCTGATCTGGTGAGCTTCACGGACGATTTCCAGGTCACGCACACCATCGTCGCCGGGCGCGATGTGTTGTAGGGCCTACTTCTTCGTCCCCGCGTAGACGAGCACGATGCCGCCGGCCAGCGCGATCACGCCGAGGACTGGCGGGAGTGGAATCGAGTGTTCTTTCTCCACATTGGCATCCACCTTCAGTGGACCGAGATCGACCACGCGTTTCTGTTCATGCGTGGTGAAGTTGAGACCACCATAGGCGAGGGCGATGACCCCGATGATGATCAGAAGGATGCCAACGATGGTCGCTGGTTTCATAACTCATGTATGGAATCGCGCGAACGCCGTGTTTTGGCCGGACGGGAAGGAAATTAAGGGGTCGCTTTCCAATCGGAACTGGAGGGCACCGCGCTATCGGTGCCGGGAACGCGCGTGCCCGCGGAAGCGTCGGCGCGCTTCCCTCCAGTTTTGCTTCGAGCGCCTGCTCTGGCTCGCTATTCCCGCATGAGTTGCCGCGCCATGCTAGCCGCGCCTTCCAGCGCACTGAGCGAACGTAATTTCCCGTGACCATCCAGCAGCCACACCGTGGGCAGGGCATTGATGCCGAAGCCGCGCACCATCGAGCCTTCCCAGCCCTTGCCGTCCCACGCCGTGGGCCAGCTGAGGCCGTGCGACTTGAGGGTCTCGACAGTCGTCTCCCGGTTGCGATCGAGGCTCACGCCGAGCACGTGAATGCTGCCTTGCGGCAGAGTCGCGACTTCCTGTTGCAGCTTGGTCAGCGCCATTATCGAGGGTACCGAGTTCTGGGCGAAGAAGATGATGAACACCGGCTTTCCGGCGAAGCTCGCCACGTCGATCTCCTGTCCCTGCACTGAGGTGAATTTGAGCGGAACTCCCTGCCCGAACAGATGCACCCGGGTGAGGTCATCCGCGATGCGCGCCTTGAGATCGGGATCCTTGGCCATGGCCTGCGCGTCCTCCAGAAGCGACTCCTTGAGCTTCGGTTGCGTGTCGTAAAGACCCGCCACTTCGGCGAGCAAGGCGGCGTCGCGGTGGTCGGTGGGATACGCTTCGGTGAAGGCGCGCGCCGCCTTGAGCAGGTCGTCGCGCTGGGTCGTGTCCGAGCGTTTGAGGATGCGCATCGTGCGGGCGATCTTCGCAAATTCCAGTTCGGGCCGTTGCTCGGGCGTCACCGTTTTTTCGAGGGAGTCGAGAATCCGCTGCGATTCCATGCGCAGCTTTTCCGAGGCTTCAAAATCCCCGCGAATCTGCAACGCCCGCGATAGACGGATTTCGGCCTCGAACGCGTGAGCGTCCTGCGGATGTGCGGTCAGGAATGTCCGCAGCGCCCGTTCCTGTCTGACGAGATGCGCAACGACCATCGAGCCCACGGCCTTGGGTGAATCGGGCTGTTCGTGGGGACCGGCATCCAGAGCGATCACGGCCTGCCAGTCCTCTTCGGCGGTGCCCGCCAGGGCGCCAAGGCTGAGGCTGGCGACGACCAAGCCGGCAAGAAGGTGGGAGAAACGTTTCATGAGCGGTGGGTGGGAAGGAACCGCTTCATTTCACGAGACGGTCATCGCGGCAATCTCTATTCGGTGTCGCGGGTGTGCAAGATGAAGTGACGCGATGAGGCCGGGGATCTTACTCTTACTCTTACTCTTAATCCTCAGCCGCGGAGATTAAGAATAAGATTAAGATTTAAGATTAAGAAATTCACGGAGCCGCATTTTTCGTGAATAGCGGTCACTCCGCCCGGCAGAGGAACTCCTCGAACTTCCCCCCGGGCCCGCGGGGCAGTGGCTCCTCCTGCCATGCATAGCGAATCTCGAAGGGGTGCTGGAGCTCTTCCTGGATGATCCTGGTGAGCTGTGCTTCCTGTTCCGCAGACGGGCGCGCGGGCGCGGACAATTTGGCGAGGATGGTCTGGCGATCGAGCTGGATGAATTGGAATTGCCGGATGGTGTGCACCTCGCCCCAGCGGTGAAAACCCACGACCGGCCAATGCCGCGTGCCATCGGGAAGCAGCACGAGATTGCGCTCGCGCCCGAGGAAGCGACGAATTGTGGGCAGCCCCCGCCCGCACGCACACGGTGTACCGACTTCGGCATAGTCGCCGATTTCATAGCGGATGAGCGGCGTGGCGTAATTCACCAGATCGGTGACGAGGACGCGGCCGATCTCACCGGGCCGGCAGGCGCGTCCCTCGGCATCCACGACTTCGAGCAGGATGCTCTCCGAGACGTGATAGGTGCCGTGTTCGGGACATTGCGTGGCCATCACGCCGAACTCTTGTGAGGTGTAGACATCATCGACGCCCACGCCGAGCACGCGCCGGACGTCTTCCCGCAAGCGCACCGAGACCGTTTCGCTGAGGGTACGGACGCCACGCAACCGGGGCAGTCGTCGACCGGTGCGCTCGAGTTCGGCGACGATGCCCGCGAGTGTGCTCGGCAGGATGAGCAAATAGTCGGGATCGAATTCCCCCAGCCAGCGGCAGAGCTCTTCCACGGACAGAGAAGCCGGCCGGCCGGACCACGCCCCGGTGCGGAAGAGGAAGGTGCAGGGCTGTCCCCAATCGGCGCTTTCCGCAGCCTCGCTGATGTTGGCTCGCAGGGTCGCCAGGCGGCCGGAAAAATCACGGTCGTGCCAGAGGTGCTCGCGCAGAGTATAGACCATCCATTGCAAGGTGCAGAGTTCCGTCCGCTTCACGGTCACCGGCTCGCCCGTGGAGCCAGAGGTTGAGGTCGTGGAGATGCCGCCGTGGGCTCGCGGGTAGGCGTGGCAAAAGAGGCTTTCGCCGGCGTTCACCAAGGCCTGCCGGGTGAGCGGCGGCAGCTTCGCCAGGCCGTCCGGTGCGGCCAGCGCCTCGGGCGTGAGTCCGGCCGTGGCGAGGCGGCTGGCAAAGTGTGGTGAAGCAGCGGCACAATGCCGCGCCAGGTCCAGCAGCGCGGAGCCTTGCTGGCGGGCCAGTTCCGCCGTGGGCATGCGCTCGCTCACGCGGCGATCGGCCAGCAGCTTCGAGATCGCGACGCTGCCTCGATTCGCACGTGCCTGGGGCGGCAGCAGATGCGGGTTCCGGCCGAGACGGTCAAACCAATCGCTGCTCATGATTTCGGGGTGAACGCCAGGACCGGACAACGTTCGGCCGCGGGATAATGGCCATCGGGGCCGAGGTTGAGTGTGAAAGCGTGGAAGGCCATCGCCATTTCGGCCAGGGAATGGAAAGTGTAGCGGGCGTCCTGTCCTCGATAACGATCGATCGTGGCGACCGTGCGTGGATCACAGCCGAGGCGGCTGGCGAGCACGGCGCGATCCGCGAAAAGCAGGTTGAAGCAATCGTAAACATCGGCGAGACGGATGCCGGCTCCGGGCTTTTCGGTTTCGAGCACCATGAGGAGCCGCAGTTTGAGTTCGTGGAAGTTCCGCAGCTTTCCGTCGGCGACCGCCCGGACGAGCGCGTCCAGCGGCTCCGGTGAGGAAGGCCGCGCGAAATGGCGCAGGATTACGCGGCCGGTCGGACGGAGCACGCGGCGCAATTCATTCGCCGCGGCGCGCAGCTTTTCCGCCCCGGCCATCAGCAGGAGACCCGCGTCGTTGAGGATGAGATCAAACGAAGCATCGGCAAAAGGCATCGCCAGCCAGTCGCCGTGGACGACCCGACGCTCCGCGCTGTCGCCGGGCCAGACTTGGCGGATCATTTCCTCGCTGGCATCGATGGCGGTGATGTGCGTTTCCGAAGCCCAAGGATGCAGGGCGATTTCCGGGGTGACGCCAAGGGAGAGGATGTCAATCCGGCGCTGGGGGAGGCCGGCGGGCAGGGAGTCCGTCCAGGCTTGATGAAAGCGTTGCAAGTCCTCCGGGCAGGGCCGGAGTGGAGAGCCAAGCTGGCTCCAGCCCCCCGCATGGGCAGACCATGGTTCACGGGCAGAGGCAGGGAGAGGTTGATTCACGGATACGCAGGAAGCTAGAAGCGAATTTCTTTCGGAGGCGAGCGGAAAGAAACATTGTTTTCCTGCGACAGGCCGCGTGGGTGTCGCAACTGATATCTGAATCTCGGGGGGGTAGCGAAACCGAGGCGGTAACGATTTCTGTAAACCGTGCAATGTCGCTCTAAAATCCCGGGGATATCCTTCCGAAGATCCTCCAAGATATGCTCTGCGCGACAACGGAGCAGGGAGTGATCGTGGTATTACCTACAGGTCCGTAGCGGCATACCTGAGATGCGCCTCGGGGCATAAAGTGATTGCCTTTTCCGCGCGGGGGCGCTCAACACTCTCGCCTCCTTTTATCCCTTACCGCTAAACTTACTATGACCGATAAGACCCGCGTTCGCAAAGTCATTCAGCCCTTGGTCGGTTCCATTGCCGCACTGTTGCTGGGAAGTGTTGTTACGCATGCCGTAGTGCCGGCAGCCACGACCGCGACCTGGTTGTCGAATCCGGCCGATGGAAATTGGACGAATTCAGCCAATTGGAGTCCAGGCGCTCCGGCGAGTTCCCCGAGCACGACAACGATCTTCAACAACTCGACGATCACCAATATCACGCTTCCGACGTTCTCGTTTACGGAGGTCGGCAGCATGGTGTTCAACCCGAATGGCGACTCCTTTACGTTTAACGTCAACAACGCCGGCTTCGCCATCGCAGGTGACGGCATCCTCAATAACTCCGGCAAGACGCAGAACTTCATCATCGGTTCAAATGCGGACCTCGAGTTCTGGAACTCCGCCACGGCTGGGTCGAAAACCACCTTCACCGTGATGGGGGCAGCGGACGGCGGAGAAGGGATCGGCGGCCGGCTGATTTTCCAGGACAGTTCGTCTGCCGGGGCAGCCACCATCATTGCGATGGGCGGACCGGCACCGACCTTCTTTTTCTCCCCCGCTCCGACCACGGGCGGCGGTGTCTTCTTCCAAGGGGATTCCCAAGGCGGACAGGCCGCAGTGAAACTCTATGGGAATGGTTTCCTTGACATCAGCGAGCACAATCCCGGCAGCGTGACAATCGGCTCGTTGGAAGGCAACGGAATCGTTTTCTTGGGTTCCAACAACCTGACCGTGGGTAGCAATAACCGAGACACGGTTTTCTCCGGCAGCATTCAGGACGGTGGTGAAGGCTCCATTTTTGGTCCGCCCGCTCCGGTGTTTTCATTGTCTGGCACCGGTGGCTCCTTCACCAAAATCGGCACCGGCACGCTCACGCTGACCGGCATCAATACTTATACCGGCAACACGATCATCAATGGGGGCGCCCTAATTGTGGATGGCTCGATTGCGAGCCCGTTTACCTATGTCAATCCCGGTGGCCTGCTCGGCGGCCACGGTATCATTGGCGGTTCGGTGATCAATAGCGGTCTCGTCAGCCCAGGCAATTCGCCCGGCACCTTGACGATCAACGGCAATTACACGCAAAACTCGAATGGCGGCTTGCTCATCCAGGTAGCTTCGCGCTCGGTGTACGATCGTCTCGTCGTCGGCGGCACGGCCAGCCTGGGCGGCATGCTTTTCGTTGTTCCAACCGATCCGCCGAAACTCAAGGTCGGTCAGAAGTTCGAATTCTTGACCGCTGCAGGTGGAGTAGGCGGCACGTTTGGCGACGTCATCACGGAAACGAACACGCTCCTGCGCTTCAAGGCCATCTACGGCAGCAATGAAGTGACGCTGAAGAGTTTCGTGGCGCCCTTCACGGGCCTGAGCGGCCTGACGCCGAACCAGCAGTCGGTCGCCAATGCGCTCGACGATTTGGTGGACCACGGCGGGGGCCACAAGTTGATCAATTTCCTCGCGACGCAGCCGGTTGGCAATCTGCCCGGCGACTTCGACAAACTCGCGGCCGAGGAATTCACCTCGATCTTCGCGATTGGGACGTCCTTCGACAGCGTGCAGTCGCTGAACCTGTTGGAGCACTTTGACAATCTGCATTCCGGGACCGGCGGCTTCAGCGCAGGCGGCCTGGCGTTGAATGGCTTCAACGTCAACTACAATGGCCCGATCCAGATCCGC
This sequence comes from Chthoniobacter flavus Ellin428, assembly GCF_000173075.1. Taxonomy (GTDB): domain Bacteria; phylum Verrucomicrobiota; class Verrucomicrobiia; order Chthoniobacterales; family Chthoniobacteraceae; genus Chthoniobacter; species Chthoniobacter flavus. The sequence continues at coordinate 239,179 of NZ_ABVL01000006.1, forward strand.
AGTGGTGTGGCTGGCCCGAATGGCGATGACGGCAAGGGTAGCAAGGAAGTGCAGCAGGTGATACCCGCCGAGAATCGCTGGGGCGCATTCCTCACCGGCACCGGCCAATGGGTGGGCGTGAGCGACGATGCCAACGCCAAGGGCTACGATATCGCGACCGGTGGCTTCACTTTGGGCCTCGACTACAAGGTCACGCCGAATATTGCGGTTGGTGTGATGGCCGGCTATGTCGGCACCGGCGTCGATGCTGCCGATGGCGGTCGCGTATTCGTCAATGGCGGCAAGCTGGGTCTCTATGCGACCTGGTTCCAGAACCGGCAACCTGCCGCGCCGGCTCCCACGGGGCTGTCGAAGGATTCCTCGAAGGAAGCGCCCGCGGCGCCGGTCGAGGTGGATCCGGGATTCTATGCGGATGTCGCGGTCGTGGGCGGCTACAGCAGCTACGATACGCGTCGTGCGGGTCTCAACGGCACGGCTCGCGGTGATACCGATGGCGGCGACCTGAACGTGCTCTTTGGCACGGGTTATGACTTCAAGCGGGGCAACTTTACCTTCGGTCCGACGGCGAGCTTCAACTACACGTATGTCGGGGTGGGTAGCTTTACCGAATCCGGCTCGCTCGCGCCGTTGGCAATCGGGTCGCAGTCCCAGGAATCGATTCGCACGGCTTTCGGCATGAAGGCCAGCTACGACTGGCACGTGGGCGGGCTGTTGATCAAGCCGGAGTTGCGTGCCGCCTGGCAGCACGAATACGGCGATTCGACTTACGCGCTCAACTCGAGCTTCGCCGACGGCAACGCCGGCAACTTCACCGTCTGGGGCCCGCGTATCGGTCGCGATAGCTTCCTGCTCGGAGCAGGCTTCGCCATTCAGCTCAGCGAACGTTGCTCGACCTACTTCTACTACGATGGCGAGCTCGGCCGCACCCGCTACGACTCGCACGCCGTCACCGGCGGTGTCCGCGTGGCGTTCTAAGTTTTTACCCTGACGCGAACCGGCCTCGGGCAACCGACCGCCGGCAGATCGCAAGACACCCGTCATCCTGTGCTTCGCTCGGGATGACGGTGTTTTTTTTGGCGGGGCCTTCGCGCTTTCCCGGCTGGCTTGCATTGCGGGGGAAGATTGGGGGATGGTCATCGGTGACGCTGCGTGGCCGCACCTGCCCGATCGGCCTTCACTCTCCCACCAAAGCATGCCCTCTCCTGTGTGCTTACGTCGATTCGCGGAGAAATGAGATTGCCTTTTACCCGGTGTTTTACCAACACTCCGCCGGCGTAGTGCACAACCGCTGTTAACTATGACGACCGAAAAACTCCGTTCCCGTCTCCCGATCAAACCCCTCGTTGGCTCCGTCGCCGCGTTGCTCCTTTGCAGCCATGCTTTCGGCAAGCCCGAAACCAGCGATATCACCTGGCTGACCGCTCCGAGCGACAATAACTGGTTCAATAGTTCCAACTGGTCGCCCGCGATTGTTCCCGACAATTCCGGCACGACCGCGCATTTCGATCAGTCGAACATCACGAATCCTGACCTGGGTGACAGTTTCATCCAACTCGGCGGAATCACGTTCAACTCTGGCGCGAACGCTTACACCATCAACGTCAACGATAGTTCCGTGCAATTCTGGAACACGGGCATCGTGAATCAATCCAAGGTCACCCAGAATATCGTGGTCGGTGGCGGTTCCGACGGCGGCGGGACGATTGAATTTTTCAACAGCGCTACGGCCGGGCAGAACACCACCATTACCCTCCTCGGTTCAGTCACCGGTGGTGAGGGTTCGGTCGTCCACTTTTGGGATACTTCCAGCGCCGGCGGTGCCACCATCGTCGCCATGGGTAACGGCGGCACGCTGTCGGGCAACGTAGGGGGAGGCGCCGGCATTTACTTTCTGGATGATTCCACCGGCGGCACCGCCGCGATCAAAGTCTACGGCAACGGTTTCCTGGACATCAGCAATCACAACCCGGGCAGCGTGATGATCGGTTCCCTCGAAGGAAACGGCAACGTATTCGTCGGCTCCAACAACCTGGCCGTTGGCAGCAACGACCGCAGCACGATCTTCTCCGGCTCCATTCAGGATGGTGGCGAAGGCGGCGGTACCGGCGGTTCGCTGACCAAGATCGGCACGGGCACGCTCACGCTGACCGGCATCAATACTTATACCGGCAACACGATCATCAATGGGGGCGCCCTCATTGTAGATGGTGTGATTGCCAGCCCGTTCACCTTTGTCAATCCCGGTAGCACGCTGGGTGGCCACGGCATCATTGGCGGTTCAGTGATCAATAACGGCCTCGTCAGCCCCGGGAACTCGCCCGGCACCTTGACGATCAATGGCAACTATGCGCAAACCTCGATCGGCGGATTGCTCATCCAGGTGGCCACGCATCACACTTTCGACCACCTGATCATCGGCGGCGCGGCCAGTTTGAGCGGTACGCTGTATGTCCAGCCCCTCGACATCCCGAAGCTCAAGAAGGGCGAGAAGTTCCAGTTCCTGACCGCAGGAGGCGGCGTGAGTGGAACCTTTGGCGAGGTGGTCCAGGATAAGAGCACGTTGATGCGCTTCAAGGTGAAATACGGCAGCAACGACGTCACCCTGAGGACCTACGTCGCGCCTTTCACCAGCATCGGCGGCCTCACGCCGAATCAGCAGTCCGTGGCCTCCGCCCTCAATCAACTAACGAACGACAAGAACGCCAGCAAGCTGATTAACTTCCTCGCCACCCAGCCGATCGGCAACCTGTCCGGCGACTTCGATAAGCTGGCCGCCGAGGAATTCACCTCCATCTTCACCATCGGCACGTCGTTCGACAACGTGCAGTCGCTCACCCTGCAGAGCTACCTCGACTCGCTGCGTTCCGGCACCGGCTACAGCGCGGGCGGCCTCGCGCTCAATGGCTTCAGCGTCAACTACGCCGGTCCGATCAGCTTCCGCACCGGCGCCGCCGGTCCCAATGGCGACGACGGCAAGAGCAGCAAGGAGGTGCAGCAAGTCGCACCCGCCGAAAATCGCTGGGGCGCCTTCCTCACCGGCACCGGTCAATGGGTCGGCGTGAGCGACGACTTCAACGCCCGGGGCTACGACATCGCTACTGGCGGCTTCACCCTCGGCGTCGATTACAAGGTCTGCTCACACTGCGCCGTCGGCATCATGGCCGGCTACGTTGGCACCAGCGTCGATGCGGCCGATGGCGGTCGCGTCCTCGTCAACGGCGGCAAACTCGGCCTCTACGCCACGATGTTCCAAAACCGCCAGCCCGCCCCGCCCGCGTCCACTGGCCTGTCCAAGGATTCCTCCAAGGAATCGAAGCAAGTGGTCGTGCCCGCCGAAGTCGATCCCGGCTGGTATGCCGATATCGCCGTCGTCGGCGGCTACAGCAGCTACGACCTGCACCGTTCCGGCCTCGAAGGCACCGCCCGCGGCGACACCGATGGCGGCGACCTCAATGTCCTCTTCGGAGCCGGCTACGACTTCAAGCGCGGCAACTTCACCTTCGGCCCTACCGCCAGCTTCAACTACACCTACGTCGGCGTCGGCAGCTTCACCGAATCCGGCTCACTGGCTCCCTTGCGCATCGACTCCCAAGGCCAGGAATCCATCCGCACCGCCTTCGGGATGAAAGCCAGCTACGACTGGAAAGTCGGCGGCCTCCTGATCAAGCCCGAACTGCGCGCCGCCTGGCAGCACGAGTACGGTGACAGCGCCTACGCCCTCAACTCCAGCTTCGCCGACGGCAACGCCGGCAACTTCACCGTCTGGGGCCCGCGCATCGGCCGCGACAGCTTCCTGTTGGGCGCCGGCTTCGCCATCCAACTGAGCGACCGCCTGTCCACCTACTTCTACTACGACGGCGAACTCGGTCGCACCCGCTACGACTCCCACAGCGTCACAGGCGGCGTCCGGTTGGCCTTCTAAAGCCACGGAAGGACGCCCCCCCGGCGGTCCGAAAGTTCACGAATCTCCAAACGCCTCGCAATAACCCGTTGCGGGGCGTTTTTGATTTCATGGCTTCTGTTAATCGACGTCCGAGATGCTTTCATCATGTAGCTCTGCTCTGTCGAAGCCCCAAGCGGATCAGGGCCGCGACGGAGCGCAGCCCTCCAAGATGTGATTAGCTCTGCCCGGCGGGGACGGGCTGCAGTCGTCCCCGGGCGACGGCGGACTGTTCGCGGTCGCGGAGCCATTGCTTTACCTCGGTGGGGTAGAAGGCGAGGAGGACTTTGTCGTAGACGAGTTTGCCTTCGCTGGTGAGGGAGAGAGTGGCGGTGTCGGGGCTCTTGGCGGTGACAGGGGTGCCGGGGGAGGGGTGGTCGGCGATGAGGCCGGCGTCGCGGGTCAGGCGGAGGGGTTCGGAGAAGTCTTCGTCGAAGGAGCTACCGAAGGTGCGGTGGTAATCGGCGCGATCGAGGGGTTCGCCTTCGCCGAGGGTAAGGGCGATGTAGCGCAGGCGGCTGCCGCTGGCGTCGAGGGGAAAGATTTCGTGCACGGGGCTGCGGCTGGATTCAATGCTCTCGAGGTAGGCGGCGAGATCGGCATGGTTGCGGTAGATGGTGCCGTTGAGCCGGGAGCGGGAGCTGAGGCCGACGCTGAATTGCTGGCCGTGGCTGGTCAGGTCCCGGAAGGTGGCGGCGCGCTGGCTGCCGGGGTCGGTGCCGGTGCTGCGGATGAAGGTGTGGCCGCGGGTTTGCCGGTAACCGAGCTCGGTGGCGGTGTGGCGGACGAAGGCCCGCCAGCGGATGAGCCGGTGCGGGCCGAGGCGTTCGTCTTCGCCGAGCTTTTGCGCCACGGGGGTGCGCTCGTTGACCCGCAGGTTGTAGGCGGTGATGGAGTGGGCGCCGCTGGCCGAGACGAGCTGGAGGTCGCGCCGGAAGTGCTCCTCGGTTTGCCCGGGGAGGCCGTAGATGAGGTCGACGTTGACCATGAGTCCGCAGCTTACCAGTTTCGCGCAGGTGGCGAGGGCGACTTCGCCGGCGTGCTTGCGGCGGATGTGGTCGAGCACTTCATCGTGGGTGGACTGGATGCCCATGCTGACCCGGCCGATCTGGTGCCGGAGGAGGACGTCGATGTGGGCGTCGGTCAGGGAATCGGGCGAGCATTCGACGGTGTGGGTGATGGGGCCGCGGACGACGTGACGAAAGATGGCGGTGAGGGTGCGGTCGAGGAGTTCGGGGGGCAGGGCGGTGGGAGTGCCGCCGCCGACGAAGAGCTGGGTGAGCGGGGTGCCGGGCGGGATCCAGGCGAGTTCCTTTTCCAGGGCATCGACGTAGCGGGCCATAGTTTCGCGGGTTTCGCCGATGCGCTTGGCGTAGAAGCAGAAGCTGCAGGCGTAATTGCAAAACGGGATGTGGGCGTAGATGCCGATGGGGCCGCCGACTTCGGCGTAGGCGGGGCGGGGGGCGTGCTCGGCTTTCTGAAACGCCGGCGCGGACATGGGGTAGATGTTCGGCGGGGCGAAGGTGAGGTAATTGAAATAGCCGAGGGCCTCGAAGATTTCCTTGATCCTCGATTCAGCGGGCAGGCCGGGGATGGATGGGAGGGTGGCGGTCAAGGCGTGGGGGTGAGTGGGGATTTGTGGAGGGGTGCGTTTTGCAGGTAGGGATGGCGCGCCGCGCCGTCCTCGGCGGGGAGGAGAGGAGCGTGTGCTTTTCGGGTGTCGGCGGGAGCCCACGCGAAGCGTCCACTGGGAGCGGCGACTTCCCAGTCGCTGACCGTACTCCATGCGCGTAGCGCCACGCTTTTGGGGCGTCGCTCCGCGACGCAGGGCGACCGGGAGATCGCCCCTCCCAGTGTTTTGCTCTGTTGGCACGGTTCCATCTTTTAAGCTCCCGCCGTGATGACGGCTGCGGGCTGGGCGTCGCGCTGTGGGAGATGGAAGGCGCGGATGAGGCTGCGGGTGATGGCTTCCACGCCATTCGCGCCGAGGGATTCGAAGAAGCGGTGCTGACGGGCGGCGAGTTCGTCGGGGTTGGAGGAAGACCACCACCATTGAAGTGCAGCGGGAAAGAGCTCATTCGCGACCGGGTTGGTGCTGATTTGAGCGATGATGTTGCGGACGAGCGTCGTGCGGTCTTGCTCCGAGACGGTGGTGAAGTCTGGCATGCTGCCCATGGCTTCATACCAGGCAAAGGAGCCCGTAGCCAAATTGGCGGCTCGCAGCGACTCGAGGATGCGCCACTGGGAATAGTTTTGCGGCGGGAGGAAGAAGGCGGGGATGCCGAACTGAAAGCATTCGAGCGTGGTGGTCAGCCCGGGGGAAGTTAAGATCCCTCCGGCGTTGCCGAGTGTGCGAAGGGCGCTGTCGTGGAACGCGCTCACGATTTCGATGGCTTGCTTGGGAAATGTATTCCGCAAGTGCTGGGCGGCGTGACGTCCGGCCAATAAGGTGATGCGTCCACCGAAGGACTGGCCGATCCTGCCTCCCAGAACACCGCGCACGACGAATTCGCTGTAGGCGCGGTCTTCCGCGGTGTGGCCCTCGGGCATTTCGCAACCGCCGAGATTGATGACCAATCCGCCAGTGCGCTCGCGAGGTGCCGGTGGCAACGGTTCGACGATGGGACCGACAGGCGTGGCGCCGGCGATGGGTGCGGTGGGGAGGAAATTCTGCACCCAATAGCGGCGGGCGCGGGTGAAGGGCTCGGGGATTTCGCGGCGCATCCAGGAGAGGCTATCCGCGACGTAGACCGGCTTGCCTGCGGCCAGCGCGAGGCTGGCGAAGTCGCGGTCCATCATCGAGAAGAGGCCGTCTGCGGCGGCGATGCGTTGAACGATTTGCGGATCGCTGGCCCGCGCTTCCACGACTTCGTCGAAGGCGCCGGGATCGGCGGCGGCCATTTCGTAGGCGATGCCGTGGCCGAGGAAGACGGTGCGCATTCCCGCGGCGCGCAGCCTGCGGGCGATGAGCAGGAGCTTCACCGCCGGCCCGTAGCCAAACGGAAACGCGCAGCAGATGAGCGTGGGGGCGCTCATGCAGGAATGCCGGCGACGGCTTCCTTGAGAAAACTGCCTTCGTAAAAGCGTTCGCGCGGCGCGCTCTCGATATAGCGCATGCGGGTCATCAAATTGAGGACGCTCTGGATGGCCTCGGAATTTTCGAGCGCGTGGAGGTTGGGCTTGTTGACCCGGAGCGCGTTGCGAATGAATTTTTCGCCGACGCCGATGTAGCCGGCGGCGATGGCGGCGGATTCGTCGGGTTGCGCTTCGACGAATTGCGCGCCCTGGACGAAGGCGGCGACGACGTGGCGGACGAGGTCGGGGCGTTCCTCGATGATGCTGGCGGTGGTGGTGAGCGAGCAGCCGGGCGCGCCGGGCCAGAGGTCGCCGGTGCGGCGGACGATGCGGCCGATGCCGAGGTCGGAAAGCATGGTGGCGTAGGGCTCGACCATGGAGGCGGCGTCGGCGCCCTGGCCGACGAGGGCGAGGATGGCGCCGTCGCCGGAAGGCATGCGCACGAGTTCCACGCCATCCCAGCCGAGGCTGTTCAGCATGCCCATGGCGGTGAGATCCTTGATGCCGCCACGCTGCGGGATGGCGACTTTGCGGACTTCGTCGTCGCGCAGGCCGGCGCGGACGACGATGGCGGCTTCTTCGTGGCCGGAGCCGCAGATGGTGACCAGCGGCTCACCGTGGGCGCGAGCGGCGGCCACGCGGGTCCAGGGCATGACGGCGAAATGCACTTCGCCGTTGAGGAGCCGCTCGGGGACCATCCAGGCAGTGGGGGCGACATTGACATTCACTTCCAACCCTTGCTCGCCGAAGAATCCTTTGGCGTGGGCGATGTATCCGGGAAGCTGGCAAATCCCACGGAGCAAGGAGAATTGGATGGTTTCCATTTGTGATACCGGTTGAAGAGGAAAGGGATTTTAAAGTCGAGTGGTTTCGGCCCGGCGCACGAGGGTGACGCCTTCGGCAAACGGGAGGTCGAAAACCTGCAGTTGCGGGTCGCGCTTCAGCTCGGAAAGGAAGTCGCGGACGGTGTAGCGATAAGCGTTTTCGAGGCCGTAGATTTTCGAGACGCGGTCGGAGCAACTGTCGTGGAAGAGGGCGAGGCTCTTTTCCGTGAGCAAGGGGGCGAAGGCTTCGTAGTCGAATTTGGCCTGCTCGGCGGTGTGATAGCCGTCGACGAAAAGAAGGTCGACGTGGGGCAATTCGCGATAGGCTTCCGAGGCCACGAACTGCTGGGTGGTCATGAGGAAGTGCTGGATATTGGCCACGTCGTGGCCGGCGAAGTGGGCGCGCACGGCGTCGGGGTCTTTCCAGAAATCATCGACCATGGAGGGGTCGATGAAGATCACGCGGCCGGGTTCGAGGTTATCGGCCACACCTTTTCCGAAGACGAGTGGACTGAAACCGCGCCAGGAGCCGATCACGACCACAACACTCGGCCGCACAAGACGCGTGAGCGCATAATAAAGCCAGCCAAAGCCAAGATTTTGATCCTCCAGGCGCTGGTGATGGCCCATGCGCAGGAGCTCTTTGTTGGCGAAAAGTTTGGCGATCCAATCCTGCATGGCGGACGTCTTTAGGCGGTGGTCGCGGGCAATTCAGATTTCAGATTTGAAATCCTCGAACTTTCCCGTCGGGCTGCGCTCGATGGATTCGGGGTAGGAAAGGACGATTTCGAAGTCCTCGCCCAGCGATTTTCGAATGACGTGTTTGATCTCCTCCTCTTGTGTGGCGGCCACTTTTTCCCGCACGACCAGACGCGCCTCGATCTTCTGCAGGCTCTTTTGGATGAGCTGATGTTGCACGATGGGCGCGATGCGCGAGAGCTTGCCCCAGCCGAGGACCGGCCAGCGTTTTTCGCCGTTCGGCAAGGTGAGGATATTGCGCACACGACCGAGGATGCGCTTCAAGACCGGCAGCCCGCGCCCGCAGGAACAGGGCGGCCCGAGTTCCGCGTAATCACCGATGGCGTAGCGGATGAGCGGCGTGGCGAAATTGTGCAAAGTAGTGATGACCACGCGGCCGATTTTGCCGGGCGCGCAGGGGCGGTTCTGGTCGTCGAGGATTTCGACGAAGAGATTTTCCGACTGCACGTGATAGTGCGGCTCTTCCGGGCATTGATTCGCGATCGGGCCGGTCTCGTTGGCCGAGTAGGTGTCGGTCAGCCGAACGCCCCAGGTTTCCCGGCAAAGGTCCCGCAACTCGGCATCCACCGTTTCTCCGAAGAGGCGGATCTCGCTGAACTCCGGTGGCTGCTGGTGGGAGTGGGCTGAATGCTTGATCAGTTCGGTGAGGATGGACGGGTAAGTGACGAGATAGGCTGGCTTCTCTCGCGTGAGCCATTCCCACTGCTGCAGGACGGTGGTCGATTTGCTGTCGAGAATGCTGCACGGGCCGGTGTGATAAAGCAGAGTCGCGGGCGGACCCCAATTGCCCAGCGCCATGCCGTGTGGGTAGCCCGCCTCCCGCTGATTGAGATAGCGGATGGATGAGAGCTTTTTGGAAAAGTCCAGGTAATGCCACTGGTGCTCGCGGAGCGTGAACGCATTCCATAGGAACTGTGTGAGGTTCGTGGTCGAGACGCGGATGGGTTGCGCCGTGGATCCGGAGGTGGCGATGCTGCCCGTGACCTGGTAGGGCGCGGGGATGTGTTGGGTCGAGATGAGCTCTTCTCTGCCTTGGAAATCGCTGCGCGAGAGGATCGGCAGACGCCGCCAGTCATCGAGGGTCAGACGCGCAAAATCGCCGACGCCGGCCTGCTGAAAGCGTTGCCGGTAAAAGGGGATTTCCTTTTCCGCGTGCGCGCAGAGCAGCCGGAGTTGATCGAACTGCGATTCCTGGAGCTGTTCCGGAGACCACCACTGGGATTCCTCCAGTTGATAGAGCGCGGCCATCATCTGGCTTTCCGCCATAGGCGGAACAATCGGAAAAGCGCTGGCTGACGAATACGTCTTGAGCTGTAGAAACTGGCGATGATTCATACTGCGGCGCGGAAATGGAAGAGGGCTGGATTAGCGAAGGCGAGCCCTATTCGACCGGTGCCGTCACTTTCGGCCGAGAGGGACGATGGTGGCATTGACCGGCCGATGGTCGCTGGCGTCGTTCCAATGTACAGTATAATGGGAATCACCAGACGGTATTAAGGGGGATGGCATGCGCAATGGCTCTGGATCCCATCGAAGAAAAGGCGTCGCAACCGCAATCACCCCCCGAACTTCATTCCATCGCGACACCCGGCCCACCGTGGGGCTACGCCCTTTTTTCGGCGCAGGCGGTCAGTGGTCTTTGCGGGGTTTGGTATCCCTGCCGCCGGCGATGGAGGGGGAGGCAGAGGACGCTTAGGGTGAGGAGCGCGGCCACACCGGGTTCGGGGACGGTGACGATGAGGTCCAACTGGTTACCTTGGGTGGCGAAGGCGTAGTCGAAGCCAGCGGGGACGGTGCCGAGGGAAAAGTCCGTGGCGTCGAAGCTGGCGAGGGTGGCGCCGGTGTAATCGAAGAGGGGATAGGTGCCTGGACCGAAACCTCCCGAGTCGAAGATATTCAAGGTCAGGGCGCCGGTGGCCGGGCCGGTGAGCGTGCCGCCGCTCACGCGGACGAGGTCGCTGGCCGTGCCGAGCTGGAGATCGAGGGCCGCTCCGCTCTCGAAACTAACACCGCCGGTGAAGGTGAGAGTGCCGGGGGTGTCGCTGGAGGAATTGCCGCCGGGGGCGAGATGGCCGCCGATGTGCAGGGTGGCGACGCTGGCCAGGGTTCCCGTGCCGCCGAGGGTGGCGCCGCTTTGCACCGAGACGGCTGTGGAGGCGAGGGCGCCGTTCACGCGCAGGGTTCCGTTCGTGAGGGTGGTGAGGCCGGTGTAAGTCTGGTTGTTGGAGAGGGTGAGCGCACCGGTGCCGGCTTGGGTGAGTGAGCCCGTGCCGGAGATGATGCCGGAGTAGGTGAAGGCGTCGGTCCGGTTGAAGACGAGCGCGGCGTTGTCGCTGATGTTGCCGATGACGGAGCCGGCCGCGCCGCCGTTGCCGATTTGCAACGTGCCGGCGCTGATGATGGTGGCGCCGGTGTAGGTATTCGTGCCGGTGAGGGTCATCAAGCCGGCGCCGAGCTTGGTGATGCCAACTGGCCCGACGGTGCCGAAGGGGACGTGCGAGGAAATACCGGCGGTGACATTGAGCGTGGCGCCGGAGGCGACGGTAAAGTTGACGTTGGTGTTGCTGATGTTGGGGTTGTCGCTGTCGCCGCGCAGGTCCACGTGGCCGGCGATGGTGTTGACGCCCGCGGTGACGTTGACGGAAGTATTGCCGCCGATCGGGCCGCCGAAGGCGAACATGGAGGCGGCGCTCGCGTCGCTCACGCCGCCGTTCGAGCTCAGGAGCGCGCCGTTGCTCAACGTGTAGGCGACGCCCCAACCGATGTCGCCGGCAACGGTGTGGTTGAGCGTGCCGCCATTGATGGTGACGGAGTCCACTTTCGCGCCGGTGGCGTAACCGAAGGCGTCGGTGGTGGCGGTCTCGACGACGGTGCCAGGATTGATGGTGAGCGCGCCGCGAATCGTGCCGACGGAGCCGCCGGCGGTGAGCTTGAGCGTTCCGGCGTTCACCGTGGTGCCGCCGGTGAAGGTGCTGGAGCCGGCGAGGGTGAGTGTGCCGCCGCCGTTCTTCACCAGATTGCCGGTGCCGGAGATGACGCCGCCGTAGGTCCAGGCGTCGCCCCGATTGAAAATGAGCGTGGCGTTGTTCGTCGCGTTCCCGAGGATGGAGCCGGTCGCGCCGCCGTTGCCGATTTGCAGGGTGCCGGCGCTGACGGTGGTGGGGCCGGTGTAGGTGTTGTCGCCCGCGAGGGTGAGGGTTCCGGCGCCGAGCTTGGTGATGCCGCCATCGGTGCCGGTGGCGGCGGGGTCGTGCAGAAACGGGGTGTAGATGATCCGGTCGGTGCCGTTGGTATCGAGCTGGCCGCCGTTTTGGCCCACATAGACGGAGATCAGGGAGTTTGCTCCCGAGCCGTTCTGGATCCAGCCGAGGGAACTGCTGGCGATGGCGGGGTCGGCTTGGAGCGTGCCGCCGTTGAAATAGAAACGTCCGACATAACCGCTGCCAAACTTCAACGCGATGGTGGACGTGACCAGGGTGCCGCCGTTCAGGACCAAAGACCCGCCCGGCGCGATGCCGGCCCCGGGGTAATCGAAACTCACATGATTCACGTTCAGCGTGCCGCCGTTGAGGATGTATTTGCCGTTGCCGTCGGTGATCTCGAGTTGGCTGACTGTGACGGTGCCGGCGTTTTGCACGAACTGATTGGGAGGCTGGCCGATACGCCCCACCCAGATTCCTCCCACGGTGAATGTGCCACCGCCGATCGTATAGAGCGCGCCGAAGCTCGCGCCGCCGAATTGGATGAGGTCTGGGGACGAGATGTCGCCGCCGGTCTGGGTGGGGGTTCCCCCGATAATGTCCACGCTCAAGGTGGCTGAGCCGCTCGTCCAGGTTGGGTTGTTATTAGGGTCCCAAGTGGTGGCAAACGCGATGGGGAGCAGCGAGGCGAACACCGGGGCCACTGCGGCGAACAGCGTGATCGAGCGGATGGTGAGCGACGAAGAAGAACGGGAGCGCGAATTCATCGTCCGCGAGATTACCGGCGGCGAATTTTCCGCGTAGGCCTTAAACTAGGTACTTGTACTAGGGTTCCCGACGTTGGCCGTGGGATCGAATCGGAAGGGCGCGTATTTGCCCATGCAGCGCCCGAAGGCTGCGAACGCCAAGGCTGCTTTTCCTGGCATCCGCGTCGGCATCGGGGCCATTCTCGCCGTGAACCTTGCAAGCCCGCTGGCGCGGTTGGCCGGGGACCGGCTCACTTGCGTCCAGACGGGACGATCGTGGCGTAGACCGGGCGGTGGTCACTGGCGTCGTTCCAGTAGGCGGACCGATACACGCGCGGTGAGCCGGGAGAGATCTCCCGGTGCAAGACGGGGCTGACGAAAATGTAGTCGATGCGTGAGTAGAGATCGGCCGCTTTCCAGTATTCCGTCCAGGTGTCTCCGAGTTCGTCCTTCGCCGGCAGTGCGGTCATGTAGGTCGGGCCGTGGACGCCCGCGACTTCGTGGTAGGCAGGCTCGTTTTTGAGGTCGTTGAAATCGCCGAAGCAGACGAGGCGCACATTCGGATCTGCGACAAGGATTTCGTCGAGGTGCTTGCGCAGGAGCGAGGCTTCATTGCGTCGGACCAACGCCTCGCCTTCGGGCACCGGCAACTTGGATTTCAAGTGGGCGCTCACGAAGCGCACCTGGTAACCAGGCCGGATCTCGATCGTTACATCGAGAAATCCCCGGCGCACCTTTTCCGGCTGGCCAGCCAGTTCATAGGACACGTTGGAAAGCGATTGCCGTGCGACGATGGGATAGCGGCTCACCAAGGCGAGGTGCCGCTGGTTATCCAGCGCCTGCACGTATTCGAAATCGGTGTAGTGCAGGCCGGCGTCGGCGAGGCGTTTCTTGAAATCCTCGAACCGTTCGGGTTCGCCCATCTCGCAGATGCCAAGGATGTCCGGATTGATGTCCTTGACTACCCGAACGACCGCATCGATCTCCTTTTCCGACTTGAGCTTCGCTTTACGTGGGCCGGTGTCGGCGGCCACGGATTCCTCGCCGAGATAGTTCTCCACGTTGTAGGTGGCGATCACCACTGATGGCGGTTGGTCCGCCCCAAGCGCCGCCAGCGGCAGCCGAACGGCGAGCAAAAGCGCAAACAGCCTCGGGAATCTCATTCCCGGAAATGGAAAAGGGCTCGCCCGGTGAAGGCGAGCCCTAATCGAAAGGATTTACGCGGTCCTGAGCTTAGGCGTGCGTTTGCGGAGTCTCCTGCGTGTGATCGCCATTTTCAGCTTGCGTGTGCTGAGCGACTTCGGTCGGCGGGTGATCCAGCTTCGGGGCGGGCGCGGGAGCGGACTCCGGCGGGCGGGTGACTTCGCGCTCAAATTCATCCTTGGCCTTGCTAAACTCACGGACGGCCTGCCCCATGCCGCGGGCGAGCTCAGGGAGCTTCTTCGCACCGAAAAGAAGCAGGACGATAAGCAGGATGATGATGAGATCCGGCCCTGCTAGATTGAAAAGGCTGGCGATATTCATAGTAAATGGGGTTCTGCTTCAACTACACCGGCTTGCGGCAAGTTGCAATGGGTCATTCTGGCTTGCCGGGAGGAAGCGGGGTCTCATCCTTGGCTTTGGTGAATTCCCGCACGGCTTCACCGATGCCCCGGGCGAGGCCGGGCAGGTTTTTGCCGCCGAAAAGAAAAAGGGCGATGATCAGGATGATCATGAGATCGGGTCCGGCGAGATTGAAAAGAGAGGCGAGAGTCATAAGTGGGGAGTTTCTGGTTTTCTCAGTATCCGACGGAAAGCGGCTTTGTTAGCGGAGAAATGTGGAATACAGAGGGACGCCAGGGGTGCGGGCCGCTCTTTTTAGCCATGCAATCGTCTTTGCGTGCGCGGTAATTTTGTTCAAACATGCGTCCACACCACTGGCTCATCCGATGAGTTGCCAGTAATCTACGTATGCCCAATTCCTCCTCCACTCTTCTCCAGCGTGCCGAGGAAGCATTGGAGATGAGCCACCGACGGACGCGGCTCTACGAGGCGGTGCTCTCCAGCACGCCGGACCTGGTTTACATTTTCGACCTCGATCACCGGTTCATTTACGCGAACAAAGCATTGCTCGCGATGTGGGGAAAGACTTGGGACGAGGCGATTGGGCACAATTGCCTCGAGCTGGGTTACGAACCCTGGCACGCCGAGATGCACGACCGCGAGATTGAGCAGGCCGTGGCGACCAAGCAGGCTGTGCGCGGCGAGGTGCCATTCACCGGGACGGCTGGGCGGCGCTTCTACGACTATATTTTTGTCCCGGTGATCGGCGCTGATGGCAATGTCGAAGCCGTTGCCGGGACGACCCGTGACATCACGGAACGGAAGGAGGCGGAGCAACAACTGGCCGCCGCCAAGGCCGCCGCCGAAGCCGCTTCGCGGGCGAAGGACGATTTCCTCGCGGCGCTCAGCCACGAACTGCGCACTCCGCTGAATCCCGTGCTCCTCATGGCCGTGGAGGCCGAGCGGAACCCGGATCTGCCAGCGTCGGTGCGGGCGGATTTCGCGGCGATCCGCCGCAACATCGAACTGGAGGCACGGCTCATCGATGACCTACTCGACCTCACGCGCATTACCCGGGGCAAGCTGCGACTGGAGCGGCAGGCGCTCAACGTCCACGAACTGCTCCGCGCCTGCGTGGGCTTCGTGCAGCCGGAAATCGAGGCGCATGGTCTGCGGCTGACCCTCGCGCTGGATGCCGCCGAACACTGGGTGGAGGCGGATCACGTGCGACTCCAGCAGGTCTTCTGGAACGTGCTCCGCAACGCGGTGAAATTTTCTCTCGCCGGCGGCGACGTGATTGTGCGGACGGCCAATCGCGACAACCAGTTGCGCGTGGAGATTTCCGATACGGGCATCGGTATTGCCGCGGCGGATTTGCCGAAGATTTTCGATGCTTTCCAGCAGGGTCGGGAGGGGAACGCCTTCGGCGGTCTGGGCCTGGGCCTGGCGATTACCCGCGCCTTGGTCGAGCAGCACGGCGGACGCATCGTCGCCGAAAGCGCGGGTCGCGGTCTGGGCGCCACCTTTCGTTTCGAATTTCCACTGGCAAAACAGTCTCCTCCGCGGCCCGCCGCCGGTGCGGGAAGTGTGGGTGGAGGAACGCCGGGACAGCAGACCTCGCGGCGCATTCTGTTGGTGGAAGATCACGAAGATACGCGCGAAACCCTGTCGCGCTTGCTCGTGCGCCGGGGCCATCAAGTCTCGCCCGCGGGAACCATCCGGGCGGCCCGAGCCCTGGCGGCGTCGGGAGAGTTCGACGTGATGATCAGCGATCTCGGCCTGCCCGATGGAGAAGGGACGGAATTGCTGACTGTCTTCGCGAACACGGGTCGAAAGCCGGTGAGCATCGCGATGACCGGCTTTGGCATGGAGGAGGATATCCGGCGCACGCTGGCGGCCGGTTTTGTCGCGCACCTGACCAAACCCATCAATATCGCGGACCTGGACCGCTTGCTGACGTCACTGCCGGTTGCGGAAGAAGCGGGCCGTTAGGGCATCACCGCGGAGGCTTCCTGCGGACTCGGCAGGCCCCAGGCTTTCCATTTCGCTTCGTATTCGGAGCGGGGGAGCAGAGCGTAGTGCGGGTGTTTGTCGGCGCGCAGCCAGCGGATGAGTTTGACGAGATCGTCTTCCGCCATGGTCGTGCAACCGGCGGTTTTTCGCGCCGGGCCGCGGCGAATGTGGAAGAAGATCGCGCTGCCGCCGTTGGCCACCGGCGGATCGGAGTTGTGACGAATCTCCACCAGCCAGTGATAGGCGAAATCGCCGTGCCGCATCTTTTCCTTCTCGAACCACGGAGGTGGATTCGCCGGGTCCACGGTCACGTGCTTGTTGTAGTCCGGCGAGTTGACGTCATCGATCCAGGCATCGCCGGCGCCGACGGTGTGGAATGGGTACTTCGCGCCGGAAGGCAGCGCGGAGTCGTAGGTGTAAATCGTGCCGATCTTGAACACGCCCGCGGGCGCACGACCGTCGTGCTCCTGCTTGTGCGTGCCGGGTTCATCCGTGCCGAAGACGCCGCGTCCCCACACCAGGCCATTCTTCCCGTAAAGAACGGGGATGGCCGGACCGGCCGCTTTCCACTCCCCGTTGGTCCTTTCGAAAAACTGCAGCTTCCCGGTCGAGGCGTTCCAATCCGGCGCGATGCTGACGATCATTTGCTGCACCGAGCTATCGAGTCCGCCGGCGAAAGCCGATCCGACGAACAGGATAAAGGCGAAGAACCAACCAAACGCGCGCTTGCTGGCGTGAAATCTGTTTCTCATCATCGCTTGCTTGAAAAATTTAACGCGAACCGGAGCCGTATTGCTGATCATTGCGGCGACTCTTCTCGTTTACTGGCCGGCTCTGCGCAACGGTTTTGTCTGGGACGACACCGCGCTTGTCCTGCGCGATCCGCTGATCCGGAGCTGGCGGCTGATCCCGGAAGGCTTCCAGCATTTTCTCTTTCTCGATGCCACGGCGTCGAATTTTTACCGGCCGCTCCAGCGGCTGAGTTTCGTCTTTGACTACCAGGTCTACGGGTTCGATCAGCCTTGGGGCTGGCACCTCACGAGTATCCTCGCCCACGCGGGGGCGGCAGTCGCGCTGTTCTTCGCGGCGAATGGGCTGTTGGCCCAAATCGAAGCGCGGGTGCGACAGGGGATCGCCTGCGTCGTGGCCGTGATCTGGGCGATTCATCCGCTGGCCACTTCGGCGGTCACGTATGTGGCCGGGCGGGCGGACCCGCTGGCCGCGCTTTTCGGTTTCACCGGTGTCGCGCTCGGATTGGCGAGTATCCAGGCGCAAAGGCGCGCAGGGCTGTGGAAGCTGGGCGCGGCGTTGTGCTTGTTTCTTGCCACGCTTTCGAAAGAAAGTGGGATGATTTTCCTGCCGCTCTGGTTGCTGATTCTCGCGTGGCGCAAGGAGACACGGCGGTTGCTGCTCCCCTGGGCGGGCATCGCGGTGGTGATCGTCGGCGCGTACAGCGGGTTGCGTTTTACCGCGGAAAAAGTTCCTCCACCGAAGGCCGCGCCGACACCGGCAGCCATTCGCCCCATCCTCGCGGCGCGCGCCTTTGCCGGCTACACCGGGCTGTTGGTTTGGCCCACCGATTTGCACATGGAGCGCGACGTCACGACGCATCCGCTCGGCAATCCGGAAGCCACTTTGCGCCACGCCCACGCGCTCGAATATCAGACTCTCGCCGGTGTGCTTCTGCTCATCGGGTTTGTCCTGTGGATGCGGCATTGTTTTCGCCGCGAACCCACCGCGGCGCTGTGTCTGGCGGCGTTCGTCATCGCGTATCTGCCGATCAGCAATGTCTTCCCGCTGAATGCGACGATTGCCGAGCACTGGCTCTATGTGCCCAGCGCTTTCCTGTTTCTAGCCGTGGCGCTCATGGTGCGCGCGCATTGGGAGCGGCTGACGACTCCGCGACTGCTCCGATGTGTCCTGGCCGGGATTGCCGCAGCGTGGGTTGGCCTGCTCTTTTACGTCGGCTTTACCCGGCAAGCGGACTGGCGCGACCAGCGCACCTTCATCACCAGCACGATGGCCGCGGGCGGCGAGTCCGCGCGCATGCTCATGAATCTCGGCAACGTGGAGTTCGGCGCCGGGCATCAGGAAGCGGCGCTCGGCCTTTATCGCGAGGCGCTGCGCCGGACGCCGGATCAGCCCATCATCTGGCTCGGTTACGCGAGCATTCTGTTGCGTGCGCACGATTTCGACGGAGCGCGTCAAGCGGTCGAGCACGCGGAAAAGTCGCCGTTCCTGGTGGCCGATTGCCTCAATCTGCGCGCTTCGCTTGAGAGCGCGGCCTCGGGACGCGACCCCGGTGATTTGCTGCGCCAGGCCGTCGCCGCCGCACCGGAGAATTGGAGCATTCGCAAACGCTACCTCGAGTATCTGCACGGGCAACCGGGACAGCAGCAGGCGACGTTGCACGAACTGCACGATTTCCTTCAGCAGCATCCTTTCCGCGCAGAGACCTGGCGTATGCTCGCCACCGTTTTGGAGGAGCAACATCAAATCCCTCTCGCCATCGAAGCATGGCGTGAAGCGGCGACGCGCGATGTCCGTGACAAAATCTCCCGGACGGAATTGCAGCGCCTCGCTGCGGTGCCGAAGTAACCTGATCAAGAACACCCGACATCCAACGCCCAATGGCGCTAGCGCGTGGCGGAAGACCACATTGGATGTTGGACGTTGGGTGTTGGATGTTGGATGTTCTGCCTTTCAATGACCGCCAAACCCCACAGCGCGCTCATTATCGTCGGACACGGTTCCACCGTGAACGCCGATTCCAGCGCACCGACCTTCGATCACGCCGCCGAGATTGCGCGGCGTGGTGTCTTCGGCGAGGTCTATTGCGCATTCTGGAAAGAGGAGCCCAGCCTCCGGCAGGTGCTCCACATGGTGGAGGCTAATGACATTTACGTCGTCCCGAATTTCATCAGCGAAGGCTACTTCACCCGCACGGTCATTCCCCGCGAACTCGAGCTCAGCGGCCCGGTGACGCAGCGCGACGGGCGCACCATTAAATACTGCGAGCCGGTCGGCAATCATCCGCGCATGACCGAACTGCTGCTGCGGCGCGCAGCGGAAGTGGCGCCCGGTGTTCCGCCGGAAAAGACGAGCCTCTTCATCGTCGGCCACGGGACGGACCTGAACGAAAACTCCGCGGTGGCGGCCAAGCGCGAAGTCCAAAATATCGCCGCCCGCGGCGTCTATGCCGAGGTGCTGAACGCTTACATGGAAGAAGACCCGCTCATCGCGAAGTGGGATGAGCATGCGGCGCAGCCGAATGTCGTGATCGTGCCGTTTTTCATCTCCGACGGGTTGCACAGCTACGAGGACATCCCAGTACTGCTCGGCATCGCCACCGAATCGGGCGGCGCGGCGAGCGCGACCGACAAAGAGATCTTTCGCCATAATCCCTACCAACTCCGCGGCCGCTCGCTCTACTACGCCAGTTCGATCGGTACGGAACCACTCTTCGCCGATGTGATCCTGGAACAGGTGGCGGCTTTCGATGCCGTGCATGCCGCCACCGTCTCCGCATGATGTCCCATCTCTCCCAAGCCTTCGCAGAATGGATGGCCGGGGGCGGCCGGGAGATCGGCGAAATCCACATCGAACCGGTGGAGGGTGGCTTCGTCCTGTCGCACCGCGACGATGTGAGCCGCACGGATGTCATGGCCTTCTCGGGAGCGGAAGCGGCGCGCGATCTCGCGCACTTCGATGAGCACGGGAAATTTCGTCCGCTGAAAACCGCTCCCAATTTGCGCCGCGGCTGGAAGTTGCACCTCGCCGATCCCGGTGAACTGCGCCGCGCGCTCGACTATTTCTATCCTGCCATGCTCGGCGTATGGCTCAGCCAGCAACGTGGGCGGCTTGTCACGGTGTCCTTGCGCGACACCCTCGCCCGGCAGACTGGCATGTACGCCGTCACCAAAAAGATCACCGACGCCCAGGCGCAAACGATGATCGGCAGCTTTTGCCGCACCGATGGAGGTTGCCTGAAGCGCATCTTGTGGCCGATCGCCCCGGGCGAGCCGGTGACCTCATTACCCGCCGAGAAATTTCAAACCGAAGCGCCGGCCGACACGCTGCCGCTGCTCTGCCATGAAGCCTGCAACCTCCTCGTCGCGCGGGCCCGTCAGGTGGTGAAGAGAGCCGAAGCCTCCGCATGATCATCCGCGCTCGACAGGTGGTCACAATGGAGGGTCCGCCGATCGAGAATGGCGCCGTGGCCATCGAGGGCAATCGCATCGTCGCCGTCGGCACCGTGCCGGATTTGCAATGGGTCTCCGACGGGCCGGTGCTCGATCTCGGCGAACGCGCTCTGCTGCCTGGCCTCATCAATGCGCACTGCCATCTCGACTACACGATGATGCGCGGGGCCATCGCGCCGCCGAAGCAATTCACCGCCTGGGTCCAGCGCATCAATGCACTCAAACGCAGCCTCGACAGCGACGACTATCTCACCGCCATCGGGCGCGGTTTCGCCGAACTGAAAAAGTGGGGCACTACGAGCGTGTGCAACATCGAGGCTTTTCCCGAGCTGATGACGCACCTCGGTCCCTCGCCGCTGCGTACGTGGTGGTTCTATGAGATGATCGATATCCGGCACCGGATCACCACCGACGACGTGGTCGCCGGCGCCCTCTCATTTTTCCAGCACCGGGCCAATTCCCTCGACAGCTTCGGCCTGAGCCCGCACGCGCCCTACACTGCGTCGCTCGATCTCTTCCACCTCGCGAATGCCTGCGCGACTTCTTTCACCATGCCGCTGACCACCCACGTGGCGGAGTCCATGGAAGAATTTGCGATGTTCCGCCACGGCGGCGGCCCGCTCTACGATTTCATGTATTCGCTGAAGCGGCCGATGACGGATTGCGGGAAGACCACGCCGTTTGGGCAGCTCTGGCGCAGCGGCGCGGTGGATACACAGTGGCTCCTCGTGCACATGAACACCTTGATTGAGGAGGATTTCCAATTGCTCGCTGGACTCCCGCGCGGCGCCGGCCCGCATGTCATTCATTGCCCCGGCAGCCACCGCTATTTCAGCCACCCCCCGTTTCCGGCGCGCCGATTGCACGAGCTGGGGGTGAACCTCTGCCTGGCCACGGACAGCCTCGCGAGCACGGATTCGCTGAGCCTCTTCGACGAAATGCGCCTCATGGGCCGGGCTGAGCCCTGGCTGCGCCCAGAGGAATTGCTCCGCATGGTTACGGTCAATCCGGCGCGGGCGCTGAAGCGGCGCGGGCAACTCGGCAAAATCGCCCCGGGAGCGCTGGCTGACTTGATCGCCGTACCGGCCCCCGGTAGCCTCGGCGGCGTATACGAGGATATAGTCAATCATGACGAACCCGTTTCCTGGATGATGATCGATGGCCAAATCCGCCCGTAAATTTTTCCTGCTGCCAGCCTTGATTGCGATATTGGCCTTCTCCTCGGAAGGCCTGCCGGGTGAGGAGCCGTCGGCCGTCACGCGTATCCTCCGGCGCGGAAATGACGATTCCCAGCTCCTGGTCCTGCGGTCGACCAGGAAGAAACGGTCCGTGCCTCGGGCCACGCCCTCTGTGATTCCCGCGCCGCCGCCCGCGGCCCAGCCCGACGCGAATGGCGAATTGCAACTCGCCGCCTGGGGAGCGATCGTCCTCGACGAACTGACCGGTAAAGTCCTCTACGAAAAGAATGCCGACGCCCCGCAATTTCCCGCGAGCTGCACGAAGATCATGACCGCGCTGCTGGTCATCGAGGAAGGCGACCTGGATCACGAAGTGGTGTGCGACGTTGAAGACAGCAAGGTGGGCGAGAGCAGCCTGAATCTAAAACCCGACCAGCATTTCACTCGGCGGCAGATGCTTTATGGCCTGATGCTCAAGAGCGCCAACGACGTGGCCCACGCCCTCGGTCGCGACAATGCCGGCTCGATTGAGGCCTTCGCGGAAAAGATGAACCGCCGGGCCAGGGAACTCGGCGCGCAGAACACCCATTTCGTCAACCCGAATGGGCTGCACAATCCGGAGCACTACACCACGCCCCGCGACCTCGCGCTCATCGCCCGGGCGGCCATGCATCAACCGTTTTTCCGGCAAGTGGTGGGCACGCGGGATTACAATTGGAATGTGAACGGCGTCGTCGATCCCTTGCATAACCACAATCGTCTGCTGGAGCGTTTTCCCGGCTGTACCGGCGTGAAAACCGGCTACACCATCCCCGCCCAACAGGTGCTGGTCAGTTCGGCCATGCGGGGTAATCGCGAGGTCATTTCCGTGGTCATGCACACGGACAAACCGGGTATCTGGAACGACAGCATGCTCCTGCTCAGCTACGGGCTCGACCGGCTGAGTGCCGAGAGCACGGCCACTACCGCAACGGCGACGGAGACAACGCCCGGGACGGCCACTCCGGTCGCCGCACCGAGCCCGCTGGCCTCGCCGACTGGAAATTAGACGGCGGTTTTTGGAGCTGGGGTTCCTCGGAAAACGAGCCCTCCGACCCCTTCGAAATTGACATCGCTGCGGTTAAGTTGCACTTCCGTCCAAGCAGGGATGCGAAAGGCGTTTGTCATTTTCGACGAGGAATTTAACGCCGGTCGCAATCTCGTCGAAATTGCCAAGAATTGGGAGCAGTCTGGCGGAAGCGTTCTCGCATTTTCGCCCAGATTTCTCGCCACTGAGAAGAAGGACGTATTGGCATGATGAAATTAGTCCTTTCCTTTTCTCAAACATGCAATAGTCTCAATTCCGCGACTCTTCTCCCTTATGGCCAGAATCCTCATCATCGACGACGACCCTGCCATGGTCTCGGTTATTTCCGACATCTGTCAGGAACGCGGGCATCAGACCGTGGCCTATGCCTCGGGACAAAAGGCGTTGGAGAGTCTGGCCGTCCACGCTCCCCAGTTGGTGATCACCGACCTGCGGATGGACAAAGTAGGCGGTCTCGACATTTTGCGCGAGTGCCGCGAAGTCCTGCCCCAGACGCCGGTCATCCTCATCACCGCCTACAAGACGGTGGAGACGGCGCTCGAGGCGATGAAGCTCGGGGCCTACGACTACATCACCAAACCGTTCAAGGTCGACGAGTTGCAGCTCACCATCCAGCGGGCGCTGGATAACCAGAGCCTCGTGCGCGAAAACCGTAACCTGCGGCAGATCGTCAAGGAGAAGTACCGTTTTGAAAACATCATCGGCACGAGCACCAAGATGCAGGAGATCTACAATCTCATTGCCAAGGTCGCCGATACGGACAGCACCATTTTGATCCAGGGCGAGAGTGGCACCGGTAAGGAACTGGTCGCGCGCGCTCTGCATTTCAATTCCACCCGCCAGCACCAGCCCTTCGTGGCCATCAACTGCTCGGCGCTGCCGGAAAACCTGTTGGAGTCCGAACTCTTCGGCCACAAGAAGGGCTCCTTCACCGGCGCGGTGCAGGACAAGATCGGCCTTTTCGAAGAAGCGGAAGGCGGCACCATTTTCCTCGATGAAGTGAACTCGATGGCCCAGCCGTTGCAGACCAAGCTGCTGCGCGTGCTCCAGGAGCGCCAGATCCGCCGCGTGGGCGATACGAAGAGCGTTCCGATCAATGTCCGCGTGCTCGCGGCGACGAACGAAGCGCTTGGCGACAAGATCAAGGGCGGCAATTTCCGCGAAGACCTTTACTACCGTCTCGCCGTGATCCCGGTGGAGATGCCGGCCTTGCGCGAGCGGCCGGATGACATCCCGCTGCTCGTCAGTCACTTCTTGCAAAAGAACGCCGCGCAAACCGGCACCGAAGCGAAGAAGATCGACCCGAAGGCCATCGAAATGCTGGCCAAGTACCGCTGGCCGGGCAACGTGCGCGAACTCGAAAATGCCGTGGAGCGCGCCTGCGCCTTGTGCGACGACGCTCTCATCCGCACCACCGATCTTCCGCCGCAAGTGATCCGTCACGCCACCGCGCCGCCGGTCGAGCACAGCGGTACCTTGCCGGTCGGACAGACGCTCGACGAATACATCCGCGAACAGGAGCGGCGTTACATCGAGGAGACGATCAAGTTCAATGGCAACAGCCGCGAAAAAGCTGCCAAGATGCTGGGCATCAGCATGGCGACGCTCTACCGCAAGCTGGAAGTGAAAGCCCAGCGCGCCGCCGGCGCGAGTGCCGCCAGCGCGTCGTCGTAGTAGTAGCCGGGCTCAGAGAGCTGGGCCGTCAGCGAAAGCGGTCGGCTGCAGCGGCGGTCTGTGAGCTGATCTTTACCTACATCTTACCGGACGCGTCCGAGTCGTCGCGGTAAAGAGGCAGGCTGTCCCGGAGGGACAAAGGAATTTAGCCGGGGGTGAAGCGAGCTTGCGAGCGACACCCCCGGAACACGTCCCCCCACATCAATGCGCCCCGGAGGCGGCGCGGGAATCGTTCGTTTGCGGGAGTTTCCTCCGCCCTTTCAGGGCGGGCCCGTGGAGGGACGGATATCCGGTGGCTGCGCCTGTTCGCCTGAAGCTCGCAGGCTTGCGCACCGAGATGGCGGAGGGGAATAGTGGCGGACGGCGGGTGGGCGAGCAGGCTAAATTCCGTTGTCCCTTCGGGACAGTCTGCTGCTTCGCCAACTCGACTCGATCGACGCCAACTGAGATGCGGGTAAAGATCACGTCTATGACTGTCGTGCTTCGCGTTGGAATTCAACGATCACAGGCCGTCGCTACAGCGAACAATCGACTAGCTCCGTTTCATCAAGAAGCGCATCTGCTCGGCCTGCTTGTCCATCTCGTCGAGTTTGGTCAGCGTGGCTTTTTGCTTCTCGATCAGGTCGGCGTTCCTGGCCTTGATTTCCTTGAGGCGATCGATGGGCGATTTCGGGAGCACACCCTGCGAATGCAGGTTCACGGCGAACCCGAGGACGGCGGCTAGAACGAGCGCGAAAGTAGTGGAGATTTTCATGGGGCTTATTTGCCGCGGCCGGCGTAAATGCGGGCGAGACGGATGTTTTCGGCAATGCTGGCGACCTTGGCGTCGATCTTGGCCTGGTTGTCGACGATCGTGGCCTGTTGGGCCGTCACATCGTTCAGGAGTTGGGTGGTGACGATTTCATCTCCCGTCTGGCCGCCAGAGGGGGTGGGCGTGAAAAGCGCACCCACGAAAACCACGGCGATCAGCAGGGCTACCGGGAAAAATTTCGGGTTCATATTTCCTCATCAGAGCGAGATCAGTGCCCGCGCCAAGACGAAAAAACATCCCGTTTTGGCAAGAATACTGCTTGCAGATAGATAAGGCGGGGATTTAGTGTCGGGGCCATGGCCGGACTTTCCCAATCGCAGACCCTCTCGCAGCAGCAGGTTTTGGCGCCGCAGCTGCAGCAGAGCTTGCAGATTCTCCAGGCGCCGATGCTGGAGCTGCGGAACTTGATCCAACAGGAGCTTTGCACCAACCCGACGCTGGAGGAAGACATCAGCGAGCCGACGATTGAGGATAAGAAGCAGGAGCACGAGGAATTTCAGGAAGAGTTCGACCGCCTGGCCAAGCTCGATGAGGAGTGGCGGGATTACATGTCCCAGAGCCAGAGCTACTCCGGACGCTCGTCGGAGGAAGAGGAACGGCGCCAATTCTTTTTCGACTCCATCGTGGGCCAGGAGACCTTGCAGCAGCATCTGCTCGAACAGGTCAACTCCAGCGATATCAACTCCGCCGACCGGAAGATCGCCGAGCTCCTCATTGGCAACGTCGATGATGCCGGCTTCCTGCAGACGGCCCCGGAAGAGATCGCCCAGAATACCGGCATGGACGCGGCGGACCTGCAGCGTGTGCTGGATTTCGTCCAAACCTTTCATCCTGTGGGGGTGGCCGCCCGCGACCTCCGCGAGTGTCTGCTCATCCAGCTCCGACGCCTGAGCAAGGAGCAGAGCCTCGAGTATCGCATCGTCGATCGCTACCTCGAGGACCTCGGCAAGCGCCGCTTCCCGGAAATCGCCCGCCGGCTCGGCACGACGCCCGAGCAGGTCCAGCGCGCGGCAAATTTCATCGCCACTCTTGACCCGAAGCCCGGCCAGATTTTCACTCCCGACCCGAACAATTACGTCCTGCCCGACGTCACCGTGGAAAAGATCGGCGGCGATTGGACCATCTCGCTGAACGGCGAGCAGATCCCGCATCTGCGGATCAGCAATACCTACAAGGACCTCATGTCGCAGGATAAAGGCGGCGCGGACGTGAAGGATTACATCCGGGACAAAATTCGCAGCGGCAAGTTCCTCATCAAGTCGATCCACCAGCGCCAGCAGACGATCTCCAATATCGCCCACGAGATCGTTTCCCGGCAGAAGGACTTCCTCGATCAAGGCCCGAGCGCGCTCAAGCCCATGACCATGGTGCAGATCGCCGACGCGGTGGGCGTGCATGAGACGACGGTGAGTCGCGCCATCTCGGGCAAATACATGTCCACCCCGCAGGGCGTCTTCGACATGAAGTATTTCTTCACCCCGGGCTACCAGACCTCCGGCGGCGAATCGATGAGCAATACCAGCGTGAAAGGTGCCATCGCCGACCTCGTCAAAAGCGAGGACCCGAAGAGCCCGCTCAGCGACAAAGAGATCGTGGAGATTCTCGAAAAGCGCGGCATCCCGATCGCCCGCCGCACCGTGGCCAAATACCGCGGCGAGCTGAACATCCTGCCGAGCAACATGCGGAAGCGCTACTGAGCGCGAATCGAGGGCACTGCTCCGTCCTAAGCATTACCCACATCTTTGCTCGGTGTTTGGAGGTCGATACGGATAGCGCCTTGGGAGCGGCGACCCCGCCATGGCGGGGTCGCCGACCGAAACAAACGCGCGGAGCGCCATCTTTGGGGCGTCGCTCCGCGACGCAGGGCGACTGGAAAGTCGCCCCTCCCAGTGAGCCGCAGCCGATTTCCCCGCTGTCCCTAAACCTCAAAAAGATGTGGGTAATGCTTAGGCTCAGTCAGCGCCTCAATATTTGGGTACCGACCGGACGGTGCCATCCACGCGTTCCGCGCTCACCCCACCGGCTCGTTGATCGCCCGCAATAGCTTCTTCGCCGCCCGGCTCCAGCGCCGTTCGCGGGAGCGCGCATAGCGCGGGCTGTATTCGATGTCGTTGATGAGCTCCTCGAGCTTCGCTTTTCCCTCCGTGCGCTCGCCCATTTGCACCAGCAGCTGCGCGTATTCGATCTGCACCTCGCTGTAGCTGTGCTTCCGCAGGAAGTATTCGTAGAGATTGCGCGCGTCCTGGTAATTCCCGCGCCGCGCCTGGCAGCGCGCGAGCTTCCAGATGAGCTGATCGTTATCGTAGTCCGGCTTCTGCTGATACGCCTTGCCGAGAAACGGCCACGCTTCATTCGCCCGATCCATCTCCAGCAGCGCGTAGCCCAGCCGCACCTGCACGTCGAAAATATCCGGTTGTCGCTGCAACGATTCCCGGTAGGCAGCCTCCGCCGCCGGGAATTTCCCGATGCTCAGATACGCATCACCCAAAATCTCAAAGCTCGCCGCGGTATTCAGCCGTTTCGTTTGCCCCTCCAGGTCGCGAATCCGCCCGGCCATCGACAGCCGTTTCCACAGTCCATACTCGATCCGCGAGCCTTCCCAATACTGGGTAAAAAAGTAAATGAGCGCGAAAACCCCTCCCGAGCACAGGATCAGCCAGATCCAGTAAAATTCCCCGCCGCGCCTCCAGCAGTCATAGGCCATCCACAGCGAAAACATGAAACCCAGCAGGGCTAAAAGAGCCGCCAACGCGCCGCCGACGCTGTCGACATTCTGAAGATAGTAGAAGAGCCGATACATGACTTGAGGTCGTTCCCAAGGCGGAGCAGTTCATAGACCATCGGCTACCGTTCATTCCAGCGCTTTTCGCAGTTGCGGTCTGCGCCTTGCGTGCCAGAGAGTGTGCACCCGCATGATCACACCCGAGCAAGTCCGAGAGAAGCTTTCCACCGTCAAATACCCCGGTTTCAGCCGCGACATCATTTCGTTTGGCTTGCTGAAAGACGTGAAGATCACTGGCGTCGACGTCGTCGTGCAGATGACTCTGGCGACGAATGACCCGAAAATCCCGCAGACCATCAAGGAAGGCTCCGAGGCCGCGCTGGCGCAGATTCCCGATGTGGGGCGGGTGACTGTGCGCATCGATATCCAGGCGCCGCCGCAAGCGCCGCAGGCCGGGAGCGCCCCGATGTCTGCCGGCGCGATCGAAGGCATCAAGCGGGTCATCGCCGTGGCCAGCGGCAAGGGTGGGGTGGGCAAATCCACTGTGGCGGCGAACCTCGCCGTGGCCCTGAGCCAGACCGGCGCGTCGGTCGGCCTGTGCGATTGCGATCTCTATGGGCCGAGCATCGGCCTCATGTTTGGCAGCAATGAGCGCCCCATGGCCACCGAGGACAATCGCATCCTGCCCATCGAACGCTACGGTTTGCGCCTCATGTCGATGGGCTTCCTTCTCGACGACGCTTCCCCGGCGATCCTCCGCGGACCGATGGTCACCAAATACACCCAGCAGTTCCTCCGTCAGGTCGAATGGGGCGAACTCGACTACCTCATCCTCGATCTGCCGCCAGGCACGGGCGACATCCAGCTCACCATCGTCCAAACCGTCGCCTTGGCCGGCGCTGTGATCGTCACCACCCCGCAAGAAGTCGCGCTAATCGATGCGCGCAAAGCGGCGACGATGTTCCAGAAGGTGAACGTTCCCGTCCTCGGGCTCATCGAAAACATGAGCTATTTCGTGTCGCCTAGTGACGGCAAGCGCTACGACATTTTCGGACAAGGCGGTGGCGAACGCGAGGCGGCCCGCCTCAAGGTTCCACTGTTGGGACAGATCCCGATCGACATCCCGACACGCGAAGCCGGCGATCGCGGGCAACCCGTGACCGCCGCCGATCCGGCCAACCCCGTGTCGCAGGCCTTTAAGAAGATTGTCGAACATTTGACCCAATCTTCGTCGGTATAAGCGTAAGTTGTCAGTGGGCGTCGATTACGTATTTCCCTCGGGCAAAACGATTGACGAACGCTGAAAATTCCAGAAATTATGCTCATAGCAATGAGCTCTCCTATAGATGAACCGGCCGAACTCGTACGCGAGTCCTTGCTCTACAAGGAATTCCTTGCCGAGCGTGAAGAGATTTTGCGCCACAAGTGGATCGAGAGCGAAAAAGCCGGCCACGACATCGGATTCGAAAAAGCTCTCCTCGACTGGATCGTGAAACACCGGTCCTCCTGGCGGGCTCAACGACACCCCGGACAGGTGAACTAGTCCGCCCCGGTCCCTTTAAAGCGATCCTGCGAGGTCGCCAAGGAACATGAACCCCGACCCTACCCCGCCTACTCCCGGCGCCGCGCTCATCCTCGACGCTGCGGCCATCGAGCGCTGCCTCAAGCGCATCGCGCACGAAATCATCGAGCGCAATCCCGACCTGACGAAGGTCGCCCTCATCGGTATCCCGTCTCGCGGCGTCGAGATCGCCAAACGGCTCGCGACTTATCTCAAGGAGTTCAGCGGCACCGAGCCCTTTGCCGGTGTTGTCGACGTTGCCATGCATCGCGACGACCTCCATCGCCATCGTCTCCCACCGCGCGTGGAGCGCACCATCCTGCCGCTCGAGTTGGATGACATGACCATCGTCCTGACCGACGACGTTCTTTTCTCCGGCCGGACCTGTCGCGCGGCCATGGATTCCATCTCCAGCTTCGGCCGCCCCGCGCGCATCCAGTATGCCGTGCTCGTCGACCGTGGCCATCGTGAACTGCCCATTCGTGCCGATTACGTGGGCAAAAATCTTCCGACCTCGCTTGGCGAGCGAGTCCACGTGCGTTTCGAAACCACCGACGGCATGCCTGACGCCGTCTGGATGAGCCCATCCTGATCCTGTCATGAGCGCCGCCACCCCCGTGCAGCAAAAATCCGTCACCGCCAGCAAGGACGCTCCGGCCTGGACCCACAAAGACCTCGTCGGCCTTGAGGACCTCACGGCCGCCGAGATCACCCACGTGCTCGATACCGCTTCGGCCTTCAAGGACGTCGGCACGCGCGAAATCAAAAAGGTGCCGGCCCTGCGGGGCCAGACGATGGTCAACTTCTTCGTCGAAGCCAGCACCCGCACCCGAGTGAGCTTCGAGCTGGCCGCCCATCGGCTGAGCGCGGACGTCATCAACATGACCGCCTCGACGTCGAGCCTCACCAAGGGCGAGACGCTCAAGGACACCGCGCTCAATCTGCAAGCATTGCACGCCGATATTATCGTCCTGCGTCACAGCAGCGCGGGTGCTTCGAAATTCCTCGCCGAACGGCTCGACGCCAGCGTGATCAATGCCGGTGACGGCGCCCACGAGCATCCCACCCAGGCGTTGCTCGATACCTTCACCATCCGCGAAAAGCTCGGCCGCATCGAAGGCATCCATGTGGCGATCATCGGCGACATCCTTTTCAGCCGCGTCGCCCGCTCGAATATCCATGCCCTGCTCAAGCTCGGCGCCCGCGTGACCCTCGTCGGCCCGAGCACGCTCGTTCCACACGAGTTCGAGCAAATGGGCGTGAAGGTCACCCACGATCTCGACAGCGTGTTGCCGGACGCCGACGTGGTGAACCTGCTGCGCATCCAGCATGAGCGCCAGCGCAAGGAATACTTCCCCAGCCTCGGCGAATACACCTCCCTCTTTGGCCTCACCAAACAGCGCGCCGAACGGCTCAAACCCGAAGCGCTCATCATGCACCCCGGCCCGATCAATCGCGGTGTCGAGATCGACAGCGAGCTCGCCGATTGTAGCCGCAGCGTGATCCTCGACCAGGTGACCAACGGCCTCGCCGTGCGCATGGCGGTACTCTACCTCTGCGCGGGTACGAATCCGAAGAGGGGATGAAATCCGCGCGGCCGGCAAAAAAATGGGATCGGAATCGCAGTCCGGTCGGCTGGTATGTGGCTACCTACATTGAGCGCTTCGAATTTGAGGGGGAGGACAAAAAGAATCCGCGCCGCCGTTGTCGCGCTTGGGAGAGCATGATTTTGGTCAAAGCCTCCACGCCGGAGCGGGCCTATCGTCGGGCTTTGCGGCATGTGGCGGGCTCGGAGGACCCTTCATGGACCAATGGGCGCGGTGAGCGCGGGCGATTGATTTTTGAGGGACTGACGGAATTGGTGCCGGTTTACGACCCGCTCGAAGACGGGTCCGAGATTTGTTGGACAGATCATCAGAACTTCTCCGTGCAAAGGATAAAAGGCATGATCAAAAAGAAGGAAGAGCTATCCGTGTTTCGCCCATGACCACTCTCATTACCAACGGCCACATAATCGATCCCGCAAACGGCATTGATCGTGTTGGCGATGTTTACATCACCGACGGCAAGATCGCGAAGATCGACCTTGAAGGTTCCGCGCGTCATGTGGAGAAGGACGAGACGATCATCGATGCGACGGGGCTCGTCGTGACCCCGGGTCTCATCGATCTGCACGTCCATTTCCGCGAGCCGGGGCAATCGGCCAAAGAAACCATCGCGACCGGCGCCAAGGCGGCTGCTGCGGGTGGCTTCACCAGCGTCGTCTGCATGCCGAATACGGCGCCCTCGGTCGATAGCCCGAGTGTCGTTACGTGGATTTTGGAAAAGGCAAAAGCCGAGGCTTGCGTGAATGTCTTTCCCACCGGCGCGATCACCAAAGGAATCGCCGGCGAAGAACTCGCGCCCATCGGCTCCATGCGCAAGGCCGGTATCGTCGCCCTCACCGACGATGGCCATTGCATCCAGAACCCCGAGATCATGCGCCGCGCCCTCGAATACGCCCGCATGTTCAATCTCACCGTCATGGATCATTGCCAGGACTACGCACTGGTCGGCAAAGGCGTGATGCACGAGGGCTACTGGAGCACGGTGCTCGGCCTGCCCGGCTGGCCGGCGCTCGGTGAAGAAATCATCGTCTCGCGCAATGCCCAGCTCGCCGAACTCACCGGCACGGCCATTCACTGCCAGCACCTGAGCAGCGGCGGCAGCGTGCGCATTCTGCGCGAAGCGCGGAGTCGCGGGGTGCCGATCAGCGGTGAAATCTGCCCGCACCACATCGCGCTGACCGACGAGTCGATCCGCACCTACGACACGAATTTCAAGATGAATCCGCCGCTGCGCACCCAGCGCGACATCGACCTGCTCATCGAGGGCGTGGCCGACGGCACCATCACCGTGCTGGCCAGCGATCACGCCCCGCACTGCAGCTACGAGAAGGAAGTGGAATTCGACCAGGCGCCCTTCGGTATTCTCGGCCTCGAGACGGAAGTCGGCCTTTTCCTCGACATCCTCATGCACAAGAAAAAGGCCATCAGCCTCGCGCGTTTTGTCGCCATGTTCACCATCGAGCCCGCACGCCTGCTCGGCCTTGACCGTGGCACGCTCAGCGTCGGCGCCCCGGCCGACATCACGCTGCTCGATCCCGACCGCGAATGGACCGTGGACAAAGAGCAAAGCTTCTCCCGCAGCCGAAATACTCCGTTCCAAGGCTGGCAGCTCAAAGGCCGCGCCGTGCGCACGATCGTCGGCGGAGAGACGGTCTGGTCGTCGTAGCTTCCGGGCCGGTTCTTCAAGATGGCGCTTCAGATGCGAAGACCATTTACCCTTGAGTGCGATGCTCACAAGGTCACTGTTTGCAGCCCGAAAGCGGGCGCGGCATCGATCATGTGGCGGTCGTTGGTGTGAACAGCAGCAAAGCCATTCTCTGCTGCGCAAGCCAAATGGAGCCCATCCGCCGCGCGAAGGTAGGTTGTTGCGGCAAGGCAGCGAAAGCGGAGCGAGAAGGAGCGGAGCAACACATCGTCCAGCGGATGCCATTGCCAAAGCCCGCCCAAGCAATCGGTTTCAAACTGATCGCACAGCAAGCGAAAGCCTGCCTCGTCTACCACATTCTCACGAAGCTTCCGATGGAAGACCGCGATAACTTCCGCTTTTCCGAGAAGCAAACAATTGACGCCAGCACTGTCTTGGGCGGCGGCTGTTACCTTCGCGCTGTCCGGTTCGGCGAGATAGAACTTCGCGATATAGCAGGCGTCAAAATAGATCATCTCCCCTCGCGCATCTCGGAGATGGCCTGAGTGCTTTCGGTCCCGGCGGAAAGTTCGCGTTGCAATTGGGCAAATCCCGGAAGCAGCCTGCGGGTGAGGAACGGATTCCGTGCGGGGAGGATAGGAACTCTCACTATCTTTGCAACTGGTTGTCCGTTGTCCGTGAGCAGGATCGGATCCTGTTCTGTGGCTTTGCGCACCCAGAGAGCGGTTTGCTCGTGGAGCTCATCAATCGTGATCGCTGTCATGACCCGAAGATGGCCCGCGTGTGTTTGGCCTGAGCCAAGGCCTCGCCCAGTCGCCGCTCCAGCGACGTCAACTTGCGAATGTCGATCAATCTTGCCCCGGATGCCCGCACCTTGCCCTCCTTCATCAAACGGGCAAGCGCGACCTTCGCATCGGATACTGAAAGCTGCTTCGCGGAGGTGGCAGTTTGGCGGCGCATAGCGTTGGGTGACATTGGCACCCATTGGCTCTCGAGGCAAGTTCGGGAAACATCGCTGGTGTGGTAGTTAACGTCCGCTCGAACCCAAATCCACCAGCGATACATCCGAAAACCAAGCGGTCCCGGTGAGGATCCCACCCCACTGGCCGAGGCGCGGGCCTGCTTGAATTTCCGTGCGCTTTCCGGAATCGAAGATCATCTCCAGGCGGATCCAGTCTTCCGCGCGCTTCACGACCTTCGTCGCTTCCCATCCGCCCGCAATCCAGAGCGTCGCTCCGGCGTTGCCGCGTCCTTGCTTCACGGAAATATCGTGCGTCTTCACCCAGCACGAAAGCCGGTAGCGACGGGAGGGCGTGACTCGGACGACCTGGGTGACAAAAGTATTGTCCGCCGTTCCATTGGAAATCCGTAAGCTGGGTTGATCGCCGTGTCTCTCCTCAGTGTCCACATTCGCCCGGCCTTTCTTTCCCCACGACTGCACGTTCCATCCATCGAGGCCGTTATCAAAATCGCCGTTCTTGAAGAGGTTGTCCGAATCGCTCTCGTGCGAACGATGCAGCGCGATCGATTCATAGGTCAGCGATCGCAACGCCTGACCGCCGGGCTGGCTGAAACCGCTGAGTGGCAGGATAACCGCCAGGCAAACTCCGAACGTGACCGCGAGGGAAGAACTGGGGGACCTCATACCGCGAACGTGTTAGGAACCCGCCATCCAAACAAGCCAAAACGGACCACTCCCCGCGACTCGGCGCTTGCCGCCGTGCGCCGGGCTGGCTAGGCATCTGGCCATGCAGAAAGTCTCCCTCGGCGACAGCAAACTTCAATCGAGCCGCCTGGCCTACGGCTGTTGGCGCGTGGCCCGCACGGGCGACATTCAGCAGGATCTCAAGACGACGCGCGAAGCGGTGACGGCGGCGCTCGACTCGGGCTACACGCTGTTCGACCACGCGGATATTTATTGCCACGGCCGCGCGGAGAGCGCTTTCGGCGAAGTGCTGCGCGAGAATCCGAAGCTGCGCAAGAAGATGATCATCGCCACGAAGTGCGGCATTCGGTTTTGTGATGAACCTCCGGGCGCACCGGCGCGCTATGACTTCACCGCCGAGCACATCATTCGCTCGTGCGAGCAATCGCTGCAGCGGCTCCACGTCGAATACATCGATCTCTATCAACTCCACCGGCCCGATTATCTCATGGACGTGGATGAAGTCGCTGTGGCCTTCGCCAGCCTCCACAAGTCGGGCAAGGTGCGCGAATTCGGCGTCAGCAATTTCCGCCCGTCGCAGCTCAGCATGTTGCAGCGCGCGGTGCAGCAGAAGGTGGAGAAGAACATCATTACCAACCAGGTGGAGATCAGCCTCGCGCAATTGGCGGCCTTCGAAGACGGCACGCTCGACCAATGCCAGGCGATGAATATCACGCCCCTCGCCTGGAGCCCGCTGGCGGGTGGTCTTTTGAGCGATGGCGCGACGGAAATCCTGCCGGGACAGAAGAGCTACAAGCCCGCGCCGATCGTCGAGGCGATCGATGCCCTGGCCAAGGAGCGGAACACCAGCCGCACGACCATTGCCATTGCGTGGCTGCTCAAGCATCCGACGAAAATCATTCCCATCATCGGCAGCACGAGTCCGGAACGCATTCGCGCCGCCGCGGCGGCCGCGGAGATCGAACTGACTCGCGAGGAGTGGTATCGGCTGCTCATCGCCGCCCGGGGCGAACCTCTCCCGTAGTGGCCAGGGTTCTCATCGCCGGCTGCGGTTTTGTCGGACTTGCCACGGCGCGGCTCTTTGCCGAGCGCGGATGGGAGGTCATCGGTTGCACGCATTCCGAAGAGTCCGCGGCGAAGCTCGCGGCGGAGCCATTCCGCGTGGTCTCCTGCAACATCAGCGATCGCGCCGCGGTGGAAGCGCGGACGGCACTTGGGCCGTTCGATGCCCTCGTGCATTGCGCCAGTTCGGGACGCGGCGGCGCCGAGGAATACGGCGGGTTATTTGGAAGGCTCGCGAAATCTCTCCGCAGTGTTTGCGCCGGCGCCCTTGCTTTTCACCAGCAGCACCTCGGTCTATGCGCAGACCGACGGCGAGTGGGTGACGGAGGAAAGCCCCGCCGAACCCGCGCGTGAGACGGGCCGGCTCCTGCGCGAGACCGAGGAATTGGTCGTCGCGCAAAACGGCATCGTCGTGCGCCTCGCTGGCATCTACGGACCGGGCCGTTCCGTGCTGCTGCGCAAATTTTTCGACGGCACCGCGATAATCGAAGGCGACGGCGCGAAGTGGATCAACCAGGCGCATCGTGATGACATCGCCTCGGCGATCGTCCATCTGATCGAGACGCGCGCGCGGGGCGTCTTCAATGTGAACGACGATCAGCCCCTCGCGCAGCGAGACCTTTACGCCTGGCTCGCCGAGCGCTTTGCCCAGCCCCTTCCGCCCAGCGGCCCGATCGACCTGAATCGCAAGCGCGGCTGGACGAACAAGCGGGTGAGCAATGCGAAGCTCCGCGCCCTCGGTTGGACACCACGCTTTCCGTCATTCTTCGACGCGGTTGCCAGCGATCCGGCACTTGTCCAAAATGCGCGGGTATGAGTTCCTTCCGCTCAGCGATCCTTCCCCTCGTCGCCGCCGTCCTGGTTCTCACCATGCCCGCGCGGGCCGTAGAGAAGTGGTTCTATCAACCCACCAATTTGCTCGTCGACAAGAACGTCGACCAGATCGAGGTGCTGTGGAAACGGGCGGCGGCTGCCGGTTACACGCACGTGCTGCTGGCCGATTCGAAATTCACCCGTCTCAGCGAGATGAACGCGCGCTATTTTCACAACGTCGAGCGGGTGAAAGCGATCGCCGCCAAACTGAACATCGAAATCGTCCCGGCGCTTTTCCCTATCGGCTACTCGAACGATTTGCTCGGCCGCGATCCGAATCTGGTCGAAGGCCCGCCGGTGAAGGACGTGCCGCTGGTCGTGCGGGGCGGGGTGGCGCATGTCGATGATCCCGATGCACCGACGTTGCCGGGCGGCGATTTCCGCGATCTCAAGAAATGGACGTGGAAGGACAGCTTCATCGTCGCGGACAACGGCGCCGCACGGGTGAGCGACGCGGCGGGAAAAAACGCGCGCATCGTCCAGCACCTCGCGGTCAAGCCGTGGCGGCAGTACCATGTCTCGGTGCGGATCAAGACGCAGGATTTTCAAGGCACGCCGATGATCAAGGCACTGCCGGCGAAGGAAGATGGCCGCTCGCTCCAGTGGACCAATCTGGATGTAAAGCCGACGCAGGATTGGACGGTGCATGACGTGGTCTTCAACTCGCTCGGCTACGACGACGTAAACCTCTATTTCGGCATGTGGCCGGCGGGCAAGGGGTCGCTCTGGTGGAGCGATGCCAGGATCGAGGAAGTGGCTTTTCTCAACATGACGCGCCGTCCCGGCACACCGCTGGTGGTGAAAACGGCGGACGGCAAAGTCCTGACCGAAGGAAAAGATTTCGAGTCGCTGAGCGATCCGAAAATGGGCCGCACGCCCTATGCCGGCGAATACGATTCCTGGCACGAGCCGCCGATGTTGCGCACGAAACTGCCCGACGGCACCAAGCTCCTCGCGAGCTACTATCACGCGGTGACGATCTACGAGCATCAAGCGGCGATGTGTCTTTCCGAACCGAAGACGTACGAGTTGCTGCGGGATCAGGCCAAGCGCGTCGTGGCTGCGTGGGACGCGAAGGGCTACATGCTGTCGCATGATGAACTGCGGGTGGTGAATTGGTGCGAGGCCTGCCAGTCGCGCCATCTCACCCCGGGCCAAATGCTGGCCGACAACGTGAGCCGCTGCGTGGCCATCATGCACGAGGTCGCGCCCGGCGCGCGGCTTTACACCTGGAACGACATGTTCGATCCGAATCACAACGCCGTGCCCGGCCCTTACTATCTGGTGAATGGCCCTTTCACCGGCTCATGGGAAGGTCTGCCCAAGGATGTGACGATCATGAATTGGAACTCAGACAAGAAGGAGAAGAGCCTCCAGTTCTTCGCCGAGCGGGGGAACCCGCAGATCATCGCGGGGTACTACGATAGTAAGCCGGAGAGAATCCGCGACTGGCTGACCGCGGCGAAAGCGGTGCCGGGCGGCGTGCAAGGCGTGATGTACACGACCTGGCGCAACGACTACAGCCAGCTCGAAAAATTCAGCGCGCTGGTCGATGAGGCGGCGAAGTAGTTGATGGTTGAGAGTTGATAGTTGATAGACCGCCCCGATGCCCTTTTTGTGCCCGCTCCGCGGGGAAGCTTGTGAAATTTGCCGCGGAGCGGCCTCTCCTGCGGAAACGTGGAGGGCTATCAACTATCAACTTTCAACCCTCAACTATCCACTTTCCCCTTATTTCGCCCGCGGGTGAAACCGGTGATGCACCGCCTTTAACCGCTGCTGATCCACGTGGGTGTAAATCTGCGTCGTGGAAATATCCGCATGGCCGAGCATCTCCTGGATGATGCGCAAATCCGCGCCGTTGCTCAGCAAATGCGTGGCGAAGCTATGGCGCAACAAGTGCGGATAGACATTGATATCCAGCCCGGCATTTTTCGCGCACGCCTTCACGATCTGCCAGATACGCACGGTGGTGAGCTTCGTGCCGCGTGACGAAAGGAAGACCTCGCTGCCCGTCTTTTTGCCGACCATCTCCGGCCGCTCCTTTTCCAGATAAGCACGAATCGCATCGCAGGCCTTCTGCCCCACCGGCACGAGGCGCATCTTGTTGCCCTTGCCGGTCACGCGAATGATCCGCGCGTCGAGATCGAGGTTTTCGAGCCGCGCATTCACCAGCTCCGAGACCCGCAGCCCGCTGGCGTAGAGCAATTCGAGCAGCGCCCGATCACGCAAACCGCGCGGCGCATCGATGGAAATGCCTTCGAGCAAGCGGTCGACCTGCAACTCATTCATGGTCTCCGGCAGATAACGCTCGGTCCGCGGCAACGGCAGCACCTCCGCGACATCGCGCTCGATGCGCTTCCGCGCGTGCAGCCAGCGGAAGAAAATCTTCAGTGCCACGACGATTAATTTGATCGAAGCCGCCGAAAGCCCGAGCCGCTTTTTGTGCGCGAGGTAATCGGTGATCTGTTGATGGGTGACCTCTCCGGGTGCGACTTCCGGCAAAGTCTCCTCCTCCTCGCCGAGCGGGTCCTTGGACTCAGCCTCCTTTCCGGCGTTCCGCTTTTCCAGCCAGCGAGCGAATCCTTCCAGCGAAAGACGCGTGGAAAGCTGGTAATTCTCGGAAAGCCCGCGTTCCGTCGCGAGGTAGAGAATGAAATCTTCGATGGCAACTCGCACGGAGAGGAGACCTTGGGCGAAGGCCCGGTTTTCCGCAAGATCGCAAGGAATCGGAGTTTACATCGCCAACTGGCTCGGAAGTGGCTACTTCCTGCGCCGATCTACGTATGATCCCTATGAACTTCCGCGCCCCCATCCGTATTTCGGTGGCGCTTCTGGCCACGGTTTCGCTGACTCTGGGTTATTATTGGCTGGGACCGTCAGGAACGCAGGTCCAACCGTCTGCCGCCGTGCCTCTGGCTGTGGCGACGCCGGCGGGGACCGCAAGTTCCCCCGGCGGCACGCCGGTGCCTCCATCGGCGGCAACTTCCGCTCCGCCCCTTCGAAGCCTGCCATCATCGATGGCTCCGAAGCGCCCTGGCCAGAAGGGCAGTCTCGCATCGGCCTCGGCGGCGCCCAATGCCAAACCGGCGCGGGAATGGATTGGGAGCGCTTGGGGAACCGAGAAGCGGAAGCCCTACGCTGCTTTCAGCAAGTGGACGGCGCTCTATCTGGCCGCCTCGGCTGCGGATCGCGCCGGGTTGGTTGCCGAAGGCGTATCGCTCGCCCAGTCGCGCCGCCAGGCGTTGGCGACGGAAATCAAGACCAACCCTCAGCAAGCGCTCGCGGATGCCGTGCCGATGACGGTGCGGTCGCAATTGCCCCAGGAAATCGCGGACCAACTGGAGTCTCATGTCTCCGGGCAGGGGAATCTGGCGCTCGAAGGGACCATGGCGCCGCCCGGTGGGACCACGGATTCGCCGACCTTTCGCAGCGCGGTTGTCAATGGAACGGAATATCGCGCCTATACGTATGGCCGCCGCGAAGATCAGGCGACCAAAGTGGACATTTCGGTGATCGGCGTCGCGGTGGATCACGATCTCGCTGTATCGGAGAGTCCCTTGCGCGTGCTCGAGCCCGGTGAAACTCCGTTGCCGGATACGCCGGTCAGCGCCGTCTGTCCCATCTCGGGCCTGACCAGCGCCGCTCCGGCGAACACGCCGCTCAATGTCCAGGCGCCCACCGCGGTGGAAGTCGCGGGAAAAGTCCCAGGTGCTCTGTCACGTCGAGCACGTCTCGGCATATGAGAACCGCCTGATCAATGCCGAGAATGCCGCGGGGCCCTATTCCGGCGCGTTGTCGGAACAATTGACGCAGGCCCGATGGCAGCCCCGGAACTTCCGGCGTCGTTGGCCGGCCGCCAGTCTCATGGAGCACCGGCA
This sequence comes from Chthoniobacter flavus Ellin428, assembly GCF_000173075.1. Classification (GTDB taxonomy): domain Bacteria; phylum Verrucomicrobiota; class Verrucomicrobiia; order Chthoniobacterales; family Chthoniobacteraceae; genus Chthoniobacter; species Chthoniobacter flavus. The sequence continues at coordinate 279,244 of NZ_ABVL01000006.1, forward strand.
CCAAGAAAATCCTCATCATTCGGGTCGACTTCTCCGACCTGCAGGGCACGCCCGTCTATCCCTTCTCGCCCCACAATCCCATCGACGCGAACTACGTTAACGGCGTCTTCAACAATGCCAGCCAGGTCGCGGATTTCTATGCCCAGGGATCCTATGGTCTCACAGCGATCTCCATCGGCACATCGGATGTGACGGGCGTATTGCGGATGCCGCAGACCGCGGCCTATTACGCGGTCGGCGACGGCACCAACGCCTACAACAGTACCCTGCACACGGACGCGGAGGCCCTGGCCAGCGGCGCCGGTTTCAATCTCGCGAACTACGACCGCATCGGCGTCGTCTTCTCGAACCTCGGCAACCTCACCGGCTCCCACATCACCTACGGCGGTCTGGGCGACGTGCAGGGCAATCGTTTTTGGATCAACGGTTTCTTCGATTTTCGCGACTGCGCCCACGAGATCGGCCACACCTACGGCTTGCAACATTGCAATCTCTGGCAGGTGAACGACGGCAATCCCGTTTCGCCTAATGGCACGAGCATCGAATACGGCGATCCCTTCGGGGTGATGAGCAGCGGTAATACGGACATCAATTACCAGTTCGACATGTGGCAGAAGAGCCTCCTGCATTGGATTCCGGACACGGGCGTTACCACGATCAGCGCCGCGGGTACCTATCGCGTCTATCGTTTCGATCACCCGAGTGTGAATACCGCCAATCCGCTGGCGCTCAAGATCGTGCGCAACTCGACGCAGGATTATTGGATCGGCCTGCGCCAGCTCTTCACCAGCAACAGCTCGCTCATGAACGGCGCCTACATTCTGTGGGGCTACAATACCGTCGTGCAGGGAAACCTCCTCGACATGACCACTCCGGGGACGAATGCGCAGGATGCCGCGCTGGCGGTGGGCGCCAGCTTTCATGACACCGTCGGCGGCGTGACCATCCATCCGCTGGCCAAAGGCGGCACCACGCCCAACGAATACCTCGATGTGCAGGTGTCCTTCGATCCACACATCCAGTGGCAGGCCACCACTTACAATGTGGACGAGCAATCCGGTTCGGTGACGCTCACCCTGAACCGCAGCGCGTCGAGCACCGGGGCAGTCAGCGTGAATTACGCCACCTCGGATGGAACAGCGACGGCGCCCGCTTTTTATGCCAGCCAGAGCGGGTCGGTTTCCTGGGCGGATGGCGATAATTCTCCGAAGACGATCACCATTCCCATCGTGAAGACCGCCTCGTTTACCGGGGTGAAGAGTTTTAATGTGACGCTGACCAACGTGACCGGAGGCGTCGTCGTCAACAGCGCCGCAGCCACGGTGAACATCGGCAGCGGGGGGGCAGCGGATCCCGGCTTCTACGCGGATTTCGTCAACTCGAACGCTCTGCAAACGATCGTCCAACCCGACGGGAAAATCCTCCTCGCGGGCTGGATGACCCTCATGCAGGATGCCGCCTTCACCGTCTATACGCGGAACGGTTTCGGCCGTCTCAATGCCGACGGGTCGGTCGATACGGCCTTCGGCAACGGGAGTGGGGTGAATGCCACGCCAGTTTACGCCATGGCACTTCAAGCGGACGGCAAAGTGCTCATCGGGGGCAGTTTCACCTCCGTGCATGGAGTGACTCGCAATGGCCTGGCGCGGTTGAATACCGATGGCAGCCTCGACACGACATTCGATCCCGGCGCCGGCGGCTCCAGCGTGCGCGCCATTGCCGTCCAGGCGGATGGAAAGATCGTCGTCGGCGGTACCTTCACCACTTTCGGAGGGGTGGCCAGCGAGTATCTCGCTCGCCTGAATAGCGACGGCACGGTCGATACCAATTTCGTGGGGCCCAATTTTGGCGGCACCAGTGGCTGGCGCGTCCAGGCGCTCGCCATCCAGCCGGATAACAAGATCATCGTCGGTGGGGTGTTTTATTTTTCCGGCGGACCGTTTTCCGGTTCGAAGTTCCGCGGCAGTCTGGTGCGGGTGACGGGCACGGGCGCGGTGGATACGACTTTCGACGTAGGTGACGGCGCACATACCCTGGGAAACACGGGTGCATTGCAGGCCATCCGGGCGATCGCCATCCAGCGCGACGGATCGATGGTGGTGGGCGGCGACTTCACGGCCTTCAACAGCGTGGCGCACAATTATCTCGCCCGCGTGACTTCCACCGGCGCTCTCGACGCCACATTCACCCCCAATGCCGATGCGTCGGTGGGCGCGGTGCTGGTGCAGGCTGACGGCAAGATCCTGATCGGCGGCCAGTTTGCCAACGTGAACAGCACGGCGATGGCGGACTCCGCGCGCCTGCTGGCGACAGGCGTCCTCGACTCCAATTTCACCAACGTCAGCACCTTGGGGGGAGTCAATGAGTTCGGCATGCAGGCGGACGGCAAGATCGTGCTCTGCGCGGATGGGTCGAATGGGACGACCGCGGCACGGGTGTTTTCCGGCCTCCCAGGACTGCCCGGTACGGTGCAGTTCAGCGCCGCATCTTACCTGGGCGCCGAAGGGACGGCGTTGGCCATCACGGCCACGCGGACCGGTGGCAGTTACGGAGCGGTTTCGCTGAATTACGCCACCATTGCCGGCACCGCCGCGGCGACACGCTATACGCCGGTCTCGGGGAACCTCTCCTGGGCGGATGGCGATTCCGCCACCAAGACCATTACGCTGCCGTTGCTGAATGACGGCATCGCGCAAGGAGACCAGACGCTGTCGCTCAATCTGGGAGTTCCGATCGGAGGTCTGCCCAATAGCGCACCCTGGATCACATTGGTCACGATCACCGCGCCCTATAACGTCTGGAAAAACAGCAAGTTCACCAGCGCGGATCTGAACGACTCTTCCATCAGCGGCCTCACCGCCGACCCGAATCACAACGGCTACTCCAATTTGTTCGAGTACGCCTTCGGCTTCGATCCCAAGGGCTTGAATGCGAGCGGCTATCCAATCAGCAGTATCCAGACAGTGGGCGGGAGCAAATATTTGACTCTCACTTATCGCCGTGTACCGGGTGCGACGGATGTCATCTACACCCCGCAGTCTGGAGCGGTGCCTGGCACGTGGGATGGGGTGCCGGTCCTCGTCGGTTCACCCGTCTCCAATGGGGACGGCAGTGAAACGGTGACCTATCGTGACAGCGTGCCGGTGAATCAAGCCGGCGTGACGAAACGGTTCATGCACCTGCAGGTCACGCTCAGCCAGTAGGGGACGGAGCAGGCCTACGCCTCCGGCTTCTTCGCAAACGCGCTGAGAATATCGATCGGGATCGGCAGGAACGTCGTCGTATTGTGTTCGTTGGAAATCTCCCGCATCGTTTGCAGGTAGCGTAATTGCAGGGCGATGGGTTGCTCGGCGATCATCGCCGCGGCTTGCACGAGCTTTTCCGCCGCCTGGAATTCGCCTTCGGAATTGATGATCTTGGCCCGGCGTTCGCGCTCGCTTTCCGCCTGCTTGGCCATGGCGCGTTTCATACCTTCGGGCAGGACCACGTCCTTGATTTCCACGGCGGTGACCTTGATGCCCCACGGATCGGTCTGGCGGTCGATGATCTCCTGCAACTTCTGGTTCAACTGATCGCGCTGGGCGAGCAGGGCATCCAGCTCGGCCTGGCCGATGACGCTGCGCAGAGTGGTTTGGGCGATGAGCGACGTCGCTTTCCAATAGCTCTCCACCTTGATCACTGCCGCCGCGGGTTCGACGACGCGGAAGTAAACCACCGCATCGACCGACACGGGCACGTTGTCGTGTGTCATCATTTCCTGGCGCGAGACGTCGATGGTCACGACGCGCAGATCCATTTTCACCATGCGATCGACGACGGGGATGAGAAAGATGAGGCCCGGCCCCTTCGTGCCGAGGAGCTTGCCGAGCCGGAAGATCACGCCGCGTTCATACTCGCGCAAAATGCGCGCGACCTGCGGGAGGACAATCGCGGCAACGATGAAGATCGGGATCAGCCAGGCGACGAGTTGGGCGAGGGGTTCGAGGAGGTTCATAGGTGTGGGTTGGGTTCGATGGAAAGGAGGTGAGGGACAAAATGCGGAGAACCGCGAATGGACGCTAATGAACGCGAATAGGAGCGGAGGGAATTGCGGGCTGGTTTTTATTCGCGTCCATTCGTGTTCATGCGCGGTTTTATCTTTCTCAGACGGAGGGCGGCTTCACCCTCAAGGTGAGCCCTTGTACGGCGGCGACCTCAACGAGCGCTCCGGCGTCGATAGGTTGATCGCTCACCGCGTTCCAATATTCGCCTTCGATGAAAACCTTGCCGCTGCCTTCGTCGATGCGGGTCAGGGCAGGGACGGTCTGGCCGATCATCGTCTCCGTGCCGACCTGGATCGGCAGCCGTTGCGCGCGCAGCCCTTGGCCGACGACGAAGATGAAGAAGAGTGCAGTGACAATTGTCGCAGGCAGGATGTAGCCGAGCGAAAGGCGGAAGTAAGGTCCGGCGTGGTCGAAGAGCAGGAGCGAGCCGAGCAGGAAGGCCACGATGCCGCCGCCGGTGAGGACACCGTGCGTAGGCGCGTAGACATCGATGAGAAAGAGGACCACGGCGAGGCCGATGAAGGCGACGCCCGCGGCATTCACCGGCAGGATCGCCGACATATAAAGCGCGAGAATGAGGGCGACAGCGCCGAGTACACCGGGCAGGATCACACCGGGATTGCTGACCTCGCCGATCAAGCCATAGATCGCGATGAGCATGAGGAGGAACATGACCTCCGGCCGCCAGAGCCGTTGAAAGATGCGCTCCGACGGGGTCATGCCGATTTCGACGACGGTTGCGCCGCTGGTCTGCAATTTGTGCCCGTTGATTTCACGGCCGTTGAGTTGGGTGAGCAGGTCGTTCATGTCCTTCGCCACGATCTCGACGACTTTCTTTTCCAGCGCCTGGTCGGCGGTGATTGAGGCGCTTTCCTTCACCGATGAACGCGCCCACTCGACGTTGCGCTTCCGTCGCGCGGCGATGGATTCGATGTAACTCATCGAGTAACTCTCGAGCTTGGTCTTCATCGTTTCGTCCGGCTGCGAGGTGCTGCCGAGTTCGACCGGGTGCGCGGCGCCGATGGTGGTCGTGGGCGCCATCGCGGCGACATCCGCGGCGAGGGTGATGAAGCAACCGGCGCTCGCCGCCGTCGCGCCCGAGGGCGAGACATAGACTACGGTGGGGACCGGCGAGGCGAGCAGGTCCTGCACGATGGATTTCGTCGAATCGAGCAGGCCGCCCGGCGTGTCGAGTTGAATGACAAGACACTGCGCGCCTTGCTTGCCGGATTCTCGCGTCGCGCGTCCGATGTAATTCGCCGTGGCCGGGCCGATCGGCCCGTCGACCTTGATCGTGGTTATCTTTTCCGCGCCGAAAAGAACGGTGGGGAAGAGCAGCACCGCAGCCAATCGCGCCAGGGCTTTCATGCCCGTAGCCTAATGCCGGAAGGCAGTCGTTTCAATCCCGGCGGGGGCAGGATGTCTTAATCGTAATCCTTAATCTTTAATCCTCCCCCGTGCAGATGGAGATGTGTGATTAAGGATTGAGATTAAGGATTAAGGATTAAGAGCCGACGAGTTGGCTTACACGCCGGCCAGGGCGCGGCCGGTGAGCCGCGAATACGCCTCGAGATATTTCTCGCTCGTCTTGTGCACGACATCCGCGGGCAGCGCTGGCGCCGGCGGAGTCTTGTCCCAGGTGAGCGTTTCGAGATAGTCGCGAACGAATTGCTTGTCGAAACTCGGCGGGCTGATGCCCAGCGCATACTGGTCCGCAGGCCAAAAGCGCGAGCTGTCCGGCGTGAGGCATTCGTCGATGAGAATGACGCGGTCATCGAGCAGGCCGAATTCAAATTTGGTGTCGGCGACGATGATCCCGCGCTCCGCGGCATACGCCCGGCCTTCCTCATAAATGCGGATGCTCAACGTGCGCACCTGTTCCGCCACGTCATCCCCGACCAACCGGCGGCATTCGTCCCAATTGATATTCATGTCGTGCCCGCTCTCGGCTTTGGTCGACGGCGTGAAAATCGTCCCGGGCAACTTCTCCGCCTGGCGCAAACCCGCCGGGAGCTTGATCCCGCAGATCGTCTGTGACGCCTGGTATTCCTTCCACCCCGAGCCGGCCAGATAGCCGCGCACCACGCATTCCACGGGGAGCGGTTTCGCCTTTTTCACGACCATCGCGCGGCGCGCGAGTTGGGCGGCATACGGCTGAAGCGCTGCCGGGAAATCGGCCACTTCGGTGGCGACCACGTGGTTTTCCACAAAGCCGAATCGCTGAAACCAAAAGGCCGAGATGGAGGTCAGCACCGCGCCTTTGTGTGGAATGGGGTTTGGGAGAATGCAGTCAAAAGCGCTGATCCGGTCCGTGGCCACGAGCAGGAGGTGTTCGCCGAGATCGAAGATCTCGCGCACTTTGCCGCTGGCGATTTTGCGGATGCCGGGAAGGTCGAGGGTGAGGATTTCCATCCGCGGCAGCATGGGGGGACAGGCCGAAACAGCCAACTCTCAAAAGCTGGGAAAGCCGCCAGATATTTTAGCGTAGAGGGCGCAGCGCGGCAAAGCCGCAACCAAAAGGGGAGCCACGAACATTCGAAAAGACAGGGAAGGGAAAGTGACCCGCGAATCACCCGAATGACGCGAATGATCTGCCCTCATTCGTGTTATTTGCGTGATTCGCGGGCCAAAAATTCTACGCGTCGTGCGGACATTTTCATGGTTAGCACTGCAGAGGACGCGGAAACGCAGAGGGCCGCAGAGGGAACCACGGATTACGGGTTGCACGGATTAAAGAAATCGAACCGGCACTGCCTTCAATTCCGAGGAGGAATGGAACCGCCGGAACTCTCGCGCGAAGCCATCCGGCGCGCCGTTCCGGGGCGCGCTCTCCTGATCGCTGAGAGTAACACGCTTCTTCATCTTTTCCTCCTCTGCGGCCCTCTGCGTTCTCCGCGTCCTCTGCGTTTAAAACGCCTTTCCGAGGCGGAGCTTTACGCCGTCGCCTGCAAGAATTCCTCCAGCGCCGCCGCGAGCGCCTCCATCGGGAGGCCGATGACGTTGGTGAACGAGCCCTCGATGCTGTCGATGAGCTCGCCACGGTCTTCCTGCGCGGCGTAGGAGCCGGCTTTATCCAGCGGGCCGATGCGGGCAAGGTAGGCGCGCAATTGGGCGTCGGTCAGCTTGCGGAAATGGACGCGGGTGACTTCGATGAAACCGCGCTCCCGGCCGGATTCTTCGTGGCGTAGCCAGACGCCGGAGTAGACGTCGTGGCTCTTCCCGTTGAGCCGTTTCACCATGGCAAAGGCGGCGTCCATATTGGCGGGCTTGCCGAGCACCTCGCCTTCGAAGGCGACCACGGTATCCACGCCGAGGACGAGGGCGTGCGGTTCCTGGCGGGCGATGGCGTGGGCCTTGGCGCGGGCATTGAAAAGCGTGATCTCGCCCGGTGAAAGGTGCGGCGCCATGATTTCAGTGACCTCCGCCGGTGTGACGCGGAAGTTGTAGCCGTGCTTGAGCAGCAAATGTCTGCGGCGCGGCGAAGCGGAAGCTAGGGTCAGCGGCAACGACATAGAGCGCGGCGGTGAGAGCCGCGCCAGCTACTTCGGCTGAAAATTGAGCTCAGGCGAGGAAATTTCTTTGTATCCTGCCGGGATATCGAACGACTTCGGGTCGACGTTTTCCTCCTTCGCCGAGATGATCGTGGTGGTCACCTTTTTTCCGTTGAGGACGATCTCCGTCTTCATCGGCATCCCCGGCATATCCTTGATTTCCGGCATGAGCCCCTTGCCCATGGCGGAGATGGTGCCCGCCTGGAATTGATCGAGCTGCGTGAGCACACTCTGGTAGTTGGGAAAATCCTTCGCGATCCAATAGGTGGCCGTGAGCGCGCCCGCGCCGGCGGTGAAGATTTCGCAGTCGTAGGCGTCGATCTTTTCCTTCTTCCCGGAATCCTGCAGCTTCGCCGGCTCCGTGCCGGCGCGGAATTTTTGCAGCTCCTCCATCATCTTCTTCGTCTGCTCGGCGGTCACTTTGAGATAGGTCCGGCCGCTGTGCATGAGCGTGATCATCTCCCCGGTGGCGCCATTCGTGATCGTGCTCGCGGACGGGCTGAGGTCCGCGCGGGCTTTGTTGCCCTTGATCTTGATCGTCTGCGTGCTGTTTTGTCCGCCGCCTTCCACCTTCTGCACGACCACCAGGTCCGCATGCAGGCAGACGGTGACGGCGAGGGACGCGGCGACCCCGAGGAAAAACGTTTTCACGAGGGAAAATACTACACGCCTTCGCCGGCGCCACTGGCTCCGCCAATCTGCTCGCGATATTGCGCGGGACTCTTCAACTCCTCGATTTCTTCACCGGCCTCGACCTTGATCTTGAAGATCCAGCCTTCGCCGTAGGGGTCGGTATTGATCAGCGCGGGATTCTTCGAGAGCGCGTCATTGGCGGCGAGGACGGTGCCGGAAATGGGCGAGTAGATATCGCTCGCGGCCTTCACGGATTCCACCACCGCGATCTGCTGGCCGGCGGTGACTTGCGCTCCGACCTTGGGCAGCTCGACATACACCACGTCGGTCAACTCCGCCTGGGCGTGATCGGTGATGCCGACCGTGCCTTCGGCGCCGTCGAGGCGGATCCATTCGTGAGTGGCAGCATATTGGAGATTTTCAGGAACGTTCATGGTGCGAGGTATGTGGGGAAAAATCAGTTGCTGGCCGTGCCGGCGCGATGCAGCGGTTTCTTTTCGATAGTCGCCGGGAACCGTCGTCCGCGGATTTCAATTTCGATCTGTTCGTTGATCCGCGCGAACTCGGTCGGGATGTAAGCCATGCCGATGCCCACCTTGAGGGTGGGGGAGAGCGTGCCGCTGGTCGTCTCGGCGATCTTCTTGTCACCCTTGTAGACCGCGTAGTGCGAGCGGGGCGGCGGGCACGTTTCCGTCATCTTGAAGGGTACGAGGCGGCGCTTCACGCCTTCCTGCCGCTGTTTCGTGAGCGCGTCCTTGCCGATGAAGTTCGGCTTCTGCAGGTCGACGAAAATGGAAAGCCCGGCTTCGATCGGCGTCGTGTCCGGCAGGAGATCGGAGCCGTTGAGCGGATAGCACATCTCCAGGCGCAACGTATCGCGCGCGCCCAGGCCGCAGGGCTTGATGTCAAATTCCGCGCCCTTGCGCAGGATGTCGTTCCACGATTTCACCGCGCGGTTCGCCACGCAGAAAACCTCGAAGCCATCCTCGCCGGTGTAACCGGTGCGGGCGATGAAGTAAGTCTCGTCGTCGATCACGGCACGGAGGATTTCATTGCGGGCCGGCCGCGAGTATTTGCCCTGGAAAAAGGCATCGAAAAGCTGGGCGGAACGCGGCCCTTGCACGGCGAGGCCGGCGAAGTCGGCGCTCCGATTCTGAAAGTCAACGCCCGGCGCGAGATGCGATTTCATCCAGGCGAAATCCTCGTCGATCTTCCCCGCATTGACCACGAGCAGGTAATTCTCCTCGCCGATGCGGTAGACGATGAGGTCATCGATGACCCCGCCGCCGTCGTTGAGCAGGAAGGTGTACTGGCATTCGCCCACCGCAAGCCGCTCCACGTTGTTGGTCAGCAGGCCATTCAGCCAGGCGAGCGCGCCGGGGCCTTCGGCGAAAAATTGCCCCATGTGGGAAATATCGAATATGCCAAGATTGCTGCGCACGGCATTGTGCTCGTCGATGATCCCGGAGTATTGCACCGGCATCGACCAACCACCGAAATCCACCATTTTGGCGCCAAGGCGCACGTGTTCATCGTGGAGTGGGGTCTGTTTTAGGGCTTGAGCTGCGGACACGCCCGGCAGCGTAAGTGGTGGCGTGAACGTGTCAACCTGCTAGGGGCAGAAAGGATTCGCCGGTTGCAATTATGACAGGGGAATTCAAAGTCTGCGCAACCCGACTCATGAATTGGATCACTCGCGCCGAACGCCGCTTTGGACATCTCGCCATTCCCAACCTGATCCGGGTGATTACGGGGTTCAGCGCGCTGGTCTTCATCCTGTATAAGCTGGTCAACCCGCACCTCATCGAGGTCCTCGCGCTCGATCCCCAGGCGGTGATGCGCGGGCAGGTCTGGCGGCTCGTGACCTACATTTTCATCCCCTCCATCGGCAGCCCGATCATCGACTGGATCTGGGCGGCATTCTACATCGGGTACATGTGGTGGATCGGCGATGGCTTGGAGAACGCCATGGGCAGTTTTCGGGTCAATGTCTTCTATCTCCTCGGGATGATCGGTGTAACCATCGCGGCTTTCTACACCAGGTCCGGTTTTGCCGCCGCCATGCTCAATAGTTCGCTCTTGTTCGCGTTTGCGCGTTTCTACCCGGAGGAGATGATTTATTTGATGGGGCTCGTCCCGGTGAAGGTGAAATGGCTGGCGTGGATCTCCGGCATTTTCCTCGTGCTCGGCTTTCTGGCGAATGGGTGGAGCTATCGCATTTCCCTCCTCGTGGCTTTCGCGAATTATTTCATTTTTTTCGGCCGCGAGATTTTCCAGGACGCAGTCCATCGACGCGAGGTCCATGGGCGGCGCATGCGCTTCGAGGCGGCGCGTCGCCCCGACGAGGAGGCGATGCATCGTTGTGCGACCTGTGGCCGTACGGAAATCCAGGCGCCGGATCTCGAATTTCGCGTCGCACGGGATGGTCAGGAATACTGTGTGGAGCATCTGCCAAAAGCGCCCACACCGCCGGCGCCGCCAGCGGCGCAATAGCGGTTCGATCGGGTTCTTCGACTACGTGCCCGCCGCCTTCGCCCTCGGGCACTCCGCTCAGAATGACCGCGGGAGGGACGCGTCCCGCCTCTACCGCGAATCCGGATGCTCGCGGGCGCCTTCGGCTTCCACGATTGGCCAGGTCGCGCGATCGGGGCTGGCGTACGGACCCATCTTCTCCACCGGGATCGGCTTGAAACCGAGAGCCCACGCGGGCGAATCGGTCGCGAGCCGGTAGTCGTCCTTGTCCGCGTCGAGGAATTTCGGATCGGCGATGACGCTGTGCTGATCGCCGAGCGCCTGCCAGCTTTGCCATTCGTTCAGTGATTCGGTTTCCTCGAGCGCGACATCGGCCGCGTAGAGCGAACCTTTCTCCGCCGGCCAGTCGAAGCGAATGCGGAAATTCTTCATCGCCTCGTGGTAACCCTTCTCGCCTTTCGCGGGGATGCTGAAGGCGAATTCGAATTCCTGCCAATCCTTCGTGACCTTCGCCTCCGCCGGCGCACTGGCCCAGAAATGTCCCGGCTGCCCATTCTTCGGCGGCAGGTAAAACTGCACCATCAGCGAAGCCTTGGCGCTGTCCACGTCGGTATGCATCCGCGCCTTCAGGCGATAGGCCGCACCGGGCTTCAATTCGATCTCGTGGCTGATGACGATCGGATAATTGTCCCGCTTCTTTTCGTGGTTGAAGGCGGCGTCGATGCGCAGGATGCCTTCATCGTTTTGCTCGATCATGCCGGCGGTGCCGCCGGGCGTGTGGATCTGCCACTGCCATTCTTCCGGCAGGGCATTGACGCCGCCGGATTTGAAATGCGGATTCGGAGCGAGATTGCCGCCGATGACTTTGCCGGCCTTGCGCTGGCCAGTTTTGATCGGCAGGCCGTAGTGCCAGTAGAGATTGTCGTCGAAGTGATTCCGCTCCGGGTTGAAGTTCACCACGTTCAGCGCCTTCGCCTCGGGATTTTTCCACGCGATGATGTTGCGCGTGAAGACGTCGCCGGACATCACGCGGCCTTCGCTGTCGGGGATCTTTTCCGGCGGGACGTCCATGCCGCGCATGTCCTTCCACGCGGGCAGATGCGCGACCGACTCATAGCCTTTGATCATCTGCGGCAACGTCGTTTCCCAGAAGTGTTGCTTCACCGTCCAGCCGTTGAATTCCCACTGCCGCAGGCCGCCTTCGACGAAGATATTGTTCTCCACGCGGCAATCGCGCGCGCTGTGCCCGTGGAGGCAGGAGCGGCCGCAGCGAGCGACGATGTTGCCGATGACGTCCACGCCGCCGGAATTGTCGTCGAGATAAATGCCCCACGCGAAATAGGGCGAGGTCCACTTGCCGTTCCAACCGAAGCCGAGCACGTCGTGGATGAAATTGTAGCGGATGACCGTGCCTCGCGGGCTGATCCAATCGCGTCCGCCGCAGTAGGTCGCCCCCACGTCTTCGGTCTCCAGCGCGATGTGGCGCAGGTGATTGTATTCGAGGATGTGATTGTTGCCGGTGAACTGGATGGCGAAACGCGGCGTGTCGTGAATGAGGCAGTGCGAGACCCGCTGGCCGACGCCTTGGAGAGCGACACCCACGCCTTGTTTGTAATAGACGCCGACGTGATGGATGTAGCAGTTATCGACGAAGTTATTCGCCGAGGTGAGCGTGGGCCGATCGCCGCCGCTCAGGCTCACGCCGCTGCTGCCGGTCCGTGAAATGTCACAGCCGACGATGCCGTTGTCCGCGCCATCGTGGATGACGAGGCCGGTGCCGCTGAAGTCGCCGACGTTGCGCACCGTGCAGGCCACGATGCGGCAGTGGTTGCACTTCGAGAGCACCACCGCGCTGCCGTCCGCGCACTCCAGGGTCAGCCCGCGCAGGGTGAAGTAATTCGCGCTCTCGACCTTGATGATATCGCGCACGGTCGGCGCGTAAGCCGGCGCGCTCTCGAGCGGGGCGGGCGGCTTGAAGTAGAGATGCCAGGATTCCTTGTCGAGATACCACTCGCCGGGCGCATCGAGGTCTTCGAGCGCGCCTTGGAAATAGTAGCGGTCATTCGCGCGCATCGCGTAGCTGCCGTCCTTCGCGGTGGTGATGGTGTGCTTCTCCGCGTCCACGCTCTTCACGCGCAGAATGTCGTTCCACCAATTGTAGCGCGGGAAGACGAAGACTTCGACGTCCTGTGGGCGCTTCCACTCGCGCCAGTCCTGTGGCTTCACGAGCAACGTGTGCCGGTCCTCACCTTCCTTGTCGGCATACATCGGCCACATCTCGCCATCCGCGTAAGCCCAGCCGCCGCTGTAGGGATGCTGCGGGTCGTAGTTCGGGTAGCGGGCGAGGATCTGGCGCTGCCCGCCAAAGAGGAATTGCTTGAACGGTTTCCCCGTGAAGCCCTGCGCGGCGACGTCGGTCTGGTAGATGCCGTCCTTCCACTCGGTCCAGTTATGGATTTGCACTCCGCCGATGAGGACCGGCTTTTCGTTTTCGTAAGCGCGCCAGACGACCGGCGCCTCGGCGGTGCCGGTGTCCCGGGCGTCGAAGGCCAGGCCTTGCGCGAGCTCGTGCACGCCTTCGCGGATTTGCACGGTCTTGGGTGAAGTGTCCCCGCCGGTGATGGCCGTGCGCACCGCAGTCTGCGCTTGCTTGAGCGTTTGGAAAGGGCCGTCGGTTTTCTCGGGATTGGGCGTCGCGAGTTTGCCGGACCATTGGTCGTTGCCGTCCTTGGCGACATACCAGTCGGTGGCGTGAGCCGCCGTCGCGAGAGCGGCGATAAGGAAGAGAGTGAGATACGGTTTCATTTCAAAACGGATGATGGGCGGAGATCGAAGATGGGAGTTCGAAGATCGGAAAAGCGTTCTGCCGATCTCCTAACTTCGATCTTCGATTTCCGCGCTTCGCCAATGCTCAGCGCGAGAAGCTTTGCAGGGCGCGCAGTTTTTCCAGGGCGCGGCCGGAGTCGATTTGTTCCCGGGCCAGCGCGAGGCCGGCGGCGAGGTCCTTGGTGAGACCGGTGATGACAAAACCCGCGGCGGCATTGAAAAGCACGATGTCACGCTTCGCGCCGCGCTCAGTGCCGTCGATGATCGCAGTCAGTATCGCCGCGTTGTGTGCGCAATCGCCGCCGCGCAAATCCTCGATCGTGCATGTCGCCAGGCCGAGTTCGGTGGGATCGACGGTGCGCTCATCAATGAGCCCATCGCTCAACGCATGCACCATGCTGGGACCGGTGAGCGAAAGCTCATCCATGCCCCGGCCGTGCACCGCCCACGCACAGGCGCGGCCGAGCACGCCCATCGCTTCCGCGTATTTCGGCAACAGCAGCGGCGAGTAGATGCCCACGAGTTGATAGGGCGGACGCGCCGGATTGAGCAGCGGGCCGAGCAGATTGAAAATCGTCGGCACGCCTTGCGCGGCCAGCGTCTTGCGCACCGGCCCGATCGCCTTGTAAGCCGGATGATACGCCGGCGCGAAAACGAACCCGAGCCCGTGCGCCTCGATGCAACGGCGCAAATCCGCCGGCGAGAGATCGATCTGCACGCCAAGACGTTCGAGGACATCGGCGCCGCCGCACTTGCTGGTGATGGCGCGGTTGCCGTGTTTCACCACGCAGGCCCCGCCGGCGGCGAGGACGAACATCGCCGTGGTCGAAATATTGAAGAGCTCCAGCTTGTCGCCGCCCGTGCCGCAGATATCGATCATCGGCCCCGGCAGCTTTTCCGGGTCGAGACCAGGATCGACCGCGCGAGCGAGCAATGCCTGCACGAAGCCGGCAATCTCGCGGGCCGTCTCGCCCTTGTCGCGCAGCGCGCGAAGGAAATCCGCCTTGGCTGTCTCGGCGACCTCTTCCGAAGTCAGCGCGGCAACGGCGTGCTCGATCTGGGCGGCGTCGAGATCGCGCCCCGCGCGTAATTCCGCAGTGAGATCTTCCATCGTGACCACTAGCGTTGATGCGAGCCGGCGATGGCCAGGAGGATGAGGATGACGACGATGACCGCCAGCGCGGTGAGCAGGATCTTCACCCAGCTCAACGGATGCTTGCCGGCGATGGCGCCGGTGTAGCCGTTGACCACGACCTGGAAAGTCTGCGCGCCGTAGGTATAGGCGAGCACCCACACCGGCACGAGAATGTGCTTGAAGGTCTGGCCCGCGTAATCGGAACTCACCTGGAGCATGCGATGCGTGTCGCCGGGCACCTGCTGGGCGCACATCTGCTGGAGTTGCGCGTCCATGTTCTCGCGCGCTTTCTGCGCGGCGGCCACGAGGTCGATCTGGTATTGCTCCACTACCCAGCCGCTGAGGAAGCCGGGATCGTAGGGCTTGAGATCGGTCGTCGTGGGAAAAGGCTCGATCTTGCCGAGCAAAGGCGCGGGCACGCCACGCGAGGCGGGCACCAGTTCGTCGTCGAAAAAATGGTCGAGCGCGCCGCCGCTCGGCTCCCAGCGCGTGCGCTGCACCTGGCGCGATTGCTGTTTGCCGTCCGAGTCGGTGTAATACTCCGTCTCGTAATAGTAGTAGCCGCTCTCCGCTGTCCAATCGGCGTGGGTCTGCGCGTCGAAAGTCCAGTAGGGCAGATAAATGCCGTGCACTGTGTCAGTCAGCGCGCGCGATTTCAGCGCACTCGGCGCGAACCACACATCGCCGTACCACTTGCGCACGATGTCGCGCACGTTGGCCTCGGTGATCTTGAATTGCAGCAGACTCTCCGGCCGGATCGGCGCCTTGATATCCTCGACGGGAATGAGAGCCGACGAGCCGCAGAAATCGCAACGCTGGGCCACGCGCGTAGGATCGAAGACGGTGATCGCCTGACAACTCTGGCACTTCACCGATTTCTTTTCCGTCTGCCAGCCGCGATCTTCATCGGGGATATTGCGCAGCGCGGTGACGAGATCGTGTTCCTCGATCTCCCCGCCCGCATCGGGCGCGGCTTTCATCGGCGAAGTCGTGCCGCAAAACGGGCAGACGAGCGCTTGCTTCGCAGGATTCCATTGCGCCTCGGCGCCACACGCCGGGCAGGCAAACTTGGAGCGGGCGGAGATCTCGGCCATTGGGGCGACTTAGCGGAAAGTGGGCGGTGACTGCGGCGACAACTGGATGACCTGCTGCGGCGTCGACGGTGGCGCAGCCGGAGCGGGTGTGGCCGATGCCGGTGCCGGTGTAGCCGCGGCCTTCGGGCTCGGCGTGGCCGGCGCGGTCGAAGGCGGGATCGGGGTTGGCGCTGCCACGGGCGGCAGCGGACCCTTTTCCTTCGGCGCCATCAGGTAGCCGATGATGATCAAGATCATCATGCCAATGATCGCCACGATGAGCGCGACCTCGAGCAATGTGAAGGCGCGGGATGCAGGACGCGTGTCCCCACGCGTCGGGAAAGAAACAGACTTCATTATTTAACTCGCGAGAAATTGATCGAGCGCTGCCTTGGTAATGCGCCACGTCGAACCGATCTTTTTGCCCTTCAAGTCGCCCGCTTCGAGCGACTGCAGCACGTCGGCTTCGGGAAACGCCGAGCACCTTCGCAGCATCCGCCGGGCTCATCAGGTCGGGCGTCGTGACGGGTGTGGGGGCCACGCCGGGAATCGGCGGCGGCGACATCTGCGCGGGCTGGGTGCCCTGGCCGGGAATGGGAGGCGGCGCCGCGGGAGGAGTGGCCTGCGAACCGAGTACTCCGCCCTGTTGCTGCATCATCTGCTGTGCCATGGCCATGCCCACGGCCATTTCGCTGGCGAAGCCGCCGGCTCCGCCGCTCTGGCCGCTGCCCATGCCCTGGGCCATTTGGAATTTCACGTAGTCGTTCAGGTTCCCACCGCCGCCATCGACGAACGCTTGTCGATTGCCTGCTCGACTTCCGGCGGCAGGCTCACGTTTTCGAGCACGAAGGTCGTCATCTCCAAACCATACTTGGAGGTCACCACTGGATTGATGAGCGGCAGCAGCGCCGCGCCCACTTCCTGGTAACGCGCCGCCACATCCAGCACCGGGATCTTGGCCTGCGCGAGCGCTTCGCTGAAGAGCGAGACGATGCGCGAACGCATGGTGTCGGCGAATTCATCGAGGCGGAAATGCTGGTCGCTGCCCGCCACTTCCTTGAGGAAAAGTTTCGGGTCTGTGATGTGAAAATCGTAGGTGCCAAAGGCGCGCGCCCGCACGATGCCGAAGTCCGCATCGCGCATCATCACCGGGTTCGACGTGCCCCACTTGTTGCCCGTGAAGAGCCGCGTGTTGAGGTAATACACGTCCGCCTTGAACGGCGAGCCGAAGCCATACTTCCAGCCCTGCAGCTTGGTCAGGACCGGGATGTTGTCCGTGGTCAGCGTGTATTTGCCGGGACCGAAGGTGTCGCCGAACTGGCCGACATACACGAACTGCACCGTCTGCGATTCGCGGACGATGAGCTGTGCGCCATTCTTGATGTTTTTGTCTTCGTCCGGCCAGCGATAGCTGAGCGTGTCGCGAGAATCATCGGTCCATTCGATGATTTCGATCAGTTCGCCTTTGATGAAGTCCATGAGGCCCATAGTGGTGTGGTCCTTTCTGCGGGAAGGTTAGGGTTTGCGCGAGGGAGGATAGCGGAGGGGGGCGGGAGGTCAAAAAAGAAAGGCGGAACATCCGTTGAAGGCAGAACATCCAACATCCAACGTTCAACATTGCCCCCACGGCACCGCGGGCGTCTCGCAAAGCCTCGGCTCAACATCCAATGGCGCAAGCGCGCGGCGGGGACGGGACCCCGATTGGATATTCCGCTGGGAGGGGCGACTTTCTAGAAAAGACCCTGCGTCGCGAAGCGCCGCCCCAAAGGTGGCGCTTCGCGCGATGGGTGGGTCGGCGACTGGAAAGTCGCCGCTCCCAGTGCTACTTCCGCAGGCTTTCGAGCCAGGCCAGCAGGTTCTGCAGGTCTGTGATGGTGAAGGAATTGAGCAGGCCTTCCGGCATGATCGACTTGTCGCGCTTGCCGCGCTCGGCGATGTCCGCTTTTTCGAGGGTTACTGCCTGGCCCGCGATGTTGCGCACGTCCACGCTGTCGCCGCCTTCGCGAGTCACGAAACCTTCGATTTGCTCACCCTTCTTCGTCTTGAACCACTGGCTCTCGAAACCTTGCGCAATCTTGGCGCTCGGCTTGAGGATCGATTCGGTGAGCGTGGCGCGGTCGTAAATTTTCACCACGGCGCTGAGGATTGGGCCCTTCGGTGGCTCGTCGGGGTTGATCGTGTGGCAGGCGATGCAGCCGGCCTTGAGGAACATCTGCTGGCCTTCCTTGGCGTCACCGCCCTTTTGCACGCCGGCGAAGATTTCGTCGTAGGTCATCGAGCCGATGAGCTTCTGCGGCACGCCAGTGTCTTTGAGCCCGAGCTTCTGGTAAGCGAAGAGCGCGGCCTCGGCCACGGCGTTGTTCGGGTTGTTGAGATTCGCCTTCACCAGCTCGGCGAGCGGCTTCGCTCCGGAACGCGCGATGGCATGGAGCAGAGCAGCGGCCGTCTCCGGCTTGTCGAAGCTCTTCTCCACATCCTTCTTCGCCGCTTCGCGCTCGTTCTGGCGGCCCACGCGGCCGGTGGCCAAATTCACCAGCACCGTCGCGGCGAGTTGGCGTCGCTGTTCGCGGGCGGTGTCCTGGGCAGTCCCCGTAGCGCCGGCGACGACGACGCCTTTGATGGCATTGCCGTGCAGGAGGGAATTATATTCGTTCACCCACTTCGCATTGTGCCCGCCGCGGGTGAAATCCTCGAAGACCTGGGTGAGCTTGGCGTCCGGCAGATCGTGTCCGGCGAGTGGCGCGAAGGCCTCGACCGCGCCCGGGAAGACGGTGCCGTTTTCCGAATTGGCGGTGAAGATGCGCAGTCCGCGAACGCGCAATTCCGGCGCTTCCTTGTCATTGGAGACGATTTCCTGCAGCGCCTTGATCGCTTCCGGCGGCATCGATTTGTCGTTGCGCACCATGCCCTCAATGGCGGTCAGCTTGGCCGGCGTATCGCTGCCCGCTTTCTGCAGCATGAGTTCGACCAGCCCGGGGAAGGCAACCTTGCACTGATACATACGCTGCACGAGCCACTTCGAGTCGTCCGCATTGGAAGCGTCGAGCGCCTTTTTCAGCGCGGCGCTGATTTTGTCCGTCTCGCTCCACGAGATGGGCTGGTAAACCGGTCCCGTCGTGTCGGGGCGCGTGCTCCACCACACCGTCGGGCTTTCATAAGGCGCGTCCTCATTGGCCAGACGGCAGAGGGCGTTGAGGATGCCGCGGCGCTCTTCGCCCTGGGCCCCGGAGAGGCGCTGGATGAGGCCGTCCACGACCTTCGGATCGTAAATGCCGTAGAGCGCCTTGAGCGCACCGGACTTCACTTTCTCGTCCGCCGAATCGAGGGCATTGAGGCAAACATCGATGGCCTTGAATGCGCGCAGGGTGCGGAAGGCGACGTGGGCAATGATCGGGTCGGCGTCTGCGACCAACGGAAGAACGGCCGGCGCCGTCTCCGTTTTGTCCAGACGTCGCAGCGACGTCATGGCCGCGAGGCGCACCCGCGGGTTGGCGTCCGAAAGCCCTTCCGTCAACGCGCTGGACAATGCGAGGCCTTTGCCGACGCGCTGGTTTTCGTCGCCAAGTTCCTCGAGCACGAATTCGCGGAGCTCGGGCACTTTCAAGAAGGCGGCCAGATTGACGACCGAGCGTTCCTGGCGGCAGTACTTTTGTCCGAAGGTTTCCAGGGCGGCTACGCGGGCGCCGATGGTCAGCGATTTATCGGCCACGATCTTGAGCAACCCGTCTTCGACGGGACCGCTGAGCGTGTAGTTGCTGCCCGAGGCGCTGCCCGCTTCCACCGGATTGCCCGCCGGCAGTTTGTATTTGCCTGCCAGGATTTGTCGCTGGGCGGCCAGACGGAGGACAGCGCTGGGCGAAGCGATCGCCTTGAGCAGTGTGTTGAGATCTCCATTCGTCAAATCCGGCACCTCCACCTTCGGTGCATCCTTCTTCTTCACCTCCAGCACGTAGCCAGCGTAGGGCCCGTTGTAGTTGAAGGTCGCACCTTCCCAGCTCGTGATGTAGAGGCGTCCGCTTGCGTCCACGTCGATATCCGTTGGGCGGGTGAGGGCGAGCCACTTTTTCTGCGGTGTCGCGGAGCGCTCCCAAGCCGGGCGCGGGTCTTTGCTCTCGGCCTTGGTCAGCTTGTAGCCGGCGCCGTTTTGCACGAGATCGTCGTGATAGAAGATGCCACCCACGCCCCACTCCACGGTGAAAAGGCCCTTTGGCAAGCCGGGTTCATCGATCCAGATTGAGCCGCACGGGCTGCCACCGCCGAAGTCGGCCATCGTTTCGATCATGTCTTCGTTGAAGTTCTTGAAGAGCATGGGGTAGCCCATGTGCGCGCCGGGCGGGTGGAAGCTGAGACGATCGTTCCAACCGCCACCGTCGTTGGTGTTGTCGCGGGTGAAGACGTCGAGGGTGGGCGTCACCGAGACGTCGTAAATGTTACGCGTGCCTTCCACGAAGAGCTCCAGGCCGGTGCCGTCCGGGCGGATGCGCACCACACCGCCGCCGCGATGGGTGAGCGTGCGGCCATCCGTGCCCTTGGCATTGATGCAGCCGTAATCGCCCATGGCGATGTAGATGTAGCCATCGATGGCCAGCCGGCAGCCATTGGTCGTGTGATCGGCACCGCGGAAGCCGAGGTCGAAGCCGAGCCCGGTGAGGATATCTTTCTGGCGGGTGGCTTTGCCTTCGCCGGTGTCGTCGTAATAGGCGGTGAGATTTGGCGGGTGCATCACGTAGAGCACGCCGGGGCCGTCGCCCTTCGGGCCGTCCCAGATCACGCCGCGCGGACTTTCCACTTCGCAAAAGGTTTTCACCTCGTCGGCATGGCCGGTCCCCTTGGTGTCGCGCAGGCGCAGCACCTTGCCGCGGGCCTTGCCGGCTTCATTGCGATCGCGGCCGAGCGAACCATTTTCGTCCACGGCGACGAAGAGCGTGCCGTCCGGCGCGGCGCTCACGGAGGTCGGGTAGCCGGCCATCGGCGGCTTGGCAAAAACGGTGGCCTCGTAACCCTCGGGCAGCGTGACCGTCTTCAGGATCTCCGCCTCGGAGCGTTCGGGAAGTTGATCGCCTTTCTTTTGGGCCGAGGCAGGCAACGCCAGGGTCAAGCCGCAGAGGAAGGATAGGGCAAAACGGTGGGACATAGTCCCAAATCATTCCGGGTACGGCGAATCCTTAGCGAGATTTGTTTTCGGTGGGGGCTGCGGGATTTCTTAATCTTAATCTTAATCGTAATCTTACTCCACCGGGGGAATGAGGATTAAGATTACGATTAAGATTAAGAGGCTCTTCGATATGCCAGACATCCCTACGGCGTGATCGTCACCGACTTGATGTAGAGCGTCCCGTGTCCCGGCGTGACCAGCACGTGAAAGGTCACATCCTGCCCACCGCCGACATCCTCCCAGCGGACCTTCATTTTCTTCCAATCGCTGCCCGGGGTCGCGGCATCGAGCTTGTACATATAATTGTCCCGCTTATCGAGCCGCATGAGCACATCGCTCTTCGGATGGACCAGCGCCGACCAATACCAAAACGTGCCCGGTTTCCAGGCGATCTCCCGGTCGAAGACGATGGCTTTGTCGTTCATCTTGAAATCCTGGGAGGCCTTGTAGGTCACCTCCGCATTCACGGTGTCCATTTCCTTGGGCGTGCGGAATTTCTGGGAGAAATCCGCGAACTGCGTGGACTTGAGCTTGATCTCCACGATCGGCGTCGTGCCGGGTTTCTGGGCCGCGGCGGGTGCGCCCGCTGGCGTGGTGCCCGTGCCGGGCGAGGCCACGGGTGGAAGCAGGCTGTTGCGGGAATCGTCAGTCGTCGAGATCGTGCCGTCCGGCTTGAGGTAAACCACCTGGCCGTCGCCCATCCAGCGGGATTTGCCTTTGGCGAAATCGCCGTTTTCCAAGCCATCGGCGGACATCGCCGTTGTTGCGCCGGCAAGCATGAAGCCGCCAGCCACCAGTAAGCCGCACATCAAATGACGCATAATTTTGAATCCGGGGGTGAGGGTATGAGAGTAAAGACGTAGTTGCACGTCTGTTTATTAAGGAAATGGCGAGGGTTGTTACCGATGGTGGGCATTTTTCCCAGTTTCACCCCGTGGCGGTTTTGCGATCCATCTCAGCCATTCATCAGTTTTACTTATTTTATTAATTTCGTTTGGTCGCTCTGAAGGGTGTGCTTAGATTCCAAACCCAATTTTCTTTATGGCTATTTCGTTCGCGAATCGTTTCAACGCCGACCTCCTGGATCAGAATTATGAGCGGTGGCGCAAAGATCCCGCTTCTGTGGACTCGACTTGGGCCGCTTTTTTCGAGGGCTTTGAACTCGGCTCCGTTCAGCCGAAAAATGGCGCTGCCGCTGCTCAAGCCGGCGCCCCGGTAGCCGCGACCGCTGACGCCCCGCTCCAGACCCGCGTCGATGGTCTCGTTTACGCCTATCGTACCCTCGGCCACACCATCGCGAACCTCGACCCGCTGGCCCACGAGCGCCCGCAGAACCCGCTCCTGAGCCTGCGCGAACTCGGCTTCGACGAAAAGGATCTCGACCTCACGGTGAGCTCGAAGTTCCTCCTCGGCGGCAAGCGCATGAAGCTGCGCGAGATGATCGGCGCGCTGGAGCGTATCTATTGCGGCCCGATCGGCACCGAGTTCATGCACATCCAGAATCCGCGCGTGCGGAACTGGCTGCGCGAGAAGATCGAGAATCGTCCGGCGGAATCGAGCACGGAGCAGGAAGTGCAGCGCCGCATCCTGCGCCAGCTCGTGAAGGTCGAGAGCTTCGAGCATTTCCTGCACACGAAATACCAGGGCCAGAAACGCTTCTCGCTCGAGGGCGGCGAATCGCTCATCACCGCGCTCTACGGCATCCTTGAGACCTGCCCGAATCGGGGCGTCGAAGAGATCTGCCTCGGTATGGCGCATCGCGGCCGCTTGAGCGTGATTGCGGAATTTCTGCGCAAGCCGTTCCGCACGATGTTCGCGGAATTCTCCGAGAATTACCTGCCGAACACCACCGCCGGCGATGGCGACGTGAAGTACCACCTCGGCTATATGACCACGCGGAAGCTCAAGAGCGGCGAGGAAGTGGAAGTGCGTCTTTCGGCCAACCCCAGCCACCTCGAGGCCGTGAACCCCGTGGTGATGGGCATGACCCGCGCCCGCCAGCGCATCCGCAAGGACACCGATGATCGCCGCAAGGTCATCGCCGTGCTCATCCATGGTGACGCCGCGTTCGCCGGCCAGGGCATTGTCGCGGAAACGCTGAACATGTCGCAGCTCCAGGGCTATCGCATCGGCGGCACGGTGCACATCATCGTGAACAACCAGATCGGTTTCACCACGCTGCCCGCGGATGCGCGCTCGACGACCTATTGCACCGACGTGGCAAAGATGATCGAGGCTCCGATCTTTCACGTGAATGGCGACAACCCGCTCGCCGTGCGCTTCGTCTCGGAGCTGGCGCTGGAATTCCGCCAGACCTTCAAGCGCGACGTCGTCATCGACATCTACTGCTACCGCCGGCATGGCCACAATGAAGCCGATGATCCGGTCTCCACGCAGCCCACGATGTATGCCGACATCACCACGCACCCGAGTGTGGGCACGCAGTTTGAAAGGCAGCTCGTCTCCGCCGGCGTGATCTCGCAGGAGGAGGCCGACGCGCTCGAAAAGGAAATGGAAGAGCGCCACGAAAAGGCGCTGGGCATCGTCAAGGCGGCGGAGAAGGACCAGACGATCAACAGCTTCAGCGGTTCCACCGCCGCCCCGCAGCCGGTCTACACCCACGAGCCGGTCGACACCGCGGTCCGCAAGGAAAACCTCGCGAAGGTGGTGAAGGCGCTGACCAGCGTGCCCGAAGGCTTTACCATTCAGCCGAAGCTGAAGAGCTTCCTGCTCGAGAAACGGGCGAAAGTGTGGGCGAACAACGGTCCCTTCGACTGGGCCTACGGCGAAGCGCTGGCCATGGGCTCGCTGCTCCTCGAAGGCATCCCCGTGCGCCTCAGCGGACAGGATGCGCGGCGTGGCACCTTCAGCCAGCGCAACTCCTATCTCTATGACCAGAAAACGCGCGAGCGCTACTGCCCGCTCAAGCATATCTCGCCCGACCAGGCGCAGGTCTGCATTTACAATTCGCTGCTCAGCGAATCCGGCGTGCTTGGTTTCGACTATGGCTACTCGCTGAATTTCCCGAACCTGCTCTGCATGTGGGAGGCGCAATTCGGTGACTTCGCCAATGGTGCGCAGGTCATCATCGACCAGTTCATTTCCTCCGCGGAATCGAAGTGGCAGCGTCCGAGCAGCCTCGTGCTGCTCCTGCCGCACGGCTACGAGGGGCAGGGACCGGAGCACTCCTCCGCGCGTCTCGAGCGCTTCCTCCAGCTCTGCGCCGAGGACAATATCCAGGTCTGCAATCTGACCACGCCCGCGCAGTATTTCCATGTGCTGCGCCGGCAGATGAAGCGCACCTTCAAAAAGCCGCTGGTCATCATGACGCCGAAGTCGATGCTGCGTCTCGAAGCCGCGGCGTCGAAGCTCGAGGACTTCACCAACGATCGTTTCCACGAGATCCTCGCCGACCCGTTGCACACGGAACCGGAGAAGGTCAAACGCGTGATCCTCTGTACGGGCAAGGTCTACTACGACCTGCTGAAACATCGTGAAGAGAAGAAGATCACCGACGCCGCCATCGTCCGCGTGGAACAGCTCTATCCGTTGGATGAAGCGCAGCTCAAGGCCGCGGTGGGACACTATGCGAATGCCACGGCGCTCGTGTGGTGCCAGGAGGAGTCCCAGAACATGGGCGCCTGGAGCTACATGTTCTGGCACTTGAACCGCATGTTCCACTCGATCCCGCTCTGGTACGCCGGCCGCGGCGCCAGCGCCAGCCCGGCGGTCGGTTCGCTGGCCGGGCATCGTGCGGAGCAAAAGCTCATCATCCAGGACGCCTTTAACCTAGGCCAATAGCAATTCGGATTGCGGAATGCGGAATGCGGAATGTAAGACACCGCTCCGCGCTACCGAACTCCGAACCCCGATCTTCGAACTCCGAATTTTCCCATGTCTCTCGAAATCAAAATCCCTGCCGTTGGCGAATCGATCACCAGCGGGCTCCTCTCGGTGTGGCACAAAAACGACGGCGACGCCGTGCAAGCGGGCGATGCGCTCGTGACGCTCGAGACCGACAAGGTTTCGACGGAGATCACCGCCGAGAAAGCCGGCACCTTGCGGGTGAAAGTGCCCGCCGGCACCGAGGTGAAGATCGGTGAAGTCGTCGGGACCATCGAGCCCGCTGAGGCGGGTGCTGCTTCCGCGCCCGCGAAGAGCGCCGAGCAGGTGCACGATGATAAATCGGACGCGAAGCAGACGCGCGAACACGTCGAGCCGCCCGCCGCGGTGATGCCGAAGACCCCGGCGGTGTCGATCCCGAAGCAGGCTTCGTCAGAAGTGGAGCACACCGCGAAGCCGAGCATTTCCGAGGCTGTCGCCGCGGCGAATGTCTCGCTGGCCGTCGTTTCGGAAAATGCCGTCGCGCCGGTGAGCGAAGGGCGCATCACCCGCAAGAAGCTTTCGCCGTTGCGCCGCAAGATCGCGCAGCAGCTCGTGATGGCGCAGCACACCGCCGCCATCCTCACCACATTCAACGAATGCGACATGAGCGCGGTGATGAAGCTGCGCTCCAGCCAGCAGGAAGCGTTTACCAAGGAGCACGGAGTCAAGCTCGGCTTCATGTCGTTCTTCATCAAGGCGACCGTCAGCGCGCTGAAGGCCGTGCCGGCGATCAATGGCCGCATGGATGGCGAAGACTTTGTGCAGAATCACTACTTCGATGTCGGCGTGGCCGTCGGCACCGAGCGTGGACTCGTTGTGCCGGTCATCCGCGATGCGGATCAGAAGTCGTTCGCGCAGATCGAGCGCGACCTCGCCGATTACGCGAATAAAGCGCGCGAAGGCAAAATCAAGATCGAGGATCTGCAGGGCGGTGTCTTCACGATCAGCAACGGCGGCATCTATGGCTCGTTGCTCAGCACGCCGATCCTCAATCCGCCGCAATCCGGCATCCTCGGCATGCACAAGATCCAGGAACGCCCGATCGCTGAAAAGGGCCAGGTCGTCATCCGCCCGATGATGTATCTCGCGCTCAGCTACGATCACCGCGTGGTCGACGGCAAGGAAGCCGTGACCTTCCTGATCCGGGTGAAAGAGTGCATCGAGAACCCGGCGCGGTTGTTGCTGGATTTGTGAAATGACGAATGACGGATGATCCCGCGAAACGGGAACGAGTCGCCTTCCTTTCGTCATTCGACGTTAGTCATTCCCATGCCCCTCTTCTCGTGCCCAAGCTCCAGCTTGGGCACGCAGTTGTCTTGGAAGCTCCAGCTTCCCTCCGACGAAGCTGGAGCTTCGCAGACAGTGGCATTACCAAGCTGGAGCTTGGTAACGAGGGGCGAAAAGGCTTCCCGGTGGCGGGTCGCTTGCCCGAACTGGCCATCCCTCGCCGACGCGCGAATATCCTAACGAGCATCAATGAACTTCGTTTACCTCGCAGATGGAGCTGAATCCTTCGACTTCCTCTCGCCGGGGCAAGTTTTTCGCGGCGATCCTCTTTGTTGGGCCGGCGCGCCAGCGATGGTCGGCTGTCTTGTCGGTTGTCTCGTATGGGCGATGAGGCTTCGGCGTAAGGGGCGACCTTCTCCCTGCTTTCCGGGACCTTTACTGTTGGCTCTTGTTCCCATCGCCGTCGGCGTAGCGACTGGCCTTTGGTTCCTGAGTCATTTCATTCAGGCATATATCCGGGCGCGTTCTGCCGGGATCGAGACCAACGGTGGTGATGAGCTGATTGTGAGCATTGCTGCGGTTGCTGAACTCATACTTGGTTTGGGCGCGTTCTTTTCAGTCGTCGCCGTTGGCCTGCTCATCCTGATCCATCGCAATGCCGGATCTTCCGCGGCGACCTGAATCAGGGACTTCCTTCCCTCTGCGAAAGCTGTCATACCTCAGCCCGCATGGCGCGTCCATTGACCCGTTTCATCGAGCGCTTTGGTGATTGGCTGATCGGCCTGTTGGCCGTTTGGGTCGTCATCGCCTACCTCGCGCTGCCCGTCTGGTGGAAGCGTCACGAGGCGAAGCACCCGGCTTTGATCGACGCGCCGTACATCACTGAGACCGGTGCGCACATTCCGGGCGATCCGCTGAACCTGTCCGTCATCGGCGCGGAGGACGATCTCCGCTCGGCCTTGGGAGCCGCCGGCTGGTATGCTCCGGATTCGATCACCATTCGCAGCAGCCTGCACATCGCGGCGTCCACGATCTTTCATCGTCCTTATCTCGATGCGCCGGTCAGCAATCTGTTTCTCTTCGGTCGCAAGGAAGATCTCGCCTTCGAGAAGCCGGCGGGGCGTGATCCACGGGAGCGGCATCACGTGCGGTTTTGGAAAGCGCCGCAACTCGACGAGCAAGGCCGGCCATGCTGGTTTGGTGCCGCGACCTTCGACCGCAGCGTCGGCTTGAGCCACACCACCGGCCAGATCACCCATCACATCGCCGCGGACATCGACATGGAACGCGACGGTTTGGTCGTCGACCTGCAACGCGTCAATCGGGTGCAGTCACTCGATTGGAAGAACGACTTCCAGCCGCAACCCGACGGACGCAACGGCGGCGGTGATCCGTGGCATACGGATCAGCGTATGGCGGTGGTGACGCTGAAAGCAGGGCTTGCAACCGTGGCCGGCCAGATGGAGGGGCTTGCTCCGTCTGCGCCCCATCTTCCAGCTTCGCACTGAAGTGGGCGGCGACGGAGCACCGCCCTCCATCGATCAATTCAGCCCCGCATCCGCCATCTGCTGACGCAAGGCGGCCAGCGCCTTCGCTGGCTCGGTGTTCACGTCCTTCCACTCCGGTTCGATGGCCAGCGTCTTGTTGTAACCGGCCTTCTTCAGTGCGCGGAGATAGGGACGCAGGTCGTAATCCGTCGTTCCGGGAATGGCGCGGCCTTTGATCTCCGAAACATGGATGTGCTCCAGAATGTCTGCGAACCGCTCGATCTCGCTCGGCGCTTCGCTCTCGATATCCATGTGGAAGTTGTCCGCCAGCAGCCGCACGCTGGAATGGCCCACGCTGTGCACGATGTCCGCGCCATCGGCGAGTGACATGATGAAATTCGAATCCACCCGGCAGACCGGTTCGATGACGATGATCACACCGTGCCGTTCCGCGAGCGGAGCATAGCTGGCCACGGCGCGAATGAACTGCTCGCGGGCCTGCTCTTTGGAGAAGCCTTCCGGCACCCGGCGCGAGGCGCCGCTGCCCCAGACGATCTTTTTCACGCCCACCTGCTCGGCACGGCGGAAGACACTCTCGCCCCAACGCTGCAGGCGGGCTTCATCGACCGAGGGTCCGATCGGGCGCAAGTCCGGCGGCAGCAGCCGATTGGCCGCCGTCACCGGCTTCGCCAGGGACTTTACGATGGCCAGACGCTCACGGAAAGCCGCCTCGTCCGCCTCGGGCACCAGGAGGGTCTGCACGTTCTCCTCCACGAAATCGAAAGGTTGATCGGCAAACGCCGCGCCGTGTTTGATGTCGATGTAAAGGCCGAGTTGCATGGGAGAAATGGGTGAAGGGGCAGTGCAACTGGCCCGAAGCGGGGCGTCAACTTTAAGTTTGACTCACTCGCGACCCGCACCGAGACTCCGCGCCCCTAAATTATGCGCCACACGATATCCGTTCTCGTCGAAAACAAATTCGGCGTGCTTACGCGCATCGCCGGAATGTTCAGTGGGCGCGGCTTCAATATCGATACGTTGAATGTCGGCCCTACGCTCGATCCATCCACCTCGCGGATGACGATCGTCGTCCAAGGCGATGACACCGTCCTTGAACAAGTCACCAAGCAACTCAACAAGCTGGTCGATGTCATTCACATCGACGACTTCCACGACGACGAGGTCGTGGAGCGCGAGTTGCTGCTCATGCGTGTGACCGTCACCCCGGGCAACCGCACCGAAGTCATGCAGCTCTGCGACATCTTCCGCGCGAAGATCGTGGACGTGCAGCACGAAGTGCTCGGCATCGAAGTCACCGGCAACGAATCCAAGATTCAGAAATTTCTCATGCTTATGGGCAAGTTCGGCATCTCCGAGCTCTCGCGCACCGGTCGCGTCGCCCTTGCCCGCAAACCCAACTAAACCTCGAACCCCTATCTCTCATGGCCAAAGTCTACACTGACAAAGACGCTGATCTCTCCATCTTCAAAGGCAAAACCCTCGCCGTCCTCGGCTTCGGTTCGCAGGGCCACGCCCACGCACTGAACCTCAAGGAATCCGGCGCCAAGGTCATCATCGGCCTCTACAAGGGTTCGAAGTCGATTCCGGTCGCCAAGGAAAAGGGCTTCGAGGTCTACGAGACCGGTGAAGCGGTGAAGAAGGCCGACGTCATCTTCGTCGCGCTGCCCGACACCAAGCAGGCCGCTGCTTTCGAGAAGGACATCAAGCCCAACCCTCAGCAAGGGCAAGACCCTCCTCTTCAGCCACGGCTTCGCCATCCATTTCAAGACCGTTGTCCCGCCGAAGGACGTGAACGTCATCATGGTCGCCCCGAAAGGCCCGGGCCATATCGTTCGCCGCCAGTACACCGAAGGCAAGGGCGTGCCCGCTCTCATCGCCGTGTATCAGGGTGGCAAGGAAGCCAAGAAGATCGCTCTCGCCTGGGCGAAGGGCGTGGGTGGCACCCGCGCCGGCGTCATCGAGACGGACTTCAAG
The DNA here is from genome assembly GCF_000173075.1 of Chthoniobacter flavus Ellin428. Classification (GTDB taxonomy): domain Bacteria; phylum Verrucomicrobiota; class Verrucomicrobiia; order Chthoniobacterales; family Chthoniobacteraceae; genus Chthoniobacter; species Chthoniobacter flavus. The sequence continues at coordinate 308,726 of NZ_ABVL01000006.1, forward strand.
GAAGAGACCGAGACCGATCTCTTCGGCGAACAGACCGTACTCTGCGGCGGTTGCACCGCGCTGGTCCAGGCCGGCTTCGAGGTCCTCGTCGAGGCGGGTTACTCGCCCGAGATGGCTTATTTCGAGTGCCTGCACGAGCTCAAGCTCATCGTCGATCTGATGAATGAAAAGGGCATCGCCGGCATGCGCTTCTCGATCTCCGAGACGGCGAAGTGGGGCGACATCACCGTCGGCCCGAAGATCATCGATTCCGGGGTGAAGAAGCGGATGAAAGCCGCGCTCAAGGACATTCAGACCGGCAAGTTCGCCAAGGACTGGGTCAAGGAATATAAGGGCGGCTACAAGAAGTACAACGCCCTCCTCAAGAAGGGCGAGAAGCATGGCATCGAGAAGACGGGAGAAAAACTCCGTTCGCTCATGCCGTGGATGCCGAAGCGCTCGATCAAGGGCGTGCAGGCCGCTTACTAAGCACCCGACAAAGATTTCCCTTCAGAAGCGTCGCTGGGCAACCGGCGGCGCTTTCTTTTTTGGCAACGACTTACATGATTTCTTCGCCGTTCGGTAATTGACCAATGCGCAGGAAGGTCTTCACGAGTTCGCCTTCTCCACAAACGATTAGCCCCGGAAAACGTTTGAACCAAAGCGCTGAGGGAACCTCCGGCTCTTGATCAAGCCATTCCGCTAAAAGCGTCAGTTGTTGAGCTTCGATACTACGTTCCTGAATCCGCAAGACGAGATGCCGTAGCAGCGCGGGAGGGACTCCTTGCCGTCGGACTTTAGGCATTCGTTCCGCCGTAGAACCCTTGGACGATTTCCTCGCGCAATACGACCGCTTCTACCGGGTCGTCGGTCGCTGCTAGCTCCTTGGCCAGACGTCCCAGTTCATTTGGGGACAGCTTCCGTTGCGCCCCCAATCGCCACGCGAAGCGGACGACTTTCTCCTGCTCTTGTGGCGGGAGCGCTTCGATTTCGCGGATGATTTCGGTAGCGGTCACGGTTGTAGTCTAAGCGGAAGTGCTCTCCGCGACAAGTTCGGCGAAGCTACGCCAAACTCAGCGGCCCGCCGGCGCAGAGGTCGGCTTTGCCAAAGGTCTCGAGCTGGGTGTGGCCCATGGCGTGGGCGAGGGTCAGCCAGAGGCGGTTGTGCGGGGTTTTGTCGAGCTTCACGCTGCGGCCCATCTTGAAGCCGGGAGCACCGCCGATCATCACGCACGGGATATTGTCCAAGGCGTGGGTGTTGCCTTTGCCGAGCTCGTTGGTCCAGACGATGAGTGTGTGGTCTAGCATACTACCCTCGCCGGACGGCTCGGGCGTTTCCGCTAGGCGTTTCGCGAGATAGGCGAGCTCACCGGCGAACCACGTGTTGATCTTCTTCAGCTTCGCGTAGGAATCCTGGTTCGTATCGGGCTCGTGGGAAAGCGAGTGGTGGCCTTCCTGGATGCCCAACCAGCGCATCTGCGCCTGGCCGACGGAACGCATGTACTGCAGCGTGGCGACGCGCGTCATGTCGTTGGCCAGCGAATTGACCAACAGGTCGATTTGCATGCGGCTGATTTGCGGCGTGTTGTCGTTCACCAGCTCCACGCTCGGGTCGAGCTCGGGCATCGGGTGCGTCATCTTCGCGTCCTTGTCGCTGTGCTTCAGATCCTGCTCGAGGTTGCGGACGATGGTCACGTGCTGATCGAGCAACGCCTTGTCGCGCGCGCTGAGCTTGGCGGAGACGCGCGTGAGATCCTCGCGCACGTCGTCGAGAATGCTCACGAGATTGTCGCGATCCTTCATCCGTCCATACATCTTGCCGAACATCTGGTAAGGATTATCGATCGGCGCGACCGGCTGATTGGCGCCGGCATAGCTCATCCGCGTCCAGGGATCCGCGCGATCCGGCACCGCGACGCCAAACTCCAGCGACCCGAAACGCGTGCGCGTATCCTTCTGCCCCTGGAGGAAATTCTTGATCTCCTGGTCGATCGAAATGCTGCTCGCCCATCCCGCCGGCGTGCCGCCGCCGCCGCGGATGTTGCCGGGCAGGAGCTCATTGGCCGTGAGCAGGCAGCTCATACCGCGCATGTGATTGTCGCCATCGCCGCGGATCTTGTTGCAGATACCGTCGACCACCAGCGTCCGATCCTTGAAGGGATTCAGCGGCTCCATGATCGGCTTGAACGCCAGCTCACCGGCGGCATCGGGCCAGAATTCGTTCGGCAGCGTGCCATTCGGCGAGAACATGATGATCACGCGCTGGCGACTCTGCGGCGTCGATGCCCCCATGAGGCTCGGCAAGCCGGCGAGGAAAGGCAGCGCAGCGGAGGAGACGCCGAGTTGGCGGAGGAATTGGCGGCGGTTCAGGATGCTCATAATGGTTTTGGGGCGGTGGACGGTTTCGATTCCTGCGCGACCTTGGCCTCGGGCTCCGGCGTCCCGCGCATGGCGGCAGTAATGGCGATATCGCTCAACAGCTTGCGGATATTGAAACCGGAACTGGTGAACGACTGGCGCAAATTCTCCAACTCATCCGGGCCGTAGACATTCACCTCCTGCTTCACGGTGTACTGGAAAAGGAGATGGATGAAGGCGCGATGCCCGCTCGGCGTTTCCGCCGCGAACTTCACCAGGTCGCGCGCGCCGGTGAGATGAATCTTGTCGCCTTCATCGGTGGAAAAATCGGTCACCGCGTTCACCGGTTTGTGATTGTCCTGGGTGCGCCAGCGGCCGATCGCGTCGTAATTCTCCAGGCTGAAGCCGAGCGGATTGATCGTCCCATGGCAGCCCATGCAGTTCGTGTTCTTCGTCAGCTCAGTGATCTTCTCGCGCATCGTGAGATGCGAGTCGAACTTCGCATCCTCGAAAGCGACCGCCATGGGCGGCGGCTTGAGCGTCATCCCGACGATCGTGCGAGTGAGAAACACGCCGCGATGAATCGGCGAGGTCTGCTTGCTCGAAGCAAAGGCGGCGAGCAGATACGGATGCGTGACCACCCCCGAGCGCCGATTCGGATCGAACTCCACGCGCTGGAAGCCTTCACCGGAAACGCTCTTGTCATACAGCTTGGCCAGCCGCTCGTTGAGCAGCAGGTAATTCGCCTGCAGCAGCTCGCGGTAGTCCGACTTGTCACTCCATACGACCTGATCGAGGAAGAGGAAGAGTGAGGTGCGCAGATCGGCGAGCACCTGCGCGTCGAATTCCGGAAACGACTTGGGATCCTTCTGGATGCCTTCCGCGCGCTCCAGTTCGAGCCAGTAGTGGAAGAAGCCGTGCATCTTCGCCTTGGTTCGCGCGTCGGCCATCATGCGATTGGTCTGTGCGACGATTTGGTCGTGTGTCTGCAGCTTTCCTTCCGCCGCCGCGCGGAGGAGCGTCGTGTCGGGAATCGAATCCCACAGGCTCAGCGCCAGTCGCTCGGCGATGTCATATCCATCCGGTTTCCCTTCCTTCGGGATTTCCGGATAGAGGAACCGGGGCGACTTGAGCGTGTAGAGCACCGCGCGCTTCACCGCGATCTCCGGCGTCTTCGCCACCTCAAACTGATGCTCGATGAAATGGTGATACGCGTCGTCGCTCAATGGCCGGCGAAACGCCGCTTCGGCAAACTTCCGCGCGAACTGCTTGAGCTTGTCCACACGATCCGGCGCACCGGATTTCGTGCCGGCGAGTTCATCGAGATGCGCATCCACGTGCTCGGCGACCTCGATGGCCGCGTCGGTCGTCGCCGCATCCCATTCCTTCGAAACGCCCGTCCCACGCTCATAACCCACGCTGCGGTCGTCCGCGGGGAAAGTGGTCTTCACGATCATCGTCTCGCGCAGGCGTTCCGGCGAAAGGAACTGCGACGGCACTTTTTCCACCACGCCATGCGGCGTCTTCCAGAGCAACTCGATCGAGGCGGTCTTGTCCTTGAATTTGAAGAACTCGAGTGAGATGGGATAAGCGCGCCCGCCGAGAAGGAAGACGGTGCGTTTCTCCTCGCGCACATCCGGCCCGCTGCTCACCCACGCGTCCACGAGCAGATTCTTCATGTCGTTCACCGCGAGACGCACGCCGTTCTCGCTCTTCACGATGAACTCATACGTGCCCGTCTCTTCCGCGATGACGGAGCCTTCCCAGCGAACGGAAAATTCCTCGGGCTCCATCTTTTCCGGATCGGGACTGGTCGCGGCGAAGTGGAAATCCACCTCCGAATCCACGCGGTCGAATTGCACCTTCGGCCGATTCTTTTTCTTGTCGTCACCCTTTTTCGCCACCGGTTTGTCGACCGGCTTGGCCTCCGTCGTGGCTGCCGGGTCGGCCGGCTTCTCGAGTTGCAAGCCGGAGTAGTGCGCTTTCAGGCCATGCTGCGCACCGAGCGCGCGGTCGAAGCCGGGCCGGAAGCGTCCCACGAGATCGGCCACCGAGGTGCGGTACTGCGAGAAGGTCAGCCGGGAGAGATCGAATTCCGGCGGGTTCAGTCGCGCCTGCGCTTTCGGCGAGTAAAAGGAATCGTAGATATACGCTGCCACCTTGGACGCATCGTCCCCGACGCATGCGCCCACGTTGTCATCCGGCATTGTCCGGGCGATGCGCTTGACCAGCGACTGGAGCGAACGGTTGCCATGCAGCGGCTCGTCGTATTCGTCCTTTACCCCCTGGCCCCTGTCCCCGTGGCAATCGGCGCACATCTTCTGGTAGATGGCTGCCCCCGTCCGTGCCTCCCCGGCGGGAAGATCGTAGGTTTTCTCGGAATGGTGGTTCTTCTCAGCCGCCAGACCAACGATCGGCCCGCTCAAGAGTAATCCGCCTAACGCCAGGGCCGTCGGCGTCTTGGAAGTCAAACGGGGAAAAAGGGTGCGGAAAATGGGGTTCACTGGTTGCTGGGCGGGACTTTGGAATTTAAGGGCAAAATCCGGAGAAAGCACGCCGGACTAGCAAAACCTCGGGAACGGCCCGTCCTTAGGGTTCCGCGCATGCGAAGTGCTCGACAGTGGTCACACCTTTACCCCTTTCCCGTCGCCACTCTGTGAAAACACTCCCATTTGCCCTGTTTACTCTGTTGGCCCTGATCGTGGGCGCGCGGGCCCAGGACCAAATCGTCTACGACAACGCCTTGGAAAACGGCTGGGTGAGCTATGGCTGGGCGACGCTCAATTACGCCAACACCAGCCCGGTCCACAGCGCCAGCGACTCCATTAGCGTGGTCGACTCCACGAACACCGCCCAGGCGCTGTATCTCCACCACCCCGCTTTCGACCCTTCCCTCTACAGCAACCTCACGTTCTGGATTTACCCCACTGTCGCCAAAACGAACGAACTGCACGTCCAGGCCACGCTCAACGGCGCGGCCCAAACCGCGGTCAATCTCTCCTTCACCGCCGCGCAGGTCGGTCAGTGGCAGCAAGTCACCATTCCGCTCTCCAACCTCGGGGTTGCGGGCAATGCCAGCTTCGACGGCTTCTGGATCCAAAACATCACCGGCGGCCCGCTGACCTTTTACGTCGACGACATCTCGCTCACCGCCATCCCGCCGCCGAATCCCGTGCCGCTCACCGTGGATGGGCAAAACGTCATCCGGACCTTCGATGCCCGCGTGCACGGGATCAACCTCGCCATTTGGGACTCGAATCTCCAGGGCGCCGCGACGGCGAATGTCCTCTCGACGATGGACATCGGCATCGTCCGGTTTCCCGGCGGAAGCAGTTCGGACGACTACGATTGGTCGACCGATCGCTCGGTCTCGAATGGCTCGTTCCAGTGGGCCAATCACGCCAGCGCTTTCGCCAGGGTCGCCGAGACGGCCGGCGCGCAAGCCTTCATCACGATCAACTACGGCAGTGGCACGCCCGAGCAAGCCGCGGCATGGGTTGCCTACTATAACGGCAGCACCACGAACACGGCCTCCCTCGGCGTGGATTCGAAGGGGCACGATTGGAAGACGGTCGGCTTCTGGGCCACGATCCGCAGCTCGGCGCCGCTCGCTTCGGATGACGGCTACAATTTCCTCCGCGTCTCGCATCCCGCGCCCTACGGCTATCGCTATTGGGAGATCGGCAATGAATGCTACGGCAGTTGGGAAAACGACCTGCACGGCGCGAGTGGCAGCGGGCTCACCGGCGTGGCGCACGATCCCTACACCTACGCCCAGGCGTTTCCATCCTTCTACACCAAGATGCTCGCTGTGGACCCGACCATTCACATCGGCGCCGTCTCCACGGAGGGCGAGGATTCGTATGGCAACGGCACCCATGCCGTCGCGAACCCGAACGAAGGCAATTCCCTGCATAGCGGATGGACGCCGGTCATGCTCGCCACGCTGCATTCGCTCAACGTCACGCCGCACTTCCTCATCTACCACTACTACGCACAGAACCCCGGTGGCGAAAGCGACTCCGGACTGTTGCAAAGCGGCGCGACCATCGCCGTCGAAGCCGCGAACCTGCGCAAGATGATCGGTGATTACTTCGGTGCCGGCGGCACCGCCATCGAACTCACGGTCACCGAGCTCAACTCGGTCAGTTCCAATCCCGGCAAGCAATCGACCAGCCTCGTCAATGGCCTCTTCTTCGTCGATGCCATCGGCCAGCTCACCCGCACGGAATTCAATGCCTGCACCTGGTGGGACCTGCGCAATGGCGGAGGGACCGGCGGCAACAACAACGCCTCGCTCTATGGCTGGCGGACGTTTGGTGACTACGGCGTCGTCGCCTCGGGAGACATCTCCGGCACGCCGGCGAATACGCCCTTCCCGTCGTTCTACGCGGGGAAGCTGCTGGGGCTTTGGGCGCAAAGCGGCAGCCGCATCCTCAGTACGACCAGCGGCTATCCGCTCCTGGCAATCTACGGATCGAAGCTGGCCAATGGCAGCCTCGCGCTCCTCGTGGTGAACAAACATCCCAGCTCCGACTTCCCCGCGCAGCTTGGGTTGAGCGATTTCACGCCAGGTTCCACCACGGCCACGGTCTATTCCTACGGCAAGCAGAACGATCTCGAGAGCACTGACATCACTACCGGCACGGCCACGCTTTCCGGCACCACGCTTAATTACACCTTCCCTTCCTATTCCATGAGCGTGGTCGTGGTGAAGGGACAGTTTGAAGCCTGGCGCGAACAGCACTTCACCACCGCCGAGTTGAACAATCCATCAATCAGCGGAGACAACGCCGAACCGGCAAACGACGGCGTGACAAACCTGGTTAAATACGCGCTCGGTCTCGATCCCAAGACGCCTTCCGCCACCGGCGTTCCCGCACTCAGCAACACCGCGCTCAGCGGGAAGAAATACCTCACGCTCACCTTCACCCAGTGGCGGTCGCTTACCGACATCACCTATCAGGCCGAAGTCTCCAGCGATCTGGAAACCTGGCAATCCGGCTCGCCCTACACTGTGCGCGTCGACAACGGTAGCACCGACACCGCCGTCTATCGCGATGCCACCGCCATTGGCGACGTGCCGCGACACTACATTCGCCTGAGCGTGGTGCGGCCTTGATTCTCTGGGGAGATCATCCGGTTTCATGTCAGGATTTGCGGCCCTCGCTGATGCACGTAGGACCCCCGAGGTCAGTCACCCTTGCCCCAATCGGGCTCTATCCGTGCGTGTGGTAAAACAGCTCGTAGATGAACGGGATATCGTGGAGCCCGGGGATGAATTGCGTGCTGTGAGTGCCTTGCAGAATTTGGATCCGGGCCGTGTGTTTCCTCAGCGCTTCATAGCTCGTCACTTTGTCGGCATGGGTGTCCAGGTGAAGCGTGACCGTTGCCCAAGTGTTGAGCTGCACATTCTTGAGCGTTAGGTTCAGTGGGATCTCAATCGCCGACGCGTGCATCCCGCCGTGGCCATACGATTTTTTGGCGACGTGAAAGGTCGCTTCTGATCGGCCCGCCTTGGCGTGGAGATAGACATAATATGGCGCCGGGATGGGATGTTTGGAGATGAGGATCTTGTCGATGACGAGATCAGTGGCGAAGGAACGGCCGCCTAACAAAAGCAGGGCAATCAGAACGGAGAAATAACGGTTCATAAGGGTGTGTTGTTTCGCAGCGTTATCACAAAAGAGCACATTCCGTGCAGGGGCGCCAGCCGCGCCCACCGATTGAGATTTGGCAGAGTGGAAGCAACGTATGCCTGCGTACACCGCGAATCATTTCGGTTTCGGAATTTCCACCGTGGGAAAGACCAGCATCCCGCTCCATTCCAAGCGCGGCGTCGCGAATGATGGATTTGCTGTTGAGACGATCGGCCACGGGGATTTCATAGGCACGCGGATGGATTTCGTCTAACCTCGCGTCCCCTCTGCCGGTATTTGCTGGTGCCCACCCCATGAAACAAATCGCTCTCCTTTGCGCCGTTGTCGCTGTCGCCATCACCTCCGCCCTGGCCGCCGAGCCGGCGAAGCCGGACAAGGTGCTCAAGCTCTGGGAAGGTAAACCGCCGGGCAATTTCACCGCGCCGGGGCCGGAGACGCTCACCGAGCCGAAGCCGACGGACAAGCTGCCTATCCAGCGCCTGACCAATGTAACCGAGCCACGCCTCGAATTCTATCTCCCGCAAAAGAAGAACGGCAACGCGGTGATCATCGTCCCCGGAGGCGGCTTCGGCGTGCTGGCCTCCCAACACGAAGGCTCCGAGTTGGCGACATGGTTTCGCGATCGCGGATTCGTCGCGGCGGTGCTCGAGCATCGTTGCCCGACGAACAAGCTGCCGAAGCAGTGGGAATTTCCGGCGATGGACACGCAGCGTGCGGTCAGCCTCCTGCGCAGCAAGGCGGCGGATTTTGGCGTGAAGCCGGATCGCATCGGGCTCTTCGGTTTCAGCGCGGGCGGGCAGGTGGCGCTCATTGCTACGACGAACGATGACGCACTGCTCTATCCCGCCGCGGATGAAGTGGACAAGGTGAGTTGCCGCCCGGATTTCCTCATGCTCTGTTACGCTTGGCACATCCTGGCGGACAACTCTCTCACCGAGTTGAAGCCGGAGATTCACATCAGCGCGAAGACCCCGCCGACGTTCATCGCCCAGGCGAATGATGACAAAGGTTCGCTGGCCGAAGGCAGCACGCTGGCTTTTCTTGCTTTGCGCAAGGCCGGGGTCTCGGCCGAATTGCACATCTACTCCACGGGCGGACACGGCTTCGGCCTGCGGCCGAACGACACGCAGGCGCCCGGTGATTGGCCGGGGCGGCTGGAACTGTGGCTGAAGGCGCGTGGGTTGCTGGGGGAGAAGTAGGGGGATTCGAGCCTGAGAGTTAGATAGTAATCAGTGATCAGTATTCAGTAATCAGTGGGAGCCAGAGAGACTGACTACTGATCACTGATTACTGATTACTGCCCACTGCCCACTCACACCTTCGCCCAGACCAGCCACGCCCAATTGGCCAGAATCACGCCGATGGTGGTATAGCGGACGATGTTTCCAACACGCTTGGGAATGACGTCGAAGCGCAGGCGTGGCAGGCGAAAAGCGAGGACGATCGCGGCGTAGAGGTCGTAGACGACCACCCCGCCGTAGCTGAGAAAGGCGAGGGGATTGGTGCCGGCGGCGGCCCACCAATCGTGATGAAAGGTGTAGCGCAGGGTGCGGGTGGCGCCGCAGGTCGGGCAGGGAAAGCCGGTCACCCGATGGAATGTGCACGGCGGGATCGGCAGCCGGAGATACAACCAGAACCAGGCGCCGGCCAGAGTCGCGAGCGAGACGGCGAGCCAGATCGCTTCGTGATCTAGTTCTCCCGGTCGCAGGCGCCGCCAATTCACGGCCGGGTCTCTAGTGATGCGCTTGGGTGGCGGCTATTCCGCCGGCGACGGCGACGACAACGAAGACGATGACCGCACAGCACACGATCATCGGCAGGAGGACGCCGAGCACCGCGCGGCCGGTGGAGATCTCATGCATTTTGGAAATACCGATGCACAGCACGACCAATCCCCAGATGCCACTGGCGTAGGCGCCACAGATGGGAATGACCTGGAGGGCGGCCGCCGAACCCATGGCGTAACAGTAGGTGCGATAGGTCGTTTCGAAGGGCTGCTTCGCTCCCTGGCAGATCATGAGCGCCAGATGCGTGAGACCGCTGGTGACGAATGAATTGATGATCGCGATCACGGGCAGCAGCAGTGCCCAAGCGACCAACATGCCGGCGCCCCAGACCATGGGAAAGGGAGTCTTTTGGTTTTGCGACAGGACAGGGTTGGTTCCGAGCTGGATGACCGCTTGGGAGAGGATCGTCACCAGGCCGCCCGCCCACGAGGTGATGACGAGGTAGCCCAAGGGCGCGCCGAGCCCACCATCGCGACGCATATTGGCAAAGGTGGCTGCGGGTTCGGTAAGGCATCCTTTCACGGTCTGCCAGATAGCTGGGAAAAAGCCCAGTTGGTCGCGGTTTTCCCACGGCGGGCCATTGCGACCGAGCTCGGTGCCGGGCAGCGCCCCAGTCTGCATCACGCCCTGGAGGACGCTTTCCTTGGCGGCGGCGGAATACGGCTTGCCATCGAGATAGACGATCTCTTCCGGCGGAAAATAACGGCCGGTAGCGGTGCAGCGGATCCACCCCGGAGGAACAGCCTCGCCGCCTGGACCGGAAGGACGCGCGTCCTTGAGCGGCTGCCAGTTGGCCATGCCCTCCTTCCAAATAAGCGTGTTTTCGTTGATCTTGCCCGAGGCGATGAGAGCATCGAGTTCGCTGTCGGAAACCGGTCCCTGACGTTGGTCGCCTAATGCGTAATACCAATTCATGTTGTCCTTGTTCTGTGGTGGTGGGTCTTCTACGTTCCGCCGGACGCGGCAAAGGCCGCAGTGAAGATGAATCCCTTTCGCTAGTAAAACGAAAACGCATGTCTACTACGGCTCCGGTTGAGAATGGTTCCCTGGACCTGCCCGGTGTGCCGTGCGGCCTTGGGGCCGTACGGTCTGGATGCGGTGCAGGAGGCGCATTGCCCATCGTGCCGGGCGAGCTTGCGCGGCCAGGTCTTTGCCGCGTGGTGGACGCCGGAGAAGATCGAGTCGAAGCTTGATCGCGCGCTGGAAGGGGAGGCCGTCTGCTTTTTCCATCCGTCCAACCGGGCGGCGCTGGCCTGCGATGCTTGCGGACGTTTCATCTGCACGATTTGCGATCTCCCGGTGGGTGCGCGGCATCTCTGTCCGGTGTGCTTGAGCAAGGGGCTCGGCAAGGAGAAGCTGCCGGAAATCATCCCACGGCGTTTCCTGTGGGCACGCACCGGGTTGGCGTTCGGCATTCTGCCCATCATATGTCTCGTCTGGCCCATGTGGGTCATCAGCGGCGGCACGGCGGTGATCCTGGCGATCATCAGTTGGTGGCGGCCGGTGAGCCTGGTGCGCGGGCGTCAACGCTGGGCGGCGATTCTCGCCATCGTGCTGGGGATTTTGCAAATCGCGGGATGGTTTGGATTCATCCTGTTGATCTCCTACTCGAAGAATAACTCCGGCAAATGAGCACCCCGACGCATGTTTATCGTAAATTGCGCGGCGGCGGTTTTTCGTGGAAAGGCCACGGCCGGCTCTGGCGCGCGGAGGATCATCTCCTCGAGGTTACCTCGATCTATGTTTCCGAGAGCTACCGGCGGTTCTTTTTCCAGGACGTGCGGGCCTTTATCGTCCAGCGGACCAATCTGCGCGCGATCTGGGCGGCGATCTTTGGTGGTGTCGGGACGGTTTGTGCCCTGATCGCCTCGGCTACCTGGTGGGCCGGAATCTCGAACTCCTCCGAGGACTGGCACGTGGCGTTGTATATTCCCACCGCCTTGTTCGGCCTGGCTGCTTTGGTCTTCCTGGTGCTGTGTGTGATTAATCTCTCGCTCGGTCAGACATGCCGTTGCCATGTGCTCACCTCCACGGGTTGGCACGCGCTTTCCGCGCCGACGCGGGTGGGCAAGGCGAACCACACGCAGGCCGAGATCATCTCCATCGTTCAAGCCGCGCAAGGTCCTGCTCCGACGGCGGGACCCCCTCCCCTATGAGGACCGGACTGCAGCAACAGCGTTGCCATAATCACATGGGACGCGAGGCGGTCGCGCGCTGTCCGTCGTGCGGTTTTTATTTCTGCCGCGAGTGCATTACCGAACACGACGAGCGCATCCTCTGCGCCTCGTGTCTGAAAAAGCAGGCGGCCAAGGCTGAGCGCCCGCCCCGCAACTTCGCCCCGGCGGCGCGCACTGCGGTCGCGCTGTGCGGGTTCGTGGCGGCGTGGTTTTTCTTTTACGTCATCGGGCGGCTGCTGCTGGCCACGCCCACGCAATTTCACGAGGCGACCGTGTGGAAGAGCAAGGTGATCAATGAAATGGACAAGGACCAGGCGCCATGAGCCAGTCGCCGGTCAAACGCGAAGGGCCCAATCCGCTGGAATGGGTGGAGAGCGCGGTGCGCCTGCTCCGCTCCGCTCCGCCGGGCGCGTTGCTTTGTTACTACCTCGGCAGTGCGCCGTGTCTGCTGGGGCTGCTGTATTTCTGGGCGGATATGAGCCGGGGCGCCTTCGCCGCGGAGCGTTTGGTCGAGTCGGCGTTCAATGTGGCTGCGCTCTATATCTGGATGAAGTGCTGGCAGGCCGTTTTCCTGAGCAAGGTGCGCGCGCATCTTTTCATGGAGAAGGACGAGCCGTGGACCCTGGCGCGGGTGGGCCGCATGGTGCTGATCCAGGCATCGCTGCAACCGTTGGGGCTCTTCTTGCGGTTCATCGCGGCGAATGTGCTCATCCCTTACGTGTGGACATATTCCTTTTTCGCCGGCGCGGCCATTCTCGGCGATGGCCGTGAGCCGAGCTTGCGCGCGGTGTTGCGCGGCGCGTGGCGGGAGGCCGGGCTGTGGTGGCGCCAGACGCACCTGGCGTTGCTCTGCCTCTTCGGGTTCGCGCTCTTCATCTGCCTCAATATCAATATCGTCTGCGGGCTGTTGCCATACGCGTTGCGGATGTTCCTCGGGATCGAGACGGTATTCACCCGCGATGGCCTGGCCATGTTCAACACGACCTTTTTCGCCGCGACCTTCGCCGCGACCTATTTGTGCTTTGATCCCATTCGCAAGTCGGTCTTCCTCATTCGCCATTTCCATGGGCAATCGCTGCAATCCGGCGAAGACCTTCGCGTGGAACTCCGCACGATCCGCAGCCGCACGCGGATGGCCGTGGCCGCGCTGCTCCTTTTCGCCACGCTGCTCGCCGCGCCGCTGACGTCCGCGCAGGCCAGGGACGTCCCACCCTCGCCCGCTTCGCCGCCGTCGGCGCAGGTCGATTCCTCCCAGCTCGATTCTTCGCTCGATCGCGTCCTGGAACGCCGGGAGTACGGCTGGCGTTTCCCGCGTTCCGCCAAACCGGAGGCGGAGAAGCAAGGCAACAGCATCGCCAGGATGTTCGCCCGCTGGTTCGATCGCGTGAACGCGTGGATGGACAAACTGCAAAATTGGCTGAAGCACCTTTTCGAATCCAAGGACGACGACCAAAAGGAGCCCACGGCGCCGTTCCATCTCGCCTGGGCGACGATCGCCAAGCTGATCCTGATTATTCTCCTCATCGCCGTCGTCGTCTTGATCGCGATGATGTTCTGGCGGGCGCGCCGAAGGCAGGGCGAAGTGGTGCTCGCCGAGGCGGTGACTGCGGTGCCGGATCTCAACGAAGAAAACGTGACGGCCGATCAACTTCCCGAGGATGGCTGGCTGCAACTGGCGCGCGAACTGATGAGCAAAGGCGAGCTGCGGCTCTCGCTGCGGGCGTTCTACCTGGCCACGCTCGCCCATCTCGGCCAGCGCGAACTCATCCGCCTCGCGCGCTATAAATCGAATCACGACTACGATCGCGAATTGCAACGCCGCGCCCGGGGAAACGCCTCGCTGCTGGAGGCGTTTGATGCGAATCTGTTCATCTTCGAGGGCGCCTGGTACGGCGACCACGAAATCTCCACCATGACCCTCGACGGGTTCGCGCAAAATTTCGAAAGGATCCGGGCATGCTAGGAAAACCACTGGTGCGCGCCTTCCTCGCCGTCGGCCTGGTCGTTGCGTTCATTGCGGGGCTCTCCCGGCTTTTCGTGTTGCGTTACGAAGTGGGCGATATTTATCCGCCCTATTCTTCGCTACGCGCCGATCCGCTCGGGACGAAGGCCCTGGCCGCGGCGCTCGGGGAACTGCCGAAAATCGAGGTGCGCCGCAATTTCAAGTTCCTGCCGAAGATGCACACCGACGGGCCGGTGACGCTGGTTTACGCCGGCGTGACGCACCATGCCTTTTGGACAGAGGACGAACTGACGGCTTTTAACGAGCTGGTCCTCAATGGCTCGCGGGCGGTCTTTACCTTCTACCCCGTGGCATCTCCGCCCACTGACGTGCAGGAAACGCTGGCCAAAGATCAGGCGCGCAAAAAGAAAAGGGAAAAGACCGAAACCGAGAAGGGCGACGACCAGAAAAAGAAAGACGCCAGGGACAAGAAGGATCAGAAAAAGAAGGACAGGAAAACCGAGAGAGAGGATGAAGACCGTGCGCAGTACGTTGGATTCAAGAAGGTCGCCGAACGCTGGGGTTTTGCGTTCGACTATTTGCCGGAGGAAAAGGGCAAGGCGTATGACCGCCACGCCGCGCTCGTCGAACCCGGCGGGCACATGGAGAGCGATATCTCCTGGCACAGCGCGCTTTATTTTCGCGACCTCAAGCCGCAGTGGAAAGTGCTCTACATGTGCGGCACCATGCCGGTGGTTATTGAGCGGAAATACGGGAACGGCAGCATCATCCTGATGGCGGATTCCTTTCCGATCAGCAACGAAGCGCTCCGCGGCGAGCGGCATCCCAAGCTGATCGCGCGGCTCTTCGATGGGCCGACGCCGATTGTCTTCGACGAAGAGCACAATGATCTGCGTGAGAGCTCTGGCATCGCCTCGCTGGCCCGCAAGTATCAGCTGCACGGCGTCGTCGCGGGATTGGTCCTGCTGGCCATCCTCTTCGTGTGGAAAAACATGGCGCGCTTCATCCCCCCCTATCAAACGAAGGTCAGCGAGACCACCGTTGTGGCGGGCAAGGAATCGAGCGAAGGCTTCGTCAATCTGCTGCGCCGGTCCGTCCATCCCTCATCCATATTCGGCATCTGCTTTGCCGAATGGCGCAAGACGTTTAAAGGCCGGCCGCGCGAACTGGCCCAGGTCGAGGAGATCCGGGCGGAGGAGGAAGCGCGTCCCTCGCGCGAACGCGATCCGCTCGAAACCTACCGCGCCATCAGCCGCGCCATCGCCCGCAAAGTCTGACCGCCGCCCTCTTGAGAAACTGTGAAAAAAGTGCCCGCGAATCACACGAATGACACGAATGGAGTGCTTCTCATTCGTGAAATCTGCGTGATTCGCGGGCCTAACAACATCTCCGCCGATTTATTTCACGGCCTCTAACCTCACCTTACAACTCCATCTCATGTCCACCGACCTCGCACCCATCCAGGAAGTCCTCACCCGCGCGCGCACGGAAGTGCGGAAAGTCATCATCGGCCAGGAAGACGTGGTCGATAAGGCGCTCATCGCCATCTTCACCGGGCACCACGCACTCATCGAAGGCGTGCCCGGCGTGGCCAAGACGCTCCTCGTGCGCACGCTGGCCTGCGTGCTCGGCACGGATTTCAATCGTATTCAATTCACGCCCGACCTGATGCCCGCGGACATCACCGGCACGAATGTTTTCAACCTCCAGCGCAACGAGTTCACCCTCATCAAGGGACCGGTCTTCACGACCTTCCTGCTGGCCGATGAAATCAACCGCGCGCCGGCCAAGACGCAATCTGCGCTGCTCCAGGCGATGCAGGAGCGGCGCGTCACCATCGACCGCGACACGCACGAGTTGTCGCCGAACTTCACCGTCTTCGCCACGCAGAACCCGGTGGAATACGAGGGCACCTATCCACTGCCCGAGGCGCAGAAAGACCGCTTCATGCTCAAGGTCTTCATGAACACGCCCGACCGCGCTAGCGAACTGGAACTCGCCCAGCGCATGCTCGGTTCCAATTCTCCCGAGGAAGCTCTCGCCTCCGGCGTGGTGCAACCGGTGATCACCGCCCAGGACCTGATCGCGCTGCGCGCTTCGCTGGAAAAAATCACGGTGCGCGACGAACTCGTCTCGTATGTCGTCGATGTCGTCCGCGCTACCCGCGAAAATGACAGCGTGCTCGTCGGCGCCGGCCCGCGGGCCACGCAGGCGTTGCTCCTTTCCAGTCGGGCCAACGCCGCCCTCGCCGGCCGCGATTTCGTCACGCCGGATGACGTGAAATTCCTCACCGAAGCCGTGCTCGGCCATCGCCTCGTCCTGCGCCCCGAATACGAGATCGAAGGCGTCACCGTGACCGAAGTGATCGGCAAGATCCTCGAGCAAGTTGCTGTGCCGCGCTGATGTCCTGCCAAAGTTTATGAAAAACGCAGAGGCGCAGAGACGCAGAGAGAAAGAAAAGGATGAAGGCGGAAGGATGAAGGATGAAGAAGCGTGTTGTTCGCTAGTGAACAACACCATTCAAAAGTCGCGTAGCGCACTTCACTTCATCCTTCATCCCTCATCCTTTCCCCGCCTCTTTGCGGTGCTAACTCTGAAAATTTTCACGGCGTGCGGCAATTTCTTTCGTCCACCAACGCCTCTACACTTCTTCTCTGCGCCTCTGCGACCTCTGCGTTTAAAAATCCCTTTGGTTACGGCTCCGCCGTGCTGTAACTCGGCGTTTTAAAATTCCCCATGCTCGTCCCCCGCACCCGCCTGTTGCTTTGGATCTCGCTGATCGTGCTGCCGTTTGCCGCGGTTGGTGCGACCGTGCCGGGGGCGTTTTATCTCGCGGCAGTGATCATTGGTCTGCTGTTCGTCGCGGTGTTGTTCGATGCGTTTTTGTCGTTCAACCAGTTGAACGGCATTCGCGTGCAACTGCCGGAAGTCGTGCGCTGGCAGAAGGACCGGCCGGGCGTGCTCGAGGTGCGCATTCACAATGAATCGCTGACCGGGCGCTTGCTGCGCATTGGCTTTGCCTTTCCGCGTGAGATCGTGCCGGAGACGGACGACCGCACGGTCAAGCTCCCCGCGAATGCAGGCATTTCGCGGATCGACTGGACGGCTACGCCCAATCGACGCGGACAGTATTTTCTCGAGCACGCTTATCTCGAGGCGGCGTCGCCATTTGGCTTTTGGGCGATGCGTGCGAGCCAACCGGTGAAAGCGGAGCTGCGCGTCTATCCCAATCTCTTCGACGAACGCAAAAATGTGGCGGCGCTTTTCCTCCGTCGCGGGCAACTCGGCGTGCATGCCCAACGCGCCGCCGGGCAGGGGCGCGATTTCGAAAAGCTGCGCGAGTATGTGCCCGGCGACAGCTACGACGAAATCCACTGGAAAGCCTCGGCCAAGCGCGGACATCCGGTGACGAAAGTCTTCCAGGTCGAGCGGACGCAGGAAGTGTACGTCATCGTCGATTCCTCGCGGCTCACCGCGCGGGAGATCGAACTCGACGGCTCGCGCACCACCGCGCTGGAGCGCTTCGTCACTGCCGGGCTCATCCTCGGCCTGGCCGCGGAACAGCAGGGCGACCAATTCGGCCTTATCACTTTTAGCGATCGCGTGCTGAGCTTCGTGCGCGCGAAAAGCGGGCAGGCCCATTACGACGCCTGCCGCGACCGGCTCTACACCTTGCATCCGCAAAGCGTCACCCCGGATTTCGAGGAGCTGTGCTCCTTCATCCGTCTGCGGCTGCGCAAGCGCGCGCTCCTCATTTTCCTGACCGCGCTCGATGACCCGATGCTCGCCGACAGTTTCGCCAAGGCGACGGAACTCATCTCCCGCCAGCACCTCATCCTCGTCGACATGCTCCAGCCCGTCGGAGCCGATCCGCTTTTCTCCGACGAAAACGTCTCGAATATCGACGACCTTTATCGCCGGCTGGGCGGGCACTTGCAGTGGAGTAAATTGCGTGAGCTGGATAATATCCTGCGCCGCCGCGGCGTGCGGTTGTCGTTGCTCGATCCCGCCCGGCTCGCCGCGCAACTCATCGCCCAACACGCTGACGTGAAACGCCGCCAACTACTCTGAGTCATGATCATCGATCTCCCTCGCTTCATCGACACCGAGCGCCCCACGTGGATCGAGCTCGAGAAAATCCTCGATCGCCTGGAGGAGGGGACCGGTTACGTCATGTCGCTCGAGGAAGTGCAGCGGTTTCATCTGCTCTATCAAAAAGTCTCCGCCGACCTCGCGCGCGTCGCCACCTTTGCCTCCGAGCCCGAGCTGCGCCGCTATCTCGAATCGCTTACCGCGCGGGCCTACGGAGAAATCCACGAGACCCGTCAGCGCGGCCGCCCCTTCCGGCCGATCCATTGGTTCGTAAACGAATTCCCCCGCGCCTTCCGCAAACGCTCCGGCGCGTTTGCCCTTTCGGTGATCATCACCATCATCGGCATGATCTTCGGAGGCATCGCCACCACCTTCGATGATGAAGCCAAGGAGGCCATCCTTCCCCAGCAATTCAGCCATCTGCTCGGCGACCCGGCCAAACGCGTGGCGGACGAGGAAAAGGCGAAGAAAGACCGTCTGGGTGGCGTCCACTCGACCTTCGCGGCGGAGTTGATGGCGAACAATATCAAGGTGTCGATCTTCACCCTCGGCCTCGGGATCACCTTCGGCACCGGCACGATCATCGAGCTTTTCTACAATGGCGTCCTCCTCGGCATGGTGGTCGTGGATTACATCATCGCCGGGCAGACCATGTTCATGCTCGGCTGGCTGCTGCCGCACGGGGTCATTGAGATCCCGGCGATTCTTGTCGCCGGCCAGGGCGGGCTCCTGCTGGCCAAAGCGATCATCGGGTATGGCGATCGCGCTTCGTTTGAAGAGCGCCTGCGCGGTGTCGGCAAGGACCTCATGGCGCTGGTCTGCGGCTTCACCGTCATGCTCATCTGGGCGGGCATCGTCGAATCGTTTCTTTCCCAATACCACGAGCCCTTCATCCACTATTGGCAGAAGATCCTCCTCGGCCTGATGGAATTGAGTGCGCTCATCTGGTTCCTCTACTTCCGCAAGCTCGCTGAACCGGAGGAGGAAGCTGCGTGAACCCGACTCTGAAAATTCGCACCCCCGAGGGGATCGCCTTCTCTTTCGCACTGGCCGGACCGGTGGTGCGCTGTCTCGCGTGGATCATCGATTTCCTGGTGGTGGCGACCGGCGCCACGATCATCAACAAATTCGGGCAGTTGGCCGGTTTGGTCAGTCCGGATCTCGCCCAGGCGATCATGGTGCTCAGCTATTTCGTCTTCTCGATTGGCTACGGCATTGTTCTCGAGTGGTCGTGGCGCGGACAGACCGTGGGCAAGCGACTGCTTCGCCTGCGAGTCATGGACGCCCACGGGTTGCGCCTGCAATTTCATCAAGTGCTCCTGCGGAACCTCCTACGTTTCGTCGATATGCTGCCCGCGCTCTATCTCGTCGGCGGGTTGGCCAGTTTCTTTAATCGGCGCGCCCAGCGGCTCGGCGATCTCGCAGCGAATACGGTGGTCGTTTACAACCCCAAGCCCGCGGAGCCGGATCTCGATCAACTACTCGCGGGAAAATTCAATTCGCTCCGCCAGCACCCGCACCTCGAAGCCCGTCTCCGCCAGCGTGTTTCGCCCGACGAAGCGCGTCTCGCCTTGCAAGCGTTGATGCGCCGCGACGAACTCGATCCCGCGCCCCGGGTAGCGCTTTTTTCCGAACTCGCTGAGCACTTTAAAAGCCTGGTCATGTTCCCCGCGGAGAGCGTCGAGGCGATGCCGGATGAGCAGTACGTCCGCAACGTCGTGGACATCCTCTTCCGCACGCATGCGGCGGAAGCGAAGCCAGCCAGTGCCGAGATGGCGAGGGCGCTTGGTTGATGTCCTGACTTCCAAAAACGAGAGCAACACCCAAACTACCATTTAATCCCCCTCTTCCCATGAATCTGCGGCCTGTTGTTTTCCTCTTTGCGCTGTTCCTTTTGGCCGGCGTTGGTCTTGGCGACGACCGGATCGTTTCAGTCGATCAACAGGCGAAATTCATGACGGTCGAGCAGGGAGGGTTGCTGAAACTTTATCGGCTGACGGATACAACGGATATCACGGTGAATGGTGCGAAAGCTTCCATCCCGCAGTTGCTGCCGGGACAAACGGTTGCGGTGAAGCTGGCCGGCTCGGTCACGGCCGTCAAAGTGGTCGCGTCGGGACTGGCTAGTAATGCGAGTTCCGCTCGCCCACTGGCGCTTCGCACCATCACGATACAAATGCGCGTCGACGGTAGCGACCGCCTGTTTTATCAGGACGGGAAACTTTGGATCGAACACATGTCCGCGCAAAAGCCGGCGAACATTTTCATCAACGGCATCGAATGGACGCCGAACTGGAATGGCGATAAGACGGACGTTTTTACCAAGTTCTCGGTCCCTGTGGCTCCCATCGGCCAGGGGCATGTCACGATGAAACAGTTTGCGGGTCGCTCCAAGGTGAGACAGGAACATTCGCCAATCGCACCGGTCGTGGTGACGATTTCGGATGACCCGAGCGGAGCCGACGACTACGAGATCCAACTTTCCTGGTAGACCTGTGCGTAGGCGCCTGTCCCCAGCGACGGGAACGGATCCGATTCGCAGTCGTATCCCGGCGCGTGAGGACCGACGCGGAGAGGGAGAGTGCCTGGCGCGCTATCTCTTGATCGTCTTGAGCACCTGGCCGAAGCCGTCTGCCAGGGCGTCGCGATCGCGTTCTTGTTCCGTGAGCTGGCGCTGGAAATAGTCGTAGGTAAGGCTGGCGTGGGCGCCAACCACGTCGGTCCGGCAGAGCGATTTGAGATAGGACACGAAGTTGTAGTTCGCCGTCTCGGTGTCCGTCTGGCTCATGTGGGTGTGCTTTTGACCGAGCCAGTCGTCGATCCGGCTCTTGATCGCCGGGTTGGTGTGCAGCCCCGGGGTAATGCGCCCTGTCCGGTCGATATCCACGATCAGCTTGACCAGATCCTTGGTCATGGCCTCGATGTTTTCCATGGTGGCCGCTTGCGCGGCGAAGGCGGCCCAATTGATCGGCTGCCAGGCTTTCACGCTGTCGATGCGATAACCGAAGTGCCGCAACACCGGCTTGCTGAGCGGCTTTTTCGTCACCGGATCCATCTTGTTGATCATGACGTAAGTGGCGACGCCGACCACCTTGCCGCTCTTGATATGGATGATCGGGCTGCCGCTGTTGCCCGGCACGAACGGAGCGTCGACCTCGACGAGATTCGGACCAATGCCGACGATGTGCCCCATGATGGTATTGACCACGCCGGCGCCTTCCGCGTTGCCGAGCACCACGACGGCGTCACCGATGGCCGCTTCCTTGTCGACGCCCTGCATGATCTCGAATGGTTTCCCTCCCGGCGCCGTTTGCATGAGCACAATGTCATGGCCGACGGCCGCCGAGGCCGCACCGACTTGCACTGCATCGCCATTGAGCGTCTTGAAGCCCGCGCCCTTCACTCCTGCGGCGACATGCGCGTTGGTGAAGAGGAACGATCCCTTGCCGTAGGTGGCGAGAAATCCGCTCCCGGCGCCGTTCGTGCCGCTGACGAACACGAGGCTGTTGCGATAGGTCTTCACCAGTTCCGCGGCATCGGCGGAAGCTCCATTGTCGTTGGCGGCGACATTGGGCGCCGGGTTATTCGCCTCCGGGTGATTCGCCGCGCGATTCGCGGCAAGTTCCGCCGGTGTCGGACGGGAAATCTGTCCCGCGAGATCGGCTGGGGTCGGCTCGTGGATCGGGAGTCGGACTTTGGAGAGCTGCCCAATCTCAGCCTGGTTCAGCGCCCGGTTGAAGATGAACATGTCGTCGAGGCAATCGCACTGGGTATTTACCTCCGGCTTGCGGTAGGTCGCCGTGCCGATCGTTTGCAGGCTCTCGCGCAAGACCACGGGCGCCGTGCCGCGGCTCTCGCCATCGAGGAAAAACGTCATCTGGCTGCCATCGCAAGTCACCGCCACGTGATGCCAGCCGGTCAGATCCTTGACCGTGCAGTAGGTCCCCTCGACGTCTTTTTGGATGTAGCCAAAATGATCCCCCGCCGCGACCAGCGGGCTTTCGTGCAGAGATTCCCAGACGATGCCGTGATTGCCGGGACAGGGCAGTTTCATCCAGGTCGCCAGGGTGTAGGTCCGGTCTATTTTCAGCGGCGGCAAAGCTTTGAGAATGGCGCCCGGCGTGGCAAAGTTGACGCATTGCCGGTCGCCGTCTTTGACGAACCGAACCGGGCCGAAAAACACGCCCTGCAAGGCCTGCTGCGCCGACGAGAAGACGACGCTGCCGTTGGCGGAGCGATCCATGGAAACGGCCAGGACGAGATTGTCCGCGAGCGGTCCCAGGTCCCGGACGATGGCGACCGTGTCTTTGGGGGCCGCATCCTGGGCAAGAGCGGCCACAGGCAGGAGAGAGCTGAGGAAGGCGATTGCGAATCGGGTCAGTTTCATATCACGGGCAAAGGGGGAAGGGGCGATATTGAGTGTCGTGTTTATACGTTGAAACGGGGCGGTCGGCAACCGCATCGCGAACGGCACGAAGGAGGACGTTTCAAAGCGCCTTCTGTGATTCGAAGATGACTCAATCGCCGCTGCCCCGTCGCCCTACCTCCTTCACTGCATCTTCCGCATTTCTTGCAAAATCTGATCGAAAACGTCCGAGAGCGCCTTCCGCTGTTGCTGCTGCTCGTTGAGATTGTGAACGAAGTAATCGTAGGTGATGTGCTGCCGCGCGGCGAGGATGTCCGACTGGCTCAGGCTCTTGAGCCCGGCGATGAAATTCTGGTCGGCGCGTGCCGCATCGCGGGCGCTGGAATGACCGTGCCGGGCATTCGCCGTCCACCAATCGATCTGCGTCTTGATCGCCGGATTCGTGTGCAGATTCGGCGTGATGTCGTGATGCTTCGCCAGGTCCATGAGCACACGGCCGAGATCGTCGGTGAGCTTCTCGACATTCTCGAGCTCGTTGGCCTGCGCGAAGAAGGCGGCCCAATTCACCGGTTGCCACGTCTTCACACTATCCACGCGATACCCAAACCGGCGGATGCGCGGCTGGCGGATCGCCTGGTGCGTGGCCGGGTCGTAATCCTTGATGATCAGATACGTCGCCACGGCGATAACCTTGCCGGTCTTGAGATGAATGATCGGGCTGCCACTGTTGCCGGGGACAAACGGCGCATCCACTTCAACGAGGTTTGGCCCAATGCCGACAATTTTGCCCTTGATCGTATTGATCACCCCGCCGCCTTCGGCATTGCCGAGCACCACCACTTCGTCATCGATCGAAGCGTTCTCGTCCACGTGATCCATGACCTCCAGCGGCTTGCCGCCCTGGGCCACGAGCAGACGGAAAATATCATGCCCTACGGCAATCGACGCCGCCCCGATCTGCACCTGCGTGCCATCGAGCGTCTTGAATCCCGCGCCGCGCACCCCGGCCGCGACATGTGCATTGGTGAAAAGGAAATTCACGCCGCCGAGCCTGGCGATGAAACCGCTGCCCGCGCCATTGGTTCCCTGGACGAACACGAGGTTGTTGCTGTTCGCCTTGACGACCTCCGCGGGAGTCAACGGAACCGCCGGCGGGGCCGGAGCGGCGGGCGCCGCTGGTGCAGGCGGAGCCGCCGGAATGGAAGTGGCGATCGAGGCCGGTACTTGCGCCAGCAGGTGTCCGGCGATGAGCGAAAGGAGAGCAGCGGCAGCGGCGGCGCAGCAACGAGTGTTCATGGAGGGGTGAAGTCATTATGCGCGTTTTGCCGGATTCCGCACCTCTGAACTCACTGGGAGAGGCGACTTTCAAGAAAAACCCTGCACCGCGAAGCGGTGTCCCACGAATGGCGCTTCGCGCGTTTGTTTCGGTCGGCGACTGGGAAGTCGCCGCTCCCAGGGGCCCTACTTCGACGCAGGCAGCAGTAGGTCCAGCGCGCTCTTCACCGCGTCCTTGCCGGTCTTGACGGCCTCGCCCGCGGCGTTTTGTACGCCCTCGATCACCGCGCCCTGGGCGGCGGCGATCAGACGAGGCGAGAGGTCTTCGTGGGGCTTGTCCGCCGGGCCGGTGAGGCGCATGGGAGCCCAGACGTAGCCGCCGCGCGATCCGGTGAAGACTTTCCCTTGCGAACCCGGCAGCCATTGCAGGCTGCTCGGGGTGACGCCCACCTGGAAGGTGCCGTCAATGATTCCATTGGCGACGGTGAAGGCGCCTTCCACGCGGATGAGGCCGTCGGATTCGGCGATGAAATTCTTCACGCTCAGGCCGCTCTCGTCCTGGGTGAAATCGCCCGAGGCGCTGTTGAGATTGATCCGGCGGAACTGTTGGGTGCGGGTGAAGGCGGCGATTTCATCGAGCACCGGGAGGGCGGTGAGTTCGCCCTGGGTGAGCTTCACGGTGCCGGAGATTTGCGGGCCGCCGCGCGCGGGGAGCGGGCTTTTCACTTTCACTTCGCCGGAGAGATTTCCCTTGGTGCGCACGCGCCAGTCTTCGGAGAGATACGGCGTGATGGCGATATTGATCAGCGTGAGCTGCAGGTCGGCCTCGCGGGTGAAATCGATCTCGCCCGTGGCTTGCAGCGAACCGCCGCTGGGCTGGCGCAATTCCGAGCTGCTGATGAAAAGCGACGGCGCGCGATAGCGCAGGTGCAGGTTATTGACATCGAGCGGCGGGAGCTTGCCGTAGGTGAGGCGGCCGCCCTGGCCAGTGAGCTGCCAACTGCCATCGTGCGGCTCGACTTCAAATACGGTGCCGCGCAGGCCGCCATCCTTCCAGGTGAGCTGGGTGTCATGCACCGTTGCCTTGCCGATTTCCACGCGATTCGGAAACCAGCCATTGCTGGTGTGCTCGGTCTTGGGCGCGCTGAGGGGCGAAGGGGCGGGCTCCAAGGGGCGGTCAATGCGCGGCCCGCTGAGATCCACGCGCACACGCTGCACGTCGAATTGTTCCACCTGCCACACCTTCTCGAAAAAGCGCCGCAGGCTGATCTCGGTGCGGATTTGCTCGATCTGCAAATTGGAGAACGCGGCATCGGGGCCGCCTTTGGCCTGGAAGCCATCGGAGAAAATGGTCGAGCCGGCGAAGCTCAGCGGGGCGATCTCGGCGTCGGCATGCAGGGTATCGCCGGCTTTTTTGGCGATGAACTGGCGGAACCCGTCGCTGTGCAAGTAAGACTCGACCGCCGCCCTGCCGACGAAATAGCCGACGATGAGCAGGACGAGTAAAATGGGGGTTGCCCAGAAAAGGAGGCGGAGCCCCAAGCCGGGGCGGCGATTGCGAGGACGGGAGGAAACTGCCATGACCACACTTTTGCCACTGACAAAGCGGCGTCAATCCACAACCCTCTGCGCCGTCATGCTCGAACTCAAGGAAGTCTCCCTCCAGCTCGGTAACGCGCCCGACGATCAGCTTCTGCTCTCGGAGTTAAACATCCGTTTTCCGAAGAAACATTTTGCGGCCGTTCTCGGCCCCTCCGGCTGCGGCAAAAGCACGCTGCTCAAGGTAATTGCCGGCCTGCGAGAGCCGACGCTCGGCCATGTGGCTTGGGACGGGCGCGACCTTTCCGAGGAGGGCGACATGGACCCGCACGAGATCGGCTATGTGCCGCAATTTAGCATCGCCTACGACCTGCTCACGGTGTGGGAGAGCGTGGACAGCACCCTTTCCCTGCGGGTGAGCGGCCTGAGCCGCGACGAGCGCGAGGCGCGGCTCGAACAAATCCTGAAGGAAGTGGGGCTCGACGAAATTGCCGACCGCCAGGTGCGCGTGCTTTCCGGCGGACAGAAGCGCCGTCTGGCGCTGGCGCTGGAGTTGGTGAGCGCGCCGCATTTGTTGCTTTGCGATGAGGTGACCAGCGGCCTCGATCCGAAAGCGGAGGACGAGATTGCCCACCTCATGCACGAGATCGCGCAGGGTGGGAATCGCATCGTGCTTTCGGTTACGCATAGCCTGCGGCATCTCGCGCTCTACGATAGCGTGGTTGTGCTCTACCAGGGGCACCTCGCGTATCACGGCCCGGCGAATCATCTCTTCCACTATTTCGACGTGGAAAAGCCGGAAGAACTTTTTCCGCGGCTCGCCCAGCGCAAGCCGATGGACTGGCATCGCTCGTGGCAGAAGCATCGCGTGAGCTACGGTCTCGAAGCGCAGGAAAACGTGGCGGAGGAAGTGGCGCTGGAGGAAGTCTCGAGCGTGCCCGCACAGGACGAAAATGAAGGCGAGGAGCACTATGCCCGGCTGCGCAAGAAGGCGCGTTTCGACGACGAGGAATCCGCTGCCGAGAAAGCGGAGGCCGAGAAGGAAAAGGCCGCGGCTGACGAGAAGCGCGAGTTGGAGACGCGCAAGAAGCTCGACTATCCCGGCACGCCGAGTGCGATGAGCCAGTTCAGCATCCTCCTCGCGCGGCGCTGGAAGATTTTCTTCCGCGATCGCGGCCAGCTTTGGTTGCAGCTCGCGCTGCTCTTCGGTTTCCCGCTGCTTGTCGTGGTCTTCGCGCTCGATGGCCTGCCGCAGATCAAGAATCCCAACGGGGTCTTTTCCGGCAATCTCTATGAACAAGCCGCGCAGACCATGGCGCAGAAACTGGATATGATGAAAACGGGCAGTCTGGTGTCCGGCTTGATCATGTTCCAGGTCGTTCTGCTGGCGCTCATGGGTTCGAACAACGCCGCGCGGGAAATCGCCGGCGAGCGGTTGATTTTCGAGAAGGAAAAATTCGCCGGAGTCCGGCCGTCCGCTTACGTGGCCTACAAGGCGGTCTTCCTCGGCGTGCTGGTTCTCGCGCAATCAGGATGGATGGCGTTCTTCGTGAATTACGTCGTGCAATTCAAAGGAGACGCGTTCACCCAGATGATGGTCCTCATCTTCGTGAACGCCGCTCTCACCGCGGTGTGTCTCGCGCTCTCCAGTTTGATGAAGACCGCGGAACAGGCGTCGCTCGTGTCCATCTATCTGGTCGGATTTCAGCTACCGCTTTCCGGTGCGGTGCTCGCCCTGCCGAAGGCGTTGAGTTTCTTTACCCAGCCGTTCATCGCGTCCTATTGGGGTTGGTCGGGTTTCATTCAGACCATGCACGACACTCGGTTTTACGATGCCATGGTCAATGTCTCACAGACCAAGCTGGCGGCCGCCGACCTGTGCTTCTGGGTGTTGATGACGCACGTCGTTCTTGGTCTGCTTATCGCCTACATGGGGTGCAAAAATTCGCAGTGGGAGTGATGGGCGATTGACTCTCTGGGCTGGGGACGTAGTCCTACCCAGGATTGGTTCGGTTCGCGAACCTCGTGCGAAAAACTCGCATGGCATGTGCTGTTTATTTTGGGGCGTTGCCTCGTCCGACAGCCCCGGATGCAGGAACCCACCCACTCTCCCGTCTGTCTTTCAGCCGGGACATTCCTTTCAATGAAAAACATCAAGATCCAACCCATGTTGTTCGTCGCGCGATTCCTCGGCCATTCGCTGTTGATCGCGGGTTTCTTCTGGCTGTTCATCGTCATCCCCATGTTCTGCCACGTCGTCAGCCGGCGCGTGATGGAACAAAGCGACGCGCGGCTGGCCAATCGCACGGAGAACACATTCACGCTGCGGGACATGGAGACCGAATCCCACGCCAGCATCAAGGACTCCTTCGCCCGCTATCCGGGGCACATCGTTCCCACGTTGCTGATGGTCGCCGGCGGGCTGATCCTGGCCTATTTCCCGCGGATCGGATTGAGAATGCCCGAGAGGTAGGGGCGGCGCGAAGTCGAAACTGCGCGACGCGACGGTCTGTGACCGTCGAGGGATAGGAGGAATAGGAAGAATAGGAGTTATAGGAATACCACCACCCTATTCTTCCTATCTTTCCTATTCCTCGACGGCCATCGGCCGCCGCCACCGCGACCCCGCGAGTTCTTGCATCCGCCAACTCGGCGACGGCGATTACCTAGAAGACGAAGAAACCAGCCGCCACGCTTCCCTTTCGCGTCGGGGGTTGCTTAACTACTCCCTCATGTCTGTCCCGGTTGCGTATGTCCCGCCTGCCATTCCTCTGCAATGGCTGCTGCTGGGCGCGTTCGTGGGTTACCTGGTGGTAATGTTCACCAACCCGGTGCGCACGAGTTTGCGCGACGGTCTGCGTTGCGTGCGGCGTTACAAAGTGATGTGGCTCACGCTCGGGTGCTTCGGTTTTGCCTACGCACTCTTTCAGCTGGCGCTACGCTATTACTTTTTCTGCGTGCTGCCGCCGGCGGATCGCCCGACGTTTGTCTGGATGCGCGAAGGCTGGCGCGATCCGAATTTCTGGCTGCACGGTTCGCCGGAATCGCTCTGGTATCTTCCGCCGCATGCCTTGCATTTCGTGACGCATGAAAATGCGCTACCGACGTTGGAAAGCGTTGCGGGCATTTTCAATCTGCTCGTTGTCACTTTCCCGCTCTCCGCGCTGGCCGCGGTTCTGTTTTTGATCAATTGGGATGGGCATCACGGGGTGCTTTGGCGCGCGCTGCACAAGCGCTTCCGCTTTTGGGGAATCGCGGTGCATGGCGGCATCATCATCTGCGCGCTGGCGGCCCTGACGAAGCCGTTCCTCTATGCGGCGCCGCAGATCCTGCACTTGCAACAAGCCGCGTCGCTGATCTGGTTTCAATGGGCGCCGGTGGTCGATTGGCTGTCGTTCCTTTTCGAATATCTCGTCGGGGTTTGCATCCAGATCGGCCTCGCGCTCGTCGCCTATTGCTGGGTGCGCGGACTCACTTTTACCCAGCAACATCTCATCGACTTCGCCATTCGCCGTTTCAGCTATGTGGTGCGCTGGGCGCTGGTCGTCATGCTGCTGAGCAGCCTCTGCATTCACCTGCCGCTCATTTTGGAAAACTTCGATGCCTTCCAGGGGATGTTCCCGCGCGATCATGGGGCGATCGATCTGCGCTTGCGGCTGGCCCGAGGTGCGCTCACGGTCATTCTGCTGCTTTTCTCGGCGATGCAGATCACGCTCACCTTCCACAGCGAATCGCTCTCCAAAGCGGTCCATGATCACCTGCGCTTCCTGAGCAAGCACTGGTGGTCGTTCGGTTGGTTCGTCGTCGTGGCCGGCGTGCATTTCTATCTCACGCTGATCCTCCTGAATCTCGTGGAGCTGGGCTTGGGCGATGGCACCTCGCTGGGTATCGCTTGGGGGCTCATCATGCCGTGGATAAACGCCTTCGTCGCCGCCTGGCTGCTCGCGAGCTGGGTGTGCTACTACAAGCATGGCGACGCTGCTCCGGCGACGTCACCGCGGGGGTCGGTGGAACAAGGGGTGCTGTTCTAGGATGGATGAAGTTTCTGGTTTCTGGTTTCTAGTCCTGCCGCTGCGCGATCTTGTCTAAAAGACACACGCAGAAGGTCAGTTGGCGCGATCAAATTTAGCCCCGCAGAACCCAACCAGAAACCCGAAACTAGAAACTAGAAACCGATTTTGCCCGCCTCCGCTACTCATCCTCTCGAACTGCGCAACGTCTCCGGCACATGCACCGATGGCACCGCGATCAACGCCATCACCACCGCTTTTTCCGCGGGACGCCTGCACCTCCTGCGCGGCGCGAACGAGGGAGGGAAGAACGCGCTGTTCCGCTTTGCCGGTTTGCTCGAGCAGCCAGTGGAGGGCGAAGTGTTGATCTATGGGAACGCGACGCGGAATCTCGATGATGACGCACGCACGGAATTACGGGCCCAGCGTTTCGGTTTCGCTTTTGCCGCGCCGTTCTTGCTGAGCTCATTCAGTGTCATTGAGAATGTCGCCATGCCGCTTTTTAAAATCTCCCAGGTCGATCCCGAGGAAGCACGTCGGCGCACCGAGGCGATGCTGGAATTCGTCGGTCTTTCCGGCGCGGTCGAGGCGCGGGTCGAGGAACTCGCCGAACCGGCGCAATACCGGGTGGCGATCGCGCGCGGCCTCGTCAACGAACCGGCGGCGTTGCTCGTGGAGAATCTCGACGGCGTCCTTACCGGTGTGGACCTGGAGGAATTTGTCGAAATGCTGCGCAAAGCGGCCACCACTTTCGGCCCGGCGATCATTGCCACGGCATCACCGGAAATAAAAACGCAGCCCAGCGACCGGGTGCTCGACATTCATAATGGGAGCATCGCCCGGGATTCGGAATGCTTGCCGGAGATCTGCGAATGAGCACGCCCAGCCCCGACGCCCAGGCCATCACCCGCGCGAGCAAATCCAATCTCGCGCTCGCCTTCGTCTCGCTCCCGCGCGAGCGGCGTGAGGACATGACCGTTTTTTACGCGTGGTGCCGGGTCATCGACGACATCGCCGATGATCCCGGCCAAACGGTCGAGAATCGCCGCGCCGCGCTCGACCAGTGGAAGCGCGCGGTGCAGCAGCCGGTGGATGGCGAATCCACCCTCGCCGCACCGGTGCGCACGCTCGTCACGAAATATCACCTCGACGTCAGTCTCTTCCATGAGCTCATCGCGGGCGTGGAGATGGATCTCGACGGGGTCACCTACCAGACGTGGGACGACCTGCGACTTTACTGCTATCGCGTGGCCAGCGCCGTCGGGCTCATCAGCATCGAAATTTTCGGCTGCCGCGATCCGCTGGCCAGGGAGTATGCCTTGCAACTCGGCCTCGCGCTGCAGCTCACCAATATCCTCCGCGACGTCGGCGAGGATTTTGCCAATGGCGGTCGCATCTATCTCCCGCGCGAAGATCTTGCCCAATTCCATTACACCGCCGGGGACCTCGCCGCCCGTCGGCACAACGAAGCCTTTCTCGCTCTCATGCGTTTCGAAGCCAGCCGCGCGCGGGGCTTTTATGCCGCTGCGGAGAAAGCGCTGCCAGCCGGCGACCGCCGGGCATTGGTCGCCGCGGAAATCATGCACGCCATTTACCGCCGCCTGCTGGAGCGCATGGAGCGCGACGACTTCCACGTCTTTGGCCACCGCTACAGCCTGGGACGCCTCCGCAAGCTCAGTCTCATCACCCGCGAGATTCTCCGGGCGCGATTCCTTTGAATAACTGGCGCTTGCACTGCGTCGGATTCCGGCAATAAGTCCCGCCGTTCATGAATAAGCTCGTCCCTTCCATCTCCCTGGCTCTCCTCGTGTCCTTTGCTTTCACCGGTTGCGAAACACCGGGTCAGAGCGCGCTGACTGGCGCGGCCACCGGGGCGGCGATTGGCGGGTTGGCCACGGGCCATGGGGATGGTGCCTTGGTTGGCGCCGCGATTGGCGCGGGCACCGGATATCTCGTTGGCAAACAAGTGCAGGCCGAGCGCCGCGCGGCCTACGATGCCGGTTACTACGATGCGCGCAACGAAGACCGCGGCTATCCGGAGGATCGAGGCGGCTATCGGGAAGACCGTTATTACCGCGATCGGTATCCCTCCGGTCGTCTCACGGATCGCCCTGGTTTCGTGCTCAGCCCGTACTATCCGTACAGTCGCATCGACGTGCGTGGCATCCCCCGTGGAGCGCAGGTGGAAGACCCCGCGACCCACCGGGTTTTCATCAATCCGTGATCACTTCCCCGCAAGCAGCGCATCGACGCGCTGCTTCACGGCTGGGTCCATCTTCAGCAGGTCCGGCCAGGTACGGTGATATCCCTCGCCGGGCAACTTGCGTGTGGCATCGATGCCCATGTGGGTGCCGATGCACGCCGTGGTCTGCGCGTGATCGAGCGCGTCGGTCGGGTTCTTGATGAACGTCGAGTCGCGCTGCGGGTCGGTATTCGCGCACATCCGGAAGAGCACTTCGCTGGTGTTGTGCACGTCGCAGTCCTCATCCACGACGACGATGTATTTGGAAAACATCATCTGCCCCATGCCCCAAAGGCCGTGCATGATCTTGAAGGCCTGCCACGCGTACTGCTTGCGGATGCTGACGAAGACCAGGTTGTGGAAGACGCCCTCCGCCGGGAGCGCGATGTCCACGATCTCCGGGAAGTTCATTTTAAAGATCGGCAGGAAGATGCGCACACTCGCCGTGCCCATGTAGAAATCTTCCATCGGCGGAATGCCCACGATGGTCGCCGGGTAGATGGCGTTGTGGCGATGGGTGATCGCGGTGAGATGAAACACCGGGTAGTCATCCACCGGGGTGTAGAAGCCGGTGTGATCGCCGAACGGCCCCTCTGGTCGCATTTCTCCGGGCTGCACATAACCTTCGAGCACGAAATCCACATCCGCCGGCACTTCGAGATCCACGGTCTCGCACTTTACGAGCTCCACCGATTTCTTGCGGGCGAAGCCGGCGAAGAGGATTTCGTCGAGTCCGTCCGGCAGCGGCGCCGTTGCGGCGAAGGTGTACGCCGGATCGCCCCCGAGCGTCACGGCCACGGGCATGCGCACGCCCTTTTCGTAATAGCGCCGCCCATGCCGCGCGCCGACCTTGTGCACCTGCCAGTGCATGCCGGTCGTGCGGTCATCGTAGATCTGCATGCGATACATGCCGAGGTTGCGCTCACCGGTGTCGGGGTCGCGGGTGTGCACGCAGGGCAGGGTGATGAAGCGCCCGCCATCCTGCGGCCAGCATTGGAGAATGGGCAGGTTGAGCAGCGTGGCGAGAGATGGAGGATGGGAGATGGCAGATGGCAGAGCGTCGGCGTCGGAGAACCGGTGCACCACTTCCTTGCACGGACCGCTTTGCACGTGCTTCGGCTTCGCGTTGAGCAGATCGAGGCCTTGCATGGCCAGCGTCCAGGCGTGCTTGAGCGAGGTGGGGGGCTTGGCTTTGAGGATCAGCTCCATCTGCCGCATCAGTTCGTCGATGTGATTCAGCCCCAGCGCCATCGCCATGCGGCGATGCGAGCCCATCGTGTTGATGGCCAACGGGAATGCTGCCTCCTTGCCATTCACCGTCGGTTTTTCAAAGAGCAGGGCCTTGCCGCCGCCGGTGGATTTCATTTCCCGGTCGGCGATTTCCGTGATCTCCAACTCCGTAGCTACAGGGAAGCGGAGGCGTTTCAATTCGCCCGCGCCCTCGAGCGCGGCGACGAAAGCGGAAAAGGAATCGTAAGCCATGGGCGCGGAGTCTAGGACCTGGCCGGGGAGAGTCAAAAGGGATGCAGTCGTGGAGTCATCAAATCCCTGCCTTTTGTCCCGGGCGGGTACCGTTTGTGCATTTATAAGTAAAAAGCCGCATGGCAAATCCCCCCAAAACCGAAACCCACAGAGAAGAACTCCCCCTGGCGTGACGCTAAACAGCGCACAACTCCGATCAGAATTGAAGTTGTTGAGCCGCGCTTTCTCAACCGTGAGATTACGTAAACTTAGTTTTACTAAAATTCTACTGCTGATAGCGGTTGCCTTGGCAGCCACTTCGTTGCCGGCACAGGAGGTCTCGGTCAATGAGCACAACGTTCAAGGGCTGGAGCAGGATTTTCTGCTGCGAGTCTGGGAGACCGCCGATGGCCTCATGCCGACGACCGTCCGCTCCCTGACCCAGTCGCGCGATGGCTATTTGTGGATGGCGGCTTGGGATGGATTTGTGCGTTTCGACGGCGTCCGCGCGGTCCTTTTCAACGGTAAAAATGCCCAAGGGTTGCCCACGGTGCCCAAGGGGAACCGGGTTTTTGCCGACTCCACGGGGCTGCTTTGGGCGGCCACGGCGGAGGGACGCCTCTTCTCTTACGATCGCATCACCTGGCGCGAATACCGTCACGCGCACGGCTGGGATGGCCTGCTGGTGGAGTCGATCACCGAGGATGCGCATGGGCGCTTGATCTTCTGTGGAGCGAGCAAGCTGCTGCAATTTGCCAACGGGCATTTCACTCCCGTGGCACTTCCCGAACTGCCGCCGGATTTCCATCCGCCCCTCAAAGCCGTTTTCGACCGGGGCAACAAGCTGTGGCTGACCAGTCAGACCCATCTCTGGAGGGAGGAGGGAAAGGGTTGGAAACTGGTCTGTTCGGGATCGAGCCTGCATCTGGCTTTGCATGGTGTGGCGGCGGCGCGCGATGCGGGAGTCTGGGTGGCGACGACTCGCGACTTGCGGAAGTACATCGACGACAAGCCGGTCGTGACCCTGCCGCGTCCCGAAGGTTTCCTCGGCGAGAACCTGGAATTGCTCGAAGATTTCCATGGCGATATCTGGGCGGGCAGTCCGACCAAGGGGATCCGTGTGTGGACACCGGATGGGGAGATCGTCAAAGTCGGTCGCAGCGCGGATAATCTTGCCCCGCAGATCACCTGCCTCTTCGAGGACCGCGAGCGCGACGTTCTCGTCGGGACGAATGGCGCGGGTTTGGCGCGCTTCAAGCCGCGTCCTTTTGCCTCCTGGTTTGGCCAGCTCGGTGGCTTGGCCGGAGCGATGGTCAACAGCATTGGGGAAGACAATTCGGGGCACATCTTCATCGGCACCGACGGCAGCGGTTTGCGGCGGCTGGAGGACGAGAATCCGCCGTCGCTCATCTCCACGACGGATGGTGTGCTCGGTCGTAAGCTGCGGGTGATGTCGCTCCTGCGCACGCATGAGGGAGAAATGATCGCCGCCACCGCCGGCAAAGGCCTGTATCGTGTCGATGGCGAAACCCCGGTTCTGATTCCCGCCGAACCACTCCAGAACGAACTCATCCGCGCACTTTTCGAGGATTCGCATGGCCGATTGTGGGTCGGCCACGAGCACGGCATCACTCTGCGTGAGAATGGTGATTTCAAGCCGGTGTCTGTCGGACCCAATGCGGTCCTGACGAGCGTCCGCGGCATTGCGGAAGATCGCGAAGGCACGATGTGGTTCGTTGGGCAGCAGGGGTTGGCCCGCTGGCGCGATGGGAAGCTGGAGCTCGTGCATTTGTCGGCGGTCGATGCACACGCCAATTTCCTGGGGCTCTTTGTCGACCACGATGACGCGTTGTGGATCGGCGTGGAATCCAGAGGCTTGCTCCGCCTAAAGGGCCGGCAGGAATTTCTCTACACTACCGCTCACGGCCTGCCGATCACCTCTGCAGGAGGATTTCTCGAGGACGAGGACTACCTTTGGGCGAGTGGGGAGAAGGGCATCGTGCGCATTACGCATACGTCGCTGGACGCCGTCGGTGCGCGGCGGGCCAATCGCCTGGAACTGCAACTTTTCAATCGCGCGGACGGTCTGCCTTCCGACGCCTGCCGCCGCGGCTATCAACCCGTGGCTTTCAAGTCTTCGGACGGCCGGTTCTGGTTTGCGACTTACAAGGGCGCGATCTCCGTCAATCCGCAGCACATTGCAAAGGCGATCTTCGAGCCGTCCGCCACCATTGAGGAGATTCGGGCTGAGGTGGAGCAGATCACCGTAACCCCCGCGAACCGCGACCATATCGACATCCCGGCCGGCACGCGGCACATGACCATTCGCTGCTCCGTGCCCTCGCTCGGCAAGCCCGACTACGCGCGTTTCCAATACACCCTCGAGGGTTTTGACACCGTCTGGCACGACGCCGGCGGCGAGCGCGTCATTCGCTTCTACGATGTCCAGCCGGGGAAATATCGTTTCATGGTCCGCGCCATTGGGACGGACGGCCGATTCGTGGAGAAGCCGAGCGCCGTGGTGCTCATCGTGCATCCTTTCTTTTGGCAGGAAATGTGGTTCCGCGCGCTGTGCGTGATGGTGCTCGTCTCGGTGGTGGCCTTCATCGTGTGGCGCAGCCAGCAGCAGCACATTCGGCAGCAGGAGGAAAAGCTGCACGCGCAAAAAGCCCACGCCGACCTGGAAATGCAGCTCCAGCAGGCGCAGAAGATGGACGCCCTCGGGCGCCTCGCTGGCGGCATCGCCCACGATTTCAACAACCTGCTCACGAGCGTCGGCGGCAACGCGGAGTTGCTCCAGACCGAGTTGTCCCCGCAATCCCGCCACTATGAGATCGTCAATGACATCGCCGCGGCGTCGGCGCGCGCCAGAGAGTTGGTCAGCCAGATCCTCACGTTCAGCCGCCGGCGCGCGGTGGAGAAGGTGCCGATCGATCCGGCGCCCGTGTTGCGCGAAGCGGTGAAGCTCCTCCGGGCCGGCCTGCCGGCGATGATCGATCTGCGCATGGAGATCGTCGCGCAACTTCCGCCCATCCTCAGCGATGCCGCGCAGCTCCAGCGCGTCATCATGAATCTCGGGACGAATGCCGCTCAGGCCATCGGCGCGAAGCAGGGACATATTCGCATCGACGCGCACGAATGCCTCGTGCGCGAGGATGCGCCGGTCGATGGCGTCCCCGCGGGTCGATACCTGCGAATCGCCGTAACCGACGACGGCCGCGGCATGGATGACCGGACCTTGAGCCGTATTTTCGATCCTTTCTTCACGACGAAGGCGATCGGGCAGGGGACCGGGCTCGGGCTCTCGGTCGTGCATGGCATTGTCGAGGCCTATGGCGGCCACATCACCGTCGAGAGCGAACCGGCGGTCGGCACCGTTTTCCAAATCTTCTTTCCCGTGACGGACCAGATGCCTCAGCCCACCGCGGCTCCCGCACCGGTGACACCAGCGAGAGAGCCCGAATCATCCGTGGCGCAGCCGCCGGAAGAAGCTGCGTCCATCACCATGTCGGGCGAAGGCGTGATCCTCGTGGTCGATGATGAAGCGGTCGTACTCAAAGTCGCCCGCACCATGCTCGAGCGCTTGGGCTATGTGGTGGAGGGGCATGTCGATGCCACTGCCGCGGCGGAGGCTTTTGCCGCGGCGCCGGATCGCTATCGGCTGCTCCTCACGGATTTCGCCATGCCCCGGCTCGGCGGAGTGGAACTCGCGCAGCGCGTTTGGGCGATCCGTCCCGGTTTCCCGGCGATCCTCTACACCGGCTATGGTGGACGCCTCACGCCGAGCGAGGCGAAGCGGATGGGTTTCCTTGAATTGCTCGCGAAGCCTTTCTCCATGCAAAAGCTCAGCGAAGCCGTGGCCCACGCCCTCAAGGCCGACGAGACCGGCGCGATGGTGGTCACCGAAAGCGTAGTTTGAAATCGCTGACTGCCGGGTAGCGAATAGACAGGAATTGCGCCGGGGATTTGTGCATGCTGGCGCCGCTCCATGTCGCAGAACTCTCCCTCCACCCATCGCTCCGCCGTTCTCCTGCTGCTGGCTACGGCAGTGATGTGGAGCCTGGGCGGGGTGCTGGTGAAGAGCGTCGAATGGCCCTCGATGGCCAAGGCCGGCGCGCGCAGCGCGATCGGCTGCGTGGTGCT
Organism: Chthoniobacter flavus Ellin428; assembly: GCF_000173075.1. Taxonomy (GTDB): domain Bacteria; phylum Verrucomicrobiota; class Verrucomicrobiia; order Chthoniobacterales; family Chthoniobacteraceae; genus Chthoniobacter; species Chthoniobacter flavus. The sequence continues at coordinate 345,778 of NZ_ABVL01000006.1, forward strand.
GTTCCTCTGGTTGCGACGGCAGACGCGTTTCACCTGGCGCCCGACGCAACTCGGTGCGGCGTTGGCCTATTGCGGCACGGTTTCGCTCTACGTCATCGCCAACGATCGCACCACCGCGGCCAATACCATCTTCCTGCAATACACCGGCCCGATCTATGTCGCGCTGCTCAGCCCATGGGTGCTCGGCGAGCGTGCGCGGCGCAGCGACTGGCTGTGCATTGCCATCGCGCTCGCCGGCATCGCGCTTTTCTTTCGCGATCAATTTAGTCCGCGCGGATTGATGGGAATCTTCGCCGCACTGGGCAGCGGGCTCTGCTACGGGACGATGATCGTGCTCCTGCGCAAGGAACGCGACTCGTCGCCCGCGAGTGCCTTGCTCCTCGGAAATTTAATCACCGCCGTGATCGGCCTGCCGTTTGCCTTCGGTCACTCGTTGCCTCCAGCGCAGGCCGGGATGATTGTCGTGCTCGGCGTAGTGCAACTCGGCCTGCCCTATGTGCTTTTCAGTATCGCCATCCAGCGTGTGACCGCGCTCGAGGCCGTGCTCCTGCCGATGCTCGAGCCGATTCTCAATCCTCTTTGGGTCGCCATCGGCCGAGGCGAATGGCCGGGTCCGTGGAGCCTGGCCGGCGGCGGCCTGGTGCTCGGCGCGGTAATCTTGCGCGGGTGTCTGGGCACAATCGGTACCGCAAGCAAAACGTCGGCCTAGTTTAACGCAGAGTTTAAGCCAGCCTCCGCCGCAGCATGATCACCCGCCGATCAAAACCGCGATCGCCGGCAGGAAAAGCATCCCCTCGACGATCCATTCGTAAAAGCGTTCGGAGCGCGGATGGCGCGCGGCGAAGAGCATTCCACCAAGATAAAGCGGACCGATGATGCACATGACTCCCCACACGGCGCGGTGTGCATCCGAGGCCAGTCCCCAGGCGCCGAGGGCGAGCGCTTCGATGATCACGAGCAACGCGACCAGCAGCCAGCGCGTGCCTCGTTCACCGAGGACCACCGGCAGGCTACGAATGCCGCACGCTTCGTCACCCGTGCGGTCGCGCAGGTCGCACAGGATCATGTTGAACATCAAAAACGTCCACGAACGCAGGGAACCGACGGCCAGGGTGGCCAGGTCCGTGCCGCCATTGCCGAGGTGGAGAAACGGCAAACCGAGCACGGAGGCGGTGACGATGGTCGGGGCGAAGAACGTCTTGAGCAACGGCACGTCCTTGAACCGGAAGCCGAAGAGCGGGATCGAATAATTCAGCGACACCAGCGCCCCCCCGAGGACGAGGACCAGCGTGAGCCAATCGTGCCGCACGATGGGCAGCACGAGCAGCACGAGGCCGGAGGTGATGAGAACGATATAGCTGAGGACGCGCAGGCGGGCGGCGGCCGCTTCGCGCACCGGAATGTTGAGCGCATCCGCGGGATCGCGGCGCAGGCGGTCGGCGTTGTAAACGAGCAACGCCGCGCAAAACCAATAGGGCATCCATTGGCCGACTTCCCAATTGAAAAGCTGCCCGATTGCCCAGCCAAAGGCCGTGATCCCCAGCGCGCCGTAGATGCTGAGCGTGTGCAGCAGCATTTCCAGCTCCCGCAGCACCGTGGTGACCGCACTGGGGACGATGGAAATTGGCAAACTGGAAGGTGTATGTTTCAGTGGCTCTGACCTTCGCCCCAGACGCCCTCCACTGCAATCTCCATGAGTTCTCTTCCTGAATCGGGTAGCATCGCTCCCCCCGAAACCCCTACGCCAGCCCCCGCCGCCAAACAGGAAGACGACCTCGAAGCGATCAATTATTTCAAGGATGCGCACGCGATGATTAAACATCAGCTGGCGAAAGTGATCGTGGGACAGGACAAGGTGATCGACGAGTTGCTGATCTCGATTTTCACTCGTTCGCACGCGCTGCTCGTCGGCGTGCCCGGCCTGGCCAAGACGCTGCTCATCTCCACGCTGGCGCAGACGATCAATCTTTCCTTCAAGCGCATCCAATTCACCCCTGACCTCATGCCGAGCGATATCACTGGCACGGAGGTCATCTACCAGAATCCGCAGACCAACGAGCGGCAGTTCAAATTCCTGCCCGGCCCGATCTTCGCGAACGTCATCCTCGCGGACGAAATCAATCGTACCCCGCCGAAAACGCAGGCGGCGATGCTCGAGGCCATGCAGGAGCGCAGGATCACCGTTGGCGGGGTGAATCACGTGCTGCCCGATCCCTTCTTCGTCCTCGCCACGCAAAACCCGGTTGAGCAGGAAGGCACGTATCCGCTGCCTGAAGCGCAGCTCGACCGGTTCATGTTCATGATCTTCGTCGACTACCCGAGCATGGAGGAGGAGCTGGAGATCATGAAACGCGGCACCGGCATGGGTGGGGGCACGCCGCGCAAGATCATCGAGATCGATCACATCCTGTATCTTCAGGGCGTCGTCCGCCGGATGCCGGTGGCCGATCACGTGTTGCAATACGCACAAAGGATCGTTGCCTCGACCCGCGCGAAAAGCCCGCAGGCGCTCGACTTCTGCAAACGCTGGCTCGCGTGGGGCGCCGGTCCGCGCGCCTCGCTCAATCTCATCCTCGCGGCCAAGGCGCACGCCATCGTCCGTGGCCAGGTCTACGTGAGTTGTGAGGACGTCGCCGCCGTGGCCCCGTCCATCATGCGCCATCGCCTGTTGCCCAATTTCGCCGCGCAAAGCGAAGGCGTGACCAGCGACGACATCACCCGGCTCATCCTGGAGAAGATCCCGCAGGACCGGTGAACACTTGCGCTTCCACCGTCTCTGAAGCACCTTATGGCCGATGAAACTGCGCCTCGACCTGCTGAAACACCTCACGGCGGAGGACGTGGAGGAGGAGATCATCGCGAACAATCCCCGCTACAAGCCAGAGCCGCTTTTTTCGAAAACTGGAGTTGGGAGCTTGTCATCGGCTTCAACCGAACAGCGTGCGCAAGAGGTAGAGCGCAGCACGGCCTTAATCCAGAGGCTGAAGGAGCGTGCTGCGCAGACTGGGAATCCAGGCGAAGCTGCGAAATAAGCCTCGGAGAGGCGCTCGATTTTCTGCGCAGCTTCCACCGGCGCGCGCCTTTCCTCTTTTTTAACGGGAACACCTTTGCGGATGCCGGGCGGCGTATTTGCGAGGCCATTTTTGCGGATCTGCCATCGATTCGCCGCCGGGCTATCGCGAGCGCTGTCGGACATTATATCGCCGGTGTGCTCGATCGCGGATCAATGGTGCAGGTGATCGAAGAATTGTGGCAGACAGCCCAGCTTCAGCCGGGCGACCGGGTGAAGACGTTAAAAGGGACGCTCCACGGCATTATTACCCGTGTGCTGGAGGATGGCCGCGTTGCCTGGCGCCCGGATGGAGCGGCCAGCGAACTGATGGCGTTGCCGGAATCGCTCGAACCGGAGAAACACTGATGGCCGCGAAATCCCCTCACAACAACCTGCTTGATCCCGAGGCGATTCAGCGCGCGGAGCATCTGGGCTTGCAGGCGCGCACGATCGTGGAAGGCTATATGGCGGGTGCGCATCAGTCGCCGTTTCGGGGCTTCGCCATCGAATTCGCCCAGCACCGCGAATACGTGCCGGGAGACGATACGCGACATCTCGACTGGAAGGTGCTCGGGCGCAGCGACCGCTATTACATCAAGCAGTACGAACAGGAGACGAATTACGTCGCGCACCTGTTGCTCGATGGCAGTGAGTCGATGAAATACGGCTCCGGGAATATCTCGAAACTCGACTATGGCCGGACCGTGGCGGCGTGCCTCGCCTATCTCATCCTGCTGCAGCGCGACGCGGTGGCCGTAGGCGTCTTCGATGCGAAGATGCGGGAGTACCAGCCCCGCACCGATGCGCTGGGCAAAATCCACCAGATCTGCGAGGTGCTGGCGAAGTTCGTACCCACAGACCAGACCGCCATCGCCCCGGCCCTGAGCGAGCTCGCGCGGCAGGTGAAACGGCGTGGCATCGTCATCCTCATCAGCGATCTTCTCGATGACGAAACGAAGATCCTCGAAGGCATCCAGCACCTGCGTTTCGGCGGACACGAGGTCATCGTTTTTCACGTGCTCGACCCTTACGAACTGACTTTCCCCTTCCGCGGCACGGTCGAGTTCCACGGTCTCGAACAACAGGGCAAAGTGCTCACGCGGCCAGCGGAACTCCGCGCCAGCTACCTCGCCGAATTCAACGCCTTCCTCGACCGCATCCGCCTCGGCTGCGAACGCCAGGGCTGCCCCTACGTCCGCATCTCCACCGACCAACCCTGGGCCGACGTCCTCAGCGCCTTCCTGGCGACGCGCTTGCACCGATATGGATGAGGAAGATTTAAAACGCAGAGACGCAGAGACGCAGAGATGGGTAGCTGCGATTCACGTCGGTACTGAGGGAATACTTTGCCTGCTGCGGAGGAGGGGAAATGCACGAAAATGACATCTCGCGTGAGATCATCGGTGCAGCGATTGAGGTGCATCGGGAGGTCGGTCCGGGCATTCTCGAAAAGCCGTACGAAGAGGCGATGTGCCACGAACTGCATTTGCGACACCTTCCTTTCGTCAGGCAAACGGCCGTGCCTTTTGTCTACAAAGGCGTACGGCTTTCGGTGGACCTTCGCACCGATTTAATCGTGGCAGGAAAGGTAATCGTCGATCTCAAAGCCAAAGACCAGATAACGGCTGTCGATAAACTAAAAGTGCTCACCTATCTCCGTTTGCTGAATCTTCGCCTCGGCCTGCTCATCAATTTCCACGTCGCTGTCCTCAAAGACGGTATCTATCGAGTAGTCAACAACCTCGCCCCACGGAATGAACCTCCAGACACGCCCAACCTCCATTCCTGAAACTCTGCGACCTCTGCGTCTCTGCGTCTCTGCGTTTTAAAACCGAGCCGTGGCCTTCCTCAACCCGCTCCTCCTTTTCGGCATCATCGGCATAGCGTCGCCGATCATCATCCACTTGCTCGCGAAAAAGAAGATCAAGCGGGTGGTGTGGGCGGCGATGCGGTTTTTGAAAAATGTGGTGGAGAAGAACCAGCAACGGCTCTCGTTGGAAGACATCATCCTGCTTCTCCTGCGTTGCGCGTTGCTGGTTTTGCTGGCGCTGGCCCTTGCGCGGCCGTCGTTCAAGAAAGGCGGGCTCGCCGGCTTCGGCGATAGCAGCGAGACCGCGATCATCGCCATCGATAACTCAGCGAGCATGTCGCAGAACGACGGCGCGACGTCGAAATTCGAGCAGGCGCAAAAGGCCGCGGAGGATGTGCTCGACTCGCTGCCCAGCGGGGCGTCGGTCGCGGTCTGGCTGGTCTCCGACGTGGTGAAAAACGTCATCCCCGAGCCGACGCACGATCTCGCCCTGGCACGCAAATCGATCCGCGAAGCCCAGCGGTCCGATCGCGGCACCGAGATGCCCTCGGCCCTGCGTCGCATGGTGGAGGTGCTGCAACGCCAGCCAGTCTCGGCGAAACAACTCTTTCTCATCACCGACGGTCAGGCCAACGGCTGGAAGCAGCTCGCGGAAACGCGCGCATTGCTCGACGCGGCCAAGGATGTCCATGCGCGTTTCGTGCTGCTCGGCGAGAGCGAACAGCATAATCTCGGCGTCACGGAATTGCGCATGGCCAGCGCGCTGGCGCCGATGAATGAGCCGGTACGATTTGAAATCGAAGTGGCCAACTATGGCGTGGCCGATGCGAAAGACGTGCATGTCAGCCTCGGCATCGATGAGAGCCGCCGGGCGACGACGCAACCATCGACACGATTCCTGGAGGTGAATCGAAAAAGATTTCGCTCTACGCCACATTTCGCGAAGCCGGTTATCACTCCGTCACCGCGCGCCTGCCGGCGGATCGCAATCCCGCCGACGACCAGCGCTCCTTCGCCGTGCGGGTGATCGGCGAGATCAATGTCCTGCTCGTCGACGGCGACCCTGGCATCGAGCCACGCGAAAGCGAAGTCTTCTATCTCCATAACGCGCTCACCCCGGTGCCACCCGAGCAGCGTGAGAAGTATTACATCAAAACGAAGACGATCACGCCGGCCGATCTGCCGACCACGAAGCTTGGCGATTACGAAGCGGTGGTGCTGGCCAATGTCTCAGAGGTGCCGGAGACGGTGCTGGTCAGCCTGGAGCGTTTTCTGCGATCGGGCGGTGGACTGATGGTTTTTCCCGGCGGAAAGATCAACGCCAGGTTTTACAACGACAAGATGTTCACCGAGCGCGCGTTTCTGCCCGCGGCTTTCGGCGAGCCGCACGGCAACGCGGAACAGCAGGAGAAATACTTCACGCTCCAATCCAAGAACTACGATCACCCGATCGTTTCCATTTGGCGTGACCCGGCGGCGGGCAACCTGGCCAGCGCGCATTTCTATCGCGCCTTCAAACTCGAGCCGGCCAAAATTCCCGCCGCGCGCGCGGAAGCCGGGCCGCCGGCCGTGGTGCTGAATTACGAGGACGGTCAACCTGCAGTGATGGAGCGGACGTGGGGTTTCGGCCGGGTGGTGCAATTCAGCGGCACTGCGGATAGCGCCTGGAACGACCTCTGCATCCGCCCCACTTACGTACCGCTGATTCAGCGCACGCTCGGCGCGCTGGTCACGCGACAGGAGGAAAACTTGAACCTGCGCGTCGGCGCGAAACTCAACGCCGTGATGGATGCGGAATTGGTCGGCAAGGATTTGCTCGTGAAACCGCCTGGAGGCAAAAGCGATGCGGTCGTGCTGCGGCGTGTGACCGCGACGAATGGCGTGCCGCTGCTGCAATTTGATGTCACGGACAATGCGGGTGTTTATGAAGTCCGGCAGGGCGACGACGCCACGCCGCTGCTGCGTTTCGCCACGCAAGCTGATCCCGCGGAATCGAAACTCGAAGATTTACCCGCGTCGGATTGGAAGACCTTCGACGGTGTCGCACAGGTTTTCCGCTGGGTGCCTGGGATCAGCCTGCGCGGTGCGTTGCAACGCGAGCGCACCGGCAATGAATTCTGGATGGCGATCGTGTTGCTGGTGCTGGTGGCGGCAGTGGTTGAGACGACGCTGGGCAATCAATGGAGCCGCTCACGATGAATTTCACCGAGATCCTTCTGCGGCTTTGCGGGGTGAAGATCGAAAACGCCGCGCACATCGCCGGCGCACATCTCGCCTTGCGCAACGGCGACTTGCTGGGCTGGGTGATCCTGTGCGCGTTGCTCATTCTCGCGCTCACGTGGTGGAGCTATTGGCGCGTGGCCAGCGAGCTCACGTCGCAGAAAGTACGCTGGGTTTTGACCAGCCTGCGCGCCGCGCTGTTCTTGTTGTTGCTGCTCATTCTCTTGCGGCCCGTGCTCGCCTTCACCGTCGAGGGAACCATCCGGCGCCAATTGCTAATGCTCGTGGATACCAGCGCGAGCATGAAGATCCAGGACCCGCGTTTCGATCCGGCCGATCTGGCCCGCGCGGCGATGGCCAAGGGCATCCTCGATTTTCGTAAGGGCTTGCAGCAGCCGCTGGCGCCCGATCAAGCCGCCAACGTGAAGCTCGTGCCGCGCGTGGAACTCCTGCAAGGCGCGCTGAAGAGCGATCAGCTCAACCTCATTTCCAAATTTGCCAGGGAATACGACGTCAGCGCCTACGGCTTTGGCCAGAGCCTGGCGGAAATCGGTGGCGGTGCCCCGAAGGAGACCGCCAAAGGACCGCCGGCAAAGGCAGCGGCAGCGGACGTGGCGTGGATCGATCAGCTCGATCCGAAAAGCCAGAGCACGGCGATCGGCGATGCCGTACGCGACTTGCTCGAGCGCAAGCGTGGCCAGCCACTCGCGGGCATTTTCCTCGCCACGGATGGCGCGAACAACACCGGCACCCAGCCGCTCGAAGCCGCGCGCCTGGCCCGCGCCGAGGGCGTGCCGCTTTACATCTACGGCGTCGGCATCACCTCGCCGCGCGACATCATCGTGGCGAATCTCTTCACCCAGGAAGTGGCCTTTGCAAACGACGAATTGCCCGTGACCGTCCGCGTGCGGGGCCAGGGCCTGCGCGGCGAACATGCGCAGATCAACCTCAGACTCGGAGACGAGGTGGTCGCGAGCAAAGACCTCACTTTCACCAGCGACGAAGAACAGACCGTCGCGCTGCCCTTCACGCCGAAACAAGTGGGCGAATACGAGTTGCGCGCCTCGATCGATCCGCGGGAAGACGAAGCGGCCAAGGATAACAACGCGGTGAGCCAGCGGCTCAAGGTCATCGATAGCAAAATCAAGGTCTTGCTCGTCGAGGAGACGCCACGCTGGGAGTTCCGTTTCCTGCAGAGCGTGCTGCTGCGCGACCGGCGTATTGATTTGAAATGCTGGCTCGCCGAGGGAGACCCCGGCCTCTCGGAAGGCGCGAACTCGCCCTTCGTGAAGACCTTCCCGCAAACGAAGGACGAGCTTTTCAAATACGACCTCTTGATTCTTGGCGACGTGGGCGTGAAGGACATCGGCGCATCGCAGGTGGATTGGCTCGGCGAGTTCGTGTCGAAGTTCGGTGGCTCCTGCCTTTTCATCGCTGGTCCGCGCAACAATCCCTACGCCTTCCGTGGCACCGAAGCCGAAAAAATGTTGCCCGTGGAATTGAGCGACGGCCCCATCCGTAACACCGGCATCGATCGCCCGACCACGCTGGAGCTAACCCCGCTCGGTCGCACCAATCCGATGCTGCGCCTCTCGGCGAAGGACGATGAGAATGCCGCCATCTGGAAGCGATTCCCGCGTGTCTATTGGGTGGCGCGCGTCGCCCGGGCCAAGGCCGCGGCGCAGGTGCTCCTGCAGGACAGCGATGCCACGAAAGCCTCGCGCTATGGCAAGATGCCCGTCGTCGCGCAGCAGCAATACGGCCTCGGCCAGGTGCTCTTCGTCGGCACAGATAATACCTGGCGCTGGCGGCGCAACGCGGACGAGCGCTACTATTCCATCCTCTGGGGACAGATTGCGCAGAAGCTTGGACTCGCGCATTTGCTCGGCGGCTCGAAGCGCACGCAGATCAGCACGGACAAGCAGAGCTATTCCGTCGGCGAACGCGTCACCGTCTACGCGCGGCTCTATACGGCGGATTTCAATCCGCTGAAGGATGCCTCCGTGGAGGGCAGCTATGTCGTGAAAGCGCCGGACGCCGCGACTGCGCCGGATTCTTCGCGGCAGAACGTGACCTTGCGCGCTGTGCCGGATCAGCCCGGCATGTATCGCGGGGATTTCACCGTCCTCACGCCGGGCTTGCACCAGTTCTCCGTGAAGTCGGATCCGAAGACGGTATTCGAATTCAGCGCCGCCGAGGCGCGGTTCGAATTCGGTGAGACAGCGATGAATGAAGCCATGCTCAAGCAAATGGCGGAGATCAGCGGCGGCGAATTTTTCCGCGAGGAAAATCTCGCGCATTTGCCAGAGGCGCTACGCGCGAAGAGCGAGCATGTCGCATCCGTCGTGGATGCGGAGATGTGGGCGTCGCCGCTCTATTTCCTGCTGCTGCTGGTCGTCGCGACGGTGGAGTGGGCGCTACGCAAGCGGGCGCAGTTGAAGTAATGACCCGCGAAGCGGAACGGAACTATTCCCGGTCTAAGCCCCGCCGCGCTGCTGAATCTTCCGATGGTGCAGCCGCCGGATGATGATCCGGCCGACGATCACGTGAGCGGGCAGCAGGACCAGCGTGCCGAGGCCGATCCAGCCGTGCCAGCGAATGAGCCATGCGCGAAGGTCTTCATCCGCGGCGTAGTAGAGACCGTAACCGGTTGCGATGAGAAAGGTGTTGAGCCCCAGCAGCAAGACGCCAGAAAGGCGGTTCTTCGCTGCCTTCCAGCCGCGCTTCACGTGTGCGGTCAGCGCGCCGAGGACGAGCAGGGCGAGCATCGCCGCGCCACCGTGAATTTTGCGCGAGAGCGCGGGAATTCTCTCCCAACTTTCGCTCGTGGGCAGACGCTCGGGAAACATCAACACCGCCCCGGTGAGCAACAGCGCAACGAAGGCGAGATAAACGGCCGCCCGCAGCGGGCGGCTAAGACGAAAACTCGAGCGTTGCATGCCAGTGAGGACAGCATTTTTGTTCACCGCCCGCGGAGACGAAGATCGCGTCCGCGCGGAAATGATTGAGCACCGGCAGCGCGGCTTCGGCCCGCAGCATCACGACCTTGGTGAGGGCATCCGCCAGCATGGTGCTGGAGGCGCGCACCGTGGCCGAGCGCACCTGCGCACATTGCTGCCCGGTGGAAGGATGGACGATCGCGGCGAGCGTCTGCTCCGGTTGCCAGCGTGCCGCGAAATAGTGTGCGGATGTCGCCAGGGCGGCATTGGCGAGTCGCAGGCCATGCAGCGTGGCACCGGGATCCTCGGGATGCCGGACGGCGATGGCTTGCTCGTCTCCGAAGACACGCAGGTCCCCACCCGCATTCACCAACCCATGCTGCACCCCGGCATTGCGCAGTGTCGCCACCGCGCGATCCACGGCAAACCCCTTGGCGATGCCGCCCAGGTCGATACAGACGTCAGGACGGCGAAAACGAACACGCCGCCCCGGAAGCAGATCCACATCCGCGAAACTCACGGCCCCGGTCGCCCGCCAGGCCGCCGCACGCTCACCAGGGAGAAAGCCGAGCCGCTGCAAATGGGGAGCGACCGTCACATCGAAAGCTCCGCTGGAAATACGATGCACCTGTGCCGCGGCGCGCAAGACCGCGAAAGTCCACGCGTCCACCGGCACCCGCGCGATGCGCGGCCTCGCGATTGAGCCGCGACAAAGTGCTCGCGGGATCGTGAAAGCTCATCCGCCGCTGGACTTCCTCGATGGCGGCGAAGGCGGCATCGATAGCACAGTGCGCACTGTCGGCCCGCCACCCGTCCACGGCGATTTCCACGAATGTGCCGAGCAGCGGGCGGGCCCGCCGGACTTCACTTGAGCACGATGTCATAGAACGCGCAGGCCCGGCGAACGCCTTCGGTCACATGCCGGCTCGAGAGCGTTGCGCCGCTGATGTTCTTGATGTCCTGATCGAGCCGCAGCGGATCCTTCGCTGTCTTGCCGACGAACTGCGCGCGCCATTGGTCGCCGCGCACTTCGCTGCCATACGACTCGCGATATTCGATGATCTCGATTTGCTTCACCGCGCCGCCGGCGGTGAGTCCCACGGCGAAGGTGATGTATTCGTGCTTGCCGAGGACTTCGTCCACGATGAACCAGCCGCCGCCGGACACGTGCCAGATCTGCGGGTCCTTGCGAATCCGCAGATCGCTCGTCTTCTCAATCGCCTTCTTCTGGGCCTCCGTGAGCTTGCCCTCCCACGGTGTGCAGGAGGCGCCGGGGAAGATCAGCTTTTGTGCCTGGTCGGTGGTGAGATAGACATTGGCAAAACAGGGCGCGGAAGTGCTGAGCACCAGCGCGGCCGGCAGGACGAAAGTTTTCCAGTCGGACATAAACGCTTCCTAGAAATTGAACCCGACCTTGAAGCGGATTTCGTGGCGCGTCTCTTCGGCAAAGGTTTGTGAGCGCGCGCTCTCATCCACGCCGTGGCCATAGACCTGGTAGTTGTAGCTTAGCGTCACCCACCAGCGCTCCCGCGCATAGTGCAGCGCCGGGCCAGCATACACGACCACGTGCTCGAAGTTGCCGAAGTTGAACAGCGGCCATTCGGAACGCACGTGCCCCTCCACGCCGAGGAACCAATTGGGCGCAAAACGGTAGGTCACACCCGCGCCGCCCTGCATGGAAAATTCTTTGTAGTATTGCTCCGCCGGATCCTTGCCCCAGGCCCATTCCACGCCGTAGTTCAGTTCGGTGACGAGGGTATCGTCGAAGAAGTTCTTTTGCAGAATGACTTCCGGCGCGACATACATCTCGTGCTCGAGCAAGCCGCCCACTTCATCGTGCAGCAGCCAGCCGCCCTCCAGGCGCAGAGCCAGACCGACCGGATCCTTGAACGGGCTGAGCAGACGATACTTCATCGCGCTCTCCACACCGCCGAAGGTGAAGTGATTCGCGTCCGGCAGATCCTCGACGCCGCGATTGTAAATGTAGCGGTTGTCCAGTGCGATGCTGGCCTGGAATTTGTCGGTAAACCCGTACTCGAGTTCGGTATCCGAATCCCAGCCGCGGTAAACACCGGCATCCTTGCTCGTGCGCAAGGTCAGCGTTTGGTAAAAGTCAAAGTGACCCTTGGGCAGCGTCTCCGCGCCGCGGACGAAGCCGAAGAGATTCTCGTCAGCGCGGGCCGACGGAATGTTCCCAGCGAAGAGAGCGCACGCGGCGAGCCCGAGGCCGGAGGCGGCGAGATGATTGAAAGTGAAACGTTTTTCCATGCCGCCTATTCATCCTAAATCGAAGGGAAGCCGCTTCCTCGGCGTTGTCTCGGATTTGCTCGGAATTGCGGCGGTGCAGTGCGGAGCAGTTCCGGATGGAAAACTGTGCGCTGCTCCCTAGCATGAGCGCAATGCCCTCCACCGCCGATACTCCCGCCCCGGTCAGCCGTCCGCTGGCGTTGGATGATGCGCGGGAGATCCTGGCGCGGATTCGTCAGCTGCGCGGACGCCATGGGCGCGTGGTTCTCGGCACCGGCCTAGCCATGATGATCACTGCGCTGGGCGCGTGGCTCGTCAGCGAAACGGTCGTGGACTTTCTCGCCAATCTGCCGTGGGTCGTGCGGCTCATTTTCCTGGTGATCGGCGTTGGTGGCGCGGTTGCGCTGCTGGTCTGGTTTGGTATTCGGCCGTGGCGCCAGCGACTCGGAGACGAAGCTGTCGCGTTGCTCATCGAGCGGGCGCTGCCGGCGTTTCGTTCGCGGTTTATCGCCGCCGTGCAATTGTCGAAGAACCCGGATGAAGGCGCCTCGCCCGCGCTGGTCAAAGCGCTGGTCGCGGAAACCACCGCGATGGCCGGGACGATGGATTTTTCCGCGGTCATCGACCAGCGCCTGCTGAGCCGCTGGTGGAAGCTGGCCTTCTGCACGTTGCTGGTCGTCGGCGGTCTCGCGGCGCTGGGCGACAGCAAGACCTGGCCGCTCGTGCAGCGCGCGCTGCTCGCCCGCACGCCGGTGCCGCGCAAGACGCTCATCCGCGAGATCAGCGCGCCGCAGGTCATCGCCGTCGGCGATTCCTGGCGGGTGGCCGCGATCGCCGGCGGTATCGTGCCGCAGGGCGGGCGCGTGACCTTGAAGACCGCCTCGGGCCGGAAGCAGGAGTTCGATTTGCCATTGGAATCGAATCCGCCGCCGACCTTTGCCCGCACGCTGCAGAGCATGCAGGAATCTTTCGAATACCGTGTGACGCTCGGTGATGCCGAGACCGATCCGGTGAAAGTGAAGGTCAAAGCCCGGCCCGGTGTGTCCAGTGTGGAATGCCAACAGATCTTTCCTGTCTACACGCGATTGCCCGCGCGGCGGCGGGCGTTGGGCGACCTGAAGATCCTCGCCGGCAGCCGGCTTGCGCTGAAGGTTCGCGCGAGCGGAGCGATGAAGTCCGGCGAAATTCGTGTCGTCGGCGCGGACCGCGAGAAGATCGTGAAAGCGTCGCCGCTGACGATCGATGCCAAAGATCACGCGCAACTCACCGGCGAGATCGAAGTGCCGGCGAAGGATGTGGCGGGCCTCACCTTGCACCTCGTCGATGAAGATGGCGTCGAGTCGCGGGGGGCGGCGATTTACCCGATCGAGTTGTTGGCGGATGAAGTGCCGACGATCAAGGTCACGTGGCCCGATCGCCGGGAGGAACTCCTCACCCGGGAAGCCACCATGCTCATCGCGTTCACGGCGAAGGACGACTACGGTGTGGCCAGGGTTCGGCTCAATTACGCCGTCGATTGGGTGGAAGGCGCGCCGCACAAGACCATCGATCTCGATATCGGCACGGCGCTGCCGAAGGAAATTAGCCGGCGGTTCAATTGGCGCGTCGGGCAGATCACGCCGCGCGTGGAGGAGGGGAGTGTGATCGATTACTGGTTCGAGGTGCTTGATGCGAATGATGTCACTGGGCCGGGGATCGGCACCACCGAGCACATGCAGGCGCGGATCGTGAGCGATGCCGAGAAGCGGGCGGACCTGGCGAATCGGTTGAGCGATACCATGGAAGGGCTCAACGGCGTGAAGCACGGGCAGGAGGATGTGAACCAGCAACTCGGGGAGATCATCTTCGAGAAGCCCGCGGGGAAGTGAGGAAAGGCGGCGGCTCTTAATCGTAATCTTACTCTTAATCTTAATCCCTCTGCGCGACCGAGGATTAAGAGTAAGATTAGGATTAAGATTAAGAGGCTCTTCCGTTGGCCGTACGGGCTCGGGAACCCCGGGTTTGACTCCCTTGGGGCAAAATGAGACACTAATTCCCCAGTTTCCCCTCTTATGAAACGCCTGCCTTTCCTCCTCGCGCTCGCGTGCAGCATTCTTCCGGCGGTGCATGGCGAAAATGTGCAACCCTCCGAGCGCATCCGCGAAGGGGAAGCACGGCAGCAGCAGCTCCGCGGAGAAGCGCAGAAGCTGGTCGATCAGCTCGACAGCATGCTGGATGAATATCAGCGCAATGCGCTCGGTGGGGAGGACACGAAGACTTTGCAGGCCCTGCGCGATTCGCTGGCGCGACTTTCGGTCGACGAGATGAAGCAGGTCGTCGATCTGCTGGAAAAAGCGCGGGGCGCGCAGGATGCCGGCGAGGCGAAGCAACGTGTGGCCGACGCTTACACTAGCCAGAAGGCGATCCTCGCGCAGATGGGCAAATTGCTGGCGCAACATCAGCATGACCAGCAGAGCGCAGAGATCGCCCAGCAACTCGCGCAGCTCGCGGAGCGCCAGGCGGTGAATCTGCAAAACGGCATCACCCTCGGCCAATGGTCGGAGGGGAAGAAGCCGGAGAATTTCGAGGCGGCGGCACAGGCGAATCTGCAGGGCCAGCAGGCTGAACAGGCGGCGATTGCCAATGAACTGAAGGCGCTCGCCCAGCGTGTGGCGTCGTTTGCCAGGGAACCGGAAAATGCCGAGCAAGCGGCGCGTTTCCGCAAGGGCCTGGAGGACATTCAAAAGGTGCAGCCGAGCGTGGAGAATGCCGCCGGGGCGTTGAAGGAGGGACAGCTTTTCAAGGCGGTGACCGATGAGAAGAACGCGCGCGATGCGATGCGGCGACTGGCGAAGGATATCGCTCCGCCGCCGGAACGCTCGGAGACCTTACGCAAGGCGCAGAAGGAACTGGCCAAGGCGATCGAGGATCAAAAGGAAATCGTCAAGGACACCGAGAAGGCCGCCGGGGGCGAACAGGATTTTGACAAGTGGCTCGAGCAGCAGAAGAAGGCCAACCCACGACTGGCCAAGACGCCACTCGAGAAATTGAAGAGCGACGCGCGTTTGCAGAAGCAATTCGAGGCGCAGAAAAAGGGCCGTCCGGACATGGTCGCCGCGCAGGAGCAAAAGCAGGGCGAGATCGCCGGGCGCAACGACGAGATGGCGCAAAGCCTGGCGAAGACTGCCCCGGAAGCGGCGCGGGATTTGAAAGCGGCGCAGGAAAAGATGCAGGACGCGCGGAGTGCGATGAGCGATCACAACGCGCCCGCCGCTGCGAAGAATGCGCAGGACGCGCTGGCGGCGATGCAGATGGCCGATGCGAAATTGCAGCAGGAGTTGGGCAAGGAAGAGGCGCTGGCCGGTAAGTCGGGTGATCCGGTCAAAGATTTGCAGGCCTTGCAACAGCAAGCGCAGGCGCTCGCGCAGCAGCAGGCCGAAGCAGCGAAGAATCCGGACAAATCGATGCAGGCTGCCATGGCACAGAAGGTCAATGAATTGGCCAAGCAAGCCGCGGCCATGGCGCCCAAGGCGGCGCCGGCGGCTCAGCAAGCGGCAGCCCAGGCGCAGCAGGCCGCACAGGCAGCTCAGGCAAATCAACCTGCGCAGGCGGCGCAAGCCCAACAAGCGGCCGCGCAAAATCTCGCGCAGGCGGCGCAACAGATTGCCCAGCAGGCGGCGGCCGCGCAGCAGGCGCAGCAACAGCAGGCGGCCGCGCAACAAGCCGAGAAGCAACTCGCCGAGATCATCATCGCCGAGCAGAAGTTGCAGGTGGACACGGCGAAGAGCGCGGTGGTGGTGCAGAAACGGAAGGTGGCCAAGGCCTCGGATTTCAAGGGACAGCCGGAGAAGCAGGGCGAGATAGGGCAGCAGACGGCGACCTTTGTCGGGAACCTGCCGCCTGATGCGCCGGCCGCGAAATCCGCGCTGGAGGCTGCGCAGCTGGCGATGACCGACGCGCAGACGGCGCTCGGCAAGCCCGAGGTGCAACCGGCGCAGTTCAATGAGGCTTTGGCGTTGGAGAAATTGTATGCGGCGCAGACCGCGGTGAATGCGGCGGTGGAGCAAGCGCAACAGGCGATGCCGCAGCAGCCCAATGCGCAACCGAACGCCGCGCAGGTAGCGGCGCAACTCGCCCAAGCGCAGCAGCAGGTGGCGCAAGCGAATCAAGCTTTGCAGCAGGCCCAGCAGCCCGGCCAACCGGCGGCGGCGCAGCAGCAGGCCGCGCAGAAGGCGGCAGCGCAATTGGCCCAGGCGGCCGCGCAAGCGGGTCAGGCGGCGGCGCAGACGATGCCTGGGAATGCGACCGTTCAACAGGCGGCGCAGGCCGGCGCGCAAGCCGCGGCCAAGGGTGCAGTGCAGGCGGCCGGACAGAATCTTCCTGCGGCGCAGGCGCAAGCCCAGGCCGCGCAACAAGCGCTCGCCCAAGCCCAAGCCGCGCTGGCCCAAGCGCAGGCGGGGCTCATGGCTGCGAACGGGAATGGCAATTTGCCGGCGCCCACGGGGAATATGCCTGGCCAGCCGGGCCAGCCGGGCAGCCCATCAGGTCAGCCAGGTCAGCCAGGGCAACCCGGGCAGGCGGGACAACCAGGCCAGCCGCAAGCCGGGAACATGCCGGGGAATGCGCCCGGCCAGCAGAATGGTCAGCCGGGGACCGAAGGGGCGCAGCAATATTCGCCGCCGACGGGGAATGAAGCGGTCAAGGTGGAGACACGCGGTGTGGCCGGTAGGGCGTCGTCTTTTGCCGCGCTGCCGCCAAGGGAGCGTGCGGTGATCGAGCAATCGCAGGCGGAGAAATACCCCGAGGAATACGGGGCGCAGGTGGAGCAGTATTTGCTGAATCTGGCGCGGGAGAGTTCGGAGAAGAAGTAGAGGGTGTGATGCGCGAGATGCTTGGTGTTTGGTTCGGGCGGATTTTCCACGCCAAGAGCGCGTAGATTTGTCAATGAGCGTGTGGCAGGGAAGCGCGAAGCGCTCGAAAAAAGGCCGTCATCCTGAGCGGAGCGGGGAAGCATGGGCGGAGTCGAAGGACCTCTGATTTCCGCGGGTTTTCGCGAGGAGCCTCCACCAAGTGAAGTGGCGTTTTGCGCATCGTTTGGCATGCCCGAAGCCTTCGTGCCTGTAGCGACGCCGGGACGCATCTCATTGCATGGACATGGCCGAGCGCGCAGAAAGGGAGTTTAACGAGCGAGCGAAATGGAAAGTCGAGCGAAGAATGGGCGCGTGATCGTGTTCGAATGGGAGGAGCTCCGCGCG
>NZ_ABVL01000005.1 GCF_000173075.1 Chthoniobacter flavus Ellin428
TATCCGTATCGACGTCCAAACGCCGAGCCAAGATTTGCGTAATGCTTAGGGAGCACCGCCGCACTCCAAAACGCCAGCGTCATGGCACGCTCTAACGCCTTCGTGAGCGCGGCCTGATGTCGTCATGAGCGATCAAGCCCATCTCAACGAGTCGGTGCTCGCGCATGCGCGCCAGGAGTTCGCGCTCCTCCGCGCGACGATGACGGTGGATGAAGCGCTGGCGGCGATTCGCCTGCACGGCATCGGTGAGCGCATCGTCTATTTCTATGTGGCGGATCCGGAGGGACGGCTCGTGGGGGTATTGCCCACGCGGCGGCTGCTGAGCTCCCCGCCCGAGACCAAGCTCGAAGAGTTGATGATCCGGCGGGTCGTGGCCATCCCGACCACGGCGACGTTGCTGGAGGCGTGCGAGTTGTTCGTGCTCTACAAATTTTTCGCCATTCCGGTCGTCGACACGGAGCGCAAGGTCGTGGGCGTCATCGACATCACCATTTTCACCGAGGAGGTGATGGATCTCACCGAACCGGAAAAGGTGAACGACATGTTTGAGACGCTGGGCTTTCGCATCACCCAGATGCGAGGCGCCTCGGCGTTCCAGGCGTTTCGAATCCGTTTCCCGTGGCTGCTGGCCACGATTGGCAGCGGCACCGCGGGGGCTTTGCTGGCCGGCCTTTTCGAGACTACCCTCGCTCACGCTATCATCCTTTCCTTCTTCCTCGCGCTGGTGCTGGCGCTCTCCGAGGCGGTGAGCATTCAGTCGATGTCGCTGACTCTGCAGGCGTTGCGCTCCACGCAGCCTACGTGGCGCTGGTTCTGGAAAAATGCGCGACGGGAGGTGCCGGAGGCGGTCTTGATCGGCTTGGGATGCGGATTGGTCGTTTTCCTCATCGTCTGGCTGTGGCGCGGCGCGGCGCTGGCCGCGGGGGTGATTGGGACGACCATCATTGGCGGGACGATCATCGCCTGTCTTTCCGGCCTGGTGGTGCCCTCAGTGCTGCATGCCTTGAAACTCGATCCCAAAATCGCGGCTGGCCCGATCACGCTCGCGGTGGCGGATGTGCTGACGCTTACGCTCTATTTCAGTCTGGCGACCTGGCTATTGTAGCGAATCGCACTTGATTCCGTGTGACGCTCGCTTGCCTCGCGCCGCGCTTCGCGCTAGGCACTCATCCACCATGCCCGCGCATTCCATCGTCATCGCCCCATCCATTCTTGCTTGTGATTTTGGCCGGTTGCACGAGGAGGTCCGCCGCGCGGAAGCGGCGGGCGCCGATTGGCTGCATCTCGACGTCATGGATGGGCATTTCGTGGACAACATTTCCTTCGGTCCCGCTTTCGTCGATTTCGTCGCCAAGGTGGCCACCGTGCCGCTCGATGTGCATCTCATGGTTGAGCGTCCCGATCATTATTTCCCGCGCTTCGTCAAAAGCGCTGCGAACATCACCGTGCACGTCGAGGCGCAACATGATGTGAGGAAGACGCTCGCCGGGATTCGTGAAATGGGCCGGACTTGCGGCCTTTCGTTGCGGCCGGCTACGCCGTTCGAGGCGGTGGTGCCCTACCTCGACCAGATCGATTTGCTGCTGGTGATGACGGTCGTGCCCGGTTTCGGCGGACAGCCTTTCATGCCGGAGATGTTGACCAAGGTGCAGGACGCGCGCGACCGACGCGAGCGCCTCGGCATGAAATATCGCATTGAGGTCGACGGCGGGATCAATGAAAAGACCGCCGCCCAGACGCGCGAGGCCGGGGCGGATACGTTTGTCGCTGGCACCTCTGTCTTCGCGGCGCCGGATATGGCCGAAGCCATGCGCAAAGTGCGCGGGGTATAGGTCTGCCGCCCGGATATAGGAGGAATGAGAGGAATAGGAGAAATAGGACTCCCATAATTCCTATCCTTCCTATTCCTCCTGTCTGTTTGCCAGACGCTGCAGCCCTTACTGCGAACTCTGCTCCGGCGCGGGCTGGGCTTCGAGGAAAGCGAGCGCTTCGCCGGCGAGGAAGAGCGAACCGGTGATCAACGTCTTCCGTTCCATGCTTTGGGCAATGCGAATGGCGGCCGGCAGGTCGCGCACGACGATGCATTCCAATCGAGGCGCGATCTTGCCGATGGCCCGGGCGACTTCCATCGAAGTAGCGGAGCGCGGGTTGTTTACCGGCACAGTCAGAATCCGCCCGGCGATGGGCAGCAGCGCTTCGCAAATGCCGTTCACATCCTTGTCGCGCAGCACGCCGAGGATGAGCGAGGCGCGTTTGTCGCCGAAGACTTCCCGCCAGGTCGTGGCGAGGCGTCGTGCGGCGGCGGGATTGTGCGCGCCGTCGATGATGAACCGCGACTGCACGTGCTGGAAACGACCCGGCCATGAGACCTCGCGCAAGCCGCGCACGATGGCTTCCTCGGACACAGGCAGACCAGCCAGCGAAAGCGCCCTGACTGCCAGCGCTGCATTCCACATTTGGTGACTACCGGCCAGTGCGACCTCGTAACCGGCGAGTGGGGTGGGGATGTATTCGAGGGCGACCTGCTTCTCCGTCGCGACTTCGGCAAAAACGGCCCCCACTTCGTCGGCTTGCGGCGCAGAGACTGCGGGCACGCCTTGCTTGAGGATGCCGGCTTTTTCCCGGGCGATCGCGCCGAGCGACTCGCCCAGCCATTGCTGATGATCGAGATCGATTGGCGTGAGCACGCAGGCCACGGGCGAAACGACGTTGGTCGCATCCAGGCGTCCGCCCATGCCGGTCTCCAGCACGACGATCTCGGCGCCCTTCGCTTGAAACCAAGCCAGCGCCAGCGCGGTGGTAATTTCGAAAAACGTCGGCTCGTGATCCCAATTTTCCGCCAGCGTGCGGATCTTCGTCAGCCCTTCGGCGACCTCCGCTTCGCTGATCATTTCGCCATCCAGCCGGATGCGTTCGCGAAAGGTGATGAGGTGTGGCGAAGTGAATAGCCCCGTGCGCAAGCCCGCCGCGCGGCAGCAGGCATCCAGCATGGCGCAGACCGAGCCTTTGCCGTTGGTACCCGCGATGTGCAGGAATTTCGGTGCGCGCGGGCCCGCAACGTCGATCTTCAGCGTCTCGACGAGCCGCTGAATATTTTCCAGTCCCAGTTTGATGCCATGAAGCTGGCTGGCGTAGAGCCAGTCCACGGCTTCGCCGTAATTCACTTCGTGGGAGTCAGGTAGCCGAGCAGATTGCTCAGCGTGTCGCGGAGCTTTTTCCGGTGCACGATCATGTCCACCAGACCGTGATCCTCGAGGAATTCCGCGGTCTGGAAATTCGGCGGCAGATCCTGGTGGGTCGTCTCGCGGATGACGCGCGGACCGGCGAAGCCGATCATCGCCTTCGGTTCGGCGACGATCACATCGCCCACCGTGGCAAAACTCGCGCTGACACCGCCCGTGGTGGGATGAGTGAGCACCGAAATGTAGGGCAGCCCGGCCTGGCCGTGCAGAGCGAGCGCGCCGCAGGTCTTGGCCATCTGCAAAAGACTGAGCACGCCTTCATACATCCGCGCGCCGCCGGATGCGGAGACGATGATCACCGGCAGGCGCTCCTTGGTGGCGCGTTCCACACAGCGGGTGAGCTTTTCGCCGACGACCGAACCCATGGTGGCGGCGATGAAGTTGAAATCCATCACCGAGATCGAGAGACGCTGACCATCCATCTGGCCGAGGCCGCTGATCACCGCGTCCTTGAGGCCGGTCTTCTTCTGATAGCTCTTGAGTCGCTCGGTGTAGCTGGCCATGCCGGTGAACTTCAGCGTGTCCACCGAGGTCATGCCGGCGTCGTGTTCTTCGAAGGTGTTGGGATCGAGCAGCATCTCCAGGCGCTCCCGGGCGCTCTGGGTGAAATGGTGGTCACACTTCGGGCAGACCCGAAAATTTTGCACGAGCTCCAGGTTATGGATCATCTCGTTGCAGCTCGGGCACTTTTGCCAGAGGCCTTCGGGGAAGTCGCGTTTCTTGTCGGAGTTAAATGGTGGTTTCTTGAAAATACCCATAGGTCGGGAATGATGAAATGGCTCAGCCGCGGGCCACGGTGACGACCCGCACGGAGGCGGCGCCAGCCTGACGAAGGACGCGCGCGCATTCAGCCACGGTGGAACCCGTGGTGAAAACGTCGTCCACTAGAATGAGATGGCGGCTTTGCACACGGGAAGCATGTCGCACGCGGAAGGCATTACGCAAGTTTTCCATCCGCTGCTCCCGGTCGAGCCGGGTTTGGGTAGTGGTGTAGCGGATGCGCTTAAGGGCGGCCAAAACGGGTTTCCCAGCGCGTTTGGCCAGTAATTTGGCGAGGACTTCGGCCTGGTTGAAATCGCGTTCCCGATAGCGAGTGCTGTGCAGGGGGACGGGGACGAGGAAATCGAAAGGCTGGTCGGTGATGCGCCGGTCCTCGAGCGCTTCGGCCAGCCAATTGGCGAGCGGTTGGCGGAGGTAAAAGTGCCGCTCGTATTTGAAACGGTGGATGAACTCGCGCACGACGCCCCGGCTGCGATAGGGCGCGATTGCGCAATCGAAGTGCAGCTTCCGGCCTTCGCACTGGAAGCAGACAAAGACATCGTCGATCGCGCCGTCGAAGGGTTGGGAACACTGCGAACAAAAGGGGGCCTTGATCTTCGGCGCCTGCGCCGCGCATTTCGTGCAGAGGTGAATGCCGGAAGGCGTATCCGCCAGGCAGTTCGCGCAATGCGGCGGGTAGAGAGCATCCAGGAAGGCCTGCCCGGTCAACCGCAGCACGTCGGCGATTTTCATCGGGAAAGGAGGATAGGAGATATAGGAGGAATGGGAAGTATAGGCTCCTATCTGTCCTATTCCTTCTATTCTGCGCCCGGCCGCCGGCGATTTTCGCGGCGGGTACAGAGCACCACCACCACCCACGCCAAAAACAAGATTCCCACCGGCACCAGCCCGATCTGCAGTTCCCGGCCGATCCACGGCAGATGGGTCTCACGGCGTTTCGAGAGCACCGCGAAGCTCATCTTCACAAAGACAATGCCGGCGTGCAGGCCGATCCCCATCCAGAGCGAGCGGGTGCGCAACCGGGCATCGCCGCAGAGCCAGCCGAGCATGAACAGGGTGGTGAAACTGGCGAGCAACGTCTGCGGCTCGGCGAACTGATGAAACGCGTGCGGGATCAACGTGAAGCCGGAGAGCCAGTTGATGGGATGTGGGTCGAAGCTCTCATCGGGCTTGAGGAAATGGACGATGGCGAAGAGCGTCGAGACCTCAGAAGAGCGCGGCATAAGGCGACAGAGATCGCCGCACGAGGCCGAGGATGCCGCCGCGAAAGAGCGCCTCTTCCAGGACGGCCACCGTGGCTGCGGAGAGGGCGATCATCGGCAGCTTCTGCCAGGGGTGATCCGGCCGGAAGCGATAAACTCTAAACTGAATGTAGGCGGTGGCCATGGCCCTCTACGGCGAGTGCGGCGATAACGAAACCGATGACCAGATGCCGGCCCCAACGGGCGTCCGGCTCCAATCCGAGGTCGCGCCAGCCTTTCACCTGCAGCGATTTTACCGTGGGCCAGAGAAGAGCCAGCGCGGCGATCATGCAGGCACGATCAAAGTATTTCTGAAACTTGAACGCGGCCAGCGAGGTGAGAACGCCGTGGCCAATCAGCCATTGCGCACCCCAATAAAGCGGCGGTGCCAACAGCGCACCCAGCACGATGACGGCGACCAAATAGGCAAAAATCTTGGCGATATCTTTCAAGAGCGAGGCATTCTCGCCAAATCCATCGTCCGCTCCACAACAATTCCTGTACGAGGTCGCGTTACGAATCGGCGAAGGTTGTAACCTTCATCCTGCCGATTCGCTCTACGAAGATGTGAGAATCATCGCCCTCCTCGTCGTTCTGCTAGCTTCGGCTGGCTCACTCCCTCCGGTGCGCGCTGCGGACGCTCCCGGCGAAACCCAATACCTGAACTTTCAAGTCATGACCGGCCTTTATGGCTATGCGGGGCCGGCACCGCTGCCGGGACATTTTGCGCTGAGCAAGGGGCAGTTGAATGAGTTCGTTCACTCGGTGATTCAGGCTGTCGCCATGACCGGCGACGCTCGGAACAAGTTGGGCTTCACCGTCGGCCCGCTCTGCTTCGATATGTCCGACGACGAAACGCGCCAATTCATCCACGATGCGTTTACCGTCGCCCGAGAGAACGACGTGGCCGTGGCCTTTCACATCGACGATTCGATGTGCTGGTCGCAGCGCAAGGACCTGATCTCCAATCCGGACAACATCGAGACCGCGGACTGGAAGCAAATCCCCAACACCGGCCGCCGCGCCGATTGGGGACCAAAGCCCACCCAGTTTCCGCCTCAAATGTGTTTCAATAGTCCCGCCATTGAGGCGGCCGTGAAAGCGAGAGCGACCCTCATCGGAGCGGAGGTGAAAAAGGAAACCGATGCGCTCAAGGCCTCGGGCAAAGAGCATCTCTTTGCCGGGATCATCGCCGGTTGGGAAACAATGATCGGCCGCGATTTCGACACTGACCGCCCCTTGGGCTACCGAGCGCTCAGTCATCGGGGGTTCAGTGAGAGCAAACCGCCAGCCGATCCGGACCATGAACGGGTGCAGGTCGTGAAAGAGTTCATCGAGCTCTGGGCCAAGTCCCTCCACGTGGGAGGAATTCCCGCGGAGAAAATTTTCTGCCACATCGCGTTTACATCTCAAGGATTGGATCACCAGGAGAAGACCCAGAACACGTCGCATTTCTCTCCCCCGGAAGTGGCCTTCAGTGCTTCCTATCGTCCGGGATTTTCCACCTATCCGGAGGCGGGAACGATCAAGCGAATCCACGCCGTTCTCACCCAGCACGATTCACCCCGCTGGATTTCAGCGGAGGGCGTCAATGTGAGCCCGACCGGTATGTCCAGCGGAGCCAATATGGAGACCTACCTCGGTCAGATGTTCAACCACGGGGCGGTGCTGGTGAATGTATTTTCCTGGGGCATCGGTGGCGAGGCCATGCGCAACAATTTCTTCCGTCGTGCGACGGAAGGTCCGGAGGCTCTGGCCGCCTATGGCAAATTCTTGCAGCACGAGCCTCTAGTCGAAACTGCGGCTACCGGATTTTCGCCGGAAGCGTTCCAGGACAAAATGCACCGCGTGCAAAAGGATCTTCCAGCCTGGGTGCAAAAGACCGGGCAACAAGCGCTGGTGATGCCCCAGGTCGCAAAGATCCAGGCCTTGATCAAAGACAGAAAATTTGAAGAAGCGGACAAGGTGGTGGATAATCTGCTTTCGCTGATTTCCTCCCCGGAAAAGAAGTGATTGGCGCCCCCTGCGCTTCTCGTGTTTTGCAGGGTCGGTGTCGCCTTTTCAAGATGTACGCCCTCGATATCCCCTTGCACCGTTGCCCTCACAATCGAATTCCCAGACGAAGCCTCACGACGGAACCGCGGTCGTGAAGCGACGCCTGGCCGTGATCGACCTGGACGGCACGCTGCTCGGCCCGGACAAGCAAATCAGCGCGGAGAACCTGCGCGCCGTGGAGCGATTGCGGGAGGCCGGCTTTGAAACGGTGATCGCTTCGGGACGCCACCACCGAAGCATCATGCGCTTCGAACAGGAGATCGGCCCCATGGGGTGGGTGATTTCCTCGGCCGGTGCAGTGGTCCGCCACGCGGTGACGAATGAATTGCTGCATGAGCTGACGATTCCGGAAGCCGAGGCCCTGGCCGTGCACGCGGCGGCCCGTCGGGCGGGGTTGGTCACGCTCGCTTACCATCGCGATGGCGTCTTCATGGAGGCCACCGAAAACGAAGCCGTCTATGCTTATGCACGGCGCGCCGGATGGAAGCCGAAGCGCGCGGATCTGGCGCACATGGCGGCCTCCGGGATCCAAAAGCTTCTGATTTCCGAATCGCCCGAAATTCTGGCGGAAGCGGGGTTGGTGCTGGAGCGGGCCTTCACCGATCGCCTCTACGTCGTCTGGACGGAAAAGGACATCGTGGAGTTTCTGTCGCCGCAGGCCAACAAGGCGGTGGGAACGGAAGCGCTCGCTCGCAAGCTCGGTATCGAGCAACAGGACGTCTGGAGCTTTGGCGACAGCAACAACGATGTGGAGATGCTCGCCTGGGCCGGATTTTCCGTGGCCATGGGGCACGGCCAGCCTCGCGCGCTGCAGGCGGCCAGGGCCGTCACGCCGCCCGGGCCACCGGAAACGGCCTTTGCCCGCGGCGTCGATCTCGCGTTTTCCGCGGCCTAAGAAATTCGTCCTGAAACGACGCTTCGGATTGGCGGTCGCGCGCTCCGCCGGTAATGATTGGGAAGCGATCTCACCTCCATTTCATTTTCAGCCAATTTCTCATGCGCAACGTTCACGTTTGGAAAACCACCACCGAGGAAGGGGAGAAGCGCGAAGTTCGCGCGGAGAAGTTTGGCAAGAAGTGGCGGCTGCAGGCGAAGCTGAAGCACGAAGAAAATTGGACCTACTACGACGACCCGCTGGTGGAGGACTTGATCGAGCTGCGCGAAGTGCTCTGGCGCAAGTATCAGCGGAAGCATCTTTCGTATGAGGATGTCGCCGCGGTGGAGAAGATGATCACCGATCGCGGCGGCACTTGGGAGACGCCGGACGAAGATGCGGAAGATACTGCGGCCAATGAATAGCCGGCATTTTCCGTTGCGGCGGACCATCTAACCTGGCCATGGCGCAGCAGTCCACCCGCGAAGCCATCGCTCTCGATAAGTCGCACCTCTGGCATCCCTTCACTCAGCATCGGGATTGGAATGCGCCGGAACACGAACCGCTGGTCCTCGTCGAAGGGGAGGGCGCTCTGCTGCGCGACAGCGAGGGCCGCGAATACATCGACGGGAATTCCTCCATCTGGACGAACCTGCATGGCCATCGGCATCCGAAGATCGATGCGGCCATTCGCGCGCAACTCGATCGCGTGGCGCACACGTCTTTTCTCGGGTTCACGCATCCGCTGGCGGCGGAACTGGCGCGTGAGTTGGTCGCTCTCTGGCCGGCGAACACGCTGACCCGCGTTTTCTTATCCGACGATGGTTCCACAGCGGTCGAGGTAGCCCTGAAAATGGCGGTGCAATTCTGGCAACAGAATGGACACCCCGAGCGGACACGCTTCATCGCTTTCTCCGGCGCGTATCACGGCGACACCATGGGCGCTTCGAGCCTGGGTGGGATTTCCACTTTTCACGGACGCTTTTCGGCGTGGCAATTTCCCGCGGAGCATGTGGCCTCGGTCGGAGCGCTCGATACGCTCGACTCGACCACGATCGCCGCGGTGGTGATCGAACCATTGATGCAAGGCGCGGCGGGCATGCGGCTGTGGCCGCGAGGCATGCTGGCGGAATTGCGCCGCTGGTGCGATGAACATGGCGTCCTGCTCATTCTCGATGAAGTGATGACCGGCTTTGGCCGCACGGGAAAGATGTTCGCCTGCGAGCATGAAGGCGTGATCCCGGATTTCATCGCGCTGGCCAAGGGGCTCACCGGCGGTTATCTGCCGCTCGCCGCGACGCTCACGAGCGAACGGATCTTCAATGCCTTCCTCGGCGGGCCCGATCGCACGCTCTACTACGGGCACAGCTACACCGCGAACCAACTCGGCTGCGCCGCCGCGCTGGCCAGTCTCGCAATCTTCCGCGAGGAGCGAGTGCTCGAACAGCTCGCCGGGAAGATCGACCTGCTGGCGCGCCTGCTCGGCAAACCGCGCGGGCAGCGCTACGTGGCCGAGGTGAGGCAATGTGGTTTCATGGCTGGTGTGGAGCTTCGCCGGACGGAGCAGGAAGCGTTTCCGGCGGATCAGTTCATTGGGGCGAAAGTGTGCCTGGCTGCACGGCGTCACGGCCTGCTGACACGACCCATTCGGGACACCATCGTACTGATGCCGCCGTACTGCATCAACGAGGCGCAAATCGGCGGTATGGTGTCCGCCTTGGCTACGGCGATCCGCGAGGTGTGCGGGGGCTAAGCGGGCCAGCTCTTAATCGTTAATCGTTAATCCCTAATCCTTAATCCCTAATCCCATAGCTCGGGAGGCAAGTGTCGGGATTAACGATTAACGATTAAAGATTAGGATTAACGATCAAGAACCGCCCCCCACGCATCCACCACCCACTTCATTTACGAAGAGAAGTGGCTCCGTTCACTTCTTTCCCATGAAACCTCTCGCCCTCTTCCCGCTGGTTTTCCTCGCTCTTGGCATGATCACTCAATCGGCCCAGGCGAAGGTTAAAACCGAAATCGTCGAATACAAGGTCGGGGATGCCACCATGCAAGGCTTCCTGGCCTATGATGATGCCACTACCAATCCGCGGCCCGGCGTGCTGTTGGTTCACGATTGGATGGGCGTGAGCGATTACGCGGAGAGTCGTGCGAGGCAATTAGCCGAGCTCGGCTATGTCGCCTTTGCGGCGGACATCTATGGCAAGGGGGTGCGCCCGGCGAATCCGAAGGAGGCGTCGGCCCTGGCTGGGAAATACAAGGAGAACCGTGCGCTTTACCGCGAGCGACTCGAAGGCGGCCTCGCGCAATTGACCGGCAACAAGCTGGTCGCGCCGGGCAAGGTCGCGGTCATCGGATACTGCTTTGGCGGCACGGGTGCGCTCGAACTCGGGCGCGATGGTGCGGCCGTGAAAGGCATCGTGACTTTCCACGGCGGTCTCAGCACGCCGACGCCGCAGGATGCGACGCATATCAAATGCCCGCTGCTCATCTTGCACGGGGCAGATGATCCATTTGTGAAACCGGATGAAGTCGCCGCGTTCAAGAAGGAGATGGATGACGCCCACGTAAAATACACCTTCATCGCTTATCCCGGTGCGGTGCACAGCTTCACCCGCCCGGATGCCGGTAACGACAACAGCAAGGGCGCGGCCTACAACGAAGCGGCGGACAAGAAGTCATGGGAAGAGATGAAGAAGTTCTTCGACAAGATCTTCGCGTAGGAGAGTGGACGCAACATCCTGCCGCCTGGATGTCGGCAATCAGCGGCGGGATGCCGCTGCCGCTTTGATTGCCCTTCCTACTTCTCCCGAACGAACTTCGCGGCGAAGGCGCCGTCGATCCGGTCGACGAAGGGCAGGGCGCGTCGTGATTCGACGAAACGCAGCGACGGGATTGCGGCGCACACTTTTTCCACCAGCAGATCGTTCTCTTCCGGCTCCAGGCTGCACGTGCTGTAGACGAGCGTGCCGCCGGGCTTGAGCAGGGTGGCTGTGCGGCGCAGGAGGGCGAGTTGCTGGGCCGGCATGCGGATGAAATCTTCCTCGGTGAGGCGCCAGCGCACGTCGACCCGGCGGCGAATGACACCCGTGTTGCTGCACGGTGCGTCGACGAGGATACGGTCGAAGCTGTCCGGATCGAGCGGCGGGCCCGCCTGCATGCAGTCGTGCCGGATGGCGCGGGCGATGGTCACGCCAAGACGCTTGAGATTTTCGCGCAGTCGCGCGACGCGGGAATCGTAGAGGTCGCAGGCGATGATCCGGCCCTGGTCGTGCATGAGCTGGGCGAGATAGGTCGTCTTGCCGCCCGGCGCGGCGCAGGCGTCGAGGACGGTTTCGCCGGGCTGCGGCGCGAGAAGATCGCAGGACAGCAAGGTGCTCGGGTCCTGCACGTAACAAAGCCCCATCGCGATCCACGAAGGCGGGATATGCTCCACCTTGATGGCCAGCGGATGGACCGGCGAAGGCATGGCACTGGTTGAGCTGCGGAGCAATTCACCCACGGTCACCCGCAATCCATTCGCGCGGACGTGAACGTCGGCCGGTTCGTTGTTCCACTCGCAGAGAATCCGCGTGGCTTCGGGGCCGAAGACTTCTTCCCAGCGCGCGATCAGAAATTCCGGATGCGACGTGCGTACCGCCGAACTCGCCGCCAGGAGATCGGACTCCAATGCCTCCTTTTCGCGCAACGCTCTCCGCAGGATGGCATTGACGAGCCCGCGGGCGCGACCGCCGAGCGCCACGCTCTCATTCACTGCTGCATGGGGGGCGGTGCGCATGTGGAAGATCTGATACAGCCCGAGTCGCAACACCGCGCGGGTCTGTGGATCGATGCGGCCCTCGCGCAGTTGCCCGATGAGGAAATCCAGGCGGCTGAGATTGCGCAGCACCCCGAAGAACGTCTCCATGAAAAACGCCCGGTCGAGCGGCTGCATGGGGTTCTTCTCCAGCGAGGTGTGCAAAATCTCGTCGGAGAAATACTTGCCCTTCTCCCACTCGAGGAGTGCGAGAACGCAGGATTGGCGCGGATTCACAGGCACGCGGGCAATGTAAAGGATTCGGACGTCTCGCCCAATGAAAAGAAAAGCGCCCTCCGTGGACCGAAGGGCGCTTTCGGAAAGAGACTGCCTGGGTTACTTGCCGCCCGCGCGACCGACGGCGTGATAGGTGAAGCCGAATTGGGCCATCGTCTCCGGGTCGAAGAGGTTGCGGCCGTCGAAAACGAGCGGGGTGTGCATGCTCTGCTTCACCTCGGCGAAGTCGACGTTGGAGAATTCCTTCCACTCGGTGGCGAGGATCAGTGCCTCGGCGTCCTTCACCGCATCGAGCGGCGTCGGAGCGAGCTTGACCTTGGTGGGATCGATGAGCTTCCACTCCACGGCTTTCTCCGCGCCCTTCGGATCGTAGGCGGTGACGTGCGCGCCCTCGGCGACGAGCTTGTTGACGAGCTCGATGGCCACGGAATTGCGAACGTCATCAGTATCGGGCTTGAAGGTGAGGCCCCACACCGCGATCTGCTTGTCCTTCAACACCCAGAGGGCATTGCGCACCTTGTCGATGAAACGGTTGAGCTGCGCGGCGTTGATGCGCTCGACCTCTTCGAGCAGCTTGAAGGGCGTGCCGAGTTGCTTGCTGATGGCGATGAACGCCTTCACGTCCTTCGGGAAGCACGAGCCGCCATAGCCGAGGCCGGCGTTGAGGAAGTTGCGGCCGATGCGCTTGTCCATGCCGATACCGTCGGCGACCATTTCCACGTCCGCGCCACTGGCTTCGCAAATGGCGGCCACGGCGTTGATGTAGCTGATCTTCAGCGAGAGGAAGGAATTCGCGGCGTGCTTGATGAGCTCGGCGCTGTTCACATCGGTCACGAGGATCGGCGCGCGGAAGGGTTCGTAAACCTGCTTCATCAGATCCGTCGCCTTCTGGCTGGCGGAGCCGATGACCACGCGGTCCGGGTTCATGAGATCCGGCACGGCGCAGCCTTCGCGGAGGAATTCCGGGTTCGAGACGACGTCAAATTCCGCGCCCTTGTTGTAGCGGCGGATGGTGTCGGCGACTTTCTCACCGGTCTTCACCGGCACCGTCGATTTATCGACCACCACGCGATATTCACCGGGCTTGAGCACGCCGGCGATTTCGCGGGCCACGCGCTCGATGTAGGTGAGGTCTACGCTGCCATCGACTTGCGGCGGTGTGGGCACGGCGATGAAAACGACCTGCGAAGAATCCACCCCGTCCTGGATCGAATTGGTGAAGCGCAGGCGCTTGGCCGCCACGTTGCGGTGGACGAGGTCTTCGAGGCCGGGCTCGTAAATCGGAATTTTGCCCGCTTGAAGCGCGTCCACTTTGCGCTGGTCGTTATCGACGCAAACGACGTGGTGACCCACTTCAGCGAAGCAGGCGCCGGAGACAAGACCGACATAGCCGGAGCCAATGATACAGAGATCCATGTTTCTAAGTAGTTGATTCGGATTGGATAAAATACCCGTGCGGGATGCTGCAGACAGCGGTCCCGCGGCGGGCAGGGCGGGGATTAAGCGTACGCCCCCGCCCGAGTGCAAGGAAAAGGATGCGGGCGGCGCGCGGCAGTTATTTGCTGCTGCTGCTCCCCCCCAGCCCGGCGATGCTGCTCGGGTCGAGCGTGAGCGGGAAGCGGACGTTGGGGAGATCCTTCAAGGTGAAGGTGAAGATCACCCCGTAGGTCGACTTGCCGCCGTTGTCCTCGATGTTGATGCCAAAGGAGGCAACCCAACTCGAAAGATCGCGGCTGAACGAGTAGGTCTGCGCTTCGAGGGTGCTGGTGGCAAATTCATACTGCTCGCCGACGGTGAAGCCCCAGTTGTCGTTGATCCGATAATAGCCGCCGAAGCTAAGCAGGTTGCTGTTCTGGAACTGGGTGTTCCCGCTGATGTAGCGATTGCCGATACTGACGGTGAGGTCACGATTGACCTGGAAGTTGAAGCTGGTGTTGACCTGCGTGAAGCCGTGATCGAACACCGGGAACTGCGAATCGATATTCAACCCGAGCCATGGCAGCGGCGACCACTTGATCGAGTTGTAGAGATTCGAGAACGTCCCGGTATCCGCCAGCAGCGCCGCGTTGCCGAAGTCGGGCCGGTGCTGGTCGATGTCGAAGTAGGTGTCCATCTCGAGCCAGTTGATCGTGGTATTGTCACGGCGGGTTTGGAGGCGGTTGCGCACGCCGAGGCGGAGGATCGACCAGTTGTCCAGCGAGTCGATGGAGTTGAACTGCGGAAAATCGATCGGCGGCACCTGCGTCGAGGGGGTGAAGCGGTCGAACTGGTAAATTTCCTCCGGGTTACGGTTCGTGTAGACGAACGAGTAATCCATGAACGGCTGGACGATGTGGCGCAACCCGTCGAGGCCCCAGGTGCGGGACTGCACGCTTTCATACTCGCGGGAAAACTTGAAGGACGCCTCGAGGCCAGCCGTGACCGCCGCCCGGAAGAGCGAGCCGTTCTTGATCAGATTCTCGTTGATCTGCTGGGTCGTCGTCTTGGTCGTCACCGGGAGACCATCGGGGCCGATCACCGTGTTGCTGGTGGTGATGTTCTGGATGTCCTGCTGGGTAAAGCCGCTGTCCTCGTAGAAGGTACCGCGCACGCCCATATGCGGATTCAATGAGAGCCAACCGAAGTAGGTGCCCGGGTAGCTGAGTTGCTGGAAGGTATCCGCACGGAAGGACTTGTAATCAGGGAAGAGCGAGCCGTTGGCGAAGTTGCGCTGATACATGCCGGTGCTCGTCTCGCTGTCGTACTGGATCTTCGTGCCGAAGATCGGCTGCCGCTTCACATCGAAGGCAAACTCCGGCAGCTTTTCCGTGCCGTCGAAGTCCTTGTTGATCTGCTTCCGCGCCATGAGGATCGCCGAATAGTTCTCATCCCACTTCGTGACGGCAATCATGCTGTCCGGATTCGGGTCTTCGCGGAAATCGCCCGGCACGAAGTCCTGCAGGAATCGGGCGTCGCTCAACTTGGTGACGTTGACCGTCGTATACAGGTCCGTATCGAGGAAGGTGCGGTCCTGCATCGAGACGCGGTAGCGATTCGGGTTGATGTTCTCGCGGGCCAGGGAGGTCTCGTTCGTGCCCGGCTTGGAGTCGTCGATGTAGTAGCTCAGGAAATGGCCCCAGTTTTCGCCGTGCTGAACATCACGGGCCTGCTTTTCCTCCTTCGTTTCGGTAGCCTTGATGAAAGGAGTGGCCGAGCGCTTTTCCGCACCCCAGCGCATTTCGAAACCGACGCCAATACCGCGCTGGGAATAGAGGTCGAGGCGCAGCTTGCCCGAAATCGTATCCGAGATCGGGAAAGTGAACTGCGATGTCACAAACGCGCCCCATACGCTGTAGTAGCCGGGGGTGAAGCTGAAGCTCTGGTCGACGTTGAGCGACTGGTAAAGGTAGGGATACCAGAAGACGGGCGTCTGGCCGACGTAAACCGTTACGCGGCTGAAGATTACGCGATCTTTCGGGTAAATGCGGACGGTCTTCGCGCTCAAGAACCAGTCCGGCTTCGAGTTGTCACTCGTGGTGAAAATCCCGTCCTTCCCGATGTAGGAATTGTTATTCAGCGTGGAGATGGATTCGCCACCGAATTCGAAGGGAGTCACGTCACCCTCGAAGCTCGAAGCGTTCAGGATTTTCGTCTCCAGATTGTAGATCGCCCGGTCCGCGGTAAAGAGGTGTCCCTCCCGGTAAATGCGCACGTTGCCGGTGAGATAGGAATCGTGGGTGTCCGGATTGTATTGCGCGTAGTCGCAATAAATCAGGGTGTCCTTGTGCCGGATGATCACGTTGCGATCGGCAATCGCCAGGCCTCCCTCCATGCGGGTCGCTTCAGAGGTGATTTCGATCGGGACATCACCAAAGCTGCCAATCTGCGCCCTGGCCGCCGAGGCACAAAGCAATAAGGGCACGAGCAAAGACAGCAGGCGTTTCATGGGAAACGGGAAACTACTGAAGTGCTCGGAAGCTTGCCAAGTTAAAAGGGGTATTAGTCCTTTTAATAAACGTAAGCGTTCGGACAGCGAAAGTCGCACGCGGGAGTGCCGCCGGGGTCAAACAATCGCCGCAGGACTGTCATTTTTGCGTCGTTTTTGAAATTCACGATCCTTAATCACAGGCTATCCGCGCCCTTTATTCGAGATCATCAGGGCTAGAGGAGGGAATCCCTAAAGCACGTCTGAATCTTCGAAAAATCGCCCCGCCTAATCCCCGTAGCCGTTTGGGTGGCGAACGTGCCAGGCCCAGGCGCTCTCGATGATCTTGTCGATCGCCTGATACTTCGGCTTCCAGCCGAGCTCGCGTTGCACTTTATCCGAGCCGGCGATGAGGCGCGCCGGGTCGCCGGGGCGGCGCGCTTTTTCCACCACCGGGATCTTCTTGCCGGTCACCTTTTCACACGTGGCGATGATCTCGCGGACACTTGTGCCGCCGCCGGTGCCGAGATTGTAGAAAGCCGATTCCTTGGTGCCGAGCGCAAGCATGTGGGCCTGCGCCAGATCCACGATGTGAATGTAGTCGCGGATGCAGGTGCCATCCGGCGTCTCGTAATCCGTCCCGAAAATCTGCACGTTCTCCCTCTGGCCGAGCGCCACCTTGAGCACGTTCGGGATGAGGTGGGTCTCGATGCGGTGATCCTCGCCGAAACGCTCCGTGGCGCCGGCGGCATTGAAGTAACGCAGCGCGACAAATTTCAGCCCGTGAATCTCGTCGTACCAACGCAGGATTTTCTCGAACATCAGCTTTGATTCGCCGTAGGGATTGATCGGCCGCTGCGGCAAAGTCTCGTCGATCGGCAGGCGATCCGGCGGACCGAAGGTCGCGCACGTCGAGCTGAAAACGAATTTCTTCACGCCCACCGCGACCATCGCATCGAGCAGATTGAGCCCGCCGTAGACGTTGTTGCGGAAATACTTCGAGGGATTTTCCATCGACTCGCCGACCAGCGCGTTGGCCGCGAAATGCATCACCGCGTCGGGCCGCGCGTGTTCCATCGCATCGTGAATGTCGCATTCCTTTTGCAGGTCGCCGATGATGAGCTCGGCGCGCGAATCCACCGCCTTGCGATGCCCCTCGGTGAGATTGTCAAAAACGGTCACTTGGTGTCCCGCCTCGAGGAGTTGCTCCACGCAGATGCTGCCAATGTAGCCGGCGCCGCCGGTAACGAAGATTTTCATGATTACGCTTAAAGTTCGATTCCCGTCGTTCGCCGGGCCGCAACATTAAGCGCAAGCCCCGGCCTTTCGCGCAAGATTAAGAGCGGGGGAAAATGAAAAGCGCGCGAATGGCGCCTGGCCCGCCAAAAACGATGAACGCAATCGGAGGAAGCGATGGCCCGGTATCTCCGTTCATTCACTTCCATTCTTAAACGCAGAGAACGCTGAGAACGCGGAGGGCCGCAGAGGAAATATCGGAGGGATGCGCTCCCGCCTCACAACCCATTCCTCAAATATTCTGCGAATGGGAAAAGAGCCGACACGTTCTGGGACGTGCCACCCGTTCCTCTGCGGCCCTCTGCGTTCTCAGCGTCCTCTGCGTTTAAATGGATCCGCGTTTGATTGCCAGTGGTCCTAAGACGAAGGCACCACGCCCTGCTTCTTCAACTGCGCGACCATCACCCGCACGTGCGAATTTTTACAGCGCCCGGCGAGCAGCTTCAGGCTCATCGCCTGCGAGCCCCATTCCAGAATCTTGATTTGTTCGTGGCGCACGCCCCAGTTGCGCATTTGCTTTCGGCTGGGGAAGAAGAGATCGATCGTCTGTTTGTTGACCAGGGCGGAGCCGTAATCTTCGATCACGTATTCGTGCCCGGTGCTGAGGAGGATGAAGCGCGTGCCCAGCGGCATCCACGACCAGTCCGAGGCCGCGCTGTATTCCACCCCGCCGAAGTGCAACCGTCCTCCAATGGCATTCTTCCAGCCTCCGGCTTCCGTTTGCGTGTAGGCAGTGGTCCGCACGGTCATGAGCTGGCCGACACGGCTATTCCTGGTTCTTTGCGCCTGCTGCTGCGGGGACGTGGCACAGCCGATCAGACAAAGCGCAAGGGCGAGCGGTAGGAGATAACGCATGAGGAGTGTGATGATAGGCAAACCCCGGGGGCCGCGCGCTTTCTAGGCGCATCGGCCACCCGTGGCAACCGATTATTTCACTCTGTAGTGAGCAAGTCCCCTGCCGCGGTCCCGTCCCGCGAGCCCAGAAAGTCGCAGATCCCGCGTTTCCGACTGGAGGCGACAAAGTCGAAAAACGCCTGGGCCTCAGCGCCCCACTTCCGTTCTTTGGCCGCGGCCAGCGCCTGAGTCGTATTGAGCCCCTGCCGATAGAGCAGGCCGAAGGCTTCCTTGACCTCCGCCCGCTGGGCGGCCGAGAGGCCGGCTCGGCGCAGCCCCACTACGTTCAGGCCGGCGATCCCATTGCGTTCCGCCGCAGTGGTGAAGGGGGGGATGTCTTTGCTAAAGGCGCTCGCTCCCTGGCAGATGGCCAGCCGGCCTACGCGGATATGCTGATGAAAGACGCACCCACCGCCGATGAAGACGCGCTCGGCCACTTGCACGTGCCCGCCGAGCAGCGCGTTGTTGGCGATGATGACGTGATCGCCCAGCGAGACATTGTGCGCGAGGTGCGCTCCGGCCATGAGGAAGCATTGGTTGCCCACGGTGGTGGCACTGTTCTCCGTAGTGCCGCGATGGAGCGTGCAGTACTCGCGAATTTTATTTCCGTCGCCAATCCGCACCATGCTGTGCACCTGCGGCTTGAAAGCGAAATCCTGTGGGTCGCCGCCGATGACCGCGCCATAGCCAATCAGGTTATTGCGCCCCATCTCCACATGCGCGCCGATGATCGCATGCGCCTGGATCTCGCACCCATCGCCGATCTTCGCCGCGCCTTCGATGACCGCATACGGCCCGACGACGACATCCGCGCCGAGCACGGCATCAGGATGAATGACAGCAGTAGGATGGATCATGGCGAAGAGGAAAGGATGAGGGATGAAGGATGAAGGATGAAGAAAAAATGCGCTTCGCGGGTTTTGAGACGCTGGGATTTGGGCGGCTGGGAGCGCATTCCTTCATCCCTCATCCTTCCGCCTTCATCCTTTTCTTCAAATAATCCCCGCTTCCTTGAAGCTGAAGTACGGCAGCCGCCCATTGTCGCCCGTGCCGAGGATCACGTGATCGAGCAGGCGAATTTGCAACAACTCCGCACCCTGCACGAGGCGGCGCGTGAGCTGATGGTCGGCGCTGCTCGGGGTCGGATCGCCCGAAGGATGATTGTGCACGAGGATCACCGCATACGCCGAGTAAATGAGCGCGGGGCGAAACACTTCGCGCGGGTGCGCAATGCTTTCATTCAGGCTGCCGTGCGAAATTTCCTCCACGCGGATGAGGAGGTATTTCGTATCGAGCAGCACGAGGCGGAGCGATTCGCGCCCGAGCGCGCGCATCTCCGGCCCGAGCAGGTCATTGATCAACTCCGGCGAATCGAGTCGCTGCCGCGCAAGCGTCTCTCGTGCCAGCCGCGACGCCAGCCCGAACGCCGCGACGAGTTGCACCGCCTTCGCCGGCCCCACGCCCTTGATCTTCGAAAGTTCCTTCACCGAACATCGCGCCAGTCCGCTCAACGATTTGAACTCCGCCAAAAGCTTCCGCGCCACATCGACGGCGTTCGCTCCCGGCAGGCCCGTGCGTAACAAAATCGCGATCAATTCGCTATCGCTCAACGCTCCCGCGCCCTGCGCTGCCAGCTTCTCCCGCGGACGATCTTGCTCCGGTAATTCATGAATCCGCAAAGTGGCCATAATCTCCGCGATCTAGCAGAAATGGGTGGAGGAGGGGAATGGGCATTTGCGAAATTTGCGAACGGGAAAATTCGACGCCTTCGGCGTAGGCCGAGCCATCCTCTTCACAAAAGTGAATAACGGCCCCTAAGCCATTGATCTTCGCCGGACTCATTTTGCTGTTACCCCCAAAGCCCCCAAGACCTTCGCCATCCGTCATTCCATGAAACTCCCTCACCTTCTTGGCGTTCTCGCTCTCGTCTTCACATTCACCGCGCCGTTGTCCTTCGCGGGCACGTTGGTGGATGATCATTTCACCGCGCCGCAGCTCGCCGGACGCGATCTCTCGCCGGGACGTGGTGTTTGGACCGTCGCCGACGGCATGGCCACCTGCACGCAGGACGATGCGCTCTACGAGAAGAACAAAAACCACGGCCCCATCATGTGGTACAACGCCACGTTCACTGATGGGACGGTGCGCTTCGCGATTCGCGCGGAGAAGGTAAAGATGTTCATTTTCACACTGAACGACGACAAGGGCCACGTCTTCCGATTCGTTGTCGGACAGAACCCGCTCTCCGTGCACGCCTGGAAGGAGCAAGGCCACGACGCCAAGGCCGATACCATGCCAGTGAAAGATGCACCGAAACTGCCCGAAGGTGAATGGGTGCAGGCCGAACTGAAATTCGAAGGCGACCATTGCACCCTTTCCTTCGGCGACACCTTCAAACAAACCGTCGAACATCCCTCGATTGCCAAGCCGAAGACCAAGGTGGGCCTCGCCTTTGCCTTCGGCACGCTCTCCGTCCGCGACGTCTCGGTCGTCACGCCGTGACACGGTACGTTCCCGAATTCGCGTGCGTCTGATTGTGTTTCGACACTCCGGGCGCTAAAAGGTGGATCGACCACCCATGACAATGAAACATCTTCTCCTCGTATTAGTCTTCACGGCTGCCGCCCTCGTGCCACTCCGCGCCGATGTGGATATTCCGGCTACCGCCAAAGCGGTCGGCGCCGTCGATGAACCGACTTATAAACTCTTCCAGATCGTGACGGGGTCCACTTGGAACTACCTCTGGCATCACACTACGGTCGAGATTGCCTTTGCCGAGGATGGAACCATGGCCAAGGCGCCGTGGCCCGGCGCCAAGTGGCGGATCACCGGCCCGCATGCCGTGAGCGTCACCACGGATAAGCCCAGCCCGCGGGAGATGGTGCTTCACTTCATCAATTCCCAACAGTTTAGCTGCAAAGACTGGACTGGCGACCCCGCCTCCGGCTCGCGCCGGAAGTCGAATCCGCCGCCGGCGAAATAGGCTGAAATCTCCTACTGCTCCCGCTCGACCATCCGCGCATCTGCGAGGTCGATGTCACGCTGGACGACACGCAGTGTCTCGTCATTGATGCGGTGCTGGTTGCGGAGACCGATGATGGCGTCGCGCTCGATCTGCAGGGCTGCGCGGGCGAGTTGGAAGAACGGCGAGATGGGGGTGGGCGTGTCGCGCTCCTCGGTGACATCGGAGTTGTTTTCCTCGTCTTCTTCTTCCTCGAGCTCGAGTTGGGCGAGGCGTTCGTGGTATTCAGCCTGGAGCAGGGTGATTTGCTGGCGGTGTTCGGCTTTGGTTTCGGCGAGGCCTTCGAGATAGGCGAGCGCGGCCTGGTTGGCGGCGAGGCGGGCGACGTGTTCTTCGCAATCGGCTTTACCGTCGCCTTTTACCCCGAGCAGGCGGATGAGAATGGGGAGGCTGAGGCCTTGTGCGACGAGGGTGAAGAGGATGACGGCGAAGGAAATGAAGATGATGATATTGCGGCCGGGAAAGGGCGCGCCGGTGACGGTGAAAAAAGGGAGCGCGAGGGCGGTGGCCAGGGAATCGACCCCGCGCATGCCGGACCAACCGATGATGGTGACGTCGCGCCAATCGGGATACGGATCGCGGGCACGCAGCGAGGAGGAAAGCAGTCGCGGCAGGTAAGCCGCGGGGTAAATCCAGAGCAGGCGAACGACGACCGTGACGGCGCAGACGGCGCCCGTCTGGGAAAGCAAGCGCGACCACGAGGTGTGCTGCTCGAGGCCTTGCGTGACCTGCGGCAATTGCAGGCCGATGAAGACGAAGACGATGCCGTTGAGCAGATAGACAAGCATCTGCCAGAACGCGCCGAGTTCCAGCCGGGTGCGTGCGGTGACCATACGCGGCAGACGCCATCCGAGAAAGACGCCGGCGGTGACGATGGCGAGGACGCCGGAGCAGCCCACCTGCTCGGCGGTGAGATAGGCGAGGAAGGGGGTGAGCAGCGAGATGGTGACCTGGACCGGTGGGTCATCGAGGCGGCGCTGGAGCCAGTCGACGCCGACTCCGATGAGACCGCCGATGATCGCGCCGCCGAGGGCGACGAGAGGCACTTCCAAGGCCGCCGTGCTGAGAGAGAACGTGCCAGTGACCACGGCGGTAATGGCGAAGCGATAGGCAACGAGCGCAACGGTGTCGTTCACCAGGCTTTCCCCTTCGAGGACGGTGACGATGCGGCGCGGGACTTCCAGGCGCTCGAAGACGGCGGTCGCGGCGATGGCATCGGGCGGCGAGATGATGGCGCCGAGAACGAAGGCGGCGGACCACGGGAGGCCGGGAATGCAGGCGTGCGCAGTCCAGGCGACGGTGAGCATGGTGAGCAGCACCAGACCGACGGCGAGGAGGAAGATCGGTCGCAGGTTGAATTTGAAATCGTGCCACGAAGTGAGGAACGCCGCGGGGAAGAGCAGCGGCGGAATGAAGACGGGCAGGACGAGTTCCGGTGGAAAGGTGAAGTGCGGCAGGCGCGGGATGAGCCCGAGCGAGAGGCCACAGAGGACCATGAGCACAGGGTACGGCAGGCCGATCTTGCGGGCCGCGATGTCGAGCACCGCGACGAGCATCAGGACAAAGCAAAGGAGTTCGAGTTGCGCCATTCGCGGGAGATTGTAGAGCAATTCCGGCGAATTGGTCTCGTACGGAGTGGTCCACCGGGTTTCCTTTGTGGCACATTTTTCGTAATCTCGCGTATTGCACGGATGTGGAGGAATCGTTAGACCGAAGCCTGCGGAATCGGTCCCCCAAAAACACATGCGTCTCCTGGAAGATGGTCAAGTCATTCGCGATACCTACGAGGTGGAACGCTTCCTCGGGGAAGGGGCGTTTGCGGAGGTTTACCGGGTGCACCACCGCTTCCTCGGACGACAGGCGATGAAGGTCTTCAAGCGCGGAGGGATGAGTCTCGAGGAGATCAACGAAACGTTGGGCGAAGCGATCCTGCTTTCGCGCATTGGGCACCCGAATATCGTGCGCGTATTCGATGCCAACGTGATCGAGCTGTCGCAGGGTATTTGCGGCTATTTCACGATGGAAAATGTCCCGGGCGGCAGTCTGGATAAATTCTGGCGTTCGCACGACAAACACCTGGTGCCGATCGAGACCACGCTGGACCTGGTAAAACAGGTCTGCCGCGGGATCGCGCTGGCGCATCGCGAGAATCCGCCCATCATTCACCGCGACATCAAGCCGCAGAATATCCTCGTCGGCTATGAGGCGGACGGACTGCGGGCTCGGGTCAGCGACTTCGGCCTGGCGAAAAAGGTGAACCCGCTGACCCTGCTGGCTACCGCGGCCGGCACCCTGGCGTTCAAGCCACCGGAGGTGTTTACGCAGCACAAGTCGGACTCGTGCGCTGCCGATGTCTGGGCGCTTGGCACCACGCTTTACCTTTTGCTGACGGATCGGCTGCCCTACGAAGTGCCCGCCGAGGCCACCTGGGGTGCGAAGGGGCTGTTCGAAGGACGCGTTCCCCCTCCGTCGGAGATGAATCCAGACGCCAATGCCGCGTTGGATTGCATTGTGATGAAGACTCTCGAAAAGCAACCGGAGAAACGTTACGCGAGTGCCCGGGAACTTTTGGAGGCCCTCGAAAACTGGCAGCCAGGTGTGTTGCCATCCCCGAGTGCCGTGCCATCCACCTCGCGGGAGGTGTCGAAGACCGTGCTCGGGCGGCATTCGCCCGCCAATGAACATGGCGCGGAGGAGTTGGTGAAGCTGGCCTTGCGGGCCCGGCAGTCGGGACGCCTCGCCGAGGCGGCGGACCTGATGGAGGAAGCTTTCAACAAGTCTCAGCCCCTGCGCGACAAGTATGCGCACCAGGTGAAGCTCTGGCGCTGCGGCATCAGCATGTGAGGTAAACGGGTGATGCGGCGATGTCAGACAACGATGCGGGTTGGGAAGCGAAAGGAGGTCGCGTGACGGTCGAGTGCCAATCGTTGCTGGCCCTGGCGACGCCGGAGATGTTCCAGGAAAATGCCTTTCGCATCACCGGCCTGCCGGTGGATGCGACGACCCGCGAGATCGCGCGTCATCTGGACAAGCTGAAGATGATGGAGGAACTCGGGCAGGGCGAGAGTGTGCACACCGCGGCCTTTGCGCTTTCACCCCCGCCGGGTGTCGATCAGATCCGCGATGCCATGCAGTGCTTGCGCGACCCGGAGCGGCGTATTCTCGATGAACTGTTTTGGTTCTGGCCCGCGACCTTCGGTGCCAGTGGAAAAGACCCGGCAATCCAGGCACTGGCCGGTGGGGATCGCAACACCGCTCTTGGTATCTGGCTGGACCGGGAAGAGGCAGCGGCGACCGACCTCGTCGCCACGCATAATCTGGCCGTCCTCTGGCAGTTGGTCGCGCTGGAGTGGGAGGACTACGCGGATCACGAGGAGATCGATGCGGAGCGGCGGAAAAAAATCGCGAATTACTGGCAGAGGTCTTTCGATCGCTGGGAACGGCTCGCGACGAATGATGTCTTTTGGGAAAGCATTGGCGGGCGGGCGAAGCAGCTTGATGAGAGTCGCCTGAGCACCGGCTTCGTTTACCGGGTCCGGTCCGCGCTACCCTCCGCGCTGGATAAAATCCATGCTGAGCTGGCGGTGCGCTACGCCGGGAAAAACCGCATGGAACTGGCGGGCGTCCACGCGCAATTCCTGCGCGCGAGAAAAGTCGATCCCGTGGAAAAAATGAAGACCGCGGAACTGGTGCTCGCGCCCACCACGGCACGAATCAAGCAGCAGATCGAGCGGGTGCGGCTCCCTCTGCCCAAGCCGGAGGAAGGCATCCGCATTTCGCAGGAATTGCTTGGACAGGTTCAGCGGACTTTCCCGCTCTACGATCTTCTTTTGGGAGAAGGGAGCGAGATGCGGAACGATCTCTCGGATGAAGTGGTCGAAGTGGTCAATCGCCAGATCGTGCAATACGAAAAGGCGACGCGGGATTTTGAGACGTGTGCCCAGATCGGCCGCCTGTTGCGTCCTCTCGCCGTTGCGTCGCATTGGGTCAAGTTGATCGATGAGAATATCGGCATCTGGGTTGGGCAACGGCTGCTCGAGACGATCCGTCCAATCTGTGAGACGACGGTCAGGTGCACCGGGGTCGCGAATGCGGCCGCGCAGATCGCACAACTCGATGCGACCGTCCGCAAAATCATGCTCGAGCCCATCTATCGCGAGGCGAGCATCGCGGCAGCACGGCAGGCTCAGGATGAAGTGGCGCTGACCATCGCGCGCTGTGCCGGGACCTACGGACGCCTGACTTTGTTCTGGGATGTCGCCGGCCGCTATTTGCAGGATAGCCTGAAGTGGGCCGAGAGTGCGGAGGTCAAGCAACAGGTCACCGACCTGATCGCAGACGCGCACAAAGAAGGCGGATATGTTTCGTGGGATGAGACCGGTCACTTCCACACCGGGCTTAAGCCGCGGGTGGATCGGTCTGGCGTTCATCGGGCGCTGTGACTTTGAGGCATACTTGAATTCGTACCTCACCACCCACTACCTCACCGTCCTGGGAATACCTCTCTTTCCTCTGTCCCGCTACCGGGTCATTCGCGAGGGAGTCTCCTACCGCATCCTGGCGAAGGGGCCGCTACGGACGGGGGAGAACATTTATTTGTGCGCCACGATTCTGGCCCTCCTGGTCGGACTCTTTGCCATGATGATGGGGAGCGGAACTCCTCCCCCACAAACGCCGTCGTTGTCGGAATTTTCCCATGTCAAGGGCACGCGTCCGGTGGTGAATTACGGGACTCCGGCCGTGCGTCGAAATACCCCGCCCCTGGGGGGCTGGAGACCGTCCACTCCCACTCCCTTCACGTCCCTTCCTGCCGGGACTTACCACGTGCCGAATTCCATGACCGTGGAATTCGATCGAGAGAAACAGGTGATCGACGCGGAAAAGGCGACGATGAAGAAAATGGAGGACACTTTGCGCGCCTTGGGTGACGAGGCAGATGCCGTTCGCCGAAACACGCAACGATATAGCGACGCCTTGAATCGTCTTGGAGCCCAGATCAACCTGACACGCGGCTCCTTGAACCACGCCGACGCCGCCAGTGTCGATGCTTTCAACCGTCAGGTTGACACCTACAATCAACTGGCCCAACAGCAGCGTTCCTTGAACAGCGTCGAGCGCGCGAAGGTGGATCAGTACAATCAGCAGCTCGCGGCATTCCGGGCGCAGGAGCAGCGGGTGAATCAATTGGTGGATGCCTACAACGCCAGGCTAAGGCAGAACAGTCGATGAACTTGGCGACGATGAACGGAAGTGACACCTGCAAACCGCTGCTCGCCATGGCACGGCCGGAGATGTTTCGGGAAAATGCTTTTCGCATCACCGGCCTGCCGGTGGATGCGACGACGCGGGAACTTTCCCGGCATGCCGACAAGCTCAAGATGTTGGAGGAACTGGGGCGGGGCGAGAGCGTGCACACTGCGGCATTCGCGCTATCTCCACCGCCGGGTGTTGACCAGATTCGCGACGCCATGGGATGCCTGCGCGACCCGGAGCGACGGGTTCTCGACGAGCTGTTTTGGTTCTGGCCCGAGACTTTCGGCCAGAGCAGGAACGACCCCGCGATCCAGGCCCTGGCTGGCGGCGACCGCGAGACAGCGCTGGAGATCT
Source organism: Chthoniobacter flavus Ellin428 (assembly GCF_000173075.1). GTDB lineage: Bacteria > Verrucomicrobiota > Verrucomicrobiia > Chthoniobacterales > Chthoniobacteraceae > Chthoniobacter > Chthoniobacter flavus. The sequence goes on from NZ_ABVL01000005.1 coordinate 26,955, forward strand.
GGCTCTTGAAAGAGACCAATCCCACCACGGGAGTCACCGCCATGCACAATGTCGCTGTGCTCTGGCAATTGGTCGCTCTCGAGTGGGAGGAATACGCGGGCGAGCGGGAAATCGACGAACGCCAGCGTCAGGAAATCGAACGCTATTGGCGGGATTCCTATAAACGCTGGAACGTTCTCACGGCGGATGATCTCTTTTGGGAAAACCTCGGCGCGCGGGTGAAGCAGCTTGATGATCCGCGGTTGAACTCCGGCTTTGCCCAGCGCGTCCGGGCGACGCTTCCGCAGGCCCTCGACAAGATCAATGCCCAACTGGCGGTGCGCTATGCGGAAGGCGGCCGCATGGCTCTGGCCCGCGTGCACGTGGATTTGATGCGGGAGACGTGCGTCGACGCCGGCGAACTTGGGAGATCGGTCGAGCTCGTGCTGGCGCCGACCAGGGCGCGGTTGCAACAACAGCTCGCGCGGGCCAAAGAACAGGAAGGAAAAAATTCCGCGGGAGCCGGTCAGGTCGTGCGTGAATTGCTGGAACATGCCCAGAGGTCTTTCGCCCTTTACGATCTGTTTCATGGTGCGGAGAGCGCCGCGAAGAATGATCTCTCGGATGAAGTCGCGACCCTTTGTCTGCGCCTGCTCGTCGAGTATGAAAAGGCGACCACTCGCACGCAGGATTGCCTCGATCTGCTGAAATCGGTGCTGCCCCTGGCGAAGGCGAGAGAGTTGCACCAGCATGCGGCGAAGCTGATCGCCCAAGCTGAGGCGAAGCTGGAAGACCTCGAGGCGAATGCCCAGCTCCAGGCTCATCACACGGCGCTCCGCGAAATCCTCGAGAGCAAGGCTTCGCCCAAAGAGCGCCTGCATCGGCTCAAAAAAGAGATCGTTCCCGTGCTGGCGAAGTGGAACTACACGCAAAAGTTTGGCGCCTCGAAGGATCAGTTTTCCGAAAACGTGGCCCGCTGTTTCCTGGCGGTGATGGTCAGTGCCCATACGGAGCACGATTTCGACACCGCCTTGGAAGCTGTTGTCATTGCGGGGGAGTTCGCCAAAAATGAGCAGACCAGGCAGCGGATCGAGCGGGACAAGGAACAACTCGTCCGGGAGAAAGCCGCTGCACGACAAAATGATCTCTCACTGAAAATCCGCGGAGATATCATCGAGATCACCCGGGAGACATTTCGCTTCAACGGCAAAGCCATTCCGGCGACAGATATCAGCGGTATCCGCTTCGGCGTCCATCGGGAGAATGGCTCGAACAATACTTCCTACAAGGTGGGTGTGACCAGTTGGCACCGCGGGACGGTGAACATCGAGTGCCGGCGATTGCTGCGGAGCGAGTCGCAGGCGCAGACTGACTATCGGCTGCTGGTGACCGGACTTTGCAAGCAGATCGGGTCCGGGGTGGTGATGCGGTTGGTGGAAAAGCTTTTCCAAGGTTCGGAGATTTCCTTTGGAGATTGCCGGCTGAGCAGCAAAGGACTTGCCGCCACCACCGGCGTGCTCGTTTTCAAAAAACACCATCTCATCCCGTGGCCTGAAATCCGCGTGGAAAAGGACAACGAATCTTTGTTCCTGCGCTCTGCGCGGAACCCGAAGTTCGTCAAGAAATTTGCCCTGCGTCACGTTTGGAACGCGGTGTTTTTCCAGGAAATCGTCAACGCCGTGCTCACCCGCCTCACGATGCAAACCAGGCGCTGACCCTCCCCTAATTATGCCCGATGAATTCAACATACCCACGCCCCAGTGGCCCGACGAAGAGAAGTTTGTCGAGGCCATGGCGGCACAAATCAAAGCGCTGCGCCCTTCTGCGGAAAGCGGTGGCGAAACACGCAAGGTCGTTCCCGTCGAAGTGGTGAAAGCAATTGCGGACATCGCAAATCACCTGTGGAAGGCCCACACCAAGATGCTCGATACGTCTACCGGCGAAGTGCGCGAGGAGATGAAGCGGGTTTACCGGCACGTCGACGGCTCGCTCGAGAGCCTGACCGGCATCGGAGTGGAAGTGAAGGACCACACCGGCGATATCTTTGATTACGGCCTGCCGTTGAAGGTCATCACCACGCAGCCCACCCCTGGCCTCACGCGGGAGAAAGTCATCGAGACGATCAAACCCACGATCTATTGGCAGCGGCAGATCATTCAAATGGGGGAGGTCGTCATTGCCACCCCCGCATCCACCGAAACCCAAGCATGAGCAGAACCACCATCGACTTCGGCATCGACCTCGGCACGACCAACAGCGCCATCGCGGTGCTCAACGGCGTGAACGCGGAGATCATCAAGAACAACGACCAGCACGACATTACTCCCTCCGCGGTGAGCATCGATAAAAAGGGAACGTTGCGCGTCGGGCAGCGGGCCAAGAACCTGATTTCCGACTCTGCCAGGAGCGACGCCTACGTCGAATTCAAACGCCAGATGGGCAGCAATCACGAATACAAATTCGAGAGCAGTGGGCTGGCCCGGAAGCCGGAGGAGCTCTCCGCAGAGGTGCTGAAATCCCTGCGGGCCGATGTGCAACAGCGCACGGAGGAAGTCGTCGAAGCCGCGGTCATTACCGTGCCGGCGGCCTTTGAATTGCATCAGTGCGATGCGACCCGGAAGGCGGCGCAACTGGCTGGTTTCCGTGACAGCCCGCTGTTGCAGGAGCCGGTGGCGGCGGCGCTGGCCTATGGTTTTCAGGCGGACGAAGAGAAGGCCTACTGGCTCGTTTACGATTTCGGTGGAGGCACTTTCGATGCGGCGATCATCAAGGCCGAGGAAGGCACTATCCATGTGGTCAATCATGGCGGGGACAATTTCCTCGGCGGTTCCGATATCGACTGGGCGCTGGTCGAGGATTTGATCGTCCCGCGCTTGCTCGGTGAATTCAAACTGGAGGGTTTCCGGCGCGGTAACCCGCTGTGGCGGCAGGCCTTTGCCAAGTTGAAGCGCGCGGCGGAAGTGGCGAAGATTGAGCTGTCGCGCAACGAGCGCGCCACGCTGGAAAGTTGCAAGTTCACTGATGGTCGCGGAGAGGAAATCGAATTCGAGTGCGAACTGACCCGGGCGGAGCTGCTTCGAGTCGCCGAGCCGATCATCGTTCGCTCCGCGAAGATCTGTCAGCGCGTGCTCGAAGAAAAGAATCTCGGCCGCGATGCGGTGAAGAAAGTGATTCTCGTCGGCGGGCCCACCCTCGCGCCCTATTTCCGCGAACTTCTTGGACGCAGTCTCGGCATCCCTCTCGACCACAGCGTCGACCCTCTCACCGTGGTGGCGCGGGGCGCTGCGGTTTTTGCCGGGACCCAGCGGTTCAATGGCCGTGCCGCAGCTCCTGTGCCGGCCGGGGAATACTCGGTCGATCTGCGGCACAAGCCGGTGGGCATGGACAGTGCGCCGATGGTCGGTGGAAAAATCTCCGGCGCTTCGACGGAGGATTTCACCGGCTTTACTCTGGAGCTGGTCAACACGAAGACCCAGTGGCGCAGTGGCCGGATCCCTCTGCGTGCGGATGGTGTCTTCATCGCCACCCTCCATGCGGAACGCGGCGACCGAAATCAATTCGCCATTGAGTTCCTCGATCCGAGCGGTCGCCAGCAAAAGACCACCCCCGACACGCTGACTTATACGATTGGCGCGGTGGTGGAGGAGCAGCCGTTGATTCATACGATGGGGGTTTCTCTGGCGAATAATGAATACGACAAGCTGTTCGAGAAGGGTCGCGGCCTGCCGCTGAAGGAGAGGCGCGATTATCGGACGACCCACCCCATCCGGCAGGGGCAGCGTACGGATGTTTTCCGAATCCCGGTGGTCGAAGGCGAAGCGGACTGCGCCGACCGCAACCGCCTGGTCGGGTATCTCGAAATCACGGGAGAGCAAATCCGGCGTGATCTTCCGGCCAACAGTGAAGTGGAGGTCACGCTGAAAATCGACGAGTCGCGCATCGTGACCGTCACGGCTTACGTGCCGTTGTTGGATGAGGAGTTTGCCGTGAAGCTCGACATGCAGAAAAACGATCCCAAACCGGAGGACCTGCAGGCCGATTTCAATACCGAGATGCGGCGCTTTCACGAAGTGCGGGTGAAAGCCGAAGAGGCCAGGGATGAAGGAGGACTGGAAATGATTCGCGAGGTCGAGGCATCGCTTCTTTTGCGCGAAGTCCGGGAAGGGGTTGCGGCCGCGAAGGGGGATCCCGGGGCTGCGGCGAAATGTCAGCAGCGTCTGCTGCAGTTGAAACTCAAGCTCGATGAAGTCGCCGATGTCCTCGAGTGGCCGGCGCAGGTCGTGGAAGCCCGTAAGCTGCTCGGTGAGTTGAACGCGGTGGTCAAGCAGAGCGGCTCACCCGCCCAGCGCGACGAAGCGGCCCTGTTGGTCGAGGAAACGGAAGGGATCATCGCCGGCAAACGTCAGATGGATCGGCTGCGTAAGAAAGTGGAGCGAGTCCGCCAACTCCATTGGGCGATCGTTTCGGCACAGCCCGCTTTCTGGATTCATCAATTTCACTGGATTGAAATGCAACGGGCGCGGGCGACGGACCAGGCTCGTGCTACTCGCCTGCTGGAGCAGGGGCGCGATTGTATCGCGAAAAACAACACGGCGGGATTAAAGAACGTCGTGTGGCAGTTCTGGGATTTGCTGCCGCGCGAGGTCGTCGCCGCCGCCCAGCGCGGGTACCAATCCGGATTGGTCCGGTGACGCCGGGAGGCCTTATGGAAACGCCCGAAAAAGCCAGCCAGCAGTTCCGCGAAACGGTACAGACGTGCTTCGCGCAGATGCGTGTCGCCCGGGCCGCGGAACTGGCCAGGTCCCGCCGCTATCGTGAGGCCGAAGACCTTTTGACAGGACATGAAGGAAACCCCTCGGATCCCCGGGAGCTCGATCTGCTCGCGCGGATCGCGGCTCAGCAGCGGCAATATCCCCGCGCCCGTCATCTCTGGGAAGTAGCGCTGCAACGGCTCCCCGGTCAGGCGGAATACGAGCGGGCCATCGTGCGCACCCGACGCGCGGAACGGCTCCAGACGATCGGGCGCATCGTCGCACTTCTTGTGGTCGTAGCGCTCGTGGTGGCCGGATTCAATCCATGGATCCGGTCCCGTGTGGGTGAGATTCGCGCGCAGATCAAGATTCTGGGTGGTCAGCGACCACCAGCCCCTGCGCCATGAAGGTGCGCCATTCCGAAAGCCTCATCCTCATCTGGCAATTGGCAAGGCTGGAAGCCGGGCGGCTTCGTGCCGCAACCATCGAACCGAATCACTTGCTCCTCGCGTTGTGCAAATCGGTCGACCTGGATCTGCTGGTTCTCGTATCGAAGGATGCTCCGAATCGCGACGAAGTGCTCGAGGAATTGCTGCGTGAAGTCCGCCGTCTGCGGACGATCTTTAAAACCGTGGGGCTCGATGCCCGCAGTTTTCGCCATGCCCTGCGCAGTCGGAGTGGCAGTGGTGATTGGAACGAGGCGGTCGAACCGACCTCCAGTTTGCATCGGAGTCCAGCGGCCAAACAGGTCTTTGCCGAGGCCGGCCATCTTGCGGAGCTCTCCGGCCTGACGGTATTCCCGGTGCAATTGCTTTGTGCTTTGCTGGCGAACGAAGATCGGTTGCGGGATGGCCTGCTGCGCGAACTTGGCGTTGAACCGGAGCGCCTGCGCCAGGCGGTCCAGCGCGAAATCCTGCCCGCTGGTAAGCGATTGCCACCGGGTCAAAATTGAACGGTCGAACGTTGAGATGAGGCGGCCATTGGGCCCGGTCTTGTTGTCGGTAGACCGCGAAGACGAATGGTCGTCGCCGCTCAGACATCCGGTGGCTCACGCCGTGGCGGCCAATGCCCGAGCCCTGTTCGACGGGACGTGGCGCGGCTCGCTCGAAGCCCGGCCCAAGGACTGGGAAGCGCCGGGCTGCCATTCGACGCACGCTCCCGCTGGAATGCCATACATCACGGTGTGCAAGGCCACGGCCTTTTGGATTTCGGCCAACCGGGTCGCGATCACTCTGGCCTGCAACTCGTTGCTTTTGGCTTCCTCGCGCAGACGGGCGGATTCGGCGACGAGTCGAGCCACCTCTTCGCGCAATTCTTCGGAGTGGAGTTCGTGTGCGTTCACATCGGGGGATCGAGAAGGAGCCGGGCTTCGGACGCCTCACCGGCCGGCAAATCGCCCCCCCGAGGGCGCGTTCAGGGTCGCTTTCGCTGGAATCTGAATGCGCGCTCCCGGCGCCCGTTTACACCGTGAATTGCCCGATCATCCGATCGAGCGTCGTGACCAGCCCGCCGAGGGCGTCGCGGTATTTATTTTCCGGGACGATCTGCAGGCGGCCTTCGGCTTCGCGCAACATCTTGCGGCCGGTGGCGATGGCGCTCTTCACGGCGCCGGCGGCGATGGCTTTCTCGGCCAGGGCGAGGATGTCGGCTTCGTCGCCGTTGAGGATGATCTCGCTCAGGCGATGGCGTTCGGCTTCGTCGGAAATTTGGAGGAGATGCAGGATGGGCAGGGTGAGCTTGCCCTTGCGCAGGTCGCTGCCTAGGGTCTTGCCGGCCTTGGCTTCGTCGCCGGCCAGGTCGAGGACATCATCGTAAATTTGGTAAGCCGTGCCGAGCTGCAGGCCGAAAATGCGCAGGGCATCGATGACTTCCGGGGCGGCCTCATTGATCAGCGCGCCGAGTTCGCAAGCCGCAGCAAAGAGGGCCGCGGTCTTCATCTCGATGATCTTGTAGTAATCCGGCACGCTGAGCTTCAAGTCGAAGCGGCGCTGGGTCTGGATGATCTCCCCCGAGCACACCTCGCTGGCCGCGTGGGCGATTCGACGGCTGATCTCGCCATTGGGAAAGCTGGTGGAAAGCTTCAGGGCGTGGGCGAAGAGGCAGTCGCCGAGCAGGACGGAGATGGCGTTGCCCCATTTGGCGTTGGCCGTGGGCTGGCCGCGGCGCTTGTCGGCGCCATCGAGGATGTCGTCGTGGACCAGGGTGGCGGCATGGATGAGCTCGAGGATGACCGCGAGGTCTAAATGGCTGGGGCAGATATTGCCGGTCGCGCCGCCAGCCAGGAGGGCGAGGGCGGGGCGGAGGCGTTTGCCGTGGCTTTCGACGGCGTAAGCTACGTAGCCTTCCACGGCGGGGTCAAAGGCCCGGGCCTGCTGGCGGATGCGTTCTTCTACAGAGTAAAGCTGGGCATTGATGAGCTCGAAGGGGACCTTCAGGGCCTGAGTTTTATCCATCGTTTCCGGTGTGTTTTCGAGCTTTGTGAAATTTTTCACAAGGTTAACGGTAAGGTTGTCGCCTTTCTAAGTCAATACGGGTGCAAAAACCGCCTCGGATGACAGAAAAATTGCCCGGGCGCAATAATTTCTCGCTGGTTCATTTGCGCCCTGCCCAATGCTGCATATGTTCGCTGTGGGTGTTTGTGTTGTTGGGTTGGAACCGCGCAGCTTTTTGGGTGGCTGCGCGGTTCACTTTGTACGGATAGGGGCTAAAAAAACGCTCTTGGAGACCGTGCGCGCCTGCCCTACCGTCCCACCCCTCGCATGAAAATCCAACGCGCACTGATTTCCGTCTCCGACAAGACCGGGCTGGTCGATTTCGCCCGGGCCATCGCCGAAATGGGCATCGAAATCATCTCCACCGGCGGCACCGCCAAGCTGCTTCAGAAGGAGGGCATTCCCACCACGGAAATCTCCGCCTACACCGGCTTCCCGGAAATGATGGATGGGCGGGTGAAGACCCTGCACCCGAAGGTCCACGGGGGCCTGCTCCATTTGCGAGACAACCCCGAGCACGTGGCCCAGTGCGAGGCGCACGGGATCAAGCCCATCGACCTCGTAGTGGTGAACCTTTACCCCTTTGAAGAGACCATCGCCAAGCCCGATGTGACCCTCGATGAAGCGATCGAGAATATCGACATTGGCGGCCCTTCCATGCTCCGCAGCGCGGCGAAGAATTACCGCTCGGTGACGGTCATCACCGACCCCAACGACTACAACGACGTCCTCGACGTGATGCGCCGGAACGACGGCGAAACCACCCTGCAGCTTCGCGAACGGCTGGCCATCAAGGTCTTCGTCACCACTTCCCGCTACGACGGGGCCATTTCCGATTTTCTCAACAAGGAAAAGGAATGCGCCAGCAGCTTCAGCCTCAGCCTGCCCCTCGTCGCCCAGCTTCGCTACGGCGAGAACCCGCACCAGACCGCGGCGCTCTACGGGCATTTTGACGAGCAATTCGAGAAGCTCCACGGTAAGGAACTCTCCTATAACAACATCCTCGATATCACCGCCGCGTCGGAACTCATCGAGGAGTTCGAGGAACCGACGGTCGCCATCTTGAAGCACACGAATCCGTGTGGCGTGGGCAGCGACGCCGACCTGCGCGAGGCTTGGGACAAGGCCTTCGCCACCGACAAGCAGGCGCCCTTTGGCGGCATCATCATTTGCAACCGTCCGCTCACCGAACCGCTGGCCCGGGCGATCAGCGAGATCTTCAGCGAAGTGATCATCGCGCCCGACTTCGAGCCCGATGCCCGCGCGCTGCTGCAGAAGAAAAAGAACCTGCGCCTCATGCGCAAACGCGTGCGCCCCGCGCCGAAGAACCCGGACGAGGACAACCTCATCCGCTCCGTGGCCGGTGGCGTGCTCGTGCAGAGCCGCGACGTCGAGCCGGAGATCGATCTCATGGAAAAAGCGGTCACCGAGCGCAAGCCGACCAAGGCCGATCTCGCCGCCATGCTCTTCGCCTGGCGCGTGGTGAAGCACGTGAAATCCAACGCCATCGTCTACGCTGCCAAGGACCGCACTTTGGGCATCGGCGCCGGCCAGATGTCCCGCGTGGACGCCAGCCGCATCGCCATCTGGAAAGCCGCCGACGCGGGGCTTTCGCTGAAGGGTTGCGCGGTGGGCAGCGACGCCTTCTTCCCGTTTCCGGACGGCCTCATCGCCGCCGCCGAAGCCGGCGCCACCAGCGCCATCCAGCCCGGCGGCTCGGTGAAAGACGCCGAAGTCATCGCCGCCGCGAATGAGCGGAAGATGACGATGATTTGCACCGGCGTTCGCCATTTCAAGCATTAGGAGCATTAGGAGCATTAGGAGCAGTTGAGAGTTGAGGGTTGATAGTTGAGAGCCACACATCGACTTTTCCGCCTCTCAGCTGTGCCGCATCTCTTGTTTCTCCAATTTCGGAGCCGCGCTTTGGATCAAGAACGGCGCGGCTCTCAACTATCAACCCTCAACTATCAACTCTCTTCATGAAGCTGGGCGTCAACATCGACCACGTCGCCACCCTGCGGCAGGCCCGCTACGCTTTCTCGCTCGACGCGCATAAAGTCGAGCCCGACCTCCTTGCCGCGGCTTCGGCCTGCGAGCGGGTGGGGGCGCATGGCATTACCATTCACCTGCGAGCGGATCGGCGGCATATCCAGGATCGCGACGTCGTGCGCTTGCGCGCGAGCATCAATACCAAGCTGAATCTCGAGATGGGCAACACGCCGGAGATCCTCGACGTCGCCCTGCGAGTCCTGCCCGAGGAGGTGTGCCTCGTTCCCGAGAACCGCGCGGAGGTCACCACCGAGGGCGGCCTCGACGCCGCCGGGCAGATCAAATTCCTCACTCCCACGGTCGACCGTCTGCAGAAAGCCGGCATTCGCGTGAGCCTTTTCATCGAGCCCGATCCGGCGCAACTCCAGGCTGCCCGCCAGCTCGGCGCGGAGATGGTGGAACTGCACACCGGCGCCTTTGCCAACGCCACCGGCGAGGCCCGCCACCGCGAAGTCGAACGCCTCATCACCGCCGCGGAACAGGCGCATCAGCTCGGCATTCAAGTCAACGCCGGCCACGGTATCAATTACCAGAATATCGCCCTGATCCGCACCATCCCGCACCTCGCGGAATTGAACATCGGCCACAGCATCATCAGCCGCGCGATCTTCGTCGGCCTGGAGCGAGCGACCGCCGAAATGCTGGCGGCGATGGGCGGGAAGTAGAAGACCCATGACCATCATCGGCACCGGCGTGGACATTGTGGAAACCGCCCGCATCGCCTCCAGCCTCGAGCGGCATGGCGATCGTTTTCTCGACCGCGTTTTCCTCGAAGGCGAACGCGCCTATTGCGGGAAAATGGCCAGCCCCTCGCAATGCTACGCTGCCCGTTTCGCGGCGAAGGAAGCGGTGTCCAAGGCCTTCGGCACCGGCATCGGCGCCATGCTCGGCTGGCTCGACATCGAGGTGCGCCGCAAAGCCAGCGGTGAACCCTTCGTCGTCCTCCACGGCGAAGGCGCCAAAACGGCCACCCGTCTCGGCATCACCGAAATCCGTCTCAGCTTGAGCCACAGCGAGCACTACGCCGTCGCGCACGCGCTGGCGATGGGATTTAACGGAGGGATGCGCTCCTGCGCGCTCCCACTTCTTTGAGAAACAAGCTGAAGAAGTGGGAGCGCGCAGGAGCGCATCCCTCCGATTTTGCGCCAACCGGCGTTGGCGAAAACCCTCCTTCAATCTTCCCGCAGATTTCTCTGGCGTCCCCACGAACCTCGCCTATTCTCCAAATCCGCTTTCCGCCCAATGCGCGCTTAGCTCAGCGGTAGAGCACATCCTTCACACGGATGGGGTCGCAGGTTCGAACCCTGCAGCGCGCACCATTTTTGCTTTCGCGACTTTCCGCGACAGGGGATGCCGATTCGCGTCCGAGGTACCCGCGTAGTAGGCAGTTTGTGTTTTGGCAACTTCTTTTGATGCCAGCATGGAACGGTGCCGCACGCTGATCGCTCCCTCGTTCGTGTAGGCACCTCGACGCAACCAGCCTGAGAAGGTATCGACTTTCAGACCTTTCCCGGTTCACATCCACCCCATGGCGAAGCATACGAAACGCGGAGCAAATGGAGCAGAGTTTTTGAAGTGGTTTCGGCCATTGCTCGATTGCCTCCGCGAATTGGGTGCCGCAAGGCCGCGAGAAGCCGCGGATTGGATCGCTAAGACGGAAGAAGTCCCATTGGCGGTGCAGGAAGAAATAATGGCTTCCGGAGCGGAACGATTCCTAAATCAAGTCCAGTGGGCGCGACAGTATCTCGTTTTTGAAGGGCTCCTTGACGGTAGCAAGCGAGGGATTTGGTCTCTGACCCCTCGCGGGATGCAAACTCATCTCACGGACGATGATGCCAAAGCCATTTTTGCAAAATGGGTAAAGGTCCACTCGGCAGCGCGTGCCAAAACAGTCGAGAAGGAAGACGAGAAGAACATTGACCTAAGCAAGGATGACTCAGCCGTGGTTCCGGAAGATGAGGTGAAGGAGGCTGAATTATTGACCATCCTCCGCGAGCTGCCGCCCAAGGGATTTGAGCAATTTTGTCGGCACCTCCTCCTCGCTTATGATTTCGAAAACGTGACGGTAACCAAACAAACTCGAGACGGCGGAATCGACGGCGAAGGTCGGTTGAAGACGAACCCGTTTGTCAGTTCCGTAGTCGTATTTCAATGCAAGCGTTACCGCAACTCAGTCTCGAGTGAGGAAGTGACCCGCTTGCGAGGGTCTGCCGGCGGGCGGGCGGACAAGGCCTTGTTGATCACCACCGGGACTTTTAGTGGACCGGCGAAAGAAGAGGCAGTCCGGGTGAGCCCTCATATCGAATTGATCGACGGGGAGCAACTCGTAGCCATGTGCGAAGCGAAGAATCTTGGCCTCAAACCGCGAACAGTCTTCGACATCGATTACGAATTCCTGGCCGCATTTCAGAAATGAGTGAGAAGTCATGAATGCACTGCTCACGTACTTTGCTGGCATCGCCACAACGATCGCGGGCGCCTATCTCGTTCACTTCCTTACGCATCGTAGATGGTGGAAGGAATATCGCCTGCGAAAGCTCGAAGAGCTTTACCTCGCCTTACAAAGTCACGAAATCGCAATCTCGGAATACTACACCCGATCCGCTGCATATCTTATCCGTCCGGAAGATGCAGAGGGCCTTGAAGAACAAGAGGAGACCCTTCGCACAGACTACCTGAAGGCCTTGCAAGAAGATGAAAAGAAGGCTGCGGTCATCCCGATGATTGTTAACATATACTTCCGGGATTTGTCCCCTGCATGGCAAAACGTGGAAGCGGCCAAGGAAAAGTTGAGGGTCGAGAATAGAAAAGCGGTGTTGATAGACGATCGCAAGCGAGAGGCGCTTGGCAGAACTCAAAGAGAGGCAATTTCGAAGGCTGTCGCGCTCGCGATCTTGAGAGAGCACATCCCAGAACTCGCGGCCTTTACAAAAGAGATGTTCGCGAAAATCATTCGAATCGCCGACGAGGTTAAAGAGAATTCTCTATGGCTTTCCGAAAATGGCTAGGGTGGGAACATCGCCCAATCACACGTTGCTGTGCTTCCGGTTTCAGCAAGCTCTAAGACTCGTATCCATTGCCAGTGCGCTCCGGTAAAGAGCGTGAGCGCCCCGCCACCGCGACGGTCCATGCCTTTCGAAGCGAACCAGCGCCGAGCAAAACGGCGCACCTTGAGGAACCCCTCGCGAGAAATCTCGACTTCCAAGACTTCCGAGCGAGGAAGGTTCTTGCGCCCAACGACGCCCCAGAATCTCCCCACCCTCTCCCAGCTTTCCGGCAAAGCGAATTCCTTGCCCATGTATTTCTTCCCGCAATATCGCATCACCCCATTGCGGGATTGGATTGCCTTGACCTGCACGCCCGCGAGCAGGTGGTCTGCAAATTCGTAGTTCTCCACGTTGTTCCGCACCCAGGAATGGAAAAGCGCCGCGCCGCGCTTTCCTTTTTCCGTAGGGTAATTCTTCGGCAGGCTGCACTCAGAAACGATTTCCGCCCAGCGCACCGCGACCACCTGCCAGGGGAGAAAGCAAATCCCGTAAACAAGCAAATGGAATTGGGGCGCCCCGCGCTTCTGCGGCTCTAACTTCCAGATGAAACTGGCCGCGGGATATTCGCGCAGGAGCCACTTGCCCAGCGTGTCCAAATTCGATTTCCACGAAAGCGGATCATGATTCCATTCATCGGGGTACGTGCCCATGTAGAGCTTGCTCCAATTTCGCATGACGACATTGCTCGAGGTGCTCCCTGAAGAAGAATTCAGTTTTGATTCAGGGACTTTTCGGCGGAATGCGCTATCAGTGTCGCCGGTCGCCGCAGCCGACGCGCGGAAACCTCAAAAGCTGCCCGATGTTTCCAATCGCTTAATTTGTCCGCGCCAAAATCTCTTCTCTCGGAAAATCGTCCTCCGGATCAAGGAGCGGACGTGTCCTCGACTTTCGCTCCCAGGCTCCGAGGGCGGTGGGGGGACTTCTGGAGTGATAGTGACCCCCGCGGAGGAAAAACGAGCCGGCCCGCGGTGGAAAAGTGGCTCCTGGTTTTTCTGTTTTTGTTCCTGCTCGCGATCAAGGTCGCCTATGCGCTGAACTTCCGGATCGAATCCGACGAACTGCAGCACCTGCACGTCGTCTGGGGCTGGGTGACGGGGCGGTTGCCCTATCGCGACATCTTCGACAATCACGGTCCGCTCTTTCATCTGCTTTGCGCGCCGATCTTCAGCCTGTTTGGCGAAAGAGCGGACATCGTCATCCCCATGCGCTTTGCGATGTTTCCGCTGTGGCTGTGGTCGCTCTGGAGCGTGTATGCCATCGGCAAGTCCCTTTACTCCCCGCGGATCGCGGCGTGGGCGGTCCTCCTGGCCGCGTTCTTTCCGGAATTCCTTTTCACTTCGACGGAGTTCAGGACGGACGATCTGTGGATGGCGCTTTGGCTTTCGGTCCTCTCCATCCTGATCGGCGCGAAATTGACCCGAGCGAGGGCGTTCGTGGCTGGCCTGCTTTTAGGGGCCGCTTTCACCGTCACGGTCAAGACGGGACTCATGCTCGGAGCCGTGACCGTGGCCGGGGTGTGGATCTGGATTTGGAAATGGAAAAGGCAGGAAACAATCGATTGGAAACCCCAGTTTGGGTTCATGGTCGCCGGTGGTCTCGGCCTGGCCATTCTGCCCTTGGCGTTTGCCCTCTTTTTCTGGTCCCGCGGCGCTTTCGACGCCTTCGTTTACTGCAACATCACCCACAACCTCGTCCCGCATACCCAGAATTGGAATCAATTCGACGGGCACTTGCTTTGGCTGCCATTGGCGATCGTGGCCGCGGTGATCGGCTTGTTCCGATCGGCCTCTTTGCAAGAAGCGGTCTGGGTGCGGCGGATTTTCCTCGCGCTGGTGACGTTGTTTTATTTCGCGGCCCTCAAGACCCTCTTTCCGACTCTCACGCGGCAGGACGATCTGCCCTATCTGCCTTTGCTGGCCATCTTCGCGTCGGCCGCGATCCACTATGGGACGCGGCCGCAAGCCATGCGATTCATGCCGAAAATGGGAACGGTCTGCGCGTTGCTGGTCGTCGTCGTCGCCAATATCGGTCTCGCGTTTCGCATGTCTCCGCCGCTGCAAAATAAAAACCGCGAGGAGATCGCCATGATCGCGGATACGCTGCGGGTGACCAAGCGGAGCGACCTGGTCATGGATGCGATCGGAGAAACCATCTTTCGCGATCGCCCTTTCTATTATGCCATCGAGGCGTTTACCAAGGCGCGGTTCGCCGTGGGCTCGATTCCCAATCGTATTGCCGAACGCCTCGTGGAGACGGGCACTGCCGTGGTGAGACCGCGAGGATTGCCCGAATCGACCAAGCGATTCATCGACCAAAACTATGTCGGTCTCGGAGCGGATCTTTGCGTTTTGGGTAAAATTATCCCGGTCAGAAATGGGAACGGCCGCGATCCCATTCACTTTACCTCCGTCATCCCGGGGCGCTTTGTCGTGATCAGCAAACAAGGCAAACTTCTGAGCGGAAAGGTGGATGGAGTCGTTTTTAACGGCAGTTGCGCTCTTTCCATCGGCGAACATGCTCTTTTTCTGGATAACGGGATGACAGATCGCATGGCGATCTTTTGGGAGAATGCCTTCCTGCGGGGTTTTCTGCCCTTCAAGCGTCCTTGAGGCCGTGAGGGATGGACCTGGCATGGGCCAGCGAACCGCGCTTGTCCAGTTGCGCTGCCCGCTTCCCGCTCTAGTTTTCAGCCGCCCTTTTATGAAAGCTCTGGTTCTCGCGCCTGTCCTCTTTGCCTTTGTTCTTGGTTCGCTCGCCGTGGCGGAGGATGCCCGGCCTCAAGGCCAGATTCCGCATTCCGCCTTGCTCAAGACCGAGGGCGCTCGGGAGTTGCACGATGTTCCGTATGTCACCGGAGGTCACGAGCGCCAGAAGCTGGATCTTTACCTCCCGGCGAAGAACGGCTCACTGCATCCGGTCCTGGCCTGGATTCATGGCGGCGCGTGGGAAGCGGGGAACAAGGATTTCTGCCCGGCGAAAGTGTTGCTGGCTAAAAACTATGCCGTGGTGAGCATCGGCTATCGGCTCAGCCAGCACGCGATTTTTCCGGCGCAAATCGAGGACTGCAAGGCGGCCATTCGCTGGTTGCGGGCGCATGCGGCGGAATATGATATCGACCCGAATCGGATTGGCGTTTGGGGTGAATCGGCCGGCGGACATCTCGCCGCGATGCTGGGGACGACGGGCAAGATGCGGGATTTCGATGTGGGTGAAAACCTGGATCAATCGAGCGCGGTGGAATGCGTGATCGATTGGTACGGGCCGTCGGATTTCGCGCACTATGGCAATCGCCCGCCGAACATGGATCCCAAGAACGCTTACGCCCGGCTCATTGGCGGGTTGCCCACGGAGCATCTGGACCAGGTCAAGCGCTCCAGCCCCATCTCCTATGTGCAAGCGGATGCGGCGCCGTTTCTAATTATGCAGGGAGACAAGGACCCCATCGTCCCCGCGCAGCAGAGCGAGGAACTGGATGCGGCTCTGCACAAGGTGGGCGTCGAAAGCACGCTGCGCATCGTCTCCGGAGCGGGGCACGGTGGCCCGGCTTTCGTTTCGCCGGCCAACATCGAGGCTATGTCGAGTTTCCTCGATCATCATCTTCTGCAGTCGCAGAGCGGCGCCGGCCAATGAGGTTGCGCCACCGCTCGTGGGATGGGACGCCCGCTACTGTTTGACGTATCGCCCGAGGAATACTCCGAACAGGAAGGCGGCGGCCAGGGCATTGCCGGCGATCTCTTGAAAAAGCGATCCCTCCCCGTTTTCGCGAGAGCGGGTGTGGAACTGCGAATGGTGCGGGTGCGACCGGAGGTAACGCGTCGCCGCTTCGGCTCCCATTTCACCAGCCGTGTAAGCGTGAATGGCCGAGCGCGGGTCGGATTCGTCGGCAATGAGTTCGGCGGATTGGTTCATAGAACAGCGAAGTGGAGAGTTAAACCGCAGCCATAGATAAGATTCGGCGCAGGGCGGAGGGGCGCGCTTATGGAGCCCGTGGTAAGCGGGCCTAATGTTGGAGCGGTTCTCGAAGGGAATTTTTCGAATTCCGCCAAGCGCTCTTCGGGAATTCACTTTGAGAGACGTTCGATCAAACCCGGCGGCGGCACTTCTGCGATTCTCAAGTATGCCCGGAAAATCTTCCTCGTCGCCGAATATGCTGACGCTCTTCAAACGGACGGCCAGCGCATGGTCGGATGCGAACGCCCTGCGCTTGAGTGCCGCTCTTGCCTACTATTCGATTTTTTCCGTCGCCCCGTTGCTGGTCCTGGCGGTAGGCGTGGCGGGTTGGTTTTTTGGGACGAAAGCCATGACCGGACAATTGCAAGACGATCTCCGGGAGCTGATGGGTGGGCGGGCAGCGGACTTCATCCAAAGCATGGTGCAGAGCGCCAGCCAGCCTTCGACCAGCTTTTGGGCCACGAGTATAGGGTTGGTCACTTTGCTGATCGGCGCATCGGGGGTTTTTGGTCAGCTCAAGGATGCGTTGAACTCGATCTGGAGCGTGAAAGTGAAGAGCGGAGGGTGGAAAGTGTACGTGCGCCAGGAGTTGCTTTCTTTCGGCATGGTCGTGGTGATTGGCTTCCTCCTGCTGGTTTCGTTTATCCTCACCACGCTGCTCAATGCGTTCAGCCGCTGGGTCGAGGCGATCCTGCGTCTGCCGAGTTGGATCTGGGGCGGAGCCGGAGTGTTGCTTTCGCTGGTCGTCGTCACGCTCCTCTTCGCGCTCATCTTCAAGGTCCTGCCGGATGTGAAGATCCATTGGCGCGACGTGTGGGCCGGCGCGGCTTTCACCGCGGTGCTCTTCGAGGCCGGCAAGTTCGGACTGGCGTACTATCTGGGGAGAGCCAGCACGACCTCCAGCTTTGGAGCGTCCGGTTCGGTCGTGCTGATTTTACTGTGGGTCTATTATGCCTCCTGTATCGTCCTTTTCGGCGCGGAGTTTACCAAGGAGTACGCTTTGGCTCGGGGCGAGAAGTTGCAGACGACGAAATTCGCCACGCCGGTGCCCACCGAAATTAGCCAGGCCGTTTCTCCTGTGCATGAAACGTACGCCGGCCCCCAGCCGGCGCAGGAATCGCTGGGCGCGATCTTTCCTGCTAGTGCGGAGCCTTCATCCTCAGAATCCGCAGCCTCGCGTGAATTGCCGAAATACCTTCGCGAGCATATGGCGGCCTCCATCCTGGGCGGGCTAGGTTGCGGTCTGGCGGTGGGCGTGGCGGAACGGGTCTACACCAGCAGGGCAGGTGGCAGCCCGGAGAAAAATATTCGCATCGCGTCGCGGATGTT
The DNA here is from genome assembly GCF_000173075.1 of Chthoniobacter flavus Ellin428. GTDB lineage: Bacteria > Verrucomicrobiota > Verrucomicrobiia > Chthoniobacterales > Chthoniobacteraceae > Chthoniobacter > Chthoniobacter flavus. Next base: position 44,553 of record NZ_ABVL01000005.1, read on the forward strand.
CGGCGCGGCGGCGTTGGTCTTGATCGCTCGCTATGGTTCGAAGGTGGTCGGACGCATCAAAGGCGCACTGCACCTGGCATTGTAGCCGCCCCGCTCCGCCGGGGCGTGGGCGCACGGCTCGATGGGTCTGTGCCGAACGGCGGCAGCTTCTGCTCCCGCGGAATGTGATACCGAAAAAGCCGGGCGCCATTCGGCTTTTCCGGCAGGAGAAATCATGCGATGGAAGGAGAACGTTTTACCCCGACACCTCGTAGCTATGAAAAAAGGCAAGCTCTCCCCGAAACAAGTCGCCGCCTATCATCGGGACGGCTTCATCATCGCGCGCAAGTTTTTCGATCGCGAAGAAATCAATCTCCTGCGCGGTGCTGCCCACGCGGATCGGGTGCTGGATGAGCATTCTTTCAGCCGCGATGATGGGACCGGAGCAAAGGTGCGATTGTCGCTGTGGAATCATCCGGGAGACGGGATCTACGGCATGTTTGCGCGGTGCCACAAGCTGGTGGATTCCGTGGAGCAAGTGCTCGACGACGAAGCGTATCACTATCATTCGAAGATGATCATGAAGGACGCCAAGGTCGGCGGCGCGTGGGCGTGGCACCAGGATTACGGTTACTGGTATCAGAATGGCGTGCTGACGCCGAACCTGTGCAGTGTGTCGATCGCAGTGGACGCGGCGACGAAGGAGAACGGCTGCCTGCAGGTGCTCAAGGGCACGCACCAGATGGGGCGCATCGATCACGTTCTGTCGGGAGATCAAGCCGGTGCGGACATGGAGCGGGTGCGCGAGGCGATGAAACGCTACGAATTGGTCTATTGCGTGATGCAGCCGGGCGATGCGCTGTTTTTCCACTCAAACCTGCTGCATGCCTCGGCGCGCAACGATTCCGACAAGCCGCGCTGGTCGATGATTTGTTGCTATAACGCGAAGGCTAACAACCCGTACAAAGAAGCGCATCACCCGTGCTATACGCCACTGAAGAAGGTGGCTGACGCGATGATCAAGAAAGCCGGCGCACGCCGATTTGCGGAAGATCAATCCAATGTCGCCTGGCTCCAGGTGAAAAAGGACCAAAGTGCGCGCACGTTGAAAAAGAAGGTCGCGGCCTAATCGGCGCACCCGGCTCCAGCCGCGCAACATTCGCGAATTTCGCTACAGCGGCCGCCTTGAATCTCATGCCGGGCACTCACGTCTAAAAAGACGATGAGAACGAGACTGGCATCACCGGCCCACGGGTTATCCCGGAGCACAGGCGCGCCCGGGTTCGGCGACGCGATTCATCCAAAGGAGGCGATATGAAAATTACCGCTCATGTTGATGAAAAGATTGTGGGGAATGTGCTGGAGTTCGAACTGCATGGCACACTCACCCGCGAAGATTACGACCGGCTGACGCCGCACATCGACCGGATCATCGGCCGTTATGGCAAGATCCGTGTGCTGGTGATCATGCACGAGTTCCACGGTTGGGATGCGGGCGCTTTTTGGGAGGCCATCAAGTGGAATTCGAAACACTTTCGCCATCTCGAACGCCTGGCGGTGGTGGGTGACAAATCGATTGAGGTTCGCGATGTTTCCGGCGCCTTTGACATGAGCTATCGCCGCACGTTGCATTGGCAGCGCTGGCTGACCAATTTCTATCGGCCCTTCACCGAGGCGGAGGTGGGATACTTCCCCATGGATGAGCTCGATGAAGCTCGCGAGTGGCTGTATGAGGCCCTCACCGTCGACAAGGACGCAAACATCCCGGCTCAAACGCCGTAGCGGCGGCACAAGGTCTCCTCCGCTCCGCAAGGAAGCGGGAACGGCGATCAGTCCGCCGCTGCGGACAAGCGCGGGCCTTCGCCTCTCGAGGCGGGCGAGGTGAAGCGGGGCTCGTGAAGCTTACTTCCCGTCCCACCCACGGGATTTGACGCTCGAGGGATTAATCAGCGACCGTCTCGGGGTGTGACCCGACATTGTCATCGGTCTCTAGAGAGCGGCATTTTTTCCGGGCGTTTCCGTGGGGCCGCTTCACAGCCATGCGTTCTCGTCTCTTCGATTGGGACTTAAAAGAAACCAATCATTTTCAACAATGAAGACACCTATTATTGCATGCATTTTTGTAGCCCTCGCAGGGGCATCCGCCAGCGCCGCAGAGCTTTCGGTTTTCCGCGTTTGCCAGGATCAGCGCGTGATTCGCACTTCCGATGGTGCGGAGGCGGGACACGTGGAATACATCGTCGTGGATCCATCGAGCCGGGAGGTCGTTTCGACGGTCATCACGGGTGGCGTCGTCGGCGAACGGTTCGTGTCGATTCCTTACGAGTCGCTGCGGTTTAGTGGCGGCCACGATATCACGCTGACCGAGATCACCCGCGAGCGGTTGGTGAGCGCGCCGGTGATCGAGCGCACGCAGATTAGCGCCGCGGTCATCGATCCGGGCATCATCGAACGTGACCGCACTCATTTCCATGCGCGCGTGGAAGGAACCACCGAGCGCAACGCAACCGAGCGCAACGCAACCGAACGCGGAGCGGCAACGAGTGGCCGGGCGAACGAGAAGGGCCCGAATGCCGAGACGCCGAACAACAAGAACAATCCGCGGGCGGAGAGCGGGGCGGCGAATAACGCCGACGCGGAGGTTCGCCGACAGCAGCAGGAACGAGCGAGCGGCCGGACGAATGAGAATCGGCCTAATGCGGCGGCGGAAGCGAATCAGGAACGCAACCGCGCCAATGCGACAACGCCGTCGAATCGGGAGCGTCCGAATGCGACGAATGCGGAGACGCCGGCGGCGAAGGCGAAGAAGGGCAACGCGGCTCGTCCGGAAAACAATGCTGCGACTCCCGAACCGAATGCGGCCACGAAACCGACGCGGGACGCGAACGATCGCTCCAAGCAACAACAGACCGAACGCAACGCGGAGAACGCCCGGGCGCAGGAGAACGAGCCGAATAATACGACGAGCCCGAAGGGCGAACGCAAGGGGGCCGCGGACCGCAATGCGAATGAGGAAACCACCAAAGGACGCAAACCGGCGGAGGAAAACGCGACGCCGTCCTCCAAGCGCCCGCCAGAGAAGACGCCTGCGTCCGGTGAAGAGAAGCGCCGGGAAGAGCAACGTCCGCAACTCTGAACGTAACTGCGAACGATCCATCCGTGATTGCGAACGATCCATCTGCCCGGCCCTCCAAAGAGGTGCAAACCGCCTCTTTGGAGGCGCCGACGGTGTCGGCGCCGCCGATCCGCTCGCGCTCCGAGGTCCGTGCCTACGGGCATTATGTGATCGCGCAGCATCCGGATGGCTCGCCGTGGCTGCTGGGCCGGGGTGGCATGGGCATGACCTTCAAGGCGATGGACATGAATTTGCGTTGTCCGGTCGCCTTGAAGATCATCAGCCCGAGTTGTTTCGATGGGGAACGCAGTGAGCACCGGTTTTTGCGGGAGGCGCGACTGGCGGCGCAGATCCGGCATCCGAATGTGGCGGCCATCCATCACCTCGATTCGCAGGAGGGGGAATTTTACTACGCGATGGAGTATGTGGATGGGATCTCCGCGGATGCGTGGGTGCGCCGGCGTGGACCAATGTCGGTCGAGCTGGCGCTGGATATCGTCATGCAAATCGCGCGCGCTCTGACTGCCGCGGACCGGCTCAAGGTGGTGCACCGGGACATCAAGCCGGGGAACATCATGATCCTGCCGGATCCGGCGAATGGGAACCGCGTGATTGCGAAGTTGATCGACTTCGGCCTGGCACGCTCCTTTGCAGCGGAGGCCTCGCCGACGGCGACGACGTGTGGATTTACGGGCACGCCGCAATTCGCGAGTCCGGAGCAGACGGAGAACCTGGAGCTGGATGTGCGTTCGGATATCTATTCGCTGGGAAGCACGCTGTGGTACTTCGTGGTCGGCGAGGCGCCGTTCGTCGGCACACCGGCGCGGATCATCGCGCAATTGCTGACCAGCGAACCGCCTTGGAATCGGGTCAAACATCTTCCAAAGGGTGTCGTGCGCCTCTTGCGCACCATGCTCGCCAAATCGCCGATGAATCGTCCGCAGACGCCGGTCGCCCTGCACGACCAGATCGAGGCTTGCCGGGAGCAGCTTAGCCGTCGCGGCCCCCGGGCGACAGCGGCGAAGAGTGGGACGTTAGTGCCTTTTGAGTGGTACAATCTGCGTTCGTTCGCGCTGGCGGGATTGCTGGGGGTCGTGCTGCTTTGGCTGGCGCTGTCGCCGCGGGCGCATCTGGATGAAAAAGCGCCGCAAATTATAGGGCGGGCGGAAGCTGCTGCGGTGCCGTCGGTGCCGGCCACGGTTGCGCAAAACGTAGCGAAACCCGGCCACGCGGCAGCGGGCGCTTTGTCAAAACCGTCGAGTGAGCAGGGTGCCCCGCCAGTGGATTTTGAATCGGTTCCGGACTTGTCTCCTGTGGCCGTCGACCTCGCGAATTTTGATCATCAATCCGAGACGTCTCCGATAGCGCAGCCGGAACCGGATTCTGCGGCGGCGGCGGATCTGCAAAGCCCGGAAAGTGTCGCGCTGACGGTGGCCGGTCTGGAATCGGAATCGCAAGCTAACACTCCGGTCCCGGCCATCAAGGTGCCCGACCAGGAATCGCGCGTGAGCGACCGGCGCCGTGGCACCAGACAGCAGCGCCGCTCTTCTTCTTTTTCGCCGTGGCAATCCCTCGACCGGGTGCGGAGTGGTGTTGCGGGGCTGGTGCGGCAGATCTTTTAGCCGGCCTAATACGATTTCGGGCGCGGTCGACGAAAGTCGAAGATCGACCGGTTTAGTGGGGCGGCTTTCCAACCGACGCCGGGGCGAGCAGCGATTTCCCTATGCGGGGAATGTGCAACGCGAATTTGGATTATGAAAATACTCACGCTCTCCATCCTTTCCTTAACCGCCGTGTGCGTGACTGCCGGTGCGCAGAACGCTTCCGCCCCGGCCGGTTCCACGGTGCAGGCCGACAAGCAGTTTTTGCAGCAACTGGAACACACGGATCCAGTGGGACAGAGTCCGGTGCAAGGCGCGGACGCGCCAGCCGCCCCTCCGACCAAAAATGAAACGCCGTCCAAGCCGGCCCCTGTAGCGGAGAAGACCGTGCCCGCGCGGCGGACGAACGATTCCGCGCCGCTAAAGACGGCGGATCGTCCGGCCACCACATCCGTTGCCCAGGAAAGGCCGCAGACCGAAATCCGGCCGGAAAAGAAATCGAGGAGGAATGTGAATGGGAGAGCGACGGCGTCGACAACCGAAAGGGTTGACCCTGCGGAGGAGACGGCGGAAACCCGGCCGGTGGAAAAGAGGTCGAGAAAGGACGTGAACCCGAAGGTCACAACGGCCACTACCGAACAGGTGACACCGACCGCCCCTAACAACCAGGAGACCGTCGACCCGCAGCCGAGAAGGGTGATTCGCGAGAGGACTTCGAGGAACATCGCGCCCGATCCGTTTTACGACAACGGCGGCCCCGCCCCGGTCAGGACGGAAACGCGATCTTCAAGGACATATGCGGGTGCGCAGCCGGCTCCCGCGGAAGTGGCGACGGGGCCGCAAAAAACGGTGACGGTCACGAAGACGATCACGACAATGCCCGCTCCTCAACCGCCCCCGCGTGAACATGATGACGAGAACGGATTTTTCCATCGTCTCTTCCATCCCAAGGATCGCGCGGGCGACTAATTCCTAGGGTCGCTTTCATCGAAGTGGAGGCGGGGTGGGTTGGATTGCACAAAAGCGCCTGAGAAATCGGCGCGAGTGGGGTTGAAAGAGATATAAACACGCGTCTCCACGCGTTGCCCCCCCAGAGAAAACCCACCTCTTTCCATGAAGCCCTCCGATTTATCCGGCTTGCCTCTGACCCGGCGGCAGATGCTCAAGGCTGGGGGTATGGGCCTGGCCGGGTTGGGTTGGAATCCGCTGGCGGCGCTGAGTGCCCTGGCTCCGCCGGTGACGCGCATCGGGCCTGGCAAGGCGAAGTCAGTCATTCTCATCTTCAATGGCGGCGCGCCGAGCCACATCGACTTGTGGGACCCGAAACCCGACGCCACAGCGGAGGTGCGCGGCATTTTCTCGCCGATCAAAACAGACGTGCCCGGCATTCACATTTCCGAGCTCCTGCCGAACATGGCGAAGCGCATGAGAAAGGTCGCGCTGGTGCGCTCCGTGCATCACGAGCACACGAGCCACAATAGCGGCATGTATTGGGCCACGGCCGGCCGGCCTTACCGGATCGACAGTACGCTCATCAACCCCAGCCGCACGGACCTTCCCGGCGTCGGCACGCTCGTGGGCTGGCTGGCGCAACGCGATGGCTTTAGCCGCGGGGTGCCGCCCTATGTCATCACGCCTTTCCCGCATTGCGACAGCTCGGCTTACATCACCCCGGGCCAATTTGGCGGCTGTCTCGGCGCGCGCTTCGATCCTTTCGTGCTCAACGCGGATCCCAACGCCAAAGACTTCAAGGTGCGGAACCTGGCGCTCGATTCGAGTTTGAGCGCGGACCGGTTGGAAGATCGCCTTGGCTTGTTGCACGAGCTCGGAGAACACTCCGCGCCGCTCGTTTCACCACAGATGGCTGAGCTTGATATTTTCACGCAGCAGGCGGCTTCGATTTTGCAATCGGGCAAAGCCGCGGAGGCCTTCGATCTTTCCAAGGAGCCGGATTCGGTTCGCGAACGTTACGGGCGGCATAGCTGGGGACAGTCGCATCTGCTGGCGCGCCGGTTGGTGGAGGCGGGGACGCGCTTCGTTACGACGGTGAATGGCCCGAGCATCCGCTGGGATACGCACAAGGACAATTTCAACACGCTCAAGGGCAAGCTCGTGCCGCCCATGGAACAGGCCTTCGCCGCGCTGCTCGACGATCTCGACGAGCGCGGTTTGCTGGACACGACGCTGTTGGTGTGGATGGGCGAATTTGGCCGCACGCCGAAGATCAATGTCGATGCCGGGCGCGACCATTGGCCGGGCTGTTACACCGTGTTGCTCGCCGGTGGCGGCATTCGTGGCGGCCAGGTAGTCGGCGCTTCCGATAGCATCGGCGCGTATCCGAAGGATCGCCCGACGACTCCGGCCGAGATCCACGCCACGATGTACGCGGCGCTCGGCTACGACGTCCACAGCATTAGTTATCAGTCGAGCGATGGCCGCCCCATTGCGCTGACGGAAGGCGCGCCGATCAACGAGCTGTTTTGAGACGGTTGGCAGGAATAGTGGCAGCGGCATCCTGTTGCTGATCGAACAATGCGCAACGGCAGGATGCCGCTGTCACTCTCTCTGCTAACGGCTACGGCGCGCTTCCCTCCAGTCTCAGCGCGCTTTCAAATCGAAGCCCTGAGGAAGGTCCGTGTTCAGGACGATGCCGATACCCTGGCCATTCTCCGGGGCAGCCACGAATTCGCGCCAAGGCATGAAGGTCTTCAACAAGCGCCACAGGTAATGCACTTCCACCTTGGGCAACTTGGCCGCCTTGGCGATGTCGTGAAAAATGATCGGCGCCTGCTCCTTCATGAGCGGCTGATAGTTCCGGAAGTCAGCGAGCACGCCGTCGAAAGCATGGTCTCCGTCGAGGAAGAGCGCCTCGATCGGCGCCCCGTCGAGCAACCGGGCGACCTCCGTTGCGGTCTCGGGTAGCGAAGAGTCACGCTCCACGAGATGTACCGTGAAACCATCCGCGCGCAGGCGCTCCGCGATGCGCTGCTTGCGCGCGCCGCTGTCCTTGCGCCCCCACGCCATGCCCGGCAGATCCACGGAGATGATCGTGGAGCCCGGCGGCAGGATGCGTGAAAGCATGAACAACGATCCGCCTTCGCGCGTGCCGACCTCCACGAGATTGCGCAGTTGCAGCTTCTCCACAAATTGCATGAGCGGCTGGAACTCTTTGCTATGTTGCGGCAGCTCGACTTCCATGCGGCGCAGTTCGTCCCAATACGCATGGTAATTCCAGGAAGGGATCGTTTCGGCGATTTCGGGGGTCATGTGGAAAGTCGACAATTCCAACGCACTTGGTGCGCAGCAGAAAAGCATGCTGCTCCGCGAGCGTCGATTGCTTCCTGCGGTTGATTGACGATGGGCTCAGCCCTCGTCTGAATTGGCGCTGCCGGCAGCGACGCCCACCGCCGTGGCCATGCGCAACGGCACGTGCGGGATGGGGGAATCGTGATCGAGGTATTCGCCGCAGATGCGGAAGAAATCCGCCTTGGTTATCACGCGGCGGATGGAGTGCTGAAATTGCCCCGTCGGCTCCACGCCGTCGCTGATGTAGGTGAGATACTTCTTCATCTTCTGCACCTGCGAGGTTTCGCGCACCTGTGGGTCGCAAACGGCCTCGTAGAGCGCCTGAATGTATTCGAGCACTTCGCGGCCGGTCGGCTGGTAAATTGGTTCGCTGCGGCGATGCTGGCGGATCTGCTGGAAAATCCAGGGATTGCGGATCGCCGCGCGGCCGATCATGAGGCCGCGCGCCCCGGTCAAATTGAGCACCTCCTCCGCGCTGTGCACCGACGAGACGTTGCCATTCGCCACCACCGGACAGGGCATGGCGGCGACGGCGCGGGCGATGTATTCGTAGTGCACTTCGCTGCGATACATCTCCTTCACCGTGCGCCCGTGCACGGTCAGCAGGTCGAGCGAATGACGCGCATAGATCGGCAACATCTGCTCGAAAACGGACGGATCATCGAAGCCGATGCGCGTCTTCACCGTGAAGGGAATGGTGACCGCCTCGCGCAGGGCGCCGAGAATGGAATCGACGCGCTCCGGGTCGCGTAAGAGGCCGCCACCGGCGCACTTGCGATAAACCACCGGCACCGGGCAGCCGAGATTCAGGTCGATGGCGGCGACGGGATGCTGCTCCAGTTCCTTTGCCGCGCGCACGAGACTGGGGATGTCGTTGCCCATCATCTGCGCGACCACGGGACGCCCGGTGGGATTCTTCGTGATGGAAGCGAGGATGTCGGGATCGAGCCGCGAGTCCGGATGGACGCGGAAATATTCCGTCACGCACAAATCCGCCCCGCCGTAGCGCGTTAGGAGCTGCCAGAAGGGCAGATCCGTGACGTCCTGCATGGGCGCGAGAAGGAGCAGTGGGTCGCCGCTCTGGAGCAGAGTGTGAAGTGCAGTATGCGGGTTCAAACCCTCCACCTTTCGGCAGATACCAGAAACGGGCGACTCTTATTTTCGTTGCCATCTCCTTTCGGTATCCCTGCGAGGGAAAGAAGAGCCCGCGAATCACACAAATGACACGAATGAAACCTTCTTCATTCGCGTTATCTGAGTGATCCGCGGGCTTCTTCGCTGTCTTTGATCGATGCGGGCAGGATCCGATTGCGGTCTGCCGCTACCGTGCTGGAGCGCGCCGCGTTTAGCGGGGCTTCTGCTGTGCGGCGCGATGCTTCGCGTCCGGCGTAATCTCCGCTTTACCGATCAAGGTCGCGCCTTCGTCCATCGCGAGGCGATTGGTCGTGAGGCTGCCGACGAGCGAAGCCGAACCCTTGAGTTCGCAGCGGCCGGTGACCAACACATCACCCTGCACCGTGCCGTGCAAAACGAGCGAAGCGGCCTGAATGTTGCCATTGATCTTGGCTTTCGGGCCAATGATCAGGACCTCGCCGATGATGTCACCGCCGTGCAACTGGCCGTCGAAGCTGAGTTCGCCGGTGAAGGTGAGCGTGCCGGTGATTTCGACATCGCTGAGAATGGTGCTGGAGCGGAGGCTAGGTGGGTTTCATGAAAAGGGCCTCAATTGTACTGGTGTTGCGCCATTGGGCCGAGTTGGAATTTTTTGACGAAATTGCAGCCGATTTGCGGAACTCGCTCGCGCCTCTTTAGAGGCTGCGCGGAACTACGGTTGTGTTCGCCCTGAACTTCCTAGGGCGTCGCGACAAGATGATGACCCGAGTCATCTTTTTGGTCGGATTGGGGGCGGAAACACGTGTGCCAACCATCCTTGAAAGAGTGGTCTTTACGGTGGCGTGAATCCTGTCTCCTTGCGCAAAGAGGCATTCCTTCGAACCCCAAAAGGCACCCGCTGCCCGGCCCGGGATGCGAACTTCTTTAGAGTCATGAAAACCACGGCACATGTTGATGAATTTGTTCACGGCCGAGTGCTGGATGTGAACCTGCATGGCAAGCTGAGCCGATCCGATTTCGACCACATCGTGCCCGAGACGGAGCGCCTGATTCAGAAATACGGGAAGATCCGGATCCTGGTGATCCTGCACGATTTCGACGGTTGGGACTTGGGAGCGACGTGGGAGGAAATCAAGTGGGAGGCGAAGCATTTCAATCATGTCGATCGCATCGCCATCGTCGGCGACGAGCGATGGCACAAGCGGATGGCCAGCCTGTGCGGTTCCTTTACCACGGCGCGGGTGCACTATTTCGCGCTCGATGCCCTCGATGCGGCTTACCAATGGGTGGACGCGTAGTGGCAGCGGCATCCCTGCCGCTGATCGTGAAACGCAAAGCGGCAGGATGCCGCCACTCTGCTTGCCATCGGCCGCTGCCTCACGCCGGCTTGCGCCGGATCATTACGATCAAATAGATCCCAATCGCGATGTTCACGAGGAGAATGACGACCTTCAGCGCGGTGAAATGTTTCGCGAGTTCGTAGATCTCCAGGGGCACGAGTGAGAACGTGATGATCGTCGTCAGGTATTCGGCCCAGCGCTGCTTGAACAACAAGCCGGTGCCCTCGACCATGAAAACGGCTCCGTAGGTGAAGGTGAGACTGCTGAGTCGTTTCAATGTGCGGTCGTCGATGAGCCCGGCCCGGTGCAGGAGTGACGTGATGTAACGATTGCCGGGATCGAAGTGCAGCTCTCGAATCCAGTGGCTCATCGTCGCCTCGAGGTCGTGATTCACGGCCTTCAAGAGTCCCGTCGCCAGGACGACGAGCATGATTCCTTGCAGGAGCTTGTACGTGCCGATCCAGAGGAGACTGGCTTCACCGCGACGCGCTGTGGGACTCATGAATTTTCCAATCCCTACGGCTTTTTCGCCGCGCCGCCAATCGCTCCGAGCGGGCTGTTATCGTCGACGGTGACGGGCACCCCCGGCTTCACCATCCCGGCGAGTTTCACCACGTCCCAATTCGCCAGTCGAATGCAGCCGTGGCTCGCGTTGCGCCCGATCGAGTCGGGATCGTTCGTCCCGTGAATGCCGATGCCTTTTTTGTTCAACGCGATCCAGAGCACGCCGACGGGATTGTTCGGTCCGGGCGGCAGAAGGTTGGCGTGCGAACTGCGTTCGCCCTTCTTCAGCATGAGTGGGTCGTAGCGGAAGGTCGGCATTTTGGCGACCGCCTTGACCGTCCAGTGGCCGATGGGCGAAGCGGTTTGTTGCGAACCCACGGTGACGGGAAAGGCCGCGGCTACTTTGTCGTCGACGAGCACTTCGAGCATCTCGTCCTTTACACCCACGTGCAGCGAAAGCTTGGCTTCGGCGCCTGACTTTTCGGCCTTCTCGTTGCTCGGCGTGGCATTGTCCTCGCCGAGTTCGTTGGCGATCACCGCCTTTTCCTCCGCGCCGGGTTGGATGCCTTTCACCGCGCTGAGTTCGAACGGCTTCACATTTGGCACGGTGACTTGATCGCCCGCTTTCAGCTTATCCGTCTTCCTGGGATTCAGTTCCTTGAAGAACTGCAGCGCGCAATGGAATTTCTCCGCCACGCCTTCGGCCACGGTGGCGTAGGGCAGGCGCTTCACTTTCGCCTCGGCGACTGGGCCGCTGGGCAGTTCGCCGACATTGGCCAGGTCGTCCGCGGTAACGGTGTAGGTCGTGAAAACTGGGTCGACGCCGGAGAGGTCGAGCCCGGTCGTGTCCAACGGCGCTTTGGGATTCGCCGGCGTTGATGACTCTGGCAGTCCCTTGGCCTGACGGTAGAGTGTCAGCGCCTTCTTTGTGAACTCGCCCTGCTGGCCGTCGATTTTGCCCGGGCCGAAGTTCGCGTTATCGAGGAAAATTTGCAGCCGCGTGTTCTGCTCGAGTTGCTGGTGGTTTGGCTTGGGTGTCGCGGCGTGGACGCTTATCGCCACACCCAACGCCATCGTGAAAACAGCGCGCAAATAGGCTTTCATACCTATGAAAATCGCAGGCGCACGGGCTGATAGCCGTGTCGCGGCGCGATTGCCGTCGACGCGCCCTTTATTCCTGCGGCTTGGATTCCACGACCTTCTGCGCGGCGGCGATGTAGGCCACGATGCGGGCCTGCTGCGCGCTATCGATCCGTGCCCGGCCGGACATATTGCCGACCATGCGCTCCCAACTGGACATCGAGCGCGAGTCGAGCAGGTCGAGATCGTGGCATTCGGTGCAGCGATTCGTGTAAAGGCTGTGGCCCTCGGCCAACTCCTTCGCATCGCCGCCCTTCACGACCGCCATGAAGGCCGCGTCCACCGGCGGCGCGGTCTGCGACTCGAAGGCTTCTCCCATGTCCTTTTTCAATGACAAAAGCTTGGGATAATCGGCGCAAAGCTTCAGGCCCATCTCCAGGGCGGTGAGGGCGTGTGGCGTGCCTTTCGGGAAACGGCGCATCCGTTCCGCGTCTTCGTATTTTTGTCCGGCCTCTTCGACGTCTTTTTGCACTTTGGTCTGGAAGGCCTTGAGGTCCGGGCGATTGGGTTCGGCCTGGAGACCGAGGTCGATTTCCTCGGTGGCATTCATGAGGCACCGCATGGCGATAGCCTGGCGGGTGCGCGCGACGGCGCGGGTGCTCGTCGCGACCTTTGGCTCCAGCGCTGCGCGATCCAGCTTCGTGGCCGGCGCGGTGGTACCGCCGAGTCGATCGGTCCCCTGGTCGACGGCGAGTGCGAGGGAAAGGTAGCCGAGCTTCTCCAATTGTGCCGCCGTTTCGCGCAGGACTCCGAGCGCGGCGGCATTGCGCGAGGCGATGGCGCCTTGCAGCCGCGGAGCGAGGGCCAGGACGAGCGCCTTGTATTTTTCATCCTGCGCCGCGCGGGAGAGGAGCGGGCGCATGATGTCGTAGCGCTGATCGCGAAATGCTTCGATGCTGCCCAGGAGATCGAGCCAGCCATCGTGCGGTGCTTCTTCGACCGCATCGGCCGGGATGGTCACGGCAACGGGTGCGCCGTCCTTCTTATAGAAAGGCACGAAGACCAGGCCGCGGGCGAGATCCTCATGGATGACGGGGAATTCCTGCCCCTTGGCGGCGCCGACGAAATTCTTGCCTTCGAACTGGAGCATTTCGCCGCGGGAAACGCGCACGAGTTCGCCCGGCGCGAAGACGGCAGGGGCCGCCGTCGCGCTCACTTGGAGCAGGGCGAGGCTGGCGGGGAGGAGGAATCGGCGGACCATGGGAGGTGGAGAAGGGTTAGAATGAAATGCTCCGTCACGCAAGTGTAGGTCGAGGCCGTCTCAAATGCGGAATTTGGAATGCGGAATGCGGAATGGGTGCGCCGTATTCCGCATTCCGCACTCCGCATTCCGAATTTCTCCCTTGGAGTATCCTCAGCGATGGGGGCTCTGAGTAATGAGGAAGATCGCGGCCAACAGCAGCAGCGAGCCGCCGAGGCGGCGCAGCATGACCGCGCGGCCGTGTCCACGCTCGGCATTGCCAAACCAACTGCCAATGGTCCAGACGAGCACCACGCTCCAGAGGCCGCGGGAGTTGTAGAGCACGTTGGTCGAAGTCGCGCCGATGGTGATGATCGACCACGCGACGCCACAGGCCTGCACGGCGAGCATGCCGCCGCCGGCGGCCATCCAGCGCCAGCTTTCCGCCGGGACGGCGCGCCGGTCGCCGCGCAAGACGGGCAACAGCGTGAACGAGCATACGCCCACGGTGAGGAAGAACGTGGCGATGTAATGTGAGAAGCCCCAATCACGAACCCAATGCTGCTGGGTAATGTCGGTGACCGCGTAAAATGCCGCGGCGCTGAAGCCGTAGACGAGGCTGCGGAAGATCGCTTCCTTATCCGCATGCGGATGGCCGAGACCGAGCAGCAGTGTCGCGCACGCAGTAAGAAAAACCGCGAGCCACGTCGACGCGCCGATGTGTTCGGTGCCGAGTGCGGCACTGAAAAGGGCCACGAAGACGACTTTCGAGCCGAGCACTGGGGTAGCCACCGAGACATCGCCACGGCTCAGGGCGAGAAAGGTGAAAATTTGTCCGCCGAAGAAGATGGCGCCGGAGATGATCGCATGGGTCAGGTTGGTGGCGCTCACCGCGTGCGCGGTCGGCACGAACCAGAGCAGGGAAAAGAGCGTGGCCTGCACCCAGTTGGTGGTGAAATTCACCCGCCATGGTCCAGCGCCCTCGGTGCCGCGCTTGAGCATGATCGCGGCAAAAGCATATCCCAGCGCTGAACCGAGCGGTACGAGCATGGGGGAGGCGATGGACATTCCGCGCGGACGCTGCGGAAGAAGCCCTTCCGGTGCAAGGCGGAATCACCGTGCAAAGAACTGCTCGTGCAAGGCGATGCAGAGATAATACACGCCGCAGAACGAAATGAGCAGGGAACCGAAGCGCATGGCGGGACGGGTAAAGCGCTCGTGCAATTGCTGGCGCCCAGCCGCGAGGACGCCGAACAGGGGCAGCACCACGACCTGATGTCCGGTCTCCACGCCGAGGCTGAAAGCGACGAGGGCGACCCAGATGCCGATGTGGGGCAGGCCGGCCATGGCGTCGAGCAAGCCTCCGGCGAAGCCCAACCCATGGACGAGACCGAAGCCGAACGCCACGGCGAGGCGCATCCGCGAATGTGCGTGGCGTGGCCGGACCACATTTTCCAAGGCGACAAAGATGATGCTGAGCGCAATGACGGGCTCCACGATCCACGGCGGAAGGCGGAGGATATTGAACACCGAGAGCGTGAGGGTGATCGTGTGAGCCACGGTGAAGGCCGCGATGACCTTGACCATTTCCCAAAAATTCAGCGTGGCGATGACTAACGCCGCAACGAAGAGCAGGTGATCCCAGCCGGTGAGAATGTGCATCACGCCCTGCCAGAAGTAGTCGCGGAAGGTGCGCCATTTCCCGGCCTCCGGCGTTGGTGTAGCTTGCGGCGACGCGGTTCCCCAGCCGGTGAAAAAATCCGTGGGCTGGCGACGGAGCAGCAGCGCGGTGGTGATTTCCGTGGAGTCCGAGCGCTTCAGGCGGACGAGGTAATTGACATCCCACGGCGTGCCGACGGCATACGACCACTCGCGCAGCATGTCTTCGGTAATGGTGATCTTTGGGGACGGCGGCCCCGGGAAGGGGTATTCCAATTCGTATTGGTAGTAGGTCTTCTCCGGTTCGGAAACTTCCGGGGGCGGGGTGACCTGCAGAATCTTTCCGGTCAGCGTCTGGCCGTTTGCCGTGACATGCAGATGTTGCAGAATGTAATCGCGATCTTTCTCCGCCGCCGCGGCGACGGCGGCGTCATCGAAGTGGTCCCCTTTCGCAGTGAGGCCTTGGGCTACGGTGATCTCGCGCACGGAAACATTCACCGCCAGGTGGACCTGCGTCGGCTCGAATTGCACCCACATCGCGTTCTGGAGAAGCGGATGGGCGCTCGCGGCGCATGCTCCCAGCAGCAGCGCAAAAAGAGCGAAGAGCAGCTGACGCATCTTATCGAGGGACGATCGCCAGATAGTTGCGCACGCTCTTCCATTCCCGCGCATAGAACGGTGGCGTGCCGCGCACCCACAGTGCCGTGCTGGTGCCGCCATCGAGATTCATCGCGCGAATGATTTTGCCCTCCGGAAAGATGGACGATGTGGCGAGCAGATCCGCCATGCCGGCAAGGGTGGTGCTCTTGCAGATCAGGAATCCGCAACGTCCTTTGGCATTTTGAAACACCACCGTCCGCGCGGCTTCCTTGGTGGCTTCGAGACCGGGGATCGGCTTTTCCTTCTCTATGAGGAATGGGCCGGCCTGCAGCGCCTCGCGCACCGCCGATGAGCCTTTGAAAGCGCCGGTCCGCTGAAGGGTGATCGTCGTGGGCATCACACTCAGCACGCCGCTGAGCAACTTCGCGCGTTCGAGTGGATGAATCTCCACCCCTTGCCGCACGACGAGTCCGAGCGGGGTCCGATCTGGATGAAAGTAACCGCCGTTGACTCCCGCCAGCGCGCCGCGCTTCTCCGAAGCCGTGCCGAGATCGAAAGCGCCGGTTGGATTGTCCATCACGGCAAAGGCACAGGCTTTCGGATTAAATGTCACGACCCAGAGCGTCACATCACCAGCGTCGCCTTGCACGTGGCGTTCCGTGAACTCGAGTTCCGTCGGCGCGGGGCGATCCGCGCTCTCCTTCAGCACCCACGCGGCGGAGGCCAACTGCGTGGTCAATGCGAGGACGAGCAGACAAACGAAGAAGCGATACATGCGTCGCTTTTACTTCACCCCGGTCGCGAGCACCGTCTGAAAATGCGGCGGCTGCGCTTCGCGTGAGACGATCTGGACCTCGATCTCGTGAAACCCGGCCTCCTCCAGGAACTGTTGCAAATCCGCTTCGCTGAAGCCGAGCCAGCGATCCGCGTAGAGCTCGCGCGCTTCTTCAAACTGATGTGCGAGCAAATCCAGCACCGCGATGCGTCCGCCTTTTTTCAAAATGTGATGCGCAGCCGTGATGGCCCGCTGCGGATTGGGCGCGTGATGCAGCGCCTGACTGAGTAGCGCGAGATCCACGCTGTTCGCCGGAATCGGCGGCTCTTCCATTTCGCCGAGGCGATATTCGAGATTCTTAAACCCGTGCTTCTTCGCCAATCCCGAGCCGAACTCGACCATCTTCTCCGAGTTGTCGACGGCGATCACTTTCTTCGCCCGCTTGGCGAGCAACTGCGAAAGCGTGCCTTCCCCCGCGCCGAGATCGGCGATGACCATCGACGGCACGAGCGTGAAGAGCATGTGTGCGACGCCGTCCCAAGTGCGCCCCGGGCAATAGGCGCGGCCAAATTTTCCCGCGAGTTGGTTGAAATACTCGCGCGCCTTGTCGTCGCGTTTCTTCAGCGCCACTTTCAGCGCGACCTGGTCGCGCGCGGCCTCGGGCAGTTCCCTGGCGGCAGCTTCGATAATCGAGTGCAACTCCGCGTGCGCGCCGCTGTCGACCAGCGCGTAGTAGATATTCTTGCCTGCGCGCCGATCGCGCACCAAGCCGGCCTGCCGCAATTGCGCGAGGTGGCTGGAAATGCGTGATTGGCCCATCCCGAGCACCTCCTGAATTTCGACCACCGAGAGCTCCTCCTTGCGCAGCAAAAGCAGCAGGCGCAGACGTGTTTCGTCAGCAAGAAGGCGCAGGGATTTAACGATTGACACCATGCGGATGCGGGCTAAACATATCACCGCATCATGATTGGTCAATACGTTGTTTGACCTTTCGTTTCGAATCCACCAAACCATATTTCGCGAATGTCCCGTCGTTTTATTTTTTCCTCCGAGTCCGTCGGTGAAGGCCACCCCGACAAAGTCTGTGACACCATTTCCGATGCCGTGCTCGACGCCTGCCTGCGCGTGGACAAGCACAGCCGTGTCGCTTGCGAGACCTACGCCAAGAGCAATATCGTCATCGTCGGCGGTGAAATCACCACCAAGGCGAAGCTCGATTACGTGCAGATCGTGCGCGATGCCGTGCGCGAGATTGGCTATGTGAATGACGACGACGTCTTTCACGCGGATCGCATTTTCGTGCAGAACATCATCACCGCGCAGTCGCCCGACATCGCCCAGGGCGTGGACGCCGCGGAAGCCGAAGGCAAGGGCCACGCCGAACAGGGCGCTGGCGACCAGGGCCTGATGTTCGGTTACGCCTGCAACGAGACGCCGGAACTGATGCCGGCGCCGATCATGTTCGCCCATCGTCTCGGCCGTGCGTTGACCCGCATCCGCAAGAGCGGCCAGGTCGGCTGGCTGCGCCCGGACGCGAAGTCGCAGGTTTCGGTTATTTACGACGGCAACGATGTCGTCGGCATTTCGAACGTGGTCATTTCCACGCAGCACGCGGCGGACGTGAAGCACAAGGAAATCCGCGACTTCCTCATCAGCGAAGTCATTCGCAAGGAACTGCCGGCGGAATTGATTACTGACAAGACGGAGTTTCTCATCAACCCCACCGGCCGTTTCGTCGTCGGTGGACCGCAGGGCGACACCGGCCTCACCGGCCGCAAGATCATCGTCGATACCTACGGCGGCATGGGACGCCATGGTGGTGGCGCCTTCTCCGGCAAGGACCCGTCGAAGGTCGACCGCAGCGCGGCCTACATGGGCCGCTGGGTGGCGAAGAACGTCGTCGCCGCCGGCCTGGCCACGAGCTGCGAAGTGCAGTTCGCCTACGCCATCGGCCATCCCGATCCGGTCAGCATTCACATCGATACCTTCGGCACCGCGAAGGTCGACGAGGAAAAGATCGAGAAAGGTGTCCGTGAAGTCTTCTCGTTCAAGCCGGGCCGTATCGTCGAGCAACTCAACCTGCTGCGCCCGATCTACGGCAAGACCACGAACTACGGCCACTTTGGCAAGGACGACCCGGAGATCACCTGGGAACGGACGGACAAGGTCGAGGCCCTGAAGGCGGCGGTGAAGTAATCACCGCCGAGTCTCCACTCCTAACACTCAAACCATCGACTGATTTTAAGAATGAGCACTACCACTCTCTCCCCGAAAAATACCGACTATAAAGTCGCCGACATCAAGCTGGCCGATTGGGGCCGCAAGGAAATCGAGATCGCCGAGAAGGAAATGCCCGGCCTCATCTCGATCCGCGAAACGTACGCGCCGCAGAAGCCGCTGGCCGGCGTGCGCGTGACCGGTTCGTTGCACATGACCATCCAGACGGCGGTGCTCATCGAGACCCTCGTCGCCCTCGGCGCCACGGTGCGCTGGGCGAGCTGCAATATCTTTTCCACGCAGGATCACGCCGCGGCGGCCATCGCCGAGGCTGGCGTGCCGGTCTTCGCCTGGAAGGGCGAGACGCTCGAGGAGTATTGGGACTGCACCTGGAAGGCGATCCTCAACGGCGAAGGCAAGGGCCCGCAGCTCGTCGTCGATGACGGCGGCGACGTGACGCTCTTCCTCCACAAGGGCTACGAGCTCGAAGAAGGCGACAAGTGGGTGGACAGCGAAAGTGGTTCCCACGAGGAGAAGGTCATCAAGGATCTGCTCAAGAAGATCCACGCCGAGAATCCCTACATCTTCCACGAGATCGTGAAGGACTGGCGCGGCGTCTCCGAGGAGACCACCACCGGCGTGCATCGCCTCTACAAGCTTCAGGAACTCGGCAAGCTGCTTGTCCCGGCGTTTAACGTGAACGACTCCGTCACCAAGTCGAAGTTCGACAATCTCTACGGCTGCCGCCATTCGCTCGTCGACGGCCTCAACCGCGCGCTTGACGTCATGATCTCTGGCAAGGTCGCGGTTGTGTGCGGTTACGGCGACGTGGGCAAGGGTTGCGCGCAATCGCTGCGCGGCCAGGGCGCGCGGGTTATCGTCACCGAGATCGATCCCATCAACGCGCTCCAGGCCGCGATGGAAGGTTACGAAATCACCACCCTCGAAGACACCCTCGGCCGCGGTGATATTTACATCACCACCACCGGCAACGTGGACGTCATCACCGCCGAGCAAATCAGCAAGATGAAGGACCAGGCGGTCGTGGCGAACATCGGCCACTTCGATAACGAGATTCAGGTCGACAAGCTCAACAACCTGCCCGGCGTGAAGAAGGTGAACATCAAGCCGCAGGTCGACAAATACGTCTTCCCGGACGGCCGGGAAGTCTTCCTCCTCGCTGAAGGCCGTCTCGTGAACCTCGGGTGCGCCACTGGCCATCCGTCGTTCGTCATGAGCAACAGCTTTTCCAACCAGACGCTCGCCCAGCTCGACCTCTGGAAGAACAAGGACAGCTACAAGCCGGCCGTCTACGTCCTGCCGAAGAAGCTCGACGAAGAAGTCGCCCGCCTGCACCTCGCCAAGATCGGCGTGAAGCTCACCACGCTCACCGCCAAGCAGGCCGCTTACCTCGACGTCCCGGTGGAGGGCCCTTACAAGCCGAACCACTACCGCTACTAAGCGGACGGTCCAGTAAGATCATTCGCGAAAGGCGCACGGGAAACCGTGCGCCTTTCTGCTCTTTGGGGGACCGATGGATAACGGTCCGTCAGGGAGTGATCACCGGAATCAACTGTCGGCCGTGACGCCGATAAACTTTGAAGCCCGAATCCAGAGTCATTAACGGCACCCGCGGACGGAGTTCGGAAAGCCGGACGAGACAAGCGTCCGCCAATGACATCGGAATGTCATCGTAACGGTCCATCAAATGGGCAATAGCCCGGCCTTCGTCTTCGAGATGGAAAGAAAGATCGAAGGCTCCATCAGCGAGCATCGCACGCAACTGGCGGAGGTGACGCGGCAAATGCCGCAGCAGAAACCACGCTTCGCTGATCACGGCATCGCAGGTAAAAATCGGTCCTTCGAGGCGATCAAATTGTTTGGTGGCCCAAGAGTGATACTGCTCGTCACCCGCCAGATACGCTACTAGCGGGCCGGTATCGAGAATGACGCCGTCAGTCGCGGCCATAGCTGGCGAGATGCGCGGGGTTCGAGGCCAGGTCCTTTACTCCCGTCGGCCCAGCATCCTGGTATTTGCGCAACCGATCATGCAGGGACGGTCTCTTCTTCTTTCGACCGGATACAACCTCTTTCCCCGGCAATGCCTTCTGCAAAAGATCACGGACGATTTCCGATTTTGTCTTCTTGCTGTTCGCCGCCACAGCATCCAGTGAGGCATTCAAAAAATCGGGGAGCTTGACCGTAATCGTCTTCATGCCGAAAGTGTAATACCGATTCGAACATAGGCAATACGGGAGCATATTCACCTTGGCAACGGTTCTTGGGCAATCCTCCGGCTACGGCAAATATCCGCAATGGCCCACGGCAAATACAGCACCGCGAAAAAGACCCAGCCGGTCAGATTGATCTCCAGCACATAAAGCCAATGCGTGTTGGAAAAGAGATCGAGCATCGAGTGGGTTGGCGGTTTGTGGCTGAGAAAGCCGTAGTTCCCGCCGGTAAGGGCATTGGCGGTCAGGGCGATGATCACATAACAGCATGAGGCGATCGCCAGGCGGATGATGGAGCGTGGCCACTCGGGACGGAAACGCGCGGTGAGCAGCAGGTGCAACACGCCGGCCACGATCCCCGCGTGAATGAAGAAAAAGATCAGGAGTCGGCCCCAGAAAAGGTCGCTCGCAATGGCCGGCGTGAAGAGCGCCTGTGCCGTGCCGGCGAGACCCCAAAAATACGCGACATCAAACCCCGGCCGCCAGCGCCACCACAGCGCAGCGCTGATCGTGAAGAGTGCCCAATCGCAGAGCTGCATGGGCAGGGCATCGGCGAAGTCGAAAGTGCCGTCGGAGATCTTCGCGCCGAGTTCACCGAGGAGCGCGAGCACGAGCAGCACCGCCAGCGTGCGCTCGCAGATGCGCGTCAGATGTGCCGTGTGCGGCTTGCGGTCGAACATCCAGACCAGCAATGGCCCGACGGCGATGAAGATGAACGAAGCAATCTGGAAGGGAGACATCGTGGAGGTGAACGAGGGTTCTCTGACCGGTTGCGTCGAGCCTGACAAGCCACTTCTGGCGGGGGAGAAGAGTGGATAGTTGAGAGTTGATAGTTGAAAGCTGCGGTTGGTTTGCCGTGTCTCGGACCGGGTTGGAGATCTATTAAGCTTTGTTTCGCTGAAAATCTCCGCAGGTGGCAGAGCGGCTATCAACTATCAACCATCAACCATCCACTTTCCCCTACGCCAGGCCCCAGCGCCGGCGCAGATACCAGTCGACCCCGAAGAGCAGACCGATGACCCAAAACACCCACACGCGATCCCAGATGCTGGTTAACTTTCGAATCGGGGCGCTCTCTACTTTGTCGTTTCGCAGCTCCTCGAGGAGTTTGCTGAGTTCGCTGGGGAGGAGCAGGCGGCCGCCGCTGCTTTCACAAAGTTTGCGGAGATAGCCGGTGTCGGTGGCGACTTCGGTTTGCTCGAGGTTTTCGTCGAAGACGACGAAGCGCACGGTCTGTGATGTCCCATCGGGGAATTTCGCCGTCGCCGTATATTTGCCGGTTTTTGGCGCGAGAAATTCCGCGGTGAGTTTGTCGATGGCATTCGCTTCGGCGTGCAGGGCGGTGCGGCCTTCCTCCGCATTCTCGCGCGAGATGGTGAGTGGGATGTCGCCGGCACCGCTCTTCGACGCCCCATCGCGGACGACGGCGCGGAAATAGATCTTCTCGCCCAGTGGGATGTTCGCGGAATTCGCCCGCAACGCAAACTGCTGGGTGGGCAGGAAATCGCGCCCGGCCATGAGCCAGAGGATCATCTGATCCCAGAACCGATCAAATAGCGTATTGACGCCATCGATCTTCGCGTTGAACGCCCAGCGCCAAAGCCCATCCACACCGACGCTCAAAACCTGGCCTTCACCAAAGCGGCGATGCACCATGCCGGGCATGGCCTCACCGCCATCGGTGGCTTGTGCCGTCGCCAGGGTGGCGACGAGAGGCTTCTTGTCCGTCGCGCCATAGCTGGCGATGAGGTCCGGCACATTGTCCGAATTCCCGGGACCGGTGATGGTGCGAAATGGGGCCAGCGCCTGCCCTTCGTGCGCCACTTGCAGCCGCACATGCTCAGTCGGTTGTGTCGACCAAATGACTGGCTCGAGTTCATTCGGCGTGTCACTGCCGAAAGCGCGTCCGCGGCTGAAAATGACCGTGCCGCCGTGGTTCTTCACGTAATCCTCGAGTTGCCGAAGCGCCTCGACATCGAGCAGCTTTTCCACGGAACGCCCGAGCACCACTACGTCGTAGTGCCGCCAGGCATCGGCGGTAGTGGGGATTTTCAATTCGGTGTCGGCCGGTTTCTTGCGCACCACGCGCGCCTTCCCGTCGGCATATTGGACGATGCTATCCACATTCATCTTGTCGTTCCGCATGAGCGAACGCTGGAGGAACGTCGTGTCCCAGTAAGGCGAACCTTCGAGAAAGAGCACCTGGATTTGCTGGTCGATGACATTGAGATAAGTCAGCGCGCGATTGTTCTCCGTCTCGGTTTCTCCCGGCAGCGGCGTCACGCGGATCTCGTATTCGTATTGTCCCACCGCCGGTTCCGTGACGTCGAAGTTCACCGGGATTTCCGACTCATCGCCCGTATGGATGTGCTGAGTCTGCACCATCTGGTCGCCGCGCGCCAATTCCACTTCCAGCGTTTCCAGTTCGCAACCGATGAGTCGCAGCGCGCCACTGATGCGCGCCTTCTGCTTCACGTAACAATACGGCTGGTAGCTCGTAATGCGCACGCTCGCATCGCGCACCTTGCCCTGCTGACCAATCGGCACCGCGTAAATCGGGACGCCGCGTTGTCGCGCAAGGAAGCCGGTCTTCGCTGGATTCGTGAGCTCGAAATCGTGGCCGTCGCTGAAGATGAGCAGCGCGCGAGCGGTGTCGTTGTTCTCCAGCGACGAAAGGATCGTCGAAATGGAGTGATGCATGCGAGTGGTCACGCCGGCCGTCTTGAGCTCTTTCGTGCTCTTGATCGGCGTGGCATCTTCGCCGAACTGAAATAGCCGCGTCTCGCGATCGGCCGGTGTGCCATCGGCTTTGACGAGATTCGCATCGGCCAGCATGGCTTGGGCGGCTTCCGCGCGGGTGCCTTGCTCGACATCCTTCTGCGCCATGCTGCGCGAATCGTCCACGGCGACCAGGGTCACGCGATTCGTCACCGGCGGCGGAATCTCCTCCATGTGAGAAGGCTGCAGCAACAGCCCCAGGACCAGCGCCACACCGAGCAGCCGGAACAACAGCAGGTGCGCATTTTGCCCGGCCGAAAGCCGCGAACCCACGCGGAGATAGATGGCGATGGTAAGAATCGCCACGGTCGCCCCCAGAAGAATGACCGCGCCGATGGGCAGAATCGGGTCGAGAACGATGCTCGGTTGGGCCGCGAGGGAAGAGGTCATGCCGGTGTGCTCCCGGGAAAGGTGCGCCGCCCCGCGCCATTTCCCAGCAGAAAATCACCAAAGCCCCCTTCTGGAAGAGATTTGTGAAAAATAGTCGAAAATCATGTCCAGAATGGCGTCGGCCGCTCGTCGTAGGTATGAAATGAGCACCCTGCCTCTACCCCGACGACGTTTTCCCGAGCGTTCAGCAAGGCGCGCCCGGTAAAGGTCTTCCGCTCCGCCACCCCTTTTTTCCAGCCCGCCAGGGAGAACCCACCGTGACCACTACTCGACTCGACGTCTATCTCGCCGGCCTCGCAAAGAAATAAATTTGAAAATGTCCGCCACCTCCCAACTATGAAATACATCCCCATCATCGCCGGAGTCCTTCTCGGTCTCCTCTTCATCATGGCCAGCGTCGTGGTCCTGTTTCACCTCGCGCCCATGCCGAAGCTTCCCGAAGGTTCGCCGGTCGCTCTGTTCAACCAGGTCTTCTTTGACACGGGGTACATGACCTTTGTGAAAATTTTCGAGCTCATCGGCGGCATTCTCGTCGCGATCCCGCGGACGCGGAATTACGGCATGCTCGTGCTCGGCCCGATTATTCTGAACATCCTGGCATTCCAAATCCTAGTCGCCAAGACCGTCCCCGACCCGATGACCATCGTCATCGTCCTTCTCGCCCTCTACCTGCTCTGGTGTGGCCGCAAAGCTTTCGCCGGCTTGCTAAACTGAACTCCCCATCCTCACGCAACCCCTTCGCATCCCATGTTGAAATTCATCCTCCTCGGTCTCCTCGTCATTGTCGTCGTCTTCGTCATCGTGGTGGCCACGCGTCCCGATCATTTTCGCGTCTCCCGGAGCGCGACCATCACTGCGCCGCCTGCGGTCATCTTCGGCAAGGTGAGCGACCTGCACAAAATGCAGGAGTGGTCGCCCTTTGCGAAAATCGATCCGGCGGCGAAGATGACCTACACCGGCCCGGATTCGGGCAAGGACGCCAGCTTCTCCTGGGTCGGAAACTCCCAGGCCGGCGAGGGTTCCATGACCTGCACCGAGTGCCAGCCGAACGAATTGCTCGGCTACCGGCTCGATTTCCTCAAGCCGTTCAAGGGTACGAACCAAGTGGAATTCATCTTCAAGCCGAATGGCGATCAAACCGTCGTCAGTTGGACCATGACGGGCACTTACAATTTCGTCACCAAGGCCGTGAGCCTCTTCATGGACTGCGAAAAAATGTGCGGGCCGATGTTTGAAAAAGGCCTCGCCGACTTGAAGAGTCAGTCTGAATCCGAAGCGCACAAATAGTCCCTTATGAACAACACATCCGCAAAATCCGACTATCTCCTTCTCTTCCGCGGCGCCGACTGGCATCGCGGTCTCTCCCCGGACGAAATTCAAAAGACCATGACCGTGTGGATGGCCTGGTTTAACCGCCTCGTCGAAGAAGGTCGTTGCAAGGGCGGGCAGTCGCTCGGCCCCGACTCGAAAATTGTCTCCGGCAAAATGAAAAACGTCGTCGATGGCCCTTACGCCGAGGCCAAGGAGTCCGTCGCCGGCTACTTTCTGCTCACCGTTGGCAGTCTCGAGGAAGCCGCGGAGATCGCGAAGGAATGCCCGACACTCGGTTACGGGACGACGGTCGAAGTGCGCCCGCTGCTCGCCCGTTGCGCGGCCAGCGAAATGGCCGTAGCCAAGCCAGCCACCGTTCACGCCTGATTCCTCCGTGGAAGCGGCCAGGTCAGCATCACCGCCCATCCCCTCAACGTCGGATGTTCCGCAGTTGACGGAGCATCTCTTCCGGCACGAGGCGGGTAAATTGGTGTCGGTTCTCACCGGTATCTTCGGTGCCGACCGCCTGCAAATGGCGGAAGACGTGGTGCAGGAGGCGCTCATCCGCGCGATGCAGACCTGGCCGTATCAAGGGATCCCGAAGAACCCGGCGGCGTGGCTCATGCAAACGGCGAAGAACATGGCGCTGGATATCGTGCGGCGTGAAAAGCGCTTTCATGAGAAGCAGCCTGAGATCATCGCTGAGGTCGAAGAAGGCGTCGGTGAGGGCGGCAATTCGCCGATGCTGGAAGGTGAGATCAAGGACGACCGGTTGCGGCTCATGTTCACCTGCTGCCATCCGCTGATTCCACCGGACTCGCAGGCGGCGCTCGCGCTGAAGACTCTTTGCGGTCTGGGTACCGTGGAGATCGCCACCGCTTTCCTGACCACCGAGGCGGCGATCGCCAAGCGTCTCACCCGCGCCCGCCAGCGCATTCAGGAGCAGAAGATTCCCTTCGAGATTCCATCGGGCCCGGAATTGGCGAGCCGCCTCGATGGGGTGCGGCAGACGCTGCTGCTGCTTTTCAACGAGGGTTACAAGGCCTCCAGCGGCGAATCCCTGGTGCGGGAGGACATTTGCGCGGAGGCGATTCGTCTCACGGCATTGCTCGCCGAGCATCCAGCGGGAAATCAACCGCGCACGCACGCGTTGCTCGCGCTCATGCTGTTGAATGGCGCGCGCCTGCCCGCGCGGGTGGATAGCGACGGAAATATTTTGCGGCTCAAGGAGCAGAACCGTTCGCTGTGGAATGGCGAGATGATCGCACGGGGAATCATGCATCTCGGGCGCTCGGCGTACGGGAATGAGATCAGCGAGTATCATCTGCACGCGGGCATCGCGGCGTGTCACGACACGGCGCTGGATGACGCGTCGACCGATTGGCGGCAGATCCTTTCGCTCTACGACCGTTTGGTGGAAATGGATGACTCGCCGGTTGTCGCTCTCAATCGCGCGGTTGCGGTGGCCAACGTGCACGGCCCAGCGAAAGGACTGGAAGCGATCCGGGCGATTTCCGGGCGCAGCGAGCTCTCTTCCTATTATCTGCTCTACGCCGTGCTGGGAGAATTCGAGACGCAGGTCGGAAACGACCTCGTGGCGGCGAGCCATTTTCATCGTGCGCTCCAACTCGCGGAGCTGAAATCCGAGCAGGCGTTTCTGGCGCGCCGATTGAAAGAAGCGGAGGAACGTCTTAAGAGTCAGCCCAAACCCAGTCGTAATTATCTATGAACCTTCCACTCACCGGCGGGTGTGCCTGCGGGGCGATCCGCTACGAAATCACCGTCGAACCGGCGTTCATGTTCAAGTGTCACTGCCGCGATTGTCAGCGGCTCTCCGGCGGGCCGTATGTGGCCGCGATCTATGTGCCGAAGACGGGGTTTAGTTGGACGCAAGGGACGATCCGGCATCATTTCACGCCGAGCGTGAAAGGCGGACAGCACAAGCGGGGATTTTGTGCGGATTGCGGCTCGCGGGTTTCCGGCGGGGAGAGCGACGAGGGGATCGGGATTACCGTCGGCACGCTGGATGACTCGAGCTTCTTTCGCCCGCAGATGAATTTCTGGGTGGCGGATGCGTGTCCGTGGGATCCGATTGAAAAGGATGTGCCGGCTTACGAGCAACTGCCGTAGGTAGCTACGCTCCGTCTTCCGGCGCCGTGGCCGCGAGGGCTTCCCATTCCTTGGTCAACCGCGCGAGGTCTTCCGACACGGCCATGAGGTCGCGATTGATCTCCACCGCCCGTCCACCGCTCTCGTAGGTGTCGGGATTTTCGAGTTCAGCCGTCAGTGCACGTTGCTTTCCTTCCAGGGTGGCGATTTGCATTTCCAGTGACGCCACCTTCGTCTCGTGCTCCTTCCGAACGCGCGCTTGCGCCTGACGCGCTTCCGCTTCGGCGCGTTTTTGCTCCTTGGATTTGCGGGGCGTGGGCGCGTTGCCGGTGACGTTGGTCGCCGCGACCGGGGCGGCCTTGGGTTGGAAATTTGTCAGCTTCTCGCCGGCGGTCAGCGCTTCGCGAGCGGAGGTCGCCTTGGATTTCTCGAGGTAGTAATCGTAATCCCCAGCATAAGGCGTGAGCTTGCCGGCGCTGATGTGCAACACCGTCTTCGCCATGGCGCGGATAAAATGCACGTCGTGGCTGATGAAGATGAGCGTGCCCTCGTACTGCTGCAGCGCGTTGATCAGCGCATCGATGGAGCCGATATCCAGGTGGGTCGTCGGCTCATCCATGAGCAAAAGATTCGGCGGATCGAGTAGCAGCTTGACCAGGGCGAGACGCGTCTTTTCCCCACCGCTCAGCACGCCTACGGGCTTGAAGACATCATCGCCGCGGAAGAGGAACGAGCCGAGCACGGTGCGGCACATCTGCTCGCCCGGCGGGTTCGGCATGTCCTGGACGCTCTCCAGGACGGTGCTTTTGGGCTTCAACCCCTCCATGCGGTGCTGCGAGAAGTAGCCGACCTTGACGTTGTAACCTGGCTCGACCGTCCCGGCCTGTGGCTTGAGATTGCCGGCGAGAAGCTTGAGCAGCGTGGACTTGCCGGCGCCGTTCGGGCCGACGAGCACGGTGCGCTGGCCGCGTTCCGCCTCAAAATTGAGCCCGCGGTAGACCGTGAGGTCGCCGTAGGAGAAGTCGATGCCCTTCATCTCGATCGCACGGATGCCCGAGCGCGGCGGCTGCGGGAAGCGCATGTGCACCGTCTTCTCCTGCGAGAGCGGCGCCTCGATTTTTTCCATGCGATCGATCTGCTTCAGCTTGCTCTGCGCCTGTGACGCTTTGCTGGCCTTGGCGCGGAAGCGATCGGCGAATTCCTGCAGCGATGCGATTTCCTTCTGCTGGTTTTTGTAAGCAGCGAGTTGTTGCTCTTCGCGCGCCGCCTTTTCGACGACGTATTTGTCCCAATTGCCGCGATAGCGGTTGAGCTTCGAGTGCGCGATTTCGACGATGGAGCCGACGAGCGCGTTCAGGAATTCGCGATCGTGGGAGATCATGAGGATCGCGCCGGGATAGCGGCTGAGATAATCCTGGAACCAATAGAGCGATTCGAGGTCGAGGTGGTTGGTCGGTTCGTCGAGGAGGAGCAGGTCAGGCTCCATGACGAGCAGGCGCGCCAGATGGGCGCGCATGATCCAGCCGCCGCTCATCGTGCGGGCCTGCCGGTCGAAATCCACTTCGCGGAAAGCCAGGCCGTGGAGGATCTGCTTGGCCTTGGGCTCGAGCTGCCAGCCGCCGAGCTCGTCGAAGGTGGCGAGAGCTTCGTGGTAATCCTCGTCCGAGGGTGTGCCGGGGGTGGCTCCTTCGCTCGAGGAGTGGGCGCTTTCGTACGCCTTGATGATGCGCTGGGCTTTCATCATCTCCGGCGAAGTCGCGCAGGCCAGTTCCAGCACCGTCTCATCGCCCGCGGGGGCGCTTTCCTGGGGCAGGAAGCCCATGTTCGCGCTCTTCTCCAGCATGACCCGGCCGGTATCCGGCGAAGCCTCGCCGAGAATAAGGGAGAAAAGCGTGGATTTACCCGCGCCGTTGGGGCCGACAAGGCCAATGCGGTCGCCGCGATTGACCTGCAGCGAGACGTCGCTGAAGAGCGTACGTCCGGCGAAAGCTTTACTGACTTGGGAAAGCGTGAGCATCGAAAAGGCGGCGAAGATGCAGGCCATTCGGCCTTTCGCGCAAGTGCGGGTTCGTCGAGCGCGCCTATTTCAGGATATTGACGTCGAGGCCGAAGAGCTTCCAGGTGGGCAATTCGTAGTAGAAACGCATGGCGAATTGCACGCGATACGGCTTTGTCTCGTAGTGGCCGTTGGCGATCAGCAGGCCTTCGCTGTTGATCGCTGGAGCCTCATCGAAAATCGGCGGGGCATCGGCGATGCCGCCAAGATTGATCTTCTGGTCGATGAATGGTTGAAAGGCGCGCTGGAGCTGGCCCTTGGTAAGCTGGTCCTGCCAATGGGTGGCCACCGACTCGTAAAAGGCATCGAACGATTGCGAGGTGATCGCTTCGTTGAAGCGCAAAAGATTCTCGCGGACCAGTTGGCGAATCTCATTTTCCGGTGGCATCGGTTTCTGGACCGCGTCCGAAAACGAGGGGACCTGGCCGACGAGGCTGAAGCGATTTTCCGTCTGGCCAGTATCCTGGCTCGGGGGCGATTTGAGCGAGAAGACCCGCCAGGCGCCGGTCTGATCGATCAAGGTGACGATCAGCGGAATTTCCGTGCCGCCGTGGGTTTTGATCTTCACGGGAATCGTCACGGTATGGCCGTTGCGCTCGGGCTTGCCCCAATCCGCACCGGTAAAGTCGAGGAGACCCATGTCCTTGACCGAGGCGCTGAAGGTGGTCGAGCTGCGTTGTGCTTGAAAAGCGAAGGAAGCGCCGCGGTAGGCGTCCTCCGCATGGCCGGTGGAGATTTGGCCGAAGAAGGTCTTTGCGGAGGTGAGTGGGTCGGCTCTTTTTTCACAGCCGGCGAGCGGTAGGAAAAGAGCCAGGGCTAACAATCGGAAGAGGGAACGCATCGCGATCACGAGCGAAGCAGAATCAGGCGCTCCATTCCAGCATTCGACGAATCGGCTGCTCGGCGCGCGCCCGGATCGGCTCGGGGATGACGATCTCCGGTTCGAGATTGAGTAGCGCGGCGTGGAGCTTCTCCAGCGTGTTCATCTTCATGAACCGGCAGTCGGCGCAGGCGCACTGGTCGGTCGGCCCGGGGATGAACGTCTTGCCGGGAATCTCCCGGCGCAGCCGGTGCAACATGCCGGATTCGGTGACGATGATGAACGCTTCCGCCGGCGATTCCTTGCAGTAGGTGATCATCTTTTCCGTCGAGCACACTTCATCGGCCAGCAGGCGGACAGCGTAGGTGCACTCCGGATGGGCGACGACCGGAGCATCCGGCCACTCCGTCTTGATGCGCTCGATGGCGCTGCGGGTGAACTCGACGTGGACGTAGCAGTTGCCTTTCCAAAGCTCCATCTTGCGACCGGTTTTTTCCATGACCCAGGCGCCGAGATTTTGGTCGGGCACGAAGAGGATATGGCGATCGGCGGGCACGCGCTGGACGATCTTCACAGCGTTGCCGCTGGTGCAGATGACGTCGCTGAGCGCTTTCACCCCGGCGCTGCAATTGATGTAGGCGACGACGTAATAATGCTTGTCGCGATTCGCCTCGAGATAGGCGGCGAGCTTGTCGGCCGGGCACGACTCGCTGAGCGAGCAGCCGGCTTCGAGATCGGGCAATACGACATTCTTCGTCGGGTTCACGATCTTCGCCGTCTCGGCCATGAAGTGGACGCCGCAGAAGGCGATGACATCGGCATCTGTCCTGGCCGCCTGATAGCTCAAGCCGAGAGAGTCGCCTACGAAATCCGCGAGATCCTGAATCTCTTTGACCTGGTAATTGTGCGCGAGAATCACGGCATTGCGCGTGCGCTTCAATTCGAGGATTTCTTCAACAAGATCGAGGCCGAGAGTGGGCATGTTTTAACGTGCCATTGAAGGCGGGAGATTCACGAGATATTTCCGGAGTCGCCGCCGGTCTCCCGGCGAATGCGGATCTGGAATTGCCGCGAGAGCAGCCATTTCACGGCGAACATATCGCAGGTCGCTTTCCATGCGCGATTGCCGAAGCCGTATTTGCTCACCCCGGCGGTGCGCGGGCGGTGATGCGTGGGCACCTCGGCGATCTTGTAACCCATGCCCTTGATCAGCGCGGGGATGAAGCGGTGCATGCCGTAGAAGGGGACGAGCGCTTCGCGGCATTCGCGGCGCATGGCCTTGAGCGTGCACCCAGTGTCGCGTACGCCGTCGCCGGTGAAACGGCTGCGCACGGCATTGGCGATGCGGCTCTGGATGCGCTTGAAAGTGGTGTCCTTGCGATTGGCACGATAGCCGCACACGAGGTCGGCGCCCTGGGCGATGCCCTCGAGGAGCTTCGGGATGTCGTTCGGATCGTTCTGCCGGTCGCCGTCGAGCAGGACGATCACGTCGCCATTGGCGGCCTGGATGCCGGCATACATGGCGGCGCTTTGGCCGGTGTTTTTGGCAAATTCGATGACGCGCACCTCCGGCCGCCGTTCGATGCGGGCCAGGGTCTGATCTTTCGAACAGTCGTCCACGAGGATGAGCTCGTAGTCGAGGCCCACAAGCGCGGCGGCGATCTCTTTTTGTAGTTCGGCGACGTTATCCTCCTCATTGTAGAGCGGGATGACGACAGAGACGGCTGGCATGGGTTGGTCAGAATGCAGAAACGAAAGAGCAGTGGCAAGAGCCGGAAGCCGATAACGCGGCTGACGCCCCAAAACAAGGGCGGCTTACAATTCCTGCAAGTGGTAGCCGGTGCAGGCGAAAACGCGGATCTGGCGCAGGGAACCGCCGCGGCGCAGCACGTTGAAGCAGGCGATCATCTCACTGTGGGCGAAGGTCCGCTCGAAGACGTCCGGGGGGCGCGATTCGTCGTCACGATCGGTGATGTAGAGGGCGTTGCGGCCGACGAAGGGGCTGTAGCCGAGCGATTCGGTGTAGTAATCCTCGATGCCGAGTTCCGGCGATGCGGCCTTGAGGGCGCGAAGGAAGCGGATGCGGATTTCATCATTCGGCATGACATTCTCCGCCGTGGGCATGGCTTGCAGCGCGGCAGCAAGCTCAGTGCGGACCGCCGGGTCGAGATTGCTGCCGGGGCGCAGTTTTTCGCGGGCGACGTCGGTGTAATCGACCAGCCCATCGTAGCGTGGCCAGAAGTAGAACTGGTTGTCCGGCCAGGCGGATTCCGGAACGTAGATCGGCGGGTGATCCGGAAACTCGCGCCGCGGGTGCGGCAGGTAATAGCCGACGCTGGCTGCGGTGCCGTATTTGTTGGCGATGAGGAAAACGGGCCCGTGCTCGGCTTCATAGGCATCGCGGATTTCCTGGATGCGCTCGGAGGCCGTTTGCCATCCGCGGGCGCGGGTGCTGGGGTCGCGGTCGTAGGAAAACGCCAAACCCGCGCGGCGAATGACGTCGGTATCCAGGGTCGCGACGCATTCCAGACCGCCGAGGATGAGTCCCACGACGGCCAGCGAGGCAGCCCATTTTTTCTGGCGCATCAGTTCCAGCCAGAAGACCACGGCGAGGATCGCCAGGCTCAAGGTGGCGGGAGCGGTCCAGTTCGGCTCGCCGGCTTTCTTGAAGGCCAGGCCGAAATACATCACGTAGAGCGGCAGCGCGAAGGCCAGGAGGAAGCGCGGCTTGAAGTGGGATCGCGACTTTTTCCAGGCCCAGACGAGCGCGGCGACCATGGCGCCGAAGATAATCGGCGAATAGACGAGGAGATGCGCGCCGAAGTATTCGAGGAAGCCCATGGGGTTGAAACGCCGGGGCTCGTCGAGGCCGCCGCGGGCACGCAGGTGCAGCAGGGTGATCCACGCGTGCTGCGCGTTCCAGATGATGACCGGCGCGGTGAAAACGAGGAAGACGCCGAGCATGGCATAGAAGCCGGGGCGGCGCAGTACGCGACGATATTTCGGCGTGAAGACGAGCAGCAGCAGGATCGAGAGGAGCTGCATGGCGTTGGTGTATTTCGCCAGGAAGCCGAGGCCGATGAGCGCGCCGGTGGCCGGCCACCAGACGCTGAAGGCCGGGCTCTTTTCCAAGGCCAGCCAGAAGGTGTAGAGCGCGGCCATCCAGAAGAAGAGCGAGAGCGGGTCGATGGTCATGACCAGCGAGCCGACTTCGAGGATGGGAGCGCAGGACAGCATCAGCACCGTCCAGACGGCGACCGTCTCGCCATAGAGCCGGCGGGCGAAAGAAAACATGAGCAGGCTCGTGCCGAGCGCGAGCAGCGGGCTGAACACGCGAATGCCGAAGACCGTGGGTCCGAAAATGTGAGTGCTGAGCCACAGGGCCAGTGCGATGCCGGGGCCCTTGCTGAAATAGCTCAGGTCGAGATGCTCCGACCACTGCAGGTAATACGCTTCATCGGGAAACAGCTCGACCTGCGTGATGTAGACGAGCCGGAAGACCGTGAGAACGCCGAGAAAGAGAAAGAGAAACCGCCGCGGATTCATGAATGGAGCAGGCTGGGGTGCGCCGTATGCACCGCTGGTAAAACGGATCCGGCCCACTTTTTCCACAGCCATTCCAGCAGGCAGAACAGAAGGAGGGTGGCGCCGAGGCCGATGAAGATGGAGGCGAGGATATCGCTCGGCCAATGGGAGCCGCAATAGATCCGCGAGTAGCCGACCAGGGCGGCTGGGATGAAGGCCAGCCAGCCGCGACGCCGGTAGAAGCAGGTCGCCAGCAGTGCCACGGAGACAGTGTTGATGGTGTGAGAGGACGGGAACGAGCGCCCGGCCAGATCTTGCAGGTCGGGAGCAGCCGCCGAGAGCTTGATCTTCAGCGGCTTGGCCACCGCCAGCATGCGAGGCTTCGCCTTGCCGAGATCCACCTGGCGCACGCCGTCGATGCTCTGATAGGGCCGCGGGCGGCTGACGAGGTGCTTGATGCTGTTTGAGATCGCGCCATCATTGATTCCCACGATGATCCCCGCGCAGAGCACGAAGGCGCGGGTACGAAATCCGCCGCGCCAGAGCAGCAGCGCGATGAGGATCAACATCGGCAAAACCCAGGCGTCGAAACTCGAGAAGAGCGCCATGATTCGATCCAGCGTGGGACCGATCCATTGCCGATTGATGAGAAAAAGGAGCTTTTGATCCATGCGGGATTCGCGGAGCCTTGCGAAGGTATGGGTATGAAGTCACACATCGCAAATCTTTTGGCAGCACTCGCGCTGTTCGCTGGTCCGTTGCTGGCCGAGGATGCACCGGACCCGCACGTCATCTTAAAGACCGTGCGTATCGCGCAGTCCGAGCAAAATCGCACGCTCAACGGCGAGATTCGCAATGGCGGCAAGAGCCTGCCGTTCCGCCTGGTTTGCGCGGGTAGTGTGATCCGCTACGAGTTCACGAATCCGCCGCAGGTCCTGCAGGTGAAGCTGGGCGACAAGGATGCGCGGCTCGAGGAAGTAGTCGATGGCAAGGCGGCGAAGGTCTCGCCGCGGCGTTTCGATGAGCGCGTGCGGGATACGGACATCAGCTACGAAGACCTTTCACTGTGCTTTCTCTACTGGCCGAATGCGACCGTGCAAGGCGAGCAGACCATGCTGCTGCAAAAGTGCTGGATCATTCGCGTGCAGCCGGGATCGCGCGGCGATACGCAATACGGCAAGGTCGATCTCTGGATCAGCAAGAAAACCGGTGCGTTGATGCAGGCCGAGGCGTTTGACGCCGCCGGCAAACTGGCGCGGCGGTTCAAGGTGATGAGCGGGCAGTCGCTGGGCGGCGGGCTGTGGATTTTGAAGGAAATGCGGATCGAGTCCTTCAACGGCACCTCAAAGGATCGCAACCCGACCTATCTCGATATCGACAAGCCGGAGAACTGAGGGGTGACGTTGGAGGACGCTGCTCTGCCCTGAGCATTACCCACATCTTTGCTCGGTGTTGGACGTCGATACGGATAGTGCGTTGGGAGCGGCGACTTTCCAGTCGCCGACCGGAACCAACGCGCGGAGCGCCTTCTTTGGGGCGTCGCTCCGCGACGCAGGGCGACTGGAAAGTCGCCCCT
Source organism: Chthoniobacter flavus Ellin428 (assembly GCF_000173075.1). Lineage (GTDB taxonomy): Bacteria > Verrucomicrobiota > Verrucomicrobiia > Chthoniobacterales > Chthoniobacteraceae > Chthoniobacter > Chthoniobacter flavus. The sequence continues at coordinate 79,878 of NZ_ABVL01000005.1, forward strand.
CCCAGTGAGCCGCAGCCGAATTCCCCGCTGTCCCTAAACCGAGCAAAGATGTGGGTAATGCTTAGGCTCTGCCAGCGCCTAAATGGATCAGCGGAAGTGGGCGCCGCCGGAGCGGCGCCCTCCAAATATTCCGCCTTACACGTTCGCGGCGACCGGCCCGCGCATTTTCTCCATCCATTCGCGATGGACCTTCGGCGAGATCTCGCTGGGCTTGATCTCGCTGCGACCGCCCCAGAAGACGTTCGTGTAAGTCACCGGAATACCGATACTCTCGAGATGGGCGTCGATGGCCGCCTTGTGGGCGAAGACGCGGTCCTTCTCGGTGCCATGACACACGGCCATGATGTTGACGTTGTTGAATTCCGGACCGCCCTCACGCCAGTAGCAGTGGGTGAGGATGTCGAAACGGCCGACTTCGCTGCCGGCCTCGAATTGACGACCTTCCGGCACGCGCCAGTGGAACAGGGCGTTGAAACGGGTGACCCGCTGGCCGCTGGCCGACGGCTTCACGTGTTCGAGGAATGTCGAGAAGCGGCCGATGACCTGACGCTGGTTGAGGTCCTCGGCGACCCGGCAGAAAGTCTCCAGATCGACCCCGGCCTCGGCGGCGCGCGCTTCCCACAGGCCGACGCGGATTTCATCGAGCGTGAGCTCGCGCTTGAGGGCGAGCAGGACCTCCCATTCGAGATCGGTGAGATCGACCACGCCGACCTTGATCATTTTCGCCGGGCCCTCGCACTTGTCGCCGGGCTCGATGGTCTTGCGGCGCACATGGCCGACACCAAGGGCGAAGATGCCCTTGGCCGGCATGAGTTTGTAATGCGTGGCGCCCGTGTGGCGCATGAGCACTTCGCAATGCTCTTCCATGGAAGTGCCGACCGGGGTCTTGAGCGTGGTCCAGAGACGGAATTCGCTGCCGGTGGTGGCGGTATCGGTCGACCGCACCACGATGTGCCCGCTAAAAGGGTCCTTCTGGAACATGAAGTCGAACGCGTCGTTCAGCTTCTCCTCCGGCACCTTCCAAGCCACGAGCGCACCCTCGGCCAGATTGCTGGCCACGAGCGTCTGCCGAATGCGACGGATCGTCCCGGCGGCGAGCATCGTCTTCAGCCGCTCGAGCACCGTTTCGAGCGGCACGCCGCTACGCTCGGCGATGGCCACAAAGGGTTCGCGGACAAAGCCCTGAATCTTGTCCTCGGAAACGGCGAGGATCTGGGCGTTGAGGGGATCGTTATGTTCGATGGCAGACATGGAGAGATTGTTCTTAGCTCACCTCGGAGGCGGGCGCTACTTAGGAATTGCCGGAAACCGACCCTATATTGCGGTTGTTCCCAGGATTCTTAATCGTAATCTTACTCTTACTCTTACTCTTAATCCAAACCCGCTCGGGCAGAGTAAGAGTAAGATTAAGATTAAGAATTTTCCCCGCCTTCGCCCAGCCAGTCGTTCTTGACCCATTCCAAGGCTTCTTCCGAGGTCTTGAGCGTGCCTTCCAACTGGCGCGATTGCACCGCTTCGAGGATCTCGGCGAAACGCGGTCCGGGCTTCAGGCCCAGCGCGATGAGTTCGCGACCGGTGATGAGCGGTGGCGGGATCAACGGTTCGTTGGCGAATTCCTCACGCTTGGCTTTCAGATATTCGTAGTTGTCGAGCATGCCGTGGCTGCTCGTGCAATCGACCCGGTGCAACTCCAGTTCATCCTCCATGTGCGGGCGCGCGAGGAAACGCTTGAGCTTCGCCACGCGCATTTGCTGCACGTCCTTGAAGACCATGTGATTTGCCACCGCTTCGACCGTGGCGTCGATCTCCGCGCGCGAAAAGCGCAGACGGCTCATCAGCGCCTCGGTCATCTCTGCGCCGAGCTTGTCGTGCCCGCTAAAGCGGATGCGCCCGTCGGGATCGACTGCATAAGTTCCCGGCTTGCCGATGTCGTGGAACAGCACGGAAAGGACCAGCGGCACCGAGACCTGAGTGGGCAGCAGTCCGAGCATGATGCGCGTGTGGACGAAGACGTCGCCCTCGGGGTGAAACTGGGGCGGCTGCTCGCAGCCTTTCAGGGCCTCGATTTCCGGCAGGACAGCGGCCATCAAGCCGCTTTCGTCCAGCAGATCGAATCCACGGACTCGCTTGGGCGAGAGGAAGATTTTCACCAACTCCTCGCGGATGCGTTCGGCGCTGACTTCATGGATATGCCGGGCATTTTCGCAAACCGCCCGCCAAGTGGCGCCATCGAGATCGAAGCAAAGGGTCGCGCCGAAACGCACGGCCCGCAGCAGGCGCAACCGGTCCTCGCGAAGGCGGTCGTAAGGATTGCCGATCGCTCGCAGCATTTTCTTCGCGAGGTCCTGCTGTCCACCGACATAGTCGATGAGCTTGCCGGCGATCGGGTCGAAGAAGAGGCCATTGATCGTGAAGTCGCGCCGCGTCGCGTCCTCCTCGGGCGTGGCGAAGCTTACCGATTCCGGGCGACGGCCGTCGATGTACTGGCCGTCGTTGCGGAAAGTGGCGACTTGGAATTCGAAGTCATCCTGCAGCACGATGATGACACCAAAGTGCGCGCCGACCGCGATGGTGCGGCGAAAGAGATTTTGCACCTGCTCGGGATGCGCATTGGTCGCGATGTCGTAATCGTGCGGCTCCACGCCCATCAACTGGTCACGCACGCACCCGCCGGCGTAGTACGCGATGAAGCCCGCGTCCTGCAATTGCTGCACGACGCGGCGCGCGGATTCGGCGAGGGAGACGGAGGCGGACATGGTTGATAAAACGAAAAGCCCGGCACGAGGCCGGGCTTTCGGGAATGCTTTCTTGAAGTCAGCGGCTCGCTATTTCGGAGCTTCGGTGGAAGCCGGCGCTTCCGCGGCACCCGTCGGGTTGCCCTGCTGGATGTTGTACTTCTGCACGATCGCCTTGGCGTCTTCGTCCGTCTTGGCGAGGACGAGCAGGTCCAGAATCAGCTTCTCGAGCTTCTTCTGAATTTCCCCGGACTGAGCCACCATCGGTTCACGCTTCTTCACCACATCGATGAGTTGGGTCCTGTTCTCACGCAGCGCGGTGCGGGCACGGAAGGTGTTCCAGGTCTGCGCCACCATCACCACGGCGATGGCCGCGGTCAGGAGGGCGAAGGGGATCAGCAGGGACCCGTTCTCCGAGTTGGCGGCGGAGGTGGGCTGATTGAAATTGTAATCGGGTTCGGAGCTCATGGGGTGAAATTAGGGACGGAGGCCAGGGGCTTCGCCGGTCGCAGGAGCGGCGGGTTTCGGGGTGGCCGCACCAGGAGCCGGCGAGGAACCGGGCGCCGGGGTGGCGAGATTCACGGTGTAACCATTGGCCGCGAGGAGCTGCTTCATCTTCTCGTTCTTGGTCGAGGAAACAGCCATGTCGCGGAGCAGAGCCGGTCCGACCTGCTGACTGATCGAGTTGCCACGGTTAATTTCCTCCTGCTGCCTCTGATAGATGCCTTGCTGGGTCTGAATGTCGTTCTGCAGCCCTTGGTTGATGTTGCCCTGGATGAGCACGACGACGCTCAGTACGAGACAGAGTGCCGAGGCGGCGACTGAGATATAAAAGGAGAGTTTCATTAGAGGGGGCGAACTTCTCGTTCAAGACACCAGCGGGCGTCAAGGGGCAAATCAGCTTTTGATTAAACTTTTTGCAACTTGCGCGCGGGGCCAGTCGAGGAGCGGGTAACGAGACGGACGGGCAGTGATTCCTTGCGCGGAGCGTCCGCTGCTCCGGCGTTCACCAAGCGGTCGATTTCCCGGATGCCTTGGGCTGCCATTTCCTCGGCCGGCAAATGGACGGTGGTGAGCGGCGGGTGCGCGGTCTGGCTGCCGGGATCATCCGAGCAACCGACAATGCTCAGGTCGCCAGGCACTTGCAGTCCGCGGGCTTGGGCGAGGGAGAGCGCGCCGAGAGCGGCCCGGTCGCTCATGGCAAAGATGGCCGTCGGCGCCGGTTGACGGGCGAGGATTTCCTCCAGCGCTGCACGTCCGGCCTGCTCGGAAAGATCGCCATAGACGATGTGCTGGGACTCGATCGGCAGTCCGAATTTTTCACAGGCCACGCTGACGCCGTGATTCAGTTCGAGAATCTTCGGATGCGTCGAGCCAAAGGGACCGGAGATGATCCCCAGATGCTCATGTCCAAGCTGGACGAGATGCTCGATGGCGAGCGTGGCCGCCTGCGTATAGTCCGGCACGAGGCTGGTCAGCCCGGCCAACGGAGCTTCGTAGCCGAGGGAGACGACCGGCAACCCGCGCTTGAAAAGCACCTCCAACAGCGAGGCGTTCGGCGTGCCGTGGATGAGAAATTTCGAGTAAGTGCCGACCCGGACCGGATGTGGCAGTGTGCCGGCCGCAGTGTAATCCTGCGTCTCGCCGTAATAAGCGAGGCTCAGCGGGTGCGACTCATCCGGCACGGCGGACATGGCCGCGGCCACGAGGCGATGCACAAAGGGATCCAAAAGACCGCCCTCGATGCTGGTGGAAAGGAGCAGGCAGAAGTCGCCGAGTTCCGGATACATGCGGACTACGGCGCGCAAGTCGTTCGGGATGTAGCCCATCTCGCGGCAGACCTTGAAGACCCGTTCGCGGGTCTTTTCGCTCACCCGAATGCCATAATCGCGATCGTTCAAGAGCGACGAAATGGCACCCTGCGAGACACCGGCCGCCTTGGCGATCTGCGCCATGGTGATCGTCTTCTGCAGGTCCGACAATTGCCGGGGCGCTTTGCGCTCACCACCGCGTTCCGAATCATCCACGCGGGCCGCGCCCGCGTCATTGGGCAAATTCATTTGTGAGAAAGAAGTAGTGTCCTGAACGGATTTCACAAGTGCAAAAACCCGTGAACGGAAAACTACGTAGGGTTAATATGCGTAACTCCGATAAAATGTAGTAAACTGGAATTACAGAAGTAGATCGGGCTTCGGGCGATATTCTTATCAACGCAAAAACGCTGCAACCCATTTCCGGGGCACGCGCGCTCTCCAGAAGCGGGCCGCGGTTACGCCGCCTCGTGCCACTCCAACCCCGTTGGCAGGGCAAATCCGGCGTATTCAATATGGAGGACGCGCCGGTGTCGTGGGCTGGTCGAGCGACCGGAGGCATGAAGCAGGAGCGGGCGCATGAGCAGGGCATCCCCAGCGGCTGCGACACAGAGGTAATCGGTTTGCTGGGCGCGCAATTCCTGAATGCGGTCGGAAGTGAGGCGCCCTTCGCGATGGGAACCGGGCAGGACATGCAAGGCGCCATTCGATTCGTCCGTGTCGTCGAGGTGCAGGCGGAGGGTGAGCATCTGGGCAAGCAACTCGGCTGGTGGCTGGACGTGGGGAATGCCCTCCTTCGTGCTCCAGGGGCCGAAGCCGACGACTTCCGTCCGAGCACGCAGGGCGATGGTCAGGTCTTGATGCCAGGGGACGCCCCAGTTCGCTTCGGCCGATTTATCGAAGTAGATGGCACGAACGGGTTGCGGTTCGGCGGGCAAATGCGGGCGGATGAGATTTAGCAGGCGGTCCGATTGGGCGAGGGTAACCACTCCGGGCCGTCCCAACAGCCCGCGTTCCCCGGCGCCAGACACCGGGCCGAGGGTTTCCCGCAGAGCCGAGCATTCGCTGGCATCCAGGACATTGCCGACCAGCGCGAAGCCGCTTTGCTCGATTTCGGGATGCATGGGTGAAAATGATTTGTCGCCAAGTTTCCAAAGCGGGCGAGTACGCGTGTCATTTCGGCGGTGCGGCCTGTCCTGTGGATTTCCAGATTTTCGTCCGTTCCGCGGCTGCGTCTTGAATGGGGGCCACCCGCATCCGAGCGAGCACCAGAAATAGGAAATCGTCGCCCGGCTTGGTCTCTTTCACGAAGCCCGGGAAATCCTGGCTGGTCTCCAGCAGGTAAAGGGATTTCTCGCTGGCGATTTTGGCGAAGAAAGGAGCGAACGCATGATCGTGAAAAGGCGTCCGCCGGGGAACGGTCTGGTCACTTTGCGTCCGGATAAATTGTCCATCGAAGCGCCAATGGCCTTGATCCTCCATCTCGGAGTGAGCCGAAATATCGGTCCAGGAAAGATAGAAATAGGTCTGATCTGGCAGGAGATAGAGGTCGTCGCCATGCAGGGGATTGCCGGCGCGGCGGGCGACCTCAGGGCTGGTGCTGAAATGGCCGGCGAAGAAAGTGGCGGGATCCTTGGGTGGCGCGACCAAAGTCGCGCTTGGCACGCTCCGCTGGACGGCAGTGAGAATGCTTTGCAGCGCAGGTTCGGCCGCCCGCGCTCCGGTGCCGGCGAGCAGCGCGACGTAAACCGAGCAGATCACAGTGAAGGAACGCACCTGGCTATCGAACTCGAAAATAGGCGAATGGGCAATGGCGGTGAGGAGCTTCCCCGTTCGGCGCTATGGAGCGGTGAAGGGCAGTTTTCCTCGCCTTGCAGTTGGGCACCGCCAGTGGTGTCACCCAGTCTGCACATTATCTATATCTTTGATTTGCGGCGACCCGTATCCCGGAGGGATACCGGACCGTAGCCGGGGGTAAGTGAGTCTGCGAACGCCACCCCCGGATACGCCTCCAAAAACGAATGCACCCCGGAGGCGGTGCCGGAATTTCTTGCTGACGAAAGATTCCTCCACCCCTCTGGGGTGGGAACCGTGGAGGACGGGTGACCGGGGGTGCTGCTCGCCAAGCTCGCTTACCCCCGGCTACGGTCCTTCATCCCTTCGGGATGTCCCACCGCTTACTTCTTCGTGAACATCGCGTTCTTCTCGTCGCCGCCGCTCAGGACGTAGGCGGCGAGGTCGAGGACTTCGTCGCGGCTCAGGATATTGAGCAGGCCGGGAGGCATGAGGGAGACCTTGGAGGGTTCGATCTTCACCACTTTCCGGCGGTCGATGTGCTCCTGCTGGTTCGGCTGCGTGGGATCGGTATTCAGGCTCACCCCGTCGGAGTTGAGGTTGACGATCATGCCGATGTGCTGCGTGCCGTCTTCCATGGTGATGACCGTGGGGACGAACTGCTCGTTGATCTCCTTGCTCGGGTTGATGATGTTGTCGATCAAGTCGCGCGGGCTGTAACGGCCGCCGGCTTGCGTGAGATCGGGGCCGGTCATGCCGCCTTCATTGCCGAAGCGATGGCAGGCCGAGCAGCCGACTGCGGCGAACATCTTGTGCCCGGTCTCGTAGTTGCGGCCGGTAAGGGCGGCCGGCGGATTGACGTCGTCGAGGGTCCAGTTGGTGATCTTGGTGTGGCCGACGAGCGCCGAGGCGGCGACTTCGAGCGGCGATTTGATGACGGGCTTCTTGTCGAGTTCCGCGGCCAGCTCGGTCTTCTCGCTGTCGCTCAAACTGGCCACGGCATCGGCACGGATGAAAGCGATGAAGTTCTCGAAGCTGGCGCCGCCGCGGTAGTTGGCGGCCTTGAGGAACCAGTCGAAGTAGGCGGTGTGCAGCGGTGTGGTCCAGCCGGTCTTGAGCATGCGCAGCGAACGCGCGTATTCCATCTGCTCTTCCTGGGTGGGCGCGCTGGTGAGCATGGGCACGGCCTTGGCGGCGATGGTCGGCGATTGCAGATAAACGAGCGTCTCGCAGAGCAGACGATTCTGCTCATAGGTCGGCGCGGGGAAGAGCGGATCGAATTTCGCAAGGAGTGCTTTCACTGTCGCGTCGTCGGGCCGCCCAAAGCGGACGAGCGCGATCTGCAGCGTGCGCACGAGCGTCAGGCGCTGCTCCTGGTTGAGTGTGGACCAGTCGAACTTCTGGAGCGCGGTAAGAAGCTTGTCGCGCATCGCGGTGTCGACCGGCGGATCGGTCGGCTTGCGATGCTGCGGGTCGATGCCGGCGCAACGGGCGAGCGCGAGAAGCGCTTCGAGTTGCTTGGCGGGATCCGTTTCGCTAAGCGCCTTGTCCGCCCACGTGGCCACCGGCTGATGCTCGACGGCGGTGCGCGCGGCCCAGCGGATGAAGCGATCGTTGTCGCCGAGCTTCGGCCATGCCACGGTTAGTGCGCCGGTGTCTTCGTGATGGTATTCCTCCAGCCGATGCCGCTCTGCGATGGCCGGCGCGTCCTTCTTTGGAGCCGGCGCGGGCGCGGTGCTTTCCTTGCCCGTATAGGTCACGCGATAGAGACCGCTCTGCACCTTGCGTCCGCCGATGGTGAAATACATCGCCCCGTCGTTGGGGTTGATGACCACATCGGTCATCGGCAGCGGAGCGCCGTTGAGGAAGTCTTCCTTCGTGGCACTGAAGGTCGCGCCGTTTGGCTGGAGATGCACCGCGTAGAGGCGGCCCCAGCTCCAGTCGAGCGCGAAGAGGGCGCTCTGGTATTTCGCCGGGAACTTCGCGCCGTAGCCGAAAACCATGCCGGTGGGCGAACCGGGGCCAATGTTGAGCACCGGCGGCAGATTGTCCGGATACCATTCCGCGCGTTTGCCCGCGCCATTGCGCCAGCCGAATTCCGAGCCGCTCACGCAATGGCAGATCCGCGTAGGGCGATACCACGGCGTGTTGAAGTCGTACTCCATGTCGGCGTCGTAGGTGAAGAGCTCGCCGTTTTTGTCGAACGCCCCGTCGTAAATGTTGCGATAGCCGCTCGACCAGACTTCCCAATCTTTGCCGTCGGCGGAAATCTTGTAGATGATGCCGCCGGGGGCGAGCACGTCGCGCATGAAGCCGCGGCCATCGGGCAGGCGGGGCAGAAGGTGATCCTCGCCCCAAATGGTGGGCACGCGCGAGCGGTTGAATTCCGTGGGCGTGGTGCCGTCGCCGGTGATGAGGAAGACGGATTTGCCATCCGGTCCGGGCAGCACGGCGTGCACACCGTGGTCGCCGCGGCCTTTCATGGAGCGCAACTGCTCGACGGTGTCGAGATGATCATCGCCCTTCGAGGCGGTGACGCGATAGAGGCCGGTGCTCTCGCCGTGTTCGTAGTCGTTCACGCCGACCCAGAGGGCGTTGAAAGCCCAGAGCAGGCCGTTGGCGGCTTTGACCGGGATGTCGAGGCGCTCGATGGTCTTCGGATCGAGTGGTTGGCCGGCGGGCGGCGGGGTGAAGCGGTAGAGCGAACCGTACTGGTCGCTGGTGATGAGCCGGCCCTTGTTGTCCACACACATCGCCACCCAGGAGCCTTGCTCGGCGATCGGCACCGAGTAAAGGAGTTCGACCTTGAAGTCTTTCATCACCTTGATGCGCTCGGCCGGCGTGGCCTTGTTTTCATTGATCTGCTTGCCGGCGTCGGGGTCCTTGGGCTTCGGCGCTTTTTTCGCGGGAGCTTGCGGGGCTTGAGCTTGAGCCAGGGAGGTGAGGCCAAGAGCGACGGCGAGGACAAATGAAGGGGCGGTGAGTCTCATGAAAAGGGGAGGGAGAGGGAGATGGGAGAATCTGGCGTGGGGAGGAAAGGCTGCTTAGTAAAAGGCGGGGGTGATGACGAGTGAGCCAATCGCTGAGGGAGCAAAACCTTTGGTGGCTCGGCGCACGAATGGTGGGTTGTGGGTCGGAGCCTCTTTTCTTAATCGTAATCTTGATCTTAATCTTAATCTCCGTGCACACGCGCGCCGGAGGATTAAGATTACGATTAGGATTAAGATTAAGAATCCTGCCTCCGTCCCCGGAAAGCCCCGCCCCGCTCTAGTTATTGCTATCCGGCACGATCTTCTTCACCAGCCGGTCGACGCCTTCGCCGGCGAAATCGCTGGCGGGGTAGATCTTCCGGGCCTTGAGGTAATAAGCGAGGCTGGAGCCGACTTGGTCGCGCTTTTCCATGTCCTGCGCGTCCTGCAAGGTCCGCACGAAATCGGCCGCGTGCGGGGTGAGGTCTGCGCGGGTCTTGCTCAGCTTCGTGTCGTCGGGGAATTGCTGGGCGATCTTCTCCACACTCTCCCAGGCGCCCGGGTAATTGTTCTGCCGCACCATTTCATCCGCCCGCATGAGCGCGACTTCGATGGTCTGGACGTTGTCGAGCACCTCTTTCAACTTGGCCGCTTTGTCCGGATAGAAGGCGAGGGCGCCGATGAAGCGGGCGCGGTCGTCGAAGATCTGCCGGTAATTCTTCTGGCTGAGGAGCTGTTCGAAATCGATGACCGCCTTTTGCTGGATGTCGCCCGTTTGGAAGATCTTCTTCGAAAGCTCGGCCAGCGCGGGATTGCGCGGCCAGAGTTCCGTGGCAGCGGTGAGCTCGGCTTCGAGCGTCGCGTTGTCGCCCTTGAGCGCCGCGTTGCGCGCCTTGGCCAGGTGCATGTCGGAGATCTGCTTGGAGGTATCGATCGCCGCCATCGGCTTCGAGGAATCGAAATCCTTGGCGATGACGCCTAGATCCTTCACGAGCGACTCGGCGAGCGTGTAATCCTTTACGTCGATCGCGGAGACAAGCTGGTTTGTCTTATGCGCGAACTCCAGCGCCTTGCGCTTCTTCTCGCGCGGCAGGGTACGAATCTCGGGCACGAACTCACCGACGGTGAACGCCTCGCCGAGGCGCTTGGTGGCGCTTTCGAGTTCCTGTTTCTCGAGCAGGAAGTTGTAGGCCTGCACCCCTTCGCGCACGTCGCGCAGGGCTTCATTGGCCATGGAATCGATCGTGCCCACGGTAGGCGGCAGCCCGGAGCTCTTCTCGAAGAGATCCTTGGTGTCCTTGCCCACGTTCAGCTTGGTGTCGCCATCGGTAAAGACCGCACGGTAGAAGCGTGTGGCGATGAGCACGTGCTGGAAACGCCGCTGGAGGAAGAACTGGAGGATGAGCGCCTGAAACTCGACCTTGGCCTGGATCGAGTTGAGCTCGCGCTTCACCGAGTTGGCCTTCTTTACGGCCTCGATCTCCGCGATGCGCTTGGTGTGCTCCACCTGGATCATGTTGTCCCTCGTAACTCTGGTTGCTGGACGGGCTTTTGCCGCCGCCCTTTTGCTTCGAGCTGCTTCCCGTTGAGGACGCTTCGCGCGAGCCATCCATGACGCTGGCGTGCTGCGCGTTCCAGTATTCCTGTTTGAGTTCCGAATCGAGCGCGTCATTGGCGGAGGCGAGACGGTTCTGCGCGTTCTGCGCGCGCCAGGCGCTGTAGACGGCGTCGGCAATCGAATCGCACAGGCGGGCATCGATATCGAAGCTCGAGCCGCGCGGCAGCAGACGGAACGCAGCGTCGATGTTTTGCGTCGTGGCGTTGCCCGGTGCGAGGAGGGTCAACAGGTTATTGATGACGGTCTGGTACTGCCGGTCCACCGCGGTGGTCTCCTCGGGCGCGTTCAGATACTTCTCAAACCGGGCCTGGAAGAGGCGATTGTTATTCACGTTCCAGTTCTTGCCGTCCCAGGTCATGATTTCCGTGCCGGGATCGAAGGAGGGAACATCCTTGCCCAAGAAGCTGCCTTTCTGGCCGCCGCCGGCGCCGTTCTGAGCGGCAGGCTGGGCCGCGGGAGCAGTGGCTGTGGCGCCGCCACCGGCTGCCGGAGCAGGACCGCCGGGGGCGTCCGGGACCTGGGCAATGGAGGTGCTGGCGAGCAGGAGGGAAGCGCCCCAAGACATAAGGCGCAGGCTTTCCGGGGAGAACGTTCTCATAGAGGTCAGGACTTCTTTACATCCTCGGCGGACAAAATTCCATGATCTTCCACCTTGATCAGGAAGAAAAACCGCTGCCCTTTTTCAATGTTCACACTGTTAAATTTCGGGGGGACGAGGATGGGCAATACTTCGCCATTCGCCTCCACGGAAAACAAACGACCGATCGTGGGGGACCACTGGAGCGATTGTCCAATGACGGCATCCAGTTTGTAGCTGTTGCCGCGCAGGCTATTGGAATTTTGCAGGTAGTCCTGCACCGGCAACGGAGATATGCCGCGAAACGGATCGCTCGCCCGGCCGAAGAGAAAATAGCCGCCACCCAGGGCCGCGAGGACGAGGATGACAGCGATCAACATCCATGCGGGATGAGCGGAAGAACTAGCGCGACGTGCCATGGGAGGGAAAAATCGGAATGACGAAAGACGAGTGATGAATGACGAATGGGATATTCGTTTCCGGGAACTTGGAGCTGGGCCGTTGGGCTGTCATTTCTCTTTACACGAGCCTTACAAAACGGGCGCTGCGGGCGCGACCGTCATTTGATGAAACCCCAGTGCGGACCGAAGGGCCAGTAGACGAAGAGACCGCGGCCCATGATGTTGCGCTGCGGCACGGGACCCCAGTCGCGGCTGTCGGAGCTGTGGTAGCTATTATCGCCCATGGCGAAGTAGTGCTTCGGCGGGATGGTGAAAGTCTTGTCGGAGGCGGTGAGGATATTCGCCAGGAAGCCGGAGGTGCCGAAGCTGTAGCCTTCGTATCCGTCCTTGGCCGCCATGACGCGCGCAAAGGGAGCGCCCTCGGCGAGTTGGCCATTGACGTAGAGCCGGGGCGAATCGATCCGCAGCGTATCGCCGGGGCGGCCGACGAGACGCTTGATGTAGAATTGCGACGGCACGTTCATGTCGACTTTCCAGTGCCACTGATCGGCGAAGCTCGCAAGTTCCGGCCAGTCGAATTGCGTGGGATCATTCGGCTCGAAGCTGCCGGAGTGCCGGCGATCGATGGTGGGCAGGCGCTCGGTATTGAAGACGAAGACGTCGCCGCGCCGGGGCAGGCGGAATTCGTAGGACATCTTGTCCACGAAGACGTGGTCGCCGGTGTCGATGTAGCCACGGGCGATGTGGTCACCCCGATGATAGGTCTCCACGGAATTCAGCCCCCAGGTTTCGACCGCCGTGCGCATCGGGCCGTGAATCCAATAGGTGTGTCCCTGGCTCGTTTCCACCTTGGTGTAGGTGAAGAAAAAGGCCCAGTTCACTTCCTCGACGCTGGCGATGGATTCGTCGTCCTGCGCCACCACGTTGACCCAGGAACGGCCGTGAATCAGCGAATCCCAGAGGCGGATGGCGGCGTTCGGCGGATCTTCCGGAGTCTTGTGGCCGAGGATGCCATTCAGCGTGGGCTGCATGGAGCCGGTCGGAATCGTGAACGGCTGAATGAAGAAGGTGCGCACGGCCAGGGCCACGACGATGGCAACCAGGAAGACCTCGCAGTTTTCCCGCCAGGCGGCGTCTTCCACTTTGGGAAGCATGCTGGTGCAGAGAGCGTTGAGGGCCTGTGCGGCCGATTCGACTTTCTGGGCGTCGCGCTCCTTGCAGCCTTCCTCGAGATGCTCAATTTCGCGCTCGAAATCCGTGACAGTGACTTCGCTCCAAAGGTCGCGTTTGTAGTCGAGAATCTTCCGTGCGTCCTTGGCGAACTGACGCCCTTGTTGGACGAATTTAGGAAGGAAAAATGAAAACATGGCTAGGGACGCGGAGTCGGGAGTCCAATCCGAAATCCCCCGTAAAGAAAGAGAAATTTTGCCGACGAACGGCGATTACCGCTCATCGATCGGATCCGCCGGAACCTTGGTCGGTTCGCCACCGTAGATGCGCTTATTCGCATCCGTTTCTGGCTTCATCCAGCCATTATAATAGAAATTGCGGTCTTCTTCGCTGGTATCGCAGCCGACAAGGAAAACGGCGATCAGCAGAAGGGGGAGGTATTTCATGGTCGGGGACTGTAGGCGGTTTTTTGAGATCGGAAACCACTTCTTGCGAATTCTACCGGTTGGCTCTGTGCGCTGTAGTGGCGGCACTGCGCTGCCGCGGTGGGAAGGCTTCTCATTCTTAATCTTAATCTTGATCTTAATCGTAATCCCGCGGCTGCGGCGCACTCGGGGATTAAGATTAAGATTACGAGTAAGATTAAGAACCAGGAGCGACGCTGCGCTTGCCTCCACCGGGCCGCTCGTCGCAAAGTCGGCGCTCCTTACCTCATCATGAAATCACTCCCCCTTCACGCCCTCGTCGCCGCCTCGCTCGTGCTTACGCCCGCCCTCTGGGCGCAGGATAAGCCAGCCGCCGCTCCCACCGCAACTCCCCTAGCCACGCCCTTCCCGCTGCCCAAGCAGGAGCCCGACGTCGCCGCGGAGAAATACAGCGCCAAGACTGGCCAGCCAGATGCCGGCTTCCTCGCCGCGCATGAGAAATATGTAAAGATCGCCAAGGAGGGCAAAGGGAAGCTTCTGTTCCTCGGCGACTCCATCACGGCCGGGTGGGCGGGCCGCGGCAAGGAAGTGTGGGCCAAATCCTTTTCGCAATGGGATCCGGTCAACTTCGGCATCGGCGGCGACCGCACGCAGCACGTGCTGTGGCGCATCGAAAACGGTGAGCTCGCCGACAGCTTCAAACCGAAGGTCTGTGTGCTGATGATCGGCACGAACAACGTGGGTGGGGATTCCGCTGAGGCCATTGCCAAGGGTGTGACGAAGATCGTCGACACCATCCGCACCAAGACCCCCGACACGAAGATCCTCCTCCTTGCTGTTTTCCCGCGCGGGGAAAAGGCCAGCCCCAATCCCGCCCGCCAGAAGCTCGCGGAAGTGAACAAGATCATTTCCAAGCTGAACGACGACAAACACGTCTTCTATATGGACATCGGCGAGAAATTCCTCCAACCCGACGGCACCTTGCCCAAGGACATCATGCCCGACTCCCTGCACCCGAACGACAAGGGCTACCAGATCTGGGCTGACGCGATTACGCCGAAGCTGACCGAACTGATGAAGTAACCGGTCCCAGATTTCAGCGCTCTGCCAGGCTCTCAAGCTTGGCAGAGCGCTTTCTTTGTACGCAGGCTGGCAAAAGAACCGGTTTGCATTCGAGCGGCGTTCCCGCTTTGGAAGACGCCATGAATCGCACTTTTCTCCCCAGTGTTCTGGTGGCGTCGCTTTGTTCCGTGGGCGTGTGGATGCCGTCCGCGAGTTTCGCTGCCAGTCCGGGTGATGCTTCGGCGAATGTCGATTGGCCGGTCTATCTCGGCGGCAAATCGCGCAGCCTTTACTCGCCGCTCCAGCAGATCAACCGCGATAACGTCTCGCAGCTTCAGGTCGCGTGGACTTACGACACCGGCGACAAGGGCGAGTATCAGTCGAACAATCTCATCGTTGGCGGCGTCCTCTACACCGCTACGCCGACGCGCAAGGTGGTCGCCCTCGACGCGGCCACGGGGAAGGAGCTGTGGAAGTGGGATCCGGTCTCGGAACGGCCGGGCGGGAATCGCAGCCGCGAGCGTGGGCTCGTCTTCTGGCAAAACGAGAGCGGTGGCGAGGGTCGCATCTTCACCGGCGTGGGCAATTACCTCTACGCGCTCGACACGAAGACCGGCCAGCCGATCCGCAACTTCGGGCAGAATGGCTCGATCCATCTCGGCACCGGACTCGACGTGGAAGGCTTGCCCGCCGTGGGACTCAACACGCCGGGTGTGACTTACAAAGACATGCTCATCATCGGCGGCTTTGGTGGGCCGGGCGCGATGCGCGCGTTCGATGTCCACACCGGCGAACGTCGCTGGATCTTCCATCTCATCCCGCGTCCGGGTGACGTCGGGTACGACACCTGGCCCCCCGAGGCTTACAAGACCGCGACCGGCCTCATGCCGTGGTGCGGGCAATCGCTCGATGAGCAGCGCGGCATCCTCTATGTCGCGACGAAGACCGCGGAGCCCGACTTCTACGGCGGCGAACGGCACGGCGACAATCTCTTCGCCAACTGCCTCGTGGCGCTCGACGCCAACACCGGCAAACGCCTGTGGCATTTCCAGATCGTCCACCACGATCTGCTCGATCGCGACCTGCCGTGCCCGCCGGTGCTCATCACCGTGATGCACGACGGCAAGAAGGTCGACGCCGTGGCCCAGGGCACCAAGCAGGGGCTGCTCTTCGTCTTCGATCGTGTGACCGGCCACCCGCTCTGGCCGATCGAGGAGAAGCCGGGCCCCCAATCCGAATTGCGCGGCGAGCAAGCCTCGCCCACGCAGCCTTTCCCCACGAAGCCCGTGCCGCTCACGCGCGAGTTCTACAAGCTCGAGGATATCTCGACTATTTCGCCCGACGCCACGCTGGCGACGGTGAACAAGGTGCAGAGTTCGCCGAATGTCGGCCCGTTCCCCGCGCCGAGTATCAAGGAATTGATCATGTTCCCCGGCTTCGATGGTGGCATGGAATGGGGCGGCGGCGCCGCGGACCCCAATGGCATCTACTATGTGAACGTGAATGAGATGCCGTGGATCATGCAAATGGTCGAAACGCGCAATCCCGACGGCACGCCGATCGCCCACGGCAAGCGCGAGTACATGCTCAATTGCGCGGCCTGCCACGGCCTCGACTTCACCGGGAATCCGCAAAGCGGTTTCCCTACGCTCGTCGATATCGCCAAGCGCAAGACGCGCGACCAGATGGTGCTCGTCACCAAGCAAGGCGCCGGGCGCATGCCGGCCTTCGATCGCTTGAGTGAAGGCGATCGCAACGCGATTCTCGATTACATCCTTGGCGTCACGCCGCCACCCGCCACCAGCGGCCGGGCTGATGAAGCGCCCGCGCCCGCGGCCAAGGGACGCAAGGAGCCGCCATACGCCTTTGCCGGGTTTCACCGCTTTTTGGACAAAGAAGGTTACCCGGCGATCAAGCCGCCGTGGGGCACATTGAACGCGGTCGACCTCAACACCGGCGAAATCAAATGGAAGGTGCCGCTCGGCGAATACAAGGCATTGACCCAGCGCGGCCTCCCGCCGACCGGCACGGAAAATTACGGCGGCCCGGTCGTCACCGCAGGCGGACTCCTTTTCATCGGCGCCACGGCCGATGAAACGTTCCGCGCTTTCGACAAGGACACCGGCAAGATCCTCTGGCAAGCGGCGCTCCCCTTTGGTGGCGACGCGACGCCGAGCACTTACACGGTGAAGGGCCGGCAGTATGTCGTCATTTCCGCGGGCGGAGCGAAATCCGGCCGCCCCGCCGGCGGCAGCATTGTCGCCTTCGCCCTGCCGGAAGCGGCGGCGAAATAGGCCCTCTGGCCGGCGCATCGCGGCGCGCCACGGAGGGACACGCTCCTGCGTGTTCCCCATTTGGGGGCTGGGAACGGGGAAGTAGGAACGCGCAGGAGCGCATCCCTCCGTGGTGCGTCCCCTCCTAGCCGGCGCCGCTCCAGCGCCGAAAATCACCCGGTCGGCGGATTCTTTACTCCCCGGCGAATCGTGTTAGTCTTCCGCCATGCGTGAGACGACTCTACTCGCGATTGTGGCGGCAGCGGCGTTGTTAGGCATGGGGCTGGGATATGTGCTGATGCCGAAGAGACCGGCGCCGATTGCGCAGGCGACTGTGCTCGTGACTCCGGATGTTCCCGCACAGACGTTGACGAAAGTGAATCCCGACGCCGGAAAAGACATCCCCGAGGCCGGACAGCCCGATCCCGCCTCAACGCCCGAAGCCATTCACGCCTGGCGCCGGCAGGACAAGGACGCCATTAAGCAGCGAATCTCCGCGCTCTCCAATGCCGACGCGGAGCAATTGTGCTTTACCCTCCAACTGATCCCGCGCGACGAAGTCTTCGACAAAATCAACGTCAAGGGCCGGCTGAACCGTCACATCGACGACATGCGTATGGATGCGGAATTCGGCGACATCGACACGGCCTTCCGCGACCTCCGCCGGGATCGGTAGAGCGCGGTTACGAATTCCGGAGGGAAATGGGACGGACGGAAAACAGGCCAAGGAAACCGTGGGGCGGCGATCTTCACTGCACCTATGAATATCGGTTCCTTCATTTGGTGTGCCGCCATCTTTACCGTCTGTGCCAGCCGGGGTGTTGCGGATGATTCGGCAAAGCTCGCGCCGCTCTTTGCTGCGGTTGCCGAGCATGGCGGGACCATTACCATCCCGCCCGGGGACTATGCGCTCGACGGCACGCAGCCGATTCCTTTGGCATCGCACACGACCGTCTTTGCTTACGGAGCGCGTTTTCATTTGCCCGATGTGCTCGGCGATAAAGCGCGGGCGGTGCTTTTCAGGGGAGAAAACGTCAGTGATTTTCGGTGGTTTGGCGGGCACTTCGCCGGCCATGTATTCGATCCCGCGCGGGAGGAGAACTCGTGGGAGCCCAATGTGAATACGCGGGCGATTCTCATCTCCACGACAGGAAACGGAGAGACGAAAAATCTCACGTTCCGTGATGTGACTTCCGATGGGCTCGCGGGCGCGGCGATCAGCGTGGCGGGAGCGGAGAAGCACGGCAGCGACCGCGAAATCGAATCTTACGCCAGAAACGTGACGGTGGAGAACTGCACGCTCGAGCGCAGCGGAAAATTCATGTGGGATTACGGTCTGCTCTGGCAGATCACCATTTGGCCGGAGGATTACTCGCCACGCGAACGCGCGCTGGCGGCGAAATATTTCCGCAATGATCTGATTTGCCCAGGAGTGAGTATGGCCGACGGAGACAGTCGCGTGCGCTTTGCGAACCGCGACCATCCCGTCGGGATCAGTCGTGGCGATGATCCTCAATACGCGGTGTGCTTTTTCGGCGATGCGCTGCCGCGCAATGTCGTGCGCGGTCGCCAATACTTCGTCGTGGCAAGTGATGCGGAAGGCATTCAGATTGCCGAACAGCCGTCGGGTTCACCGATGCGCTTCGAAGGGGCGGGTGGCGAGGTGAAACTAATCCACAATCTTTCAGCCGCTTATGGCGCTCTCTATTCGCCCACCGGCGCCGGTCCTGGCAAAGGGGCGATGGATCTCGTCGGTTGCGAGAAAGTGATTGTCCGGGGCTGCCGGTTGAGCGCCCTCGGCGATACCATGCACATTCAGAAAAGCCGCGGCGTGGTTTTCGCGGACAATCACATCACCGGTTCACGCATGGGCGCCTTTTTCCTCGCGGAGTTTTGTCAGAATGCGACCATCACCGGAAATACGATCGACGGGACCAACGGTTCTCGCGTCATGAGTGTGGAGAAATCGTGCGAGGATGTAACGATCACCGGCAATACGTTCCGCAACGGAGGGCGTGGCTCGTGGATCAATCAGCCGCGCAATTTTGTGATGACGGGAAACGTCTTCATCAACAATACGACGAAGAACGAGCACGATCCGCATCGGGGCCGGCGGAGTTTCGTGACTGGCGACTATGAGCAGAAGCCGGAGCTCTATTTCACACTCCACGAACGCGATGGCCATTACGGGCCCGTCATTGTCCGCGACAACATTTTTGTCACCGGCCCAGAGTGCGGTTCACCCGCGGTGACGTTCGCGCCCGGCGGCCAGCAACTCCTTTTCAAGGACAATGTCTTTCGGTCACACGATGCCGCCATCCAGGTCGACCCGAGCTGTGTCGACGTGGAGATACGCGACAATCCCGGCGCATCGTTGAAAATCGCCCCGGTGGATTTCAACCATGGGCGTCGTTGAGGCGTTCCTAATTCGCCTTCAACACCTCGATGAATGCTTCCTGCGGGATGTTCACCCGGCCGATGGCCTTCATGCGCTTTTTGCCTTCCTTCTGCTTCTCGAGCATGCCGCGCTTGTCCATGATAAGCTGCATGAGCGGCCAGATGTAATCGTTTGGCACCATGATGAAGCACTTCATAAGGGGTAATCTGCTTCCCGAGAAGCCGGAAACAAGGGACTGAAATTAAGCTGGCCAGAGCCGGAACTGTGCCGCTTGGAAATGCCGGTCGAATCCAAAAATCCGGGTAATGGATTCGCGTCGCATGAGAACGAAAGAAATACAGTCGGTAAAAGATACGGACTGGTCTGCGTATTTTCGCATGAGTTTCACGGCCTTGTTGTAGTCATCCATGCCGGGCCGCAACCACTCGATTGCTTTGCTTTGCAAATAGGTAGCGGCACATTCGGCGGCGAAAGCGTACGATTCGCGCCTGGCCAGCAGGGTAATTGTTTCATCCAGTACATGCTCCGTGGAGAAGAGACGATCATCGGAATCAGCCAGCATCTGCCAGCCTTCTGTAGCGGCTGAATGGTGTTGGTCGTGTGTCAACTCACGGGCGAGAAACGCACCGGTGTCGATGAACAACTTGCTCATGCTTCGCCGTAGAGATAGTGATCGTGATTGGCGGCCAAATCCCGTGGAGTAGCCTTACTGGAAGGCTTCAGTTTTTTGAAAAGAGGGTCGTCACGGCGGCTACTCGGTTTTGACGCCGGTCCAGCAACCTTCTCTAGTTGCCGGCGGATCAACTCGCTCAAAGATAAGCCGCGAGTGGCGGCAACAGTTTCCGCACGACGTCGCAAGTCTTCCGGCAGCAAAATGGTGGTGCGATGCATATATGGATGTTTCCACATTCATATATGGAGGTCAATTTCTCGATGCGCCGCAAAAGCGGCGCTGCCTCATTCGCCTTCAGTGCCCCGACGAACAACTCCTGTGGGGTGTTCGCCGAAGTAACCGGATCGGTAAGGTGGACTGAAGGCCAATTCCGGATGCTCGCTCAAACCCGGTTTGGCCTAGTTCGCCTTGAGCACCTCGATGAATGCTTCCTGCGGGATGTTCACCCGGCCGATGGCCTTCATGCGCTTTTTGCCTTCCTTCTGCTTCTCGAGCAGCTTGCGCTTGCGGCTGATGTCACCGCCGTAGCATTTCGCGGTCACGTTCTTGCGCATGGCGCTGACGTTCTCACGGGCCACGACCTTGCCGCCGATCGCTGCCTGGATGGCGACCTGGTAGAGCTGGGTGGGGATGACTTCCTTGAGCTTTGCCGCGAGGATGCGGCCGCGGGCCTCGGCCTTGTCGCGATGCACGATGCTGCTGAAGGCGTCGACCGGTTCGCCGTTCACCAGGATGTCGAGCTTGACCAGCTTGTCGGCGCGATGGCCGGCGTGCTCGTAATCCATTGAGCCGTAGCCGCGGGTGATGGACTTAATCTTGTCGTTGAAGTCGACGAGGATTTCGTTGAGCGGCAGGATCGTGGTGAGCATCACGCGGCGCGCATCGAGGGTCTCGGTGTGGTCGAGCATCCCGCGCTTGTCCATGATGAGCTGCATCAGCGGCGAGATGTACTCGTTCGGCACCATGATGAAGCATTTCACGATGGGCTCGCGGATTTCGAAGATCACGCTCGGGTCGGGCATGAACTCCGGATTGTCCACGTACAACACCTCGCCATTGGTCTTCTCGATCTCGTAGATGACCGAAGGATACGTGGCGATGATATCCATGTCGTACTCGCGCCGGAGACGTTCCTGGATGATCTCCATGTGCAGCAGGCCGAGGAAACCGCAACGGAAACCAAAGCCGAGCGCGACGCTCGACTCGGCCTGGAAGACAAAGCTGGAATCGTTGAGCTGCAACTTGCCCATCGCCATCTTGAGATGCTCGAAGTCGGCGGTGTTGATCGGATAAATGCCGCTGAACACCATCGGCTGCACGACCTGGAAGCCGGGCAGCGGTTGCTCCGCGGGGGTGCGCCCGTTGGTCAGCGTATCGCCGACTTTCACCTCGCTGGTCGTCTTGATGTTGGCGATGACGTAGCCGACGTCGCCGGCGTTGAGCATCGGCTGGGCAAAAAACTTGGGCTGCTGCGGTTTGAAAAGGCCGACCTCTTTCACCTCATAGCTGCCATTGGTCGCCATGAGCTTCACCGGGTCGCCGGCTTTGATGCTGCCATCGACCACGCGCACATAGACAACCACGCCGCGGTAGGTATCGAAAGTGGAGTCGAAGACCAGCGCGCGCATCTTGTGCGTCGGGTGGCCTTTCGGGTGCGGGATGCGCGCGACGACAGCCTCGAGAATTTCTTCGATGCCGATGCCCGCCTTGGCGCTGGCCAGCAGCGCTTCGTCCGCGGGAATGGCAAGGATTTCCTCGAGCTGGCGCTTCACGGAAGGCAGGTCGGAATTCGGGAGGTCGATCTTGTTGATGACCGGGATGAGCGTGAGACCCTGCTTCATCGCCAGGTGGACATTGGCCACCGTCTGCGCCTCCACGCCCTGCGCGGCGTCCACGATGAGCAGCGCGCCTTCGCACGCGGCCAGCGAACGGGAGACCTCGTAGGCGAAGTCCACGTGGCCGGGCGTGTCCATGAGGTTCAGCTTGTAGGTCACGCCATCCTTCGCCGTGTAGTTCATGGCGATGGGGTGGGCCTTGATGGTGATGCCCCGCTCGCGTTCGAGGTCCATGGCGTCCAGGAGCTGATCCTGGGCTTCACGCTTCTGGATCGTGCCAGTGAATTCCAGCAGCCGATCGGAAAGCGTGGTCTTCCCGTGATCGATGTGGGCGATGATGCAGAAGTTGCGGGTGCGCGTTTGTGGCATGGAAAGAGCCGCGCACTATGGGCGGCAAGTGGCGTGCGGTCAACCCGGGGTTGCGGATCCGTCAAGCCGGTATCGGCGCGAGATATCCTTTTGTCCACCCGGTTGCGTTGACGGAAGCGCCGACCGGTGTTTACCTGCCAGCCTCCATATCGGGACGCGGAATGCCAAAGAAACTGAGTTACGTTTTTATCGCCATGGGATGCCTCGGGGTGTCTGCCGCCGGCATTGCCTGGGAGGTCCATGACCATGCGGTGCACGAAGAACAAGCCCGGCAGGCGCAACTGGAGGAAGACCGGATTCGCATTCGAGACGAGCGCTTGGAGCGCAGCGTGGAGGAAGCCCGGCGAGTGCTAAACGAGCTGCAGGAACCGGATTTCTGGCCCGTCGATACGGATCTCTGGCAGGTCAAACAAATCACGGTGGCCCAGGAGTTGAAACGGCCCGTCGATCAGTTTCGCAAGGGACTCGAGGAAGATCTCAAGGAGATTGTCGCCCTTGCTCCGCAGGCTGGGAAAGAGGCCCGGATGCGCTGGCTCCAGGCGGCAGATGTGGCCTACGCGCTTTTCAAGCTCCCCGAAGCGGAACGTTACTACCGCGAGGCGTTATCGCGGGCGAATGAGGACCGGGATACCGCCGAGTCATTTCGTCTGAATGAACGGTTGGCCGACGTCTGGCATTCGGCGCGTCATTTCGAAGAAGAGCGCCGGCAGCGGGAATACATCGCCACCATGCGGGCGAATTCCGGCCAGCCGGGTGACGCTCCTCTCGAGGCGAAGGCGCGATTGGCCATTTGCCTTCATGACTTGGGCAAAGCACAGGAGGGGCTGGATATCTTGAACAAGGCCTTCGATGCCGACCGGTGGGAACTCGATAAGGATCATCCCGATATCCTCTTTGCGGCCACCATCCGTTCATTTTTGCTCCACGAGATGCAGCGGTATACGGAGAGCGAAATGGCCTCTCGCCGTGTGTTGAGTGAGTGTGAGCGGGTCTACGGTGCAGACGATTTGCACACGGCGATCGCTCTCGGTCGGTTGGTGGCCTGTGACAGCACGGGGCAAAATTTTTCCGACGGGGCCAGGCTGGCTCCGCGTGCTGTGGAGTTGTGCGGGAAATTTTACGGGAAGGAACATCCCATGATGGGCATGTTCCTCCGTTTCGCCGCCAGTGCCTGCGCGCATGTCGGAGATTACGCCACCGCGGAGAAACTGGCCCAACGCAGCCTGGAAATTCATGAGGCAATATTTCCCGCGGACCACATCGAGGTCGGTCACGACTTGGGACTTCTCGGTTATATTGCCGAGAAGACCAACCGTCTGGCAGATAGCGAGCGGTATTTTCGTGGCGCTTTGGATATCTATCGGAAAAATGTGGGACCAGATTCCCACTTCACCCTCTCTGTCCAAAGCCATCTGAATACGCTTCAGTGGGAACTGAACGAAAAGGCCCCGGCGGACTCGGGTTCGGCTGCGGTGGGAGCAACCCTGCCGTCACCGACGGCGCCGGAATACTCGCGTGTCTTGTACATGCAAGGGCAGTCCGCGGCGCAGTCGGGGCACTATCGGGAAGCGGCGGACCTTGTCCGGCGGGCGATTGCCGCCGACGAAAAAAGGGAGCCGGAGGGGGTCAATCTTGCCCAAGATTACATCAGCCTGGCCCAGGTCCTTAACGCCATGAAGCAGAACATCGAAGCGGAGGCGTACTTCAAGCGTGGCCTGGCGATCATGGAGAAGAAATACGGCCCCAACCACCCTGAGATCATTCTGGTCCTCAATCGTCTTGCGGGGTTGTATGTCACGACGGGACGGCCAACCGAGGGGGAACAGCTGCTCAAACGCGTCATCGATTTGGGAATCGCCAATGATTTAACGAAGAACCTGGAGTACGCGCGGGCGATGAACACGCTGGCCTACGTCCTCCAGACTACGAAGCGATTTGACGAGGCCCTTCCGCTGCAGCGCAAGATCCTCACCAATGTGGAACTCACGCTCGGCAAGGACAACGAAACCTATGGGGGCTACCTGCACAGCTTGGGGCAGACTCTGTTGCTTCTGAAACGGGAAGATGAAGGCCGGCATGCCGTCGAGCAGGCGGTGGCGATCGGTGAGAAATTGCCGACGGGATGCCGGTTGCTTCCGGTCTGGCTGACCACCTTGGCCGCGATTCAAAATCATTCCCGCGAGACGCCGCAGGCCGATGCCACTTTTCGTCGCGCGCTGTCCCTGCTTTATCAAGCGGAGAAGGCGGCCGGGCAGCCGCCCCCTCCTTTGCAGAATACAGCGGGTGCGTACACGGTTTTCCTCAAAGAACATGGGCTGACTCATGCGGAAATCGATGATCGTCTCGCGCAGCTTCGCAAAGGTGAAGATGTGCCGGCGCTACCGGCGGGGCAATGATGAGGTTTCGGCGGGCGGAGCGGAATGCGACAACCGCTATTCGAGCGGTTTCAGGGCCGCTTCCAGTTGTCGTGCATTGGCCTTGCCGTTGGCGTAAGCAGCGAGCTGGTCGACGAGGGTGACGAGGTCGCGCATCCGGGTGTGCTCGTCGGGTGACCATGTCTCGCCGCCGAGAGAGCCGCGTCCCTGTATCCACATGGAGAAATAGTAGGAAACGCCGTCGGCTCCATTCCGAGGCTCGGCGGGATGGCGTGCGTCGAGCAAGGTCTTCTTCCAAATCGCTTTGACGCGATCGGAGAGTGCCGTCTGCTCGGCGAGCGGCTCGGGGAGCGCTTTGGCAACCGTATGCGTGGTGATTTCGGAGATGTTGCCGGGCGTGCGTTGTTTCAGCTTTTGATATGCTTCGTTCTTTTCCATGGGGAGCTCCTTCCCGTCCTGGTCCAAGGCGGTCATGTGCCCCGATTCGTAATCATGCAGCAGTTCCAGGTTCCAGATGTGGCAGGAGGGCGTGGTGACAAAGGCCTCGACCCCTTTCTCGCCCGCGCGCAGGCCAACCACGAATTCCGGACGAAATGAGGGAATAACCACGACGCGCAGGATTACGCCTGGTTGGTAAGCCGGAGCAAAAACCTGGCGGACGTTGGCGTAATAGTTGTCCCCGTTATCACCGGCGAAAATGCCGCGTTCAGGTTCAAGATAATCCTGCGCCTTTGCGGAACATCCGAGCAATGCGGTAGCGAGAAGGAGGGTGGCGATTTTCATGGGGGCCTTCGGGTCAAGTTGCCTCGACGGGCACGAATTACACGCGGATTGGCCGTTGCCGTCGAGCCAGGTTGTCTGCTCGTTCGGAAGTTCAACTTCGGGACGAGGGGGCTTCTGGCCAACCCGGGGTTGCGCAGGCCAGTAAAGGGAGCTACGCCCTTTGGGGCACGATGAAGTTTCCCTCCACGACACGGCGCACGTTTCTGCAGCAAATCGCCGCTCTCTCGGCGTTTTCTTTCTCGGGGAGAGGAGCGCTCCGGGCGGCTGGTCCGACTCCGGGTGAAGGAGGATTGAGGACATCCATGGATCGCGCGGCTCAATGTTGTCTCGCCTGGCTGAATCCCGAGGCGGAATGGTTGCCGACGGGTGGTTACGAAGTGGCCCACGACACGGGGCGCTGGTGGGATGCGATGCTCCGCTACGAGGCGGCGACAGGTGTCCGGCTTCCGGAGCGCGAAGAGCAGGCCATGATGAAGAACTTGCGCGCGTTGACCGGGAATCCGGCGGCGTTGCTCATGAATTGCGCCGGTTTGCCGATCCCTGCGGAAAAGATCAAAGTGAACCCGCATAACCTGCGCGAGACGATGCTGGCCTATACCGCACTGGTTCGCTATCGCAAGAGCGACTGGGCGGCGACGCAAGGGCATACGTTGCTGGAGGCGATCGAGTCGGTGCTCGAGCCGGATGGACAAATGAATTACCCGAAGTTGGCCACGGTGGCGGGTGGGCCGCTCACGGCGGATCCGCTGATGATTCAGCGCGCGCCGGCGGGGGAATGGTTCAATGCGACCGCGACGACGGGGCGGGCGATCGAGGCCATCGTGTGGTTTCATGAGGCGACTGAGGATGCCCTGGCCTGGAAACTCGCCCAGCGACTGGCGGAAACGCATCTGCGGCAAACGATCGATCTCAGCGGCGAGGTGCGCGCGGAGCTGCGCGACCCGGGGCACGTGGGGCATACTCATTCCTATTGTGGCACCCTGCGTGGGTTATTGCTTTTCGGGCTCGCGAGCGGGGAGCAGCGCTATGTCGATGCGGTGGCCGCGACTTATCGCCGCGGGCTTTGGGGTTCGGCGATCAGTCACTCCGGCTGGACACCGCACGATCAAGGCAAGAGCCGTTTTCACGGACCGGAAGGCGATCCGGTGGGCGAGCACGCCAGCTGTGGCGATATCGCGCAGATCGCGCTGTGGCTGGCATTGCGGGCCGGGCAGACGGATTTGCTCGACGACGTGGAGCGATTGGTTCGGGCGCGTTTGTTACCGTCGCAAATGAAAGATGAGAAGCGGCCGCGCAACAATGGGGCGTGGGGCGTTTATGCACATCCCTTCGGTTTTGGGGCGATTCTCGATGTGTTTGCCGCGGTGCTGCATTCCCTTGCGGACCTGCAGCAGCAGATCATCACGACCACGGCCGCGGGAGCGGTCTCCGTGAATTTGCATTTCGATGCCGAGACGCCCGCGGTCAAGGTGGCGTCGAGACGCGGGGGAAAGGCCACGCTCGTCGTGACGCTGAAGCAGCGCCGCGATCTCAGGATTCGCGTGCCCGCCTGGGTATCACGTGATTCGGTGCAGCTGCGAATCGGTGAGCGGCCGACGGCTGCGAGTTGGGACGGAGCGTATCTCGTTTTGTCCGACAAGGAGCTTCCCGACCAAGCGGCCGTGACGCTGGAGCACGATCTGCCGGCCCATCAAACAGTGGAGGAGATGCCCGTCAGCCATCGGAAGTTTCAACTCCAGTGGCGCGGAGACGACGTCGTGTCGTGTGATCCGAAGGTGCCGATTTACGGGTAGGAACCGGTCCGGCGGATTCTACTGCCGAAGAGCGGGAAGCTCCCATCACCTACGGCGCAAGAATTTCTCCAGCCCGTTCGCCGCCTACACCTCCGCCGGTTCGAGGGCGACTTCGTCGAGGACATCCTGGCAATCTTCCTCGTGCTTCACCTTCTGGCGGGTGCGGGCGACAAGGACGTAGATGGAGGGCAGGACGAAGAGGGTGAGGATGGTGCCGACGATCATGCCGCTGACGAGCATGATGCCAATGCTGTTGCGCGCGGCAGCGCCGGGGCCGGTAGCGATGACCAAGGGGAAGTGGCCGGCGACCGTGGCGACCGAGGTCATGAGGATCGGACGCAAGCGGGTGCCGGCGGCTTCGGTCACGGCCTTCACTTTGGTCAGACCGGTTTCTTGCAGATGATTGGCAAATTCCACGATGAGAATGCCGTTCTTGGCCACGAGGCCGACGAGGGTGATCAGACCCACCTGGCTGTAGATGTTCAGCGTGGTGAACCCGAGGAAGCTGAACATGAGCGCGCCGGAAATCGCCAGCGGCACAGAGCCGAGCAGGATGATAAACGGATCGCGGAAGCTCTCAAACTGGGCGGCGAGCACGAGGAAGATGAGGATGACAGAGAAGATCATCGTCGTGGTCAGCGAGTCGCCTTCGGTGCGGAGCTGGCGGGCGGTGCCGCCGTAGTCGATGGTGAAGCCCTTCGGCAGAATCTCTTTGGCCTTTTCCTCGAGCACTTTCAGGCCCTGGTCGAGCGTGATGCCTGGCGGGACGGCGCCCAGGATTTTCGCGGAGTTGAGTTGCTGGAAGCGGTTGAGCGTGCGCGGCTCGGCGCTGCTCTTGAGCTTGGCAAAGGTCGAGAGCTGCACGAGCTTCCCGTTCGGGCCGGTCACGTAATAGTTTTTGAGCTGATCGGGGTTGAGCCGTTCGGCGCGTTTGATCTGCGGGATGACCTTGTAGCTGCGGCCCTGAATGGCGAAGTGATTGACGAAGTTGCCACCGAGCATCGTGGACAGATCGGCACCGACCTGGCCGAGGTTCAAGCCCTGAAAGGCGACCTCGTCGCGATCGAAGACGACCTCCGTGCGCGGGTTATCGTACTTCAAGTCGGTGTCGGCGAACATGAACTTGCCGCTGGCAAACGCGGCGGCCACGAGTTGGTTGGCGTAGTCGACGATCTCGCGCGGCTCCGCCGTCGAGTTGATGACGAATTCGACCGGGAACTGGCTGCCGCCCGGCAGCGGTTCGGGTGTGGTGGCGATGACCTGGATGCCGCCGATCTGCGAGGTCTTGGCGAAGACTTCGCCGACGATTTGCTCCGCCGTGCGATGGCGTTGGCTCCACGGTTTCAAGCCCATGCCGCCGAAACCCGTGAACGGCTGCGTGAGCTGGAAGGTGTGGAGGTTTTCCGGGATGGATTGGAAGACGTCGTTGACCTTTTCCGTGTAGCGCGCGGTTTGCTCGATGGTGGAGTTCGGCGAGGCGTTGACGATGCCGAGGATCACGCCCTGGTCTTCCTTGGGCGCGAGTTCCTTCAAGCTGAACATGGAGAACGGCGCGATGAGCATCATGACAATGACCGCGAGGGTCAGCGTGACCGGCCGCCAGCGCAGCGAGTTGGCGAGCAATCGCATGTAACGGTGGCGGATACCGTCAAAGCGGCGATTGATCCAGCCGGCAAAGCCCTTGTGCGAATCGCCGGCCCGCAGGAGCTGCGAAGACATCATCGGCGAGAGCGTGAGGGCGACGATGCCCGAGACGATGACCGCGCCGGCGAGGGTGAAGGCGAATTCGCGGAAGAGCGTGCCAGTGAGGCCGCCTTGAATACCGATCGGCGCATACACCGCGGCGAGGGTAATCGTCATGGCGATGATCGGGCCGACGAGTTCGCGCGCCGCTTTCAACGCAGCCATGTGCGGCGGCTCGCCGAGGTGCAAATGGCGCTCGACGTTTTCCACCACCACGATGGCATCGTCGACCACCAGACCGACCGAGAGCACGATGGCCAGCAGCGTGAGCAGGTTCAGCGTGAAGCCGAAGGCCAGCATGAGGAACGCCGCGCCGATGAGCGAAATGGGAATGGCGACGACCGGGATGATGACCGCGCGAATCGAACCGAGGAAGAGGAAGATCACCACGACGACGATGAGCAGCGTCTCGGTGAGCGTATGGATCACCTCATGCAGCGCGTCGCGGATGTAGCGGGTGCCGTCGTAGGGGACGTCCATCTTCATGCCGACGGGCAATTGCTTCTCGATCTCGGGCAGGGCGGCGCGCACGCCGTCGATGACGTCGAGCGAGTTGGCCGTGGGCATGACCCAGATGCCCATGAATACGGCTTTCTTGCCGTTGAAGCGCACGTCCATGTCGTAGTCCTCGGCGCCGAGCTCCACGTCGGCGATGTCCTTGAGACGGACGATGGCGCCGTTCTGCTGACGGATGACGAGTTGGGCGAATTCCTCCGGCGTGTGCAGGTCGGTGTTGGCGATGAGGTCGATGACGGTCATCGAGCCCTTCGTCGTGCCGAGGGCGGAGAGGTAGTTGTTTGCGGCGAGCGCGGCCTGCACTTGCGAAGGCGAGATGTTCAACGCGGCCATGCGGTCGCCCTTCAGCCAGATGCGCATGGCGAAGAGGCGCGCGCCGAGAATGTCGGCCTTTTGCACGCCGCTCACCGCGGTGAGCTTCGGCTGGACCACGCGGGTGAGGTAATCAGTGACCTGACTCGGGTCCATCGTGGTCGAGTCGAAACTGATGTACATGATGGCGTACTGGCTGTCGCTCATCTGCAGCTCGATGGTCGGCGCCTGGGACTCCGGCGGCAGATCGTTGCGCACCTGCGCGAGCTTCGACTGGATCTGGGTGAGCGCGGCGTTCGTGTCGTAGTTCAGCTTGAGGTGCACCGTGATGATGCTCAGCCCCTGCGCGCTCTGCGACTCGAGGTAATCGATGCCATCCGCGCTGGCGATGGCCTTCTCCAGCGGCGTGGTGATGAAGCCACGCACCAGGTCCGCCGCGGCGCCGATGAAGTAGGTCTTCACCGTGATCGTAGCGATGTCGCTGCGCGGGTATTGCCGCACGTTGAGGTTGCGGATCGACTGCAGACCCGCCACGAGAATGAGCAGGCTGAGCACGGTCGCGACAACCGGGCGGCGAATGAAAAGGTCGGTAAACTTCATATCCCTGGTCGAGCGGCGGGCAGCTTAGGTGTCGTTCGGTTTGGGGGTAAGGCTGTTGTCGGGCGTGACGGCGTTATTCACCTGGACGGCGGCGTGCGGGCACAGTTTGAAGCCGCCGGAGGTGACTACTTCGTCGCCATCCTGGATGCCGGAGAGCACGGAGACCTGGTCGCCGCGCGCCGGTCCGAGCTTCACCACATGCTGCTCCACTTCCAGACCGGGCTTGCCATCGGCCGCCGGTTTCACGACGTAGACGGAATCGCCGTAAGGCGCGTAGTTGACGGAAGAAACGGGAATAGCGAGCACGCTGTCCTTTTCCGGAAGCAGAACGTCCACGTTCACATACATGCCGGGACGCAGCTTGTGATCGGGATTCCGCGCGGTGCCCTGGACCATTACGTTGCGCGTGGCGTCGTCGACCCGGGAGTCGATGGCATTGATCTCGCCCTCAAACTCGCCCTCGATGTCCGCGGCCCGGAGACGGAGCTTCTTGCCGACGGCGAGTTGACCGAGGTCCTGCTGCGGGAGGTTGAACTCGACATAGATGGGGTCGAGCGATTGCAGCGGGACGATGGACGCGCCGGGATTGAGATACTGGCCGAGATTGACCTGGCGGATGCCGAGATAGCCATCGAAGGGCGCGACGATGTGTTTGCGCGCGATGACCGCCTTGGCGGTATCGACATTGGCTACGGCCTGACGGTATTCGCTCTGGGCGGAGTCCCAATCGGAAGGCGAGATGGTCTTCTTGGCGACGAGGTCGCGCTTGCGATCCATGTCCACCTTGGTCCATTCCAGCTTGGCTTCGGCGGCGTGGAGCTGGGCTTCCTCCTGCTGGGTGTCGAGCTGGATGAGCGAGGCACCTTTCTTCACCGCGGCGCCGGATTCGAAATTGATCTCCGAGACGATGCCCGCGAGGTCCGTGCTCACGGTCACACCGTTGACCGCCCGCAGCGACCCCACGGCGCTGAGCACCGGCTGCCACTTCTGGCCTTTCACCACCAGGGTCGTTACCGCGACCGGCGGCATGGCGAAATTCTTATGCGCCTCGATGGCTTTCATCACCATGACTTTTTTGGCGTAGCCGATTCCGGCGATGCACGAAAACACCACCACGAGCATGACGATCATTCGTTTCCACATAGGCAAAAAAAGGGCAGGCGGGACTTAAAAAGGTCGGGCAAAAGGGCGGGTAGGGCGTTACGGCCGGGAGGAGGAAACGCGGCAACGCAGCCGGAAGGCAGGGCAGCCTTCGAATCGAATGGTCAGGGTATTCGAAATAAGTAACGGCATGGAAATTTCGCGTCGTTAATCAATCTTCCTCGTAGCTACTGTCAAGAAAAGGAAATGAGACATTTGGGTTTCAGTCGGTGGTCTCTCTGTCGACGTTCGGAGGGACGTCCAAAAGACACCAAATCGGCTCAATTCTCAACGGCGAAAGCCGGGCGAAAATGGGAGCCCCATGGCGAGAAGAGAAAAGACAATGCACCGTTGGTGCGCCGGACAGGAAACTGACGGCCTGGCGGGCCTGTCGGCTAAAATTCGTTGTCCCTCTGGAAACTTCTCGAACTCAGCGCAATACGCTGCCTGGGAATCCGTTGCCTAGGAATGCGCCAGCTCGCCCTTGGCGGCCGGTTGCGCTTCTCCCTTGAAAGGCACCATCATACAGACCGCGAAAAGCAGGGTGAAGAAGAGGTCGCTGAGCAGGGTGTAGCGATAGAACCACCACGTGGACGGATAGCCCGGCAGACCAGTCGTCATCGCTTGCACCCATCCGGCCGCCGTCTTGGCGTAGGCCGGTTCAGAGAGCCAGGAGCCGGTGTTCGTGATCACGAAGAAGACCAGCGAGCCCACGAAGCTCGCGCCCAGCAAGCGGAGGATATTCGCATGACCGCGCAGGGCAAAACCGAGACCGGAAATGAGCGCCAGCGCCAGGTAACGGGGCAGGATATCGAAAGTGAGCAGCGGTTGATGATAGTGAAACAGGTTCAACACGAGGTCGCTGATGAAGAGCATGGCGACCGGCAACACCATCGCGATGCGGCGCGGCAGATAGACCGCCCCGCAAAGGGCGACGGCGGCCACCGGTGCGAAATTATGCGCCCAGTGAAAATCGCCACTGCCGATGAATCCCGAAAGGATGCGGTAGAGAACAACGACGACGAGGAGGAAAAGCGCGGCGAACATCGCGGATACAGTGCTCCCGAAGAGGCGGGGGATCAATCAGAAACAGCGAGTGCCAAGAGCCAAGAGCCAAGTGGCGACACCATCTGCGTAGGGCTGTGAAACACTTGGCTCTCTCCAAGATTGCACTTGCTCCCCGCCGGGCGTGTTCCCTAATGTGACGCCAGTTCTTTGCCAGTTTAAACGTTAGTAGATCGAAGGAAGGAATTCCGTGAAAATCGGAAGCAGTTGCGCTGCTGTAACTGGATACAACTCCTCAATGGCCAATCGCCGGTGTCCCGGTGGTGAAGGCGGGGAGAAGGATGGCGGGGCTTGAGCATTTTTTAGAAATGCCCAAACCGCGCCGGAAGCCAGAAGCCAGAACATTTCCTCGAGCTGCTCTCATTCGTGCCGGCCGGGCGCGCTGCGATCACACGCGGCGAGTGCGGACGGCGTGGAAAAACTTCTTCGCAAAAAGAAGAATGAGAAATCAGCACCTCTGCCTCGGTGCCATTCGCACCGTGGTCGTGTTCTGGTTTCTCCTCATTCAAGTGAAACCAAACATGAAAAAACACCTCTTCGGCTTTGTTCCCAAGGCTGCCTTTCTCGTCCTAACGGCGCTCGCTGCGTCTTATTCTGCCCGAGCGCAGTTAATGGTAGTTGGCGACGGCTACACTGCCGTGCCCTACTACACCCACACCACCTCGGACAACATCGTGAGCTACGATTGGGACGCCAACGCCAATCTCTACTACATGACCTCCACGGGCTTCCCGGACATCAATATGTGGAAAACGAACGGCGGTTCGCCGGTGAACATCTACGCCAATCCCAACAACTTCGCGGGCGCCAGCGTCGTCGACATCGGAAATTTCGTTTACTTCAACGACAGCGATTTCTCGAATAACCAAAATATCCACGCCTATGGTCCGCTGACCGGGACACCCTCGCAGGCCATTGTCTCCACGACCGCGAACTACGGCCTCTACAACCATGGCGGCGATCTTTTCCTCACCGGCGCCGTGGGCTCCGGCTCCAACCAGATCTTCTACTCTCATCTAGCCGCCAATGGCACGCTGGTAAGCAGCCCTGCTATCAGCTTGGGGACGACCGGAGGAGGTTCGGGACCGCTGGCTTTTGACGCGGCGGGGGATTTGTATTTTGCCCCCGGCTTTGGTGACTCGAACATCTATAAATGGTCGGGGGTGGAACTCGCGAACGCGATCGCCAATCCCTCCCTCGACCCTTTAAGTACGGCCGGTCACGTGTGGGTGAACTATGGTGGGCTCTTCCCCACCGTGAGTGGCGCCACTTCGATGCTCGTGGATCCCTCGGGAAATCTGTTGGTCACCCTGACCGATTTCACGAACCCCTCGGACCTGGTCTCCTTCGGTGCCAATTCCAACGGCGATTACAGCGGGATCGAATCAACCATCCTCACCGATACCGGTCTTTTGGGCGAATTGCGCGAGCACGACGGCGGCACGTATGTGTCGGCGAATAATGAAATCGTGCAGGTCATTCCCGAACCGGCGGCGCTGTCCATGGCCATGGGAGGAATTGTCCTATGGCTGCTTCCGCGGAGGAGAAGGCCGGCTCGGCAAAAGCGGATAAATGAGTGGCCAGAGTTTCCCGAAAAGAGCGAAACGTGAACCCAATGAGCGCCACCGTTTTCCGCTGCTCCCTGTGCTGGCTTTTTCTCCTGGCCGGCGTGGATTTGTCCGCCGGCCCATATTCCGCCGCGCTGAATGACCCGGCGAATACACACGATGCACCCGTACCGGGATTCGTGGGGCCCGATGGGATCGGTGGCGCGAGAATCTCCGACGGCTCGGGAGGTTTCCTCAATACCGACAACTATGTGAATCCCATCTTTTTCGATTGGGCTTCGTCTGTGATCAACTACTCACCGGCCCCTGGCGTGGCGAGCACCTGGAGCAATCCGGCGCTCTCCCTGGGTCCGGTGACTGGCGATGACTTCAACGTCGTTTCGCTCGGTGACCTCAGCAGTTCGCAAATCGCCTCCAGCACCCCGCCGGGCATGCTGACCCTGCATTTCACGCACCCGATCCGGAATCTCAGCGGCGCGGATTTCGTCGTCTACGAGAATGGATCCCTCTCGGGCTTCAACACTGGTGGAGCGGGCAGTGGGGGAATCTTCGGCGAGCTGGCTTATGTGGAAGTGTCCAGTGACGGCATCAATTTCGTCCGCTTCCCGTCGGTATCCTTGACCCCCAGCCTGGTGGGAAGCTACGGAACCATCGACCCCACGAATGTCTTCAATCTCATGGGCAAGCACGTGAATGCCTATGGCGATTCCTGGGGCACACCGTTTGACCTTTCGGACGTGGGGCTCGATAGCATCAGTTATATCCGCATCGTGGATATTCCGGGCAGCGGCTTCTTCAAGGATTCCTTGGGCAATCCCATCTACGATGCCTGGTTGACGATCGGTTCTGGCGGGGTGGATGTCGAAGCGATCGGGACGATTTCGCGGCTGATGACTTTCAACGAATGGCAGGACTTGAACGGCCTCGCCGGGGCGACGCGCGGCGCGACAGTGGACGCGGTGGGGAATGGTGTTCCGAATTTGCTGAAGTACGCCTTCACTCGCCAGCCGACCCGTCTGGATGGCAGCCCGGCTTTGACGAGTGTCGCCCTCGAAAGCGGACGACTGGTCATCACCTTCACGCGCGACGAGCGGGCGAGCGACTTGCTTTATGAAGTCCAGGTTTCCGACACGCTGAGTGCGAGTGATTGGACCACCGTGGCGCAGAGCACGGGTGGCCAGGCGATGGCGGCGGTTGGGGCATTTACCCCCACGATCGAGGAGGCCAGTGCGAGCGCGATTACTAGTATTGGCGTCATTCGTCGAGTTCGGGTGACGGACGTGGTGTCCGCGGCCGGCCGCCAGAAACGATACATGCGCGTCAAGGTCACCCAGTTGACGACTCCGTGAGTATGCGCTCCGCCGCGTTCACGCTGCTCGAATTGCTCGTCGTGATGGCGATCATCGCCGCGCTCATCGCGCTGCTCCTGCCGGTGTTCCGCTCGGTAAAACTTCAGGGGCAAGCCACTCAGAGTAGCAACAATCTCCGCCAACTGGTGGCCGCCAACATTGCGTATGCCAACGATCACGAGTGCTATGTCCCCGCGGACGACATCTCGAACAATCGCCGCTGGTGTGGTGCGCGCACCTCGGCGACAGGCACCTACGATCCCACGAAGGGATATTTGGCCCCCTACTTGGGGCAGTCGCGCATGATCACCCCCGATCCTCTCTTCACTACCATGCTCCATGGTTCCAAAAGCTTTGAAAATGGAGCGGGTGGTTACGGCTACAACGAAGTTTACATCGGAGGCACACCGGTATGGTCGTACAATGCGGATGGCAGCCGCGTTTCCGCACATCCCCTGGCGATTCAGCGACCGGCGCTGACCGTCATGTTCGCCACGACCGCCTATGCCATGCCCGGTGGCGTCCAGGAGTATCCATTTTGCGAACCGCCTTTCTGGGATTTCGGCGATGGCCCCATGGGCTCCCGGCCTTCTCCCAGCGTTCATTTTCGCTTCAATAACATGGCAATTGTGGGATGGTGCGATGGTCACATCAGCATGGAACGCAAAGTCGCGCGGGACTTGGGCGAAGATCCCAATGGAGGTAACGCCGACGCGCAAAACCTCGGCTGGTTCGGGCCCGATGCAGAAAATGGCTATTGGAACCCGAACCGCAGTTTCGCGAATTCGCCGGGGAACTGATTTCACTTCACCACGCGCTGCCTTTTTGTAGGTTCGTACGAATGTCGATATTTGAGAAGGCCATCCACGACGCCACTGCGACCATCGAGTCGCTGCGCCCGCTTCAATCCGTGCACGAGCAGGCGGCGGAGGTCGTTGGTCGATGCCTCCTGAGCGGTCACAAGCTGCTCGTCTGTGGCAATGGTGGCAGCGCGGCGGATGCCGCGGATTTTGCGACCGAATTTGCCTGCCGCTTCGTCAGTGATCGCCGGCCTTATCCCGCGTTGAATCTCGCAGCCTGCGGCAGCCTGCTCACCGCGATTGGCAACGACTACGGTTACGAC
Source organism: Chthoniobacter flavus Ellin428 (assembly GCF_000173075.1). GTDB lineage: Bacteria > Verrucomicrobiota > Verrucomicrobiia > Chthoniobacterales > Chthoniobacteraceae > Chthoniobacter > Chthoniobacter flavus. The sequence goes on from NZ_ABVL01000005.1 coordinate 116,355, forward strand.
GAAGTCTTCGCCCGGCAGGTGCGCGCCTTCGGCCAGCGGGACGATGTCTTCGTGGCGATCAGCACCAGCGGAAACTCGAAAAGCATCATTTCGGCGATCGCCGCGGCGAATATCGCCGGCCTGCACACCATCGCCCTGCTCGGACGCGACGGCGGCCGGGCCCGCGGCCTCGCGCAGATGGAATTGATCGTGCCCACCGACATCACTGCGCGCATCCAGGAAGCGCACAAATTTCTCCTGCACACGCTCTGCGAGATCGTCGAAGCGCGCTTCATTCTGCCAAAGCAGGAAGCGCGGTAGAGGGGCGAGTGCTTAGTAATCAGTAATCAGTAATCAGTAATCAGTAATCAGTAATCAGTGGCGCTGCTGCTTCTTACTGAGCACTAAGCACTAAGCACTCCGCCCACTATTCCCTCGCCAGCATCGACTTCGGTTTAACGGGCGTGGCCGTCGGCTTGGCGGGCGCAGTCCCGGGCTTGGCGGCCACCAAAGGCTGCGCCTTGCCCCATTTTTCTTTCAGGCTCTCCGGGTCGTACCACTCCGTCAGGACTTGAGCTCCTTGCAGCACTTGCACGCCCGCTCCGATGATCGTGGCGCCGGAGGGCTCGATCATCTTTTTCGCTTTTGCGTCCCAGTGCTGTTCGCTGGACGTGCTCTTCGCCTCGATCGAATCGGCATATGCGGCCGAATGCGGTTTCACTTGGAGCGGCATTTCCCCTTCGTTGATTTTCACGATCTCGTGCGTCAGCATACTGCGGCCGAAGACTTCGAATTTGACCTTGAGATCGAGCAGGTTGGACGAGTTGTTGGTCACGAAGATGTGCAACTTCCGGCTGTGCGTGCGACTGATGCGGTCTTTCGCGTTCATGTCGCTCTTGTTGGCCTGCTCCACGCGAAGCAGGATCGCCGCAGGTTCCTCGGCGTTGAGGGAGGCGCAAAGGCCGAATGCTGCTGCCCCGAGGGCCAGCATTTTGGTGAGGGGGGAGTTCACAGTGGGGTTGTTTTTCGCAAATTGGCTTTCGGATGACAAGGCGCGACCCGAGGTGGGTTTCTGGTTTCTGGTTTAAAGTTTCTGGTCACTCGTTTGTTGCCACGTCCACCTGGACATCCCTCCTTGCCGGGCTCAGAACAAATCTCGCTGTGGAGAACCAGAAACCAGAAACTAGAAACTAGAAACTAGAAACCCAATCCCGACCGCCGCTATTTCTTCGGCGTTTTCGGTTTCGCCGTGGCCTCCTTGGAGCCGATCATCGGCTGCGCCTTGGTCCACTGTTCTTTCATCGTGTCGGGCTCATACCATTCAGCCACGAGCTTGTCGCCCTGCAGGGCCTGCACGCCGGAGCCGGCGATGGTCGCGCCGGAGGATTCGGTCATCTTTTTCGCTTTGGCATCGAAATGCTGATCGCTCTCCGTGCACTTGCCTTCGGCGGTGTCGATCGTGGCCGTGGAATGCGGCTTCACCTCGACCGGATTTTCGCCGCTGGTCACCTTCACGATGCCGTGCGTGAGCATGTCGCGGCCGAAGATCACGTGCTTGACCTTGAGTTCGACCACCTCCGCGGAATCGTTGGTCACGGTGATATGCAGCTTCCGGATGTGGGTGCGGGTCCATCGGTCTTTGGGAGCCATCTCGGTCCGGTTGGACGCTTCCACGTGGATCGAGATGGGTGAGGATTCGGCGGCAAGGGTGCCGTGGAAACCAAAGGCTGCGGTGCAAAGGGCTGCAAGGGAGAGGAAAGAGAATTTCACAATGTGGGGGGTGCTTGTCGCTGTGGGGGGTGCTTGTCGCACAACGGCATTCGAATGACAAGGGGTGGCCGGATGCCTCGCACTCACTGACGGATTGACGCGGGCACGGACGCTGCTTTGCTTGCGCGCGGTGTTCCCGCCTACCTACGACTACATTTTTGCCGCCTTCGCCTTTGTGTTGGGCGCTTCCATCGGCTCCTTTCTCAACGTCTGCATCTATCGGCTGCCGTTGAATCTCTCGGTCAATGAGCCGAAGCGCTCCTTTTGCCCGAACTGCAAATACCAGATCCCGTTTCATCACAACATCCCGCTGGTGAGCTGGCTGGTCTTGCGCGGGAAGTGTGCGAATTGCGGCAAGCCCATCTCCTTCCGTTATTTCGGCGTGGAATTCCTGACGGGTCTGCTCTTCCTCGCCATCTGGCTCAAGGTGTGGGCGTGGGGACGTCCGGGTTGGCCGCATCAGGAATGGCTGCTCGCATTGCCGTATTGGATCATGGGCGGGTTGTTCATCGTCGCGACGTTCATCGACTTCGAGCACTTCATCATTCCCGACGAAATTACCATTGGCGGCGCCGTCGCCGGTGTCCTGCTCAGCTTCGCCATTCCGTCGCTGAACGATCAGCACTCGAATATCATGAGCGGGCTGTGGTCGATCTTCGGCGCGGGTCTGGGCTATGGCGTGCTGTGGCTCGTCGTGGAACTGGGCAAGAAAGCCTTCGGCAAAAAACGCCTGACATTCGACAAAGCCACATCGCTTTCGTGGGTCCGCCGCGATGAGGAAGCGGATTTCACGGTGGGGGAAGAGAAGATGTTGTGGAGCGAATTTTTCTACCGCGGCAACGAACAATTGCTCCTGCAGTGCAATTGGATCGAGATCGATGGCCAGCGCTTCGAGAACGTCGTTGCGCGTTGCGAATGCGATTGGCTGCATATTGACCAGCGGAAATGGGAGTTGGTGAAGGTCGATGAGATCAAAGGTGACGTCACGGAAGTGACGCTGCCGCGTGAAGCAATGGGATTCGGCGACGTGAAATTCATTGCCTGCATCGGCGCCTTTCTCGGATGGAAAGCGGTGCTCTTCACCATCATGAGTGCATCGACCATCGGCGCGCTCGTGGGTATCGCGACGATCGCCATCGGCCGGCGCGAATGGTCGACGAAGATTCCGTTTGGTCCGTACCTCGCGCTGGGTGCTCTCATCTGGCTGTTCTGTGGGCCGGAATTGATCCTGTGGTACTGGCGCTATTCGACAGGGCAGGGCGTGTAGGTTGGCCTCCAGGCACGGATGCACGAAGCGCTCCAAAAAACGATGTCATCCTGAGCGGAGTGCGCCGGAGGGCGAAGGCGGGCGGGGCACGCAGTCGAAGGATCTCCAATATCCGTGGGCGACGGCGGTTGGGAGAATGGACGCGTGGTCACGCGTAAGTTGGGGAGGCCCCGCGCGAAAACCCGCCGAAGATGGAGGTCCTTCGACTCCGCCCATGCTTCCCCGCTCCGCTCAAGGATGACTGGCTTTTTTGGGGAGCTGCTCCGCGGCAACCTCGTCCACACGCTTTCCTCATTCTCGATTCCGTGCGTTTTGTGCGAGGGTCTGTGTTGTCTCGTCGAATGCCGACAAGCCGCGATCATAGGGGCTTCGACCTACAGGCGGACAGGTGAGGCCAGCATTCCGTTCGATCATTTTTCCTGGTCTTGAATGACGTTCTATTTTGAACGTGTCGGGCAATCGGTAAGTCAAACCTAGCGACACCGAAATCAGCAACGGTGGGCGGGGGAGTGCGGCTCCTGTTTAGATCTGCAAAATGATCGCCAGCTTTCCGGCAGCGACATGAATCTCGATTCTCAATATTCGTTTAAATCCGTTGGTGCATCCATCGTAGTTAGCGCGCGAGTGGAAGAAGTTTATACTCACTGGGTACACGTGGAGGAGTTTCCTCACTTCATGGGGGCGGTGCGGGAGATCCGCAACATGGAGGACAACCGTTTTTATTGGCGCGTGGAGCGGCACGGAAAGGAATACGAATCCGAATTGCAGATCGTCTTGCGGATTCCAAATCGGCGCATGGCCTGGCGCACCATTTCCGGCGCAGAGAGTTCGGGAGTGGTCGGGTTTGATCCGTTGGCCGGGGATAAAACGCGCGTCTCCTTTAAAATGAAGTATGTGCCCGGCGCTGGATGGGAGGACGCGGAGGAGTTGCTGAAGCGGGTGACCGCCCGGCTCGAGAATTTCAAGACTTATGTCGAATCCATCTCCGCGCTGAAGTCCGAAGCCAGGAAATGAACTCTTATTTTTCAGTTCGATTTAACTCCCTCCGCGCCCCTCGAGCGCCCCGCGAAGTGGAGTGGGGAAGTAACAGGATAACCCAGCGCTCGATTTGAAATACACAAACTAACGAAAGGATAACTAATGAACTCAAAACCATGGAATATCGCGGGCCTCGCTCTAGTGGCGGCCGCGGTTGGGGCGGTGGGGATGATGGCATCCGAGCACGCCGTAGGGCTCGAGAATGACAAGACGGCGCCACCGCCCGCGATTAATCAAACAGTGACCGCACCGGTGCGCGCACTGAGCCAGGCCTTCGAAGCGGTGGCCGCACAGGTGAAACCCGCGGTGGTCAGCGTTTACTCCGAAAAATTGGTGAAGATGAATTCCGGAGACGGCGAACTGCCGGACATGTTCCGACAGTTCTTTGGCCAGGAATTTCAGGGACAACAGAGCCCCTCGCCGCAGGGGCGTCTGCATCAATACAGTGTGCCCCAACGCGGAATGGGCTCGGGCATGATTCTCGATAAGGAGGGCCACATTCTCACCAACTATCACGTGGTGAAGGATGTGGATAAAGTGAAGGTGAAGCTGGCCGATAAACGGGAATTCCAGGCTGAAGTCGTTGGGACTGACCCGAAGAGTGACGTGGCGATCATTCGGATCAAGGGCAAGGTGCCGGACAATCTGCCGACGGTGAAACTCGGTTCGTCCAGCGCGCTGAAAGTGGGGGACTGGGTGATGGCGGTCGGCGCGCCGTTTGGCCTCACGCAAACGGTCACGGCGGGCATCATCAGCGCCACGGGGCGTAACGACGTGGGTATTGCCGACTACGAGGACTTCCTCCAGACCGATGCGGCGATCAATCCCGGTAACTCCGGTGGCCCGCTTGTGAACATGGACGGCGAAGTGATCGGCATGAACACCGCCATCGCGACGGGGCTTGGCCAATTCGCCGGTGTCGGTTTTGCGATTCCGAGCGACATGATCCAGGGCTTCGTGCCGACGTTGACCAAGGGCGGCACGATCACGCGTGGCTTTCTCGGTATTGGGATCCAGGACCTGAACGACACGCTCGCCACGCAATTCAAGGTGCATGATACCAAGGGTGCGTTGATCTCGCAGGTGAACAAAGACACGCCGGCCAGCAACGCGGGGCTGAAAGCGGGCGACGTCATCGTAAACTACAACGGCAAGGCGATCGATAGTACGATCGATCTGCGCAAGTGGGTCGCCGCGACCACCCCGAATACCAAGGTGCCGGTGGAACTGATGCGCGACGGCAAGGAGGTAAAAGTCGACGTGACCGTGGGCAAAATGCCGATGAAAGAAATCGCGTCCGCGAACAAGGAAAACGCTCAGCCGAGCGATGCCGGCCAACTTGGTCTGCGCGTGGAACCGTTGACCTCGGAACTGGCGCAGGAATTCGGTTACACCGGCGAGCACGGCGTATTGATCCGCGGTGTGGACCCGGGCAGCCCGGCGGCGATGGCGTCGCTGCAACCGGGTGATCTGATCACTGAAGCGAACCGCCAGCCGGTGGCCTCGGTCGACGATCTGAAAAACGCGCTCAGCAAGTCGAAGGACACGGCGCTGCTGCTCATCAAGCGGAAGGACGCCAGCATGTATGTCAGCCTGAAACTCGGGTAATCAGCCCCGATCAGGGAGGAAACTCGGCCCGGCTCGCGAGAGCCGGGCTTTGACGTTTTTTGGAGGTGTGTTCAGGAAAGGCGTGGCGCTCGGATTGAATTGCCGAATGGAACTGAAGGGAAACGCGCCGTCGCTTCCGTGTTGACGCGTGTTCCCCGGCGCCGACGGAGCGGTGCCCTCCCGGGCTGTTCTGCTTCGAAGCGTTCCGAGAAAGCGAGCGGCGGAATTGAATCGGCGTTGAGCGGAGTTCCGAATAGAAAACGCGCTTTCGCGTTTTAGTAATGGTTCCCTCCAGCACATGATTCTCGCCCCCAATTCCCGCTTTTGGTGGATCGGCCTTTTCGTGGCGATCGGGCTATTGGGATGGAGTTTTGCCAGCGATTTCACCGCGCCGTGGACGGACCAGATCGATGGCAACGGCGCCTGTTGGTCGCAATCGGCGCATAATACGCTCGCCGCGGGAATCATCGCCACGGCGGGCGTGCCGTCGGCTTTCTATTTCGGGACACCGCCGATTCCGCCCGAAGGATTTTACACGCATCATCCGCCGCTGCTCTCGCTCATGCTCACCGGCATGTTCGCGATCTTCGGCGAGGCGGAATGGGTGGCGCGATTGCTGCCGATTGCGTTTTCCTTTCTCGGCGTGGTGCTGCTTTGGCTGCTCGTGAAAGAGTGCGTCAATGCGCGCGCGGCGACATTTGCGGCGATCGCCTTTTCCGCGATGCCCATGGAGCTGCGCTACGGACGGATGGTGAATTTCGAGCCGATCAATCTCGTGTGGATGCTCGCGCTGCTCCTCGCCTGGCAGCGCTGGGAGGTCGACGGCCGCCGCTGGTGGCCGATTCTGCTCGCCGCGCTGCTTTGCGAATGGACGGCCTGGCTCGGGTATTTGTTTGTGCTGGCGGTCTGTCTTTCCGCCTATGGCCTCGCGCGTCGCAATCGGCGCGTGATGATTGGCTTGCTGGTGACGCTGCCCGTTTCGCTACTGCTTTTCGCCGTGCAGATCAAACTCGCGCGGCCCGATTCGTGGCATGATCTTTCCATCGCGCTGCACTATCGCATGGGCAGCGTGATCTCATGGCCGGAATGGTTTGCCCGCATCGGCAGCCTGCTGGTCGCGCACATTCAGCCTGCACTGTGGATCCTCGGATTGTTGGGAACGGTGTTCGTCATTCAGCGCCGCGATGACCGGCCGTTGCGACAACTCGGTTGGAGCGCGAGTTGTTTCTTCGTCCTCAGCGTCTTCTACATTTTCTTCTTTCGGAACGCGTCCGCCATTCACGACTATGCGTCGTTCTATTTCACCGTGCCGGTGGCGATGTTGGCCGGGGTGGGATTGGACGCCGCTGCATGCTGGTGTGATCGTCGGGGAAACGCCCTGCACCTGGTCGGGACGGCCGTGACGCTGGGTATCCTCGGCTACCTCGCGATCGTCGGACAGCGTGAGACCGTGGGGCTGCGCCGCCCCTTCCGCATTTTGAGCGATGAAAACTTTGAGCCGTCGCAATTGATTCCCGAGCTGGGCCATGCCATGCGCGATCGCTTCGGCAAGGACGTAGCCATCGTCTGCAATTTCCTGCCGACTTACGGTCCGCAACTTCACTACTACGCGCAGCACGATCTACTGCCCTGCGTTTTCACTGCCGACGAATGGACGGAAGTCATCGCTGATCCCCAGAACGCGCCGGTCGGGGGCGTCATCTGGTTGCAGGACCCGCGCGCTGCGGAGATTGTGGCCAAGCTTCCGCCGGGGCCGCAGGAACAGATTGCCATTCGCGGGATCCCGTTTTGTTTCTGGCATCCCAAGTCGGGCCCCGCGCCCGGTCCTCGGTAATCAATGCGTGAGCCGATAGTAGCCTTGTGCTCCTGCCGGTGGAGTGTCGATGTATTGGCCAGTGCCGGCGCCGTTGGTGGTGACTGTGCCGATATTGCTCCACGAGGCGGGTGTGAGCGATGGCGTGTATTGCAATTGGTAAGTGATGTCAGGCGCGGCGGAGAAAGTGAGAGTTACCGTTCCGCCTGACGTGGTGATGCCCGTGGGATTGGCGAATGGCACCACGTTTGCGATCTGCACGGGCGTGCCGCTGTCTTGTCCGCCGGTATTGACCACGGCGGTCAGCGAGCCCAAGCCGGTCGGCCGTTGCGACAACTGCAAGGTAAGCTGCGTGGCGCTGGCGGCGGTGACGATACCGACGGTGCCGTCGTTGAAGGTGACGGTATCGTTCGCCGCGGTCGGATCAAAGTTAAAGCCGTTGATCGTGAGAGTGGCGGAATCGTTGGCGAGATTCGCCGTGCTCGAAGTGACGACCGGTCCATTCAGAATGGTGAGCGTGTGCGTTGTCGTGGTGCCCAGGACCGCGCCGCTCGGCGTGCCGAGGGTGAAGGTGAGTGTTTTGTCTGCGCCCGGGTGATGAATGAGCGTGCCGGTGATATAGACCGTCGGCTGTCCATTTACGAAAACCAGCGGGCCGACGGTGACGCCGGTGTAGTCGGTGCCGTCGACCGCGGTGCCTCCCACGGTGAAAGGCACGATGCTCGTCGCCGCGACTTTGCTGACCGCGTTGTCGCCGCCTGTCCCGACATAGAGATTTCCCACGGTGTCGAAGGCCAGACCTGCAGGGTCGTCGAGCCCCGAAAGGAAGGTGCTGACCACGCCGAGCGGCGTAACCTTGCTTACCGAGGTGCCGTTGGCGACGTAAACATTACCGGCGGCGTCGATGGCCAGGCCGCCCGCGTTGGGGCCGCCTTGGAAGCCGGAGGCGAAGAGATTTGCCGTGGATCCGTCGGGCGAGACCTTGGTGACCTGGCCGCCAAAGGTCACGTCATTCGTGCCGACATAGAGATTCCCCGCGGCGTCGAACGCCAGGGAGGTGCCGTTGTCCTGCGTAAAGGTAAAGGTGGACTGCGCTCCCGCCGGTGTGATCTTGCTGACCACCCACGAGCCGCTCACCACGCCGGTGGCGTAGAGATTGCCTGTCGTATCGATGGCCACTCCGGCCGGCGAGTTCATCGCCGGGACATCGGTGGAAATGGTGCCGTCGGGCGTGATTTTGCTCACCGAGTTATTGCCAAAGAGCGCGACGTAAAGATTTCCCGCCGCATCGAAGGCGAGACCGGATGGATAGGAAGTAAAGCCGGTCGTCGGGAAGCCCGAAGCAAAGGTGCTGACTTCTCCGTCGGGTGTGACCTTGCTGATCGAGTCTCCCAGAAAGTTGGCGACGTAAAGGTTGCCGGTGGTGTCAAAAGTCATGCCCTCGGGTGCATTAAAGCCGGTGGCGAAGGGCGTGATGCTGGGAGCAATGCCGCTGTCGAAAGTCGGGCTACCGGTGAGTTGGACGGGGATGCTGAAGGTTTGCACGCTGGCATCCGCGCTCTCGCCGGTGGTGCTGAACTCCGCAATCGGCTCGGCTGTTCCGACCGGCACGTTGGCCGCGCTGGTAATGGCGTCGGTCGTAACGGTGGCCGTCAGGGTTCCGGTCTGGGTGGGCGAATGGGTGAGCGCGATGGTAAGTTGCGTGGCGGTCGCGGCCGTCACTGTGCCGGTCGCGCCATTGTTCAATGTGACAGTGTTATTGGCGGCGATGGGATCGAAACCGAAACCATTGATCGTGAGGGTCGTGGTATTGAAACCGAGATCGGTCGTCGTCGAAGTGACCACCGGAACCACCGTGGCCACCTGCACCGGTACGCTGCTGACGCCGCCGGCAGAGACTGTGGCGATGAGCGGGCCGACCTGGTTGGGCGGGGTCGTCAAATTGATCGTGAGCGAGGTGATATTGCCATTACCGCCGATGATGATGCCCCCACCATTTACAGAGCCGGCGACGGTGCCGATCGCACCATTGTTAAAGGTCACCGTGTTATTCGCCACGGTCCGATTGAAGAGGCCATTGATCGCGATCAGCGTCGTATTGATCGGCAGGCTGACGGTGTTCTGATTCACCGTCGGCGGCGGCTCGACGATGGTCATCGCATTCGACTTCGTCGCTCCCAGGCTGGCGCCTATGGGGGTGTTGAGGGTGAGGGTGAGAGTTACCGAGGCGCCGGGATCGGCGAGGAGTGTTCCGGAGATGGAGGCGGTCGTCTGGCCGGGAACGAAGATGACTGTTCCATTCGTGGGCAATATCCCGAATGAATAGTCTTTGCCGGCTTGCGCGGTGCCGCTGACGGAGTATTGGACGCTGACGGATGGCGTGCACTTGAGTACGTCATTGCCGCTATAACTGCTCACATACAAGCTGCCCTGAGAGTCAAAGACGATTCCGGTCGCCTGGGTGATGCTCAAAATACCGCCGAACGCACCGGTAATGCGGCCGACTATCCCGGCCGGAGTTACTTTGTTGATGACCCCGTTGCCGTTGTTTGTGACGTAGAGATTGCCGTCGGAATCCGTGACGATGCCATAGGGCGTACTGAAACCCGTAGCGAAGGTGCTCACGGTGCCGGTGGGAGTGACCTTGCTGATGGTGTTGGCACTGCCATTGGCCACGTAGAGATTTCCACTCGCATCGAAGGCGAGGCCATTCGGCGTGGAGAAGCCCGAGGCGTAGGTGCTGACGACACCGGCGGGCGTGATCTGCCGCACGGTGTTATCGCCATTGGCGACGTAGAGATTGCCCGCCGCGTCGAACGCCAGGCCGTGTGGGTTCGTGAATCCGGAGGCGAAAGTGGTGATCACCAGGCTCGGTGTCATCTTGATTACCGAGCCGGCCCCGCTGTCGTCGTGCGTCGCCACGTAGAGATTGCCGGCCGTGTCAAAGGCCATGCCCTCCTTGCGGAAATACCCTCCCGAAGTGAGGTACGACTTCGTCACCACACCGCTGGGCGAGATGCGGCTGATATCGCCGAAATTATGATTGGAGACATAGAGATTTCCGACGGAATCGATCGTCAGCCAGGAGGCCGAGGCGGAGTTGGAGACATTCGTGGCAAAGACGGAGGGGGCGGCGAGCGCGCCATTGGTAAAGGACGGAGTGGCGCTTCCCGTCAGGGTCAACGGAATGCTAAAGGTGCCGGCCGACTGATTGACTGTCTCGCTGTCCGTGGTGAACTGAACCGTGGCAGCGCTGCTGGGCTCGACAATGGTCATGGTATTCACCGTCGCGCTGCCGAGACTGGCGCCGGTCGGTGTCCCAAGGGTAAAGGTCAGCGTTTGTGAGGTGGGTGGATCGAGGAGTAGCAAGCCGGTGATCGTGCCTGCCGTCTGGCCGTTGACGATGGTCAGCGGACTGGTCACGGCGGTGTAGTCGACTCCGGATTGTGCCGTCCCTCCGAGCGTGAAGGGGACTGACACCGTCGGCGCCAGCTGGACCAGGGTGGTTCCATTGCCGAAGTAGAGATTGCCGGATTGATCGAAAGTGACGCCGGCCGGGGCGACGCCAAAATTCAGGGGGATGTTGCCGGCGACAGTGCCATCCGGTGCGATCTGGCTGAATTCCCAGAGATTCGTCCCCGCGATGGTCGCGGCGTAGAGATAGCCGGCGGAGTCGAACGCCATGGAAAACACCGAGCCAAATCCCGCGGCGAATGAGCTGACGGCGCCCGCGGGTGTCACCTTTCGAATAACGTCGTCGGTGCAGGAGACATAAAGGTTGTTGGCGCTGTCCACGGCCATGGCCTGCACGGGCAGCGGGCACGTGGCGAATGAGATCATGACGCCGGCCGGAGTGACCTGGACGATCGAGCCATCTTCCTGGCCGACGTAAAGATTTTTGGCGCTGTCGCAAACCAGCGCCGTCGGTGCGGTCAGGCCGGCGTCATCGGGGATAAAAAAGCTGCTTCCGCCATCCGGGGTCAATTTGATGACGTTATGGGTGTTGGTGAAGGAGTAGTTGTTGCTGACGTAAATATTCCCGTCGCTATCGATGGCCAGTCCGGTTGGGTTGTTGAAGCCACCCGACGATGCGACGGTGGTGAGGGTGCCGTTCGGAGTGACCTTTTGCAGTGCCCCGCCGGCGAGCGCGTAGATGTTGCCCGCCGCGTCCGCGACGACTTGGGTGATGGCAATGCCGAGGCCCGTGGCGAAGTTGGACGACGTGCCGCTGGCGCCGGCGGCGAAGCTCGCGTTGCCAGTCAGCGTGGCCGTGACGTTGAACGTCCCAGCGGTCGCGTTCACGCTCTCGCTCGTCGGGTTGAATTGCACCATGGGCGCGATCACGGCCACCGTCACCGGGGAGCCGCTGCTCAGGCCATCGGTGGTGACGACCGCCGTCAGGTTGCCGGTCACGGAGGGCGGGGCGCTGAGCGTCACGGTGAGTTGCGTGGCGGTGGCGGCCGTCACGGTGCCGGTGACACCTTGATTGAAGACGACGGTATTATTGGCCGCGAGGGAGTCGAAGCCGAGGCCGCTAATGGTGACCGTCGTCGACGCGAAATTGAGGATGGAAACGGTAGGCGTCACCACAGCGGCGTGGCCAAGGCCCGCGAGCAGCAGGAGAATGGGCAGGACGTGCGAAACCAGGGTGCGACGGAACGATGTCTTCATGTCGGAGTAGTTGAAGAGTGAAAAAGCGGGGGGTAGCCGGGGACCTCAATCGAAACGCCTTCCACCCCCCCGGTGGGCTGCAAATCGTAAGATCGCAAGCAGAAGGCGGGATAGTGCCTCGAATTAGCTGTACAAGCAAGAAGGTATGAGGTAACAAAACCGCGACAAAGCTCCGCAGTTTCACGAAATCTGGCCTTCGGAAACGACTCGCCAAACGCCTTTGGCGGGCGAAGATTGATTCAAGCGGTAAATCCGACTGAAATGCGTCCCCCAGATTCCAGCATCCGAGCGATGATTGTGGCCGCTTGCGGAAGTCTTTTCCTGGCCGCCACGTGTCTCTCCGCCGAACCGGCGCGCTACAAGGATAGCCTCACGGGTCGAGAGATTCCGGACGCTTGGTTCCTGCAAAACGGACTGCCTTTGGATGACCCGAAAGTTCCGCTGCAGGATCCCGATCAGGACGGCTTTACGAATGAAGACGAGTGGCGCGAGCACACGGATCCGAAGAACAAGGAATCGCATCCGGCCTATCACACGAAACTCTTCCTCGAGCGAGTCGAGGAGGTCGCTTTCCGGTTTGTATTCATGGCCTACGGCGGCGATCCGGCGAAAGACAGGCCTGAAAGGATGAGGTTCCAGATCGACAAACTCGATCTTCGACAACCTTCCGACTTCCTCGCTTTGGGCGACATGATTCCCAACACGAAATACAAGCTGGATAAGTTCGTGCAAAAATTTGCCCCCCAACCCCGCTTGGCAAAGACGACATTTCCGAATTGACCGTAGTGGACACCGTGACCGGACAAAAGGTGCTTCTGATTCTCAATAAGATTGCCAACGACCCGGATGTCTACGCCAGATTTGCTTACGAGTGGTTGCCGCTTGGGAGTTCCTCGGGCGTGCAGAGGTTCAGAGTAAAAGTATCTCAGGAATTCGTCCTCAAACCGCTGATCGATGACCGGCATCACTACAAGCTCTTGGACGTCGATGACAAGGAAGCGCGCATCGGATTACCGACTGGCGAAATGTACACCGTCAAGCCCGACCCACGTCGCTCGGCGGAGAAATGACGCGGGGCTGAATGATGGAACGTCTTGAGCGGATGGTGGCGCAGGGGTTCCAGAAAATTACCCCACTGGCCGTCGGCTAATCTATTTTCTCCGCGGTAAACTTTTCACCTCGGTTATTCTTCACCGTGAGTTTCTTGCCATCTTCACTGAGTGTTAGCTTATCGACCGTCGCGCCGCCCTTCCAACTGATCTCATACTTTCGTTCCGCGGTGTCGGCGGGGACGCCTTTCCAGACACCGGTGGCTCGCGGAGATTGAATGGTGCCGTCCGGACGGATTTCATTAATGTCCGTATGATTCCTCCAGCGCCAATGGCCGACGATCGGATCTTTTTCCTTTTCGCTGCCGGCTTTGACCGGATCGGATCCGAAAGCGAACAATGAGGCGAGGCACAGGGTGAGCGCAACGATGGTGGTTTTCATTGGAGATCGGTCAACGGGAGGGCGGCCTGACTCTGCATTCCCAAACGGCATGAAGGTGGGAGCCAGAATCTGTCAAAGAGCATAATAGCCTCTGCCAAAAGGCTCCAGTCGCATCTTGTGTTCACTGAAACAGGCGGCAATTCTGCCGACTTTGCGTGTGAGACTTCTCAGGACTCGAATAAAATCGGGCCGGTTAAAAACGTGGTGGCTTTCCAGCGCGAAGGGTGACCGCGGCCAATGAAAATGGAATTTGCCAACGGATTGGGGATGGAGAACCCTCGCGGCCCGATGAGCACCCTGCCCTCACTCCAACTCGACATGTGGTTACGCGCCGTAACCTTCACCGCCCTGTTGGCAGCGCCGGCCGTCATGCATGCAGACATCGGCTATCAGTTCGTGACCGTCGGCAACCCGGGCAACGCGAATGACACCGTGACCGCAAGTGATGGCTCCGGTCTCTCCTTCGGAGGGGTAAGCTATACCTACGCGATCGGCAAGTATGACGTGACTCTGGATCAATACGCGGCGTTTCTGAACGCGGTGGCGCAGACAGACCCCTACTCGCTCTATAACCCGAATATGGCGACCGACCTGAACAGCGCGGGCATCAGCCAGACGGGGAGCAGTGGGAGCTATTCGTATTCGGTGATTGGGAGCGGGTCGCGACCGGTGGCGTGGGTGAGTTGGTTTGATGCGGCGCGAATGGCCAACTGGATGCAAAACGGGCAGCCCACGGGACAGGGAGAAGTGGCGGGTTCCACGGAGCAGGGAGCCTACACACTCAACGGAGCGACTTCTGGAATCATCAATAAGAATGCGAACGCGGTGAATTGGATCCCGACGGAGAGCGAGTGGTACAAAGCGGCGTATTACGATCCCAACAAAGGCGGCCCGGGCGTGGGTGGGTATTGGACGTATGCGACCAGGAGCGATACAGCGCCAGGAAACGTGGTAGGCGATGGCACCAATCGGGCGAACTACAACACCGGCGTCTATTCCGTTACCCAGAGCGATACGTATAGCAGTTTGCCAAACTACCTGACCGACGTGGGAGCATTCGGTGCCAATTCGTCGAGTGCCTATGGCACCTACGATCAAAATGGAGACGTCTATCAATGGGTCGATGGCGTGCAGACCGACGGTGTTACGCGGGAGTTGCGGGGCGGCGCGTGGCCCAGTGATTCGGCAAAAATGCAGTCCTCCTTCCGCGCCTTCCAGCCTGTTCCGGTGCCCGCCGCGAGCGACTTTGGGTTTCGTTTGGCGACTGTCCCTGAGCCGAGCGCGACCGTCAGTTTAGTTTTTGCCGGTGGGCTATTGCTCGCTCGGCGGAAGAGACCCCCTACTCTCTAGCGCCTATTGCCAATGAGGGACCGAAGTTCCGTCGCAACCCTCTTGCTGACAGCTCCTACCAAAAAAATCGGGCCGACTGGATTCGAACCAGCGACCTCTTGAACCCCATTCAAGCGCACTACCAAGCTGTGCTACGGCCCGAGATTTTTTGGAGGGCGGAAAAGTAACCGGACGCCGGGAAAAGGGAAGCGGTTTTTCTGCGATTTCGCGAGAATGGATTTAGCCGGCCTGGCTGGGGATTGGCGCAGGGGCCGGATTTTGGCGGGGTGTCCAGTCGGTGGCGGAGGCGCCGGAGGCGACCTGGGCGAGGATTTCGTCCACTAGGGAACGATGCGAGAAAGCCCACAAACGGGATCGGTATTGGCCGGGTCGCCGGTCAGGAGCGTCGCCTGGCAGCGGCAGCCGCCGAAGTCCCGGGTGCGTTCGGGGCAACCACGGCAGGGTTCGCGCATCCAATCCTCGCCGCGGAATTGCTGGAAACTCTCCGATTCAGACCAGATCCACGCCAGGGAACGTGCCCGGACGTTTTCGAAACGCAGGCCGGGAATGGACGACGCGGTCGGGCAGGGCAGGGTGTCGCCGACGGCATTGACGGTGAGATAGCGCCGGCCCCAGCCATTCATGCAGGGCTTCGGCCGGTCTTCGTAGTAGTCGGGCAGGACGTAGAAGATATCCATCTGCTCGCGGCACCGGGCTTTTTCTTCCTCCGCAATTTGCCGGGCGGTGTGCACTTGCTCGCGCGTGGGTAGAAGCTGTGCGCGGTTGAGGAAGGCCCAGCCGTAATACTGGACATTGGCCAGTTCGAGGCGGATGGCGCCGAGCGAGGCGGCGAAGGCGACGATCTCGCGCAGGCGATCGATGTTGCGCCGATGGAGGACGACATTCGTGCTCAAGGGGAGGCCGGCTTCCCGCGCTATCCGGGCGGCGGCGATCTTTTTCTCATGCGCTCGCGCGCCGGCGATCGCATCCGCGAGCACCGCTTCTTCGGCTTGGAAACTGATCTGCACGGAATCGAGTCCGGCCTCGCGCAACTCATGCGCGCGTTTCGCGTCCAGACCGAGACTGCTGGTGATGAGATTCGTATAAAGGCCGGCCTGGCGCGCGTGGGCGATCAGCTGCGCGAGATCAGGACGCAGCAAAGGTTCGCCGCCGGAAAAGCCCGCCTGCAGCACGCCGAGTGCGGCGGCTTCGTCGATCACCCGCTGCCACTCGCTGGTCGTCAATTCGTTGCCGCCGGGATACATCGCCGGATTCGAGCAATACGGGCAATGCAGCGGACAACGATACGTGACCTCCGCGAGCAGAGCGTAGGGACGGAAATTCACGAGACGACGATGAGCTTCTTTTCGTGAAGCTCAGCCAGGCAGGTGATGACGTCCTCGCGCAACTCGTCGAGCGGCGCCTCGTATTCTTCCGCGAGGGCGACGGTGATTTCCTCCACGGTCTGCTTCCCATCGCAACGGGCGATGATCGCGTGGGCGCTGAAATTCAATTCCTGAATGCCTTCGGGCGAAAGCAGCACGGGCTGACCGGCCACGCGGTCGGTCTGGATGCGGGCGCCCGGCGCGAGGGCGGGTCTGGATTGAGGCGAGATGGAGCTCATGAGGCGTGGCCGTATTTCAGGTGAATGGCATCGAGGATCGACCAGAGCACGTCGCACTTGAAGCTGAGTGCGCGCACCGCGGCTTGCTGCAGCTCCGGCGTATCGCAGTGCGTGAGCGTGAGGCGCAGTGCTTCGTTCGAATCGCGCCGGGCCTGGGTGAGGCGGGCTTTGAAATAGTCGAAGCCCCACGGCTGCACCCAGGTGTAATACCGCTCGAAAGCGGCGAGACGGGTGGCCATCAAATCCGGTGCAAAAAGCTCGGTGAGCGACGAAGCGACCGCGACGGGCCACGGCTGCATCCGCGCGAAATTGACGTAGGCATCCACGGCGAATTGCACCGCGGGCACGATGTGCCGTCCATCGAGCAATTCCTCCCGGGTCAGCCCGCACGCTTCCCCGAGGCGCAGCCACGCTTCGATGCCGCCCGCGCTGTCCTCGGTGCCGTCGTGATCGGTAATGCGATGAATCCACAGCCGGCGCACTTCGCGCACCGGACAATTCGCCATGATCGCTGCATCCTTCTGCGGAATGGCGCGCTGATAGGAAAAGCGATTCGCCACCCAGCCGCGGATGGCCTCCGGTGCGAGCCGTCCTTCATTCATGGCGACGTGAAAGGGATGCTTGTCGTGATAGGCGCGTCCGCCGATTTCGCGCAGGCGGGCGGTAAAGGTTTCGTCGTTCCAGCGATCGCTCATTGGACGGGCTGGGCGGGTTGGGAGGTTCTAAGATTCACGTCGCGTGGGGATTTGACAGGGAGCACAGCTCCCCTAACATCATTAACCACCAACTGACCCGCGTCCCGATGAAAAACACTGCCAAAAAGCGCTGGACCAAGCCGAGCATCAAGACCGTGCCGATCTTTTTCGAATGCACGTGTTACGCCGCCGCGGTTTAAGCCGGCGCGCAGATTCAACAGGACGTGGCGATCCGTGTACGACTGCTGGGGACGGCGGCCGGTGGCGGGTTGCCCCAATGGAATTGCGCCTGCGATAATTGTCTCGCGGCGCGGGCGGGGAAGATTCCCACGCGCACGCAGTCGAGCGTGGCGTTGAGTGCGGATGGGCGGAACTGGTTTCTGGTCAATGCCTCGCCGGATTTGCGGGTGCAGATGGAGGCGACACCCGCGTTGCATCCACGGGAAACCTCCGCGCGGAATAGCCCCATCGCCGGGGTGCTCCTCACGAATGCAGATCTCGATCACGTGCTGGGGTTGATTCTGCTGCGAGAAGGGGAACCGCTTTCGGTGCTCGCGACCGATGCGGTGCGTGAGACGCTCACCGGGCCGCTGGGTTTCGAGACCCTACTTGGCGGGTTTTGCGGCATCCGTTGGGAAAAAGTAACCGAGGATTTTTCGACTTTGCGGCTGCGCGACGGTTCGTCCTCCGGTCTTGCGGTGCGCACGATCTTTCTTCCCGGCGGCCCGCCGCGTTTTGACAAAACCTCCACCGCGCAGAGTGGGCATAGCGTGGCCTACCAGATTCGTGACGAACGTGGCGCGCGTCTGCTCCTGGCGCCGGATGTCGCGGAGA
Organism: Chthoniobacter flavus Ellin428; assembly: GCF_000173075.1. Lineage (GTDB taxonomy): Bacteria > Verrucomicrobiota > Verrucomicrobiia > Chthoniobacterales > Chthoniobacteraceae > Chthoniobacter > Chthoniobacter flavus. Next base: position 134,474 of record NZ_ABVL01000005.1, read on the forward strand.
TCACGCCGGAACTGCAGGGGGCGCTGGAGGAATCAGAAGCGGTCATTTTCGATGGCACGTTTTGGGTGGCCGACGAATTGCGTCGCATTAACCCGGAAGCGCGTACCGCCCAACAGATGGGCCATCTGCCCATCCGCGACGGCAGCCTGGATGTGCTTCGCAAGTCGCCGGCCCGCTGGAAAGTTTTTACCCACCTCAACAACACGAATCCCATCCTCGCGATGGATTCTCCGGAGCGCACCGCGGTCCTTTCCGCAGGTGTGCTGATCGGAGAGGATGGGCTGGAGTTCGAACTGTGAGGACGGGTTTCTTATTTTCAAATCTCCGTCTTACATTTTTTGCGCATTTCCCATTTTCAACTGCCCTGCGACCCGTAAAGTGCGCGGCATGAATCTCGAACCCGTCGCGGTTGTCGGTGCCAGTGGATACTCCGGTGAAGAACTCGTGCGGTTGCTCTCGCGGCATCCGGGCGTCGACCTGGTCGCGCTCACTTCGCGCCAGCTCGCTGGGCAGACTGTGGAGACCGTTTTCCCGAAATTCGCCGGCCTGCGCTATTCACAACTGGCCTTCATCGAGAGCAGCGTGGACAAGATCGTGGCCACCGGGGCGCGCACCGTTTTCCTGGCGTTGCCGCATGGCGTGGCGGCGGAATATGCCAAGCCGCTCGTGGACGCGAAGTTGCGGGTCATCGATCTCAGTGCCGATTTCCGGATCAAGGATGCCGCGGTGTACCAGGAATTTTACGGCGAGGCCGCGCACGCGCCGGAACTTGCGGCGATCAGCGTTTACGGGTTGCCGGAGATTTACCGGGAGCAAATCCGCAACGCGCAACTGGTCGCCTCGCCGGGCTGTTATCCGACGAGCGCGATCGTGCCGCTGTATCCGTTGCTCAAGCGGCGGATGCTCAAGCCGGAAAGCATCATCATCAACAGCCTCAGCGGCGTGAGCGGCGCCGGGCGCACGGCCAAGGTGGATTACCTCTATGTGGAGTGCAACGAAAGCGTGCGCGCCTACAGCGTGCCGAAGCACCGCCACCTCGCGGAGATCGAGCAGGAGCTGAGCAATGCTTATGGCGAGGATGTGACCGTCAGCTTCGTGCCGCATTTGATTCCGGTGAATCGCGGCATTGCCACGACGATTCATGCCACGCCGGCCGATGGCATCGGTCTGGCCGAGATCAGCCAGGCGTACAAGGAAGCCTATGCCAATGAGCCGTTCGTTCGTTTGCTGGGCGAGAAAGGCACGCCTGATACCAAGAACGTGACCTTCACGAATTTCATCGACGTCGCCTGGCGCCACGACCCACGCACCGGTCGCATGGTGCTCTTGAGCGCCGAGGATAATCTCGTGAAAGGCGCCGCTGGCCAGGCCGTGCAATCGCTCAATGTGATGTGCGGTTGGCCCGAGACGACGGCGTTGCTGTAACGCCCCTCCCTGATTTCACCCAGCTTGCCGAAAGGGCTGGCTTACGCCGGCAGGATCGGATCGCCCACCAGGTCATAGACCTGGGTGCCTGTGATCTCGACGTCGATGAATTCTCCCACCGGCGCCGGGCTGGAGAGCAGGATGCGGCCATCGATGTCGGGAGCATCCGCCGCCGCGCGGGCCACCAAGGGTTGATCGACCACCGCGCGCACCCGCTGACCAACCTGCGTCTCGGAAATTTCGCGGGCGATTTTCTGCTGCAGCTTCATGGCCCGCTTGTACCGCGCGGCCTTTACCTTCTGCGGCACTTGATCGTCCATCTTCGCCGCGCGCGAGCCTTCCTCTTGCGAATAGGTGAAGACACCGAGCCGCTCGAAACGCGTGCGCTCGATGAAATCGAGCAGGTAATTGAATTCCTCGTCCGTCTCACCGGGGAAGCCGACGATGAACGTGGTGCGAATCGCGATCCCGGGGATCCCCGCGCGGATGCGGGCGATGAGATTTTCGATGTGCTCGCTGCTCGTCTCGCGCCGCATGAGTTCGAGCATGCGCGGGTGGATGTGCTGCAGCGGCATGTCGATATAACGGCAAACCTTCTTGCACTCCGCGATGCAGGCGATGAGTTCATCGCTCCAGTGTGCCGGGTGCGTGTAGAGCAGGCGGATCCAGAAATCGCCCTCTATCTTGTCGAGTTCGCGCAACAGCTTGATGAGCGTCGGTCCACGGGAACTGTCGACCTGCTGGCGCGGGCCGGCTTTTTCCTCCCACAGATCCATGCCGAAATAGGTCGTGTCCTGGCTGATGAGGTTGATCTCCTTCACGCCTTCGGCGACCAGCGAGCGGACTTCGGCGACGACGGACTCGATGGTCCGCGAGCGATGCTTGCCGCGCATCTGCGGGATGACGCAGAAGGAGCAGGGATGATTGCAACCCTCGGCGATCTTGGTGAAAGCGGTGTGCGCCGGCGTGAGGCGGAAGCGCGGCGTGTCATAGTCCGGAATGTAAACCGGTTTGCGCGTGACGAGGTTGAGCGGTTCCCACTGCTCGTCGAGGAGCACGTCGGGCGCCTTGGCCTTCGCCGCGGGGACCGGCGCTGCCGGACGGGAGAAAACCTGCTCGATGATCCCGGCGGCATCGGCCACCTGGTCGAGGCCGATGAAGGCGTCGACCTCGGGCATCTCGTGGGTGAGTTCCTTGGCAAAGCGTTGTGCCATGCAACCACTGACGATGAGCCGCTGCCCGGCGCGCTTCTTCAATCCGCGCGATTCGTGCGCCTCGAGGATGGCCTCGATCGATTCCTCCTTCGCCGAATCAATGAAAGCGCAGGTATTGACGATGAGCACGTCCGCTTCATCGGCATTGCTGGTGATCTGCATGCCCTTGCTGAGCACGCCACCGAGCATGATTTCGGCGTCGACCAGGTTTTTGGCGCAACCGAGGGAGATCATGCCGACTTTCTTCGGCGTGGCAGTTTTGGTGGACATAGCGGGCGGAAGAGGTCGCCGAGAAACGGCGCGGAGTCAAATTAGTTAATAGTTGAGGGTTGAGAGTTGAGAGCCACGCACTCGGCTGCGGGTATCTCTGGCCAAAGGGAACGCAATCCCTTGTGGCTGGGTCGAGAACCGTGGAACTACCAGCCGTGGCTCTCAACTCTCAACTATCAACCCTCAACTTTCCCCGCCGCGGACCTACTGCACCGGGATATTGGGCGCCTGATACGCGTACGGGAGTCCGTTCTTCGTGATCTGCACGGAATTCGGGTCCGGGGTATCGATGAAGAAGCGGGCGCCTTTGAGCTTGAGGGGGTTGGCGCTGGGGTAGACGTAGTCGGAGAAGATGGGCGGGCCCTTGGGATCGTCCTTGCGGACGGTGACCCAGGTTCTCTTGGTCGTGGCGACGAGTACTTCGTTGACGCCACTGGCCGGCGCTGGGCGGGCGGCGGGATCGGTGGAGGACACCGCGGTCGGGGTGACGAAATCCTGATCGGAGGTCCTTGGCAGCACTGGGCCTGCGCCACGGGCGCCGGCGCGGAAACCTGGCCCGGAGTGGCGGTGGCCAACTGGAGGCCGCGATTGGCCACCGGGACCGGCGTGGCGATGACCGCCGGAGCGTTGCTGGGAGGCGTGGCGCGAATGGCCGCCAGCGGGATGGCGGCGGGACGGATTACCGGCACGGCTGTCGGGACGGCGTTGGTAAAGCGCAAGACCGGTTGCGATGGTTGCTGCGGTCGCGCCGCAGGAGTGGCTTGCACGACCGGGGCGGAAACCGGAACCCGAGGCGGAGTGGCAACTGGGACACGCCACGGGTGCGGGAACCGGAGCGGGAGTGGCGGCCACGGGCTGCGGCGTCGCCGGTGCGGAGACGATCGCTTCAGTCGGGTGCGAGCCTTTGGCGGCTTCATCGCCCGTGATCTGGCGGTATTTGGTGACGATCCAGAATGCGCCCACGCCGAGCAGGATGATGATCACGAAAAAGAAGAGCGGCGCGAGCGACGGCGGCTTGCGCTCGTCGCGTTCCACGCGGGTGACTTCGCGGCGCGGCGTCGGCGCATTGCTCAGGTATTGATAATCGCTGACGCTGATCGGGTTCGCATTGTCGAGCGTGCGCGAAAAATCGCTGACGTCGACGTTCAGGAAACGCGCGTAAATCTGGAGAAACCCCTTGGCGTAAATGTTGTTTGCGAAGCAGCGAATAATCGTCCGCTTCGAGCGCATTGATTTTGTCCGGCCGCAGCTTGGTAGCGTGCGCCGCTTCATCGATCGTCAGTCCGCGTTTCAGACGGGCCTGATTGAGTTTTTTGCCAACAGATTCGACCATATCACCCGCGATTTAATCACCGCGGGGAGGAATGTTTAGCACGATTGTGAGGCATTTCCAGATGAAGCGAACTTTTTACACGTCGATAGGGGAAATCCCCCGCCAGTCCCGTTTGCGACGAAGTCGCGAGATCAGAGGCGGATGAAGGTAAAAACGCGGAGATGCAGAGACGCAGAGGGGAGGAGATCAGGAGGTGGAGGCAGTGTGAAAGCGGCATCCTGCCGCTTTACGTGGGACGATCGGCGGCAGGATGTTGCTGTCGGACTTTGGCAATTGAAGGCGTCTATAGATGAGTATTCGCCTTCGAATAGGTTTTTTCTCGCAAATATATGATGCCAGAGGGCCTTCATTTTCTAAGTCCGACAGCAACAGGATGCCGCCGCCACTTTCAGAGTGGGCGCGTCCCTCCGATGTTTTCGCTCTCTCAATCGAATGCGTCGAGGTCGACGAGGATCTCGCGCGGCTTGGCTCCTTCACCGGCGCCGACGTAGCCGCGTTGCTCGAGGATATCGAGAATGCGGGCGGCACGGGTGTAACCGAGGCGCAGGCGGCGCTGGAAGAGCGAGGTGGAGGCTTTCTTTTCCTGGCGCATGACTTCGATGCACTTATCGACGAGCTCTTCGTCTTCGTCGCTGACTTCCTCGTCCTCGTCGCCGCTGCCGGAATTTTGGAGGCGCTCGTGGATGGAATTTTCAAATGCCGGTTCGCTCTGTCCGGAAGCGTGCTCCACGACCTGGCGGATTTCTTCGTCCGTGACGAGCACGCCCTGCGCGCGGATGAGCCGCGAGGTGCCCGGCGGACGGTACATCATGTCGCCCTGGCCAAGCAGACGCTCAGCGCCGTTTTCGTCGAGAATGACGCGCGAATCCAGTGCCGAGGCTACCTGGAAGGCCACGCGGCAGGGGACGTTCGCCTTGATCACGCCAGTGATGACGTCCGCGCGCGGGGTCTGCGTGGCGATGATCATGTGAATGCCCGCGGCGCGCGCCTTTTGCGTGATGCGTGCGATGGCGCTTTCCACGTCGGCTGGCGCCGTCTGCATGAGGTCCGCGAGCTCGTCCACGATGATGACGATGTAGGGCATGCGATCCGGAATGATCAGCTCGTTGTCACGCTGCACCTTGATCGTGGTCATCTTCTCGATGCGCTCTTCGCTGCTCAGCGACTCCGGATCGACCGGCTCCGTGGGTGCGGCGTCGAGCGGCAGCTCGGGTGCGACGGCCTTGGCGGCGGCCGCGGCGTCGAGCTCGGCCTGCGACTTCGGCATCGGGCGCGAATTGAAACTGCCGATATTGCGCACGCCGGTCTTGGCGAAAATGGCGTAGCGCTTTTCCATTTCATCGATCGCCCAGCGCAGGGCGAGCAACACCTTCTTCGGATCCGTCACGACTGGCACCACGAGGTGCGGCAGGGTGTTGTAGATCTGCATTTCGACCACCTTCGGGTCGATCATGATGAAGCGCAGATCCTCCGGGCTGAAGCGGTAGAGGATTGAGGCGATGATCGAATTGATGCAGACGCTCTTTCCCGAACCGGTGGTGCCGGCCACGAGGCCGTGTGGCATGGCGGCGAGGTCGCCGATGATCGTCTTGCCGTAAACGTCTTTGCCGAGGGCGATCGGGATCTTGGCCTTGGCGTTTTGGAAATCCTCGCTCTCCAGCAACTCGCGGAGCGTGACCTTTTGCTTCTTGGAATTGGCGATCTCGATGCCGACGGTGTCCTTGCCGGGAATCGGCGCGAGGATGTTGATGCGCTCGGCGCGGGTGGCGCGGGCGATGTCGCGCTCCAGGCTCACGATCTTGTCCACGCGCACGCCCTTGGCCGGATACACTTCGTAGCGGGTGATGGTCGGGCCGCGGGTAATGTCGCCGCGCGAAACGGAGATGCCGAACTGACCCAGCGTGTCGATGACCGTGTCCTGGATGGCGAGCAACTCGGTGGGGTCGGCGGTCTGGCGATCCCCCATGTCGACCGGGTCGAGCAGGTCGAACGAGGGCAGCTCGTAATTCTCGCACGAGACGGACGTGAGCGGCTGGAACTTGTCCTTCTTCTCCTTGCGCCGCGGTGGGGGCGGCAGGGTGCTGTCGATGATCTGCGGTTCGGGACGTGTCGGCTCGGGTTCGGAAAAAAGCTCGGCGACGGCGGGCGCGATGGGTTCGCCCGGCTCGGTTTCGATCGGAGCGACGCCCTTCTTGGTGAGGGTCTTCTCCAGCTTCTTGCGCTGGCGGTCGAGGCGTTCGGCTTCGAGAGCGAGACGTTCCTTTTCGTCCGCCTCGGCCATCTTCCGGGCGCGGCGTTTTTCGAGATAAACGGAAGGCCAGTTGGCGATCTGCCGGGCGGCGGCGATCGGGTGCAGGCCGGTGAGGAAGATGAGACTGGAGGCGTAAATGACGAGAAGGACAATCGTCGATCCTACGGTGCCGAGCATGTTCTTGAGCAACATGCCGCCGAGCCATTTGCCGACCCAGCCGCCGGGACCGGCGATATTCAACCGCTCCATGTCGAGCAGCGACCACGGCAGGAGATGCGCCAGGCAGGCGCCGGAAAGGATGAAGCCCACGCTCCACCAAGCGCGCGAGGTGAGGCGCAATTCGGGATTCAGCAGCTTCGCCCCGCCGTAGCCGAGGAGCAGCGCGGCGAGCAGATACGAGGCTGCGCCGAGGAAAGCGTAGCTGCTGCAGGCGACGATGGCGCCGGTGCGGCCGACGAAATTCAGCACCGCGCCGCGAGCGGCGGCCTGGCTGCTCAGCGGGAACCAGCTCGGGACGTCCGAAGGCGAATAGGAAATCAGCGCGAGGTAGAGAAGGGTGCCGATGCCAAGGAACACGAGGCTGAGGACTTCGTGTAGAGGATGGGAAGAAGGGGCTTCCTGGGTGCGGGCCATTAGCGGGCCATAGTAGCCCGATTGGCAGGGGATTCAATACCGCAGAGGGGGAATTCGGAATTCGGAATTCGGAGTGCGGAATGGAGAATTCCGCATTCCCCATTCCGCACGCCGCATTCTCGTGGGCGATTTTTCTGGCGTCACGTCCGATTCCTCTTTGAATCTCGATATCAACCCCGATGGATCAGCCTCTTGTTTTTGAACCGCTTTTTATGGAACGCGTGTGGGGAGGTCGGCGTCTGGAGACGATGCTCGGCAAACGCCTCCCGCCCAGTGTGCGCATTGGAGAATCGTGGGAGATCGTCGATCGCGAGGAAGCGCAGAGCGTAGTTCACGATGGCCCGTTCCGCGGCTGGACGTTGCATGAATTGTGGGTCGAGCGCCGGGCGCAGATTTTTGGGACGGGCCTGCCGGAGACGCGCCGCTTTCCGCTGCTCGTCAAGATCCTCGATGCGCAGGAACGGCTTTCCGTACAGGTGCATCCGCCGGCCGAAGTGGCGCCGCGATTGAGAGGCGAGCCGAAGACGGAGATGTGGTATTTACTCGACGCTTCGCTCGACAGCGACCTCTACGCCGGGCTGAAGCGTGGGGTGGATCGCGCAGCTTTCGAGCGCGCGTTGCACGAAGGGCATGTCGCCGAACAGCTGCATAGTTTTCCGATCAAGGCGGGGGACGCCATGTTCATCCCCAGCGGCCGGGTGCACGCCATCGGCGCCGGAAATCTCATCGTCGAGGTGCAGCAGAATAGCGACACGACCTATCGAGTCTTCGATTGGAACCGCCTCGGACTGGATGGCAAACCGCGCGAATTGCACATCGCGGAATCGATGGCCTCCATTAATTTCGACGACACTGAGCCGGAGATCGTGAAACCGAATGGCGACGTGCTCGTGGAGTGCGGGGAATTTTGTGTGGAGCGCTGGACGCTGGATAAACCGCGCGAGAGCGCGGGACACAACTTCGCTATCTTCTCGGTGATCGATGGGAAGGTGGAGTGTGGCGGACGCACTTTCGAACGCGGGGCGTTTTTCCTCCTGACGGCGTCTTCGACCGATCGCGAGATGCGCCCACTCACGCCGGACGCAATGGTGCTGCGGGCGACGATCCCGACGGCAAATTAAAGTTCGCTCACGTCCTCAATCCACCCAGCCGGCGGTTGGTCGGCCAGCGGGGGAGCACGCGGACACTGTCGATCTTCCACGCATCCTCCTCGCGCACGAGCGTGTAGACACACGGCACGATGTCCCCCTCGGGCATCACGAAATAGGCGGAGAGAAAAGCATTGCGGCCGTGAAATTTCGTCTGGCCAAACTCGACCCGCGTGGCGCGGAGCAGGGATGGGTAATCCGTCCGCGCGAGATCGGCGAAGGCCTCCAGATTGAATTTCTCCTGGAAGCCCATCGAGACCTGGTGATAGGCCCCGGAATAATCATCCGCGCGGAAAGCGGCGAGCTGTTGCGAGACGACGTGGTAAAGCTCCGTGGGTGGAGTCGTCTGCCACCGGCGCTCGATCGCGCCTTGGAAAAAAGCGGCGGCGCCACAGACGCCGAAGATGGCGCCGAGCAGGCAGAGCTTGAACGCGCGGTTCATGGCGTCTGGCCGGAAGCGGCCTCAGCGGCGAGACGTTGCAGGTAGGGAAAAGTGTAGAGGCCGGTGCCGTGCCCATCCGCCCAGGAAGGCTGCAGGGCATATCCGCCCACGACCGAGAAGCCCTTCAAAACAAAACTCTGCGGCGTGTACGTGACCTCCGGGCGAATGATCCGCCCGAGCACATCCGGCTCACCGCCACACGCCGCACACGGACACGCACGGCGCAACGCCTCCAACGGCAGGTACGATTCCGTGCCGTCGCTCCAGGCGATGGCGAGTTCGGAGCCGATGGGCTGGATATTGGTCGGGGTCAGCTGGGGCATGGATTCAATCGTCGAATGTTGCCGATTCCGCGGAGGGTTTCCAAGCTTTCCCGCTGCGGGTGCCAAAAATCGCCGTCCCCACACGGACCAGCGTGGCGCCTTCTTCCACCGCTACGGCATAATCTCCACTCATACCCATGGAGAGTCGCGGGAGCGGGAGGCGGAATTCCGTCTGCAACTGGTCGCGCAACTCGCGCAGGGCGACGAAGTATTTGCGCGACGACTCGGCCTCCGGCGCGAAGGGGGCAATAGTCATCAGGCCTTCGATCTGCAGCCGCCCCAGTGAAAGAAGTTCCTCGAGCTGTTCGCGCAGTTTCGCTGGGGAGAAGCCGAACTTGCTCGATTCCCCGGCGACATTGACCTCCAGCAGCACGCGCGGGAAAACGCCTGTCTCACTGGTGAGACGGTCGACTTCGCGGGCGGTTTCCAGCGAATCCACCCCGTGGAGCAGTTCAAAGCCCAAGGCCAGCGCCTGGCGGATTTTATTCCGCTGCAGGTGACCGATGAAATGCCAGCGCGCCCGCCCGGAGACCAGGGGGATCTTGGCTTTCGCCTCCTGCACCCGGCTTTCGCCGAAGACGTACTGCCCGGCGGCCAGTGCTTCCACGACCGAATCGGGAGGGTGCGTTTTGGTTACTGCAACTAATTCGACGTCGGCTGGATTGCGTCCGGCGCGGGCGGCGGCCTCTGAAATAACCGCCCGGACGGCGGCAAGATTGTCGGCGATGGTGTTCATTAAGTGAAATCAGGGTGGTTGACAGGCGAATAAGGGCAGCTTATTTCAATATCCAGGCGCTGTTATGTATATCGACACGTTTAAAGTCTTTTGCGATTTGGCCGAGACCGGAAGCTTTTCGAAAGCTGCGGTCCTCAATGCGATCACACAAAGTGCTGTCAGCCAGCAAATTCGTGCGCTGGAAAACAAGTTTCAAGTGACCCTCGTGGAGCGCGGCCGCCGTAATTTCGCGCTCACCGCGGAGGGCAATGCGTTCCTCGAAGCGAGCCGCGAAATCCTCGAGGTCTACAACAACCTCGACCATCGCCTGCACGAACTGCGCGACGTCATCGCCGGGGAATTGCGCATCGCCGCCATCTACAGCATCGGCCTGCACGAGCTGCCCTCGCATCTGAAAGCCTTTCGCGAAAAATTTCCCGACGTGGAATTGCACGTCGAGTATCGGCGTTCGCAGCAGGTTTATACCCAGGTGCTGGGAGGCGACGTGGACATCGGCCTCGTCGCTTTTCCCACGAAGCGCAACGGCCTGCAGATCGAGATTTTCAGCGAGGACAAGCTCGTCCTCATCTGTCACCCGAACCATCCGCTGGCCGGCCGCAAGAAGATCAAGATCGAGGAATTGAACGGCGAGAAATTCATCGCCTTCGAGCCCGACCTGCCGACGCGCAAGGTCATCGACCGGCATTTCCGCGATCACCAGATCGAGATCGAGCACGCCATGGAGTTCGACAACATCGAGACCGTGAAGCGGGCGGTGGAAATCGAGAGCGGCGTCTCCATCGTGCCGCGCAATACCGTGCGGCAGGAAGTGGAGAGCGGCGTGCTGTCCGCGCTGGATATCGAAGGGCCGAAGATGTCGCGTCCGCTGGGCATTCTCACCAAGCGCAATCGGGCGCGTTCCCCCGCACACAAGGAATTCGTCGCCGCGTTGAAGCGGGATTTTGCCGCGCTATCGGAGAATGGCTCGAACGGCGAGGCGTAGGCGCGCGGCGGCGCCGCGGGAATGACGAACGTCTGGAGTGACGCGCGGCTCCCAGCGTTCGACATTCGTCATTCGACATTCGTCATTCTTTCTCCTTCTCTCCCCGCATGACAGAACCAGCCATTGGCATCATCGGCGGCAGCGGCCTTTACCAGATCGACGGCGTGACCAACGTCACGGAGCACACCATCGAGACCCCTTTCGGCGCGCCTTCGGATGTGATCGTGGGCGGCCAACTCGGCGGCCGGCAGGTCTATTTTCTTCCACGCCATGGGCGCGGACATCGCATTTTGCCGCATGAGCTGAATCACCGCGCGAATCTCTACGCCCTGCGTTCGCTCAATGTCCGCTGGCTGCTTTGCGTCACCGCGGTAGGCTCCTTGCAGGAGCAATACGCCCCGCGGCACATCGTGCTGCCGTCGCAATTTTTCGACCGCACCAGCCAGGGACCGGCGCACACCTTTTTCGGCAATGGCATCGCCGCGCACGTCAGCTTTGCCGATCCCACTTCCGCTCCGTTGCGCCAGTTGATCGTCAATGCCGCGCGCGAGCTCGGCTTGCCGGTGCACAATGGGGGCACCTATGTGAACATGGATGGCCCGGCGTTTTCCACCCGCGCGGAATCCGAGACCCATCGCAAGCTGGGCTTCGATGTCATCGGCATGACCAACCTCGGCGAAATCCGTCTCGCCCGTGAAGCCGAGATCGCCGTGGCCACGATGGCGATGATCACGGATTACGACTGCTGGAAGGTCGAGGAGGAACCCGTCACCGCCGACGCCGTCATCGCGCACCTCCACGCCAATGCCGACGCCGCCAAGAAGATCCTGGCCCGCGTCGTTCCGCAAATCCCGACCGAACCGAATTTTCCCGAGCACCGCGCTCTCGATGCGGCGTTGATTACCGACCGCAAATACTGGCCACCGGAAACGTTGCGCAAGCTCGGCGTGATCATGGAACGTTTCGTTTCCTGAGCGCGGCCGGTCGTGGAGTGGTTGTCGGCTTTGGTGGTCCAGGCAGACGCCGAAATGGGGTGAAACGAATCGAGCGGAAAATTTCGACGACAAGGTTCAAAGAAACCCGCTACAGCCCTGTTGAACGTTTCACTACTCCGTGCATCTAATCTACCTTCCCAGATTCACCGTCCTACGTTAAACATTTCGTCCCATGCAACGTCTCTCGCTCGCCGCTTTTGCCCTTTTGGCGACTTTCATTTTAGCTGTGTCCGCGGTGGCTGCTACCAAAAGCCATTCAGCCAAGGCGACGCCCACACCGGCGCCCGCGCCGGCCGCGGCTACACCCGCACCTGATTCCTCGGCCTCGGCCACTCCGGTGCCGAGCGGAACTCCGCCCACCGGCACGCCGAAGATCACCTATTCGCAGTGCCACGTCGATGGCCCGTACATTGCCATGACCTTCGACGACGGCCCGCACATCCAGAATACGCCGCGCCTCCTCGACATGCTCAAGGAGCGCAAGATTCACGCGACGTTCTTCATGGTCGGCGAGTGTGTCGTCCAGTACCCCGAGATCGTGAAGCGCATCGTCGCGGAAGGGCACGAGGTCGGCAACCATTCGTGGTCGCATCCCGACCTCGCGAAGATGAGCGAAGGCGCGGTGCACGACCAGATCCAGAAGACGCACGACGCCATCGTCAATGCCTGTGGCGTGGCGCCGAAGCTGTTGCGTCCGCCGTACGGCGCCTTCACCGCCCGCCAGCGTGCGTGGGCGAATGGCACCTGGGGCTACAAGATCATCCTGTGGGACGTCGACCCGGAGGACTGGAAGATCCGCAATGCCGAACACGTGAAGACGGAGATCCTCAAGCACACCGTTCCGGGCTCGATCATCCTCTCGCACGACATTCACAAGACGACGATCGATGCCATGCCCGAGACGCTCGATACGCTGCTCAAGAAGGGCTACAAATTCGTCACCGTTTCCGAATTGCTCGCGATGGATCATCCCGCGACGCCGAAACCGAAAGCCACGCCCAAACCGCCCGCGACGCCGGCCGCGGCGGACGCATCCACGACGCCACCTGCGACCACGACCCCGGCTCCGGCCACTCCGGTACCGGCGGCGAAACCCTAGGGAGGGCTGGCTCCCCCGGAAATGATCGGCGACGCGTATTTCCAACTCCGCGCGCAGGTCGGGACCGGGCTGTTTTCGCTGCTGCGGCTGGCGGCTGAAGCGAGCGCGCAGGTCAGCACCCAAAGCGCCCTGCGCTCTTCGCAGTGGGCGCTGCGGGAAGGATTTACCTTCGTGGCCATGGGGCCGGAAGGTGGCGGAAAGTCCGGCCTGCTGAATGCCCTTTTCGAACGCGAATTTACCGGCGCAGCGGAGCCCCTGACCGCGGGCCGGATCGCGGTGCTGCGCTACGGCGAGACGCCGCGCGAGCAGACGCCGGCAGCGGATGTCATCGAATGCCATCGGCCGCACATTTTTCTGCGCGACTTCACTCTCATCGAGGCGCCGGGCACCGTGCCCTTCGAGGCGATCAGTCCGTATTTCTCCCGGGCTGATCTGATCTTCTTCGTCGTCAGCGCCACCGGCGGCGTGCCGGACACGTGGTCTTTCCTGGCGCGCCTCTCGCGGGACTTGCTCAAGCGGCTCGTTTTCATCGTCTGGCAGAGCGATCGGGTTTCGCCGGAGGAAGGCGCCAACGCCGTCAAACGCCTGCGCCAGGCGATGCTGAAAAATCTCGGCCAGGCGTGCCCCATTTTCATCGGTTCGAAAACCGACACTGCCGCGCGCGAAAAGCTGGTGCGCTGGATCGAGACCGAAATCATCTTCTCCGAGCCGCGGCGGGCTAAGCTGCAGAAAATCGATGAAGCTGCCCGGGTGGCGTTGCGCGAGATCGTGAATAAACCGCGCGCCGAACGGCAGGCCCTCGAACGTCAGCGGCTGCAAGTGCGCAGCCTGCGCGACGACCTCGTCGAGCGCGAGGAGCAGGCAGAGCGGCAGGTGGCCGGCTCGCTTTGGGCGCTGGCCCAGAACACCGAGAGCCTGCGCTGGCGCGCGGAGGTCGCATTGCGCGAGCGCGTTGGCCCACTGGCCTTGCTCTGGCGGCGTTCACTCGGGTTGCACGACTTCGCCTACGAGATCGAGGAACAGGCGCGCGCGCTGCTGGCCGTGCAATTGCGCGATCATCTCATCGCGCTCGAGGCCGATCTACGTGAAAGCGTGGGCGAGTGTTTGCGCGAAAGCAGCAAGTTGTTGGGAGAAAAAAAGGTGGAGAAGCCACCGGAGTTTCCGCGGGAAAGCATTCAGGATGCTTTGACGACGATGGAACCGCCGCTGGAAGTCGAGCGCGCGGTGCTGGGCGCGTATGCGAATGCGGCCTGCACATTGCGCTTGCCGCTGTTCGCCGCCCTGGCCGCCATCGGTGTGGCCCTGGGCACGGCGATCGCGGGGCAAACCGCGGATTTTCTCATCTTGCTCGCCGTCCAGTCGACGGTGTTCGTGTTCCTGCTCGCCTTTCTGTTGCGGCAAAATGTCATCGCCAGCCTGGGGTGGCACTTCACGGAAAATCGCGCGTCACTCGTGGCCGTCCTCGAGCCGCCCCTGCGCGGGGCGATCGCGGAATACTACGCCGGCATCGCCCCCGCGATCGAGGCGCGCGCCGAGCAACTCGCCGGTGAAGGCCAGCGCAACGAACCGCTCCTCGCCCGCCTCGCGCAAATCGAGGAAACCTTCGCCCGGTTGGAGAACGATCTGCGCAGCGGCCTGACCCGTTCGGAATCTCTCTGGACCGATGCAAACGCACCGGACGGCGGGTAGGATTCAAAACGCCGAGGCACAGAGACGCAGAGAGGTGGCCGTTGATCGGAGGCTCAATTTAACGCAGAGGACGCGGAGAAGAGCAACGGAGGGGCGCGTTTTTGTGCGTTTTTCGCGAAGGAAAAGCGAAATGTAAATACGCAGGAGCGTGTCCCTGCGATCTCTGCGGCCCTCTGCGTTCTCCGCGTCCTCTGCGTTTAAAAAAGCCGGCCGAAATTCTTCCTCTGCGTCTCTGCGTCTCTGCATTTAAATCCTCGCAATCCCGCCCCATGTCCCGCCTCGCTTTCTTCTCCGCGCTTCTCATTGGCATCATCGCCGCTCACGCCGGCGAACCGCATCCGTCCCTGCCGCAGCCGGTCATCCCCGATTGCCTCGGCGTGAACATCCATTTCACCGACCCGAAGCCCGGCGAGCTCGAGATGATTGCCGCCGCGGGCTTCAAGTGGGTGCGCATGGATTTCGGCTGGGGCGGCACGGAGCGCGTGAAAGGCGAATACGATTTCTCCGCCTATGACCGGCTCGCCGCGGCGTTGGATAAATTCAAGATGCGCGCCGTTTTCATCCTCGACTACGGCAACCCGCTCTACGCCAATCCCGGCGAAACCCAGCCCTTCACCGCGCGGGCGAATACTCCCGAGTTTCGCGAAGCCTTCGGCAAATGGGCCGTTGCGGCGGTGCGGCATTTCAAGGGGCGCGGTTACCTGTGGGAAATGTGGAACGAGCCGAACGGAGGCTTTTGGAAATCCGCCGACAAAACGGGCGACTATATCGCGCTGGCGAAAGCCACGGGCGGAGCGTTGCAGCAGGCGGGGCTGATCGGCCCGAAGGGCGAGGCGTTCATCGGCCCAGCCACGTCGACTATCGACCTGCCCTATCTTGAAGCCTGTTTCAAAGCGGGCCTGCTCGATTACTGGGATGCGGTGAGTGTGCATCCGTATCGCCAGAACGCGCCGGAGACGGTCGAGGAGGAGTATCGCCATCTCCGTCTGCTCATCCGCAAATACGGGCCGAAGGGCAAAGTCGTCCCGATCATTAGTGGCGAGTGGGGCTACTCCAGTGCTTGGGGTTCGCTGGGCAAAGACGAAGCCGCACGCGCCGAAGTGCAGGGCAAATATCTCCCGCGCGAATTCCTGACCAATATCGCCAACGACGTCGCCCTTTCGATCTGGTACGATTGGCACGATGACGGTACCGATCCGAAGGAAGGCGAGCACCGCTTCGGCATCGTGAGCAACGAATACCACGCCAGCCGCGATCCGGTTTACGATCCGAAGCCGGCCTATTTGGCGATGAAGACGCTCACGCAGCAATTGAGGGGATTTCGCTTCAACAAGGCCTTTCGGTATTTGCCCGGAGATTTGGCGAGTTGGCTGATGACAGATGCCGGCGACGATTACAGCCGTGACAAAGCCTGGGATTGTCCCTGCCCTCCGATGCAATTGTGGGCTAAGGAAAAATCCTACGCTTTGGTCTCCTGGACGGCAGGACCCAAACCTTTGACTGGCGAGTTTCCGGCGGTCTACTCCAGTGGCGATGCAGTTGACCACCTCGGGAAAAAGGTGACCGCGGCCCGAAACTCCGAAAGCTGGAAGTTCAAGGTCGATGATAGCGTTGAGTACCGTTTGTTCGATGAATCAGAAATGACGCCACGTTTGGTGGCCGGCTGGAAGCGCTTACCCTTGGAGATCGTTGAGGCTGGACCCGTGGATACAAAAGTGCCGATTCTTTTCACCAATCTCTTCCCACACCGCTTGATCCTGCCTGGCTGGCGCGAATCGCAAAGCCTCTTTCGGAACCCGCCGTGGAATCCGGGCAAACGAGAAGAGGTCTATTCGGAAAGCACGGAGCTATTGCCCGCGCATCAAACCGCGAGTCGCGACTGGGATGTTTTCATTGGCCGCATTCCGCCGCAATTCGAGGAGCAGATCCCGCTTGAAGTGATCTATGGCGTCCGGCCCGAGCGGCTGGTTTTTTCGCAAACGCTTCAGTGTGTAGCGGACAATCCTATCTCCGTTCGATTCGTCGGTGCAACGGGAGGCGCTCTCATTCCGTGGGAAAAGAGCCTTCCGGATGAAAAGGCTCGGAAGGCGGTGATGGCCGCGGGAGCACGGTCGTTCCGTGAACCAATGAAGTTGTTTTTCGAGATTGCTGCCGGGCCGGAGGGGTTGCTGCCGGAGAAAATGTCGGTGGATTATTTTTTGACGGATTTTGGCCTGCACCTTGGTGAGGCTCGCATTCGTTTTGAGGGTGCGAGCAGGACAGCACTGGTGTCCCTCGATTGGAATGGGTCGGAGTGTACCTCCATTTCGCTGGAGACGGCGGCGGGAAAGAGGTTGGGCAGTATGGAGTTTAAACTTGCCGATTTCCAGCCGCTGGCTTGGGAGGTGTCAAAGTTACGCCTTACCTCGGATGGTGATCCCAAATCGCACAGCGAACAGTCGATCGAGACTGTCGTCCCTCCCACGGGTGAGTGTCCGCTGAAGACGCCGGCTTTGAGGCTCCAGTACCAATTTGCGGCGGGCTGGCGATTCTTGCAATTGGTTCCCAATGACCGGACGATGGCGCCCGCTGGCGAAAAGACTACGAAATACGAGCCGAAGGGATTTGGTATCTGGGTATTCGGGGACGGAAAGGGGTGCCAGGCGCGGTTGCGATTTACCGACAATACGGGGCAGACTTTTCAGAGCGATGGCGCCAGGATCGATTGGCAGGGTTGGCGACATGTTGATTTTCAACTTCGGCCTGCCGGAGGAAAGACGCTTGGCCATTGGGGCGGCGCCAATGACGGCACCATTCACTATCCCATCAAATGGGACGCCGTATTCCTCCTCGACAACGGCTCCCGCCAACCCCTACAGGGCGAGATCTACCTCAGCGCGCCGACGTTGATTTATTGAATCGAACGCTCTCTCCTCCGGTGGGCTTTGGCGTCCAGTGCAGTGCAGGAGAGCTGGAAAATCGAAGCTCGCCGGTTGAAGCGGCCGGCTTTGCCCCACAGTCCCATAGGCTTCTCTCCCGCTGAACGGGATCGGCTTTCGGCCGCGCTCCGGATGACCTTTACGCCAGCAACCCGTCCACGACCTTCCCCTGCACGTCCGTGAGGCGGAACTCGCGGCCTTGGTATTTAAATGTCAGTCGCTCGTGGTCGAGACCGAGCAGGTGCAGAACGGTGGCGTTGAGATCGTGCACATGCACTGGATTCTCCGCGACGTTGAAGCCGAATTCATCGGTGCGACCGTAGCTGACGCCGGGTTTGATGCCACCGCCCGCGAGCCATACGGTGTACGCGTCCTTGTGGTGATCGCGTCCGGGCTTGGTCTTTTCGCCCTCGCCACCCATGCCTTGGGCCAGCGGGGTGCGCCCAAATTCGCTCGCCCAGATGACCAGCGTATCCTCGAGCATCCCGCGCTGCTTGAGGTCAGAGATCAGGGCGGCCATCCCTTGATCGACATCGCGGCATTTGCGCGGGAGGGCATTGGCGAGATTGGCGTGGTGATCCCAATCGCTGTCGTAAAGCTCCACCACTCGGACCCCGCGCTCGACGAGGCGCCGGGCGAGGAGGCAATTGTTGGCAAAGGACGCCTTGCCCGGTTGTGCACCGTAGAGCTTGAGGGTATCCGGCGACTCCTTCGAAATATCCATCAACTCCGGCACGCTGATCTGCATGCGATAGGCCAGTTCGTACTGGCTGATCCGGGTGGAGATTTCCGGGTCGCCGACATCCGCGAGATGTGTCTGGTTCAGAGCGCCCACGGCGTCGAGCACCCGGCGGCGGCGGTCTGTGCCGTAGCCTTCGGGATTGGAAAGAAAGAGCACCGCGTCGCCCTGCGTGCGGAATTGGATACCTTGGTAAACGCTGGGCAGAAAGCCGCTCGACCACATGCTCGTGCCCGCGCCGCCGGCGACCCCGCTCAACAGCACGACATAAGCGGGTAGATCGGCGTTCTGCGAACCCAGCCCGTAGGTCACCCACGAGCCGAAACTCGGCCGTCCACCACGCCCGAAGCCGGTGTGCAGAAACATCTGCGCGGGCGCGTGATTGATCTCTTCGGTGTGCAGCGAGCGGACGACCGTCACGTCATCGGCCACGCGCGCGAGATTGGGCAACAGCTCCGAGAGCGTCTGGCCGCTCTGCCCGTGCGTGGCGAAATTGAAGTGCGAGCCCGACAGCTTCATCTCGCCACCGATGAAGGCGAAACGCTTGCCGGCGAGCAGCGACTCCGGACACTTCTCGCCATCGTGCTTCACCAGCTCCGGCTTGGGGTCGAAGAGATCGAGCTGGGAGGGGGCGCCGATCATGTGCAGGTAGATTACCCGCTTCGCTTTCGGCGCGAAATGGGGCAGCTTCGGCGCGAGCGGATTGACCGTCTCCGCGGCCGCATCGCGGAGGAGCGAACCCAGCGCCAGCGCGCCGATGCCAAGACCCGTGCGCTGGAAGAAATGACGGCGGTGAATGAGTTGCGAGTAGAGCATGGCGGTTAGTCTTTCGTGATGGTCTCATCGAGATTGAGGATCGCGCTGGCGACGGAGAACCACGCTTCGCCGGGCTTGCCGGTGGCGGCGAGTTCGGAGTCGTAAAGTTTGTGCAGAATCTCGCGCTCTCCCGGCTCGGGTGCGCGAGCTACGGCCATGCGGAACGCGTGTTCGAGTTTCGTATTCACATCGTTTGGTCCGGAATCGCGATCGGCACCGATCTCCCTGGCAAAGGCCTGCGCAGCCTGCACGTAAACGGGGTCGTTGAGCAGCGTGAGCGCCTGGAGCGGCGTGTTCGAACGCGTGCGTTTCACGCGACACGCGGGCCGCGAGGTGGCATCGAAATTAACGAAGCTCGGATACGGTGACGCGCGCTTGATGACGACATAGATGCCACGGCGATACTGTTCGTCGCCGGGGCTCACGATGTAATCGTATTTCTGGCCGCCGACCTTGGCCCAGAGCCCGTCGGGCTGCGGCGGGCGAATGGGCGGGCCGAATTGCTTGAGATCGAGCAGGCCGGCGATGGCCAGGGCGTTGTCGCGCACTGCCTCGGCGCTCAAACGGAAACGCGGTCCGCGGGCGAGCAGGTGATTGTGCGGATCGCGTTCCCGCAGTTCCGGGGTCTCTCGAGAGCTCTGCCGATAGGTCGCGCTGGTGACGATGAGCCGCAGCAATTTCTTCTGCGACCACCCGTGGTCCATGAACTCCACGGCCAGCCAATCGAGCAGCTTCGGATGCGAAGGCGGCTCGCCCTTGATTCCAAAATCCTCCGGCGTGCTGACAATGCCTTCGCCGAAAATCTCCGCCCAGAGCCGGTTCGCAATGACACGAGCCACGAGTGGATTATCCCGGCTCACCAGCCAGCGCGCCAGCGCCAGTCGATTGCGCGGACCTTCTTCGCGATACGGATGCAGCACCTCCGGCGTGCCTGGTTCCACGGGGTCGCCCGGATTGCGAAAATCGCCCCGCCGGAAAATCGCGTTCACCCGCTGCGTCGTCGTTTCGTTCATTACCAGCGTGCGCAGGGCGGGTAGCGCCTTCTGCTGCTTTTCGAGATCGGCGAGGCGCGCATTCAGCCGGCGCAATTCGGGGTCATCCTTCGGTGGTTGCGGCGCGGCGGGATAACTTCCGGTGATCGCGGAGAGCCGCAGGCGGCCGATGGTGCGCGCGGTGCCGAACTCCTGCACGAGGCGGAAGGTGAGCACGGTGCCATTGTCGTTGGCCAGCGGCTCGGCGGCGCGGAACGTGGCCCAATGCGGCCGATGAAATTGCGGCGCGATGGCCCAGCCCGTCTTGCCGTTCTCATCGATGGCGCCGTTCACGTCCCAACCCGTCTGCGAGAAGTCCGCGCGCGCTTCGGTGAGTTTTACCGGCTTCGCGTCAGTCTCGTGATCCGCGGCGGCGGCGGTGACAGCGAAAGTGTTCAGCACGAAATTCGACCGCAATGGGTCGCCGCGGCCCGGGCCCATTCCGGGCAGAGCAGGATCGGTCAAGGCTTCCAGTTTGAAGCCGACGATGTTCTTCAGCGGAGTGCGCACGGTCACCGTGTAGGTGTCCGTGTTGGGCGGATCGCCGACCAACAGCACGGAGCCGTCATCGAGCACCTTGTGGTTGGCGCCGCCGGTGGATTCGAAATCGGTGGGTGTGAGCACGTGCTCTTCCGTGCCGGCAGTCTTCGTTGCTGGCGTGCTGACCGCAGTGAGCTTCGCCGTCTTCTTCGCGAGCTGCGCCTTGGTGTCGGCGATTTCCCTGGTCAGCTGATTTGACTCCGCTTCTTCCGGCGGGTCGCTGACTTTCATGTATGGCCCGAGGAATTGGATCGAGCCAGGGACCTTGGGATTCTTGCGATCGGCCTCGAGCTCGGTCGTGTTGAAAAAGGCGAAGAGACCGTAGTAATCGCGCTGCTTGAAGGGATCGTATTTGTGATCGTGGCATTGCGTGCACTCCAGCGTCGTGCCGAGCCAGGCCATGCCGAGGGTGTTCACGCGATCGATCACCTGGTTCACGCGATTCTCCTCCGGATCGGTGCCCGCCTCGACGTTGCACATGGTGCAGCGATTAAAGCCAGTGGCGACATGCTGCTGCTCGGTGGCGTTGGGCAGTAGATCGCCGGCGAGTTGTTCGATGGTGAATTCATCGAACGGCATATCCGCATTGAAGGCGCGAATCACCCAATCGCGATAGGGCCAGAGATCGACGAGATCGTCGCGCTGGAAGCCGTGCGAGTCCGCATAGCGCGCGACATCGAGCCACTGGCGCGCCCATTTTTCGCCGAACTGTGGCGAGGCGAGGAGGCGGTCCGCGAGGTGTTCGACCGCTTTTTGCGTGTTTGGAAAAGACAGTGAGACAATGGGACTTTGTGACAATGAGACATTGGTGCGCGCGACCTTCTCCTTGTCCGACTGTCCGATTGTCTCATTGTCTTTTTCTCCGGCGCATTCGCGCACGAAGGCCTCCACTTCCTCGGGCTTCGGCGGCAGGCCGATGAGATCGAGATAGAGACGCCGGGCGAGGACGTGGGGCTCGGCGGAGGGCGCGGGCTGAAGCTTTTCCGTGATGAGTCGCGCGCGGACGAAAGCGTCGATGGGGTTGGCGCCGGGATCCGGCACTTGCGGCACCGCGGGAAGCACCGGCGCAACATAGGACCAATGTTTCGCCGGCTTCACGCCATCCGGCCACGGCGCTCCGGCGGCGATCCAGGTGCGGATCTTTTCGATCTCGGGCGCAGTGAGTTTTTCACCGCGATTCGGCATGACGTCGTGATCGCCTTTGGGGAGCGAAATGCGATGAACCAACTCGCTGTCATCGGGCTTGCCCTTGACGATCGTGTCGCCGCTGTCGCCGCCTTGGAAAGCGGCTTCGCGCTCATCGAGTCGCAGGCCGCCCTTGTGTTTTTGCGCGCCGTGACATTCGAAACAGGAACGTTGCAGGAGCGGATAGACATCGCGGACGAAATCG
This sequence comes from Chthoniobacter flavus Ellin428, assembly GCF_000173075.1. Classification (GTDB taxonomy): domain Bacteria; phylum Verrucomicrobiota; class Verrucomicrobiia; order Chthoniobacterales; family Chthoniobacteraceae; genus Chthoniobacter; species Chthoniobacter flavus. The sequence continues at coordinate 156,448 of NZ_ABVL01000005.1, forward strand.
ACGTTGTCCGCCGCCCGTCCATCATAAGCCAGCATCAGCGAGACCGTGGCGATGGGGATGAGGCCAAGGCGTGGATGGCGGATGAGGTCGAAGATCATCAGGAAGGGGAGACGTTGTCCGGTTGGGGGGGCGGAAGAAATGTGGTCGCTAGGTTACCAACACCCCGCCGTGAACCTAGTTACGGGATAACGTAGTACGCGCTGTGCGCTCGCCTGTGGCGATGTTTGGGTGAGATGGGCGGGATGCGTCGCGGTTAGAATAAATGCCAAAAAGTATTTCCGAATAGCGGCGATACTTGGGGAGGCGTTTGGCAGGGATACGCGAAGCGCCCAAAAAAGCCTGTCATCCTGAGCGGAGGGCCCCGGCGGGCGAAGGTGGCGGGCACGCAGTCGAAAGCCGGGTCTGCGAGACGCCTATGGGACTGTGGGGCAAATCTCCAATATCCGTGGGCGACGGTGGTCGGAAAAACGGGTGCGTGGTCCGGCGTAATTGGGGAGGCTCCGCGCGAAAGCCCACGGAAGTTTGAGGTCCTTCGACTCCGCCCATGCTTCCCTGCTCCGCTCAGGATGACGTTCTTTTTGGAGCCGCTCCGCGTCGCTGACCAGAACGGCAGTGGATAGTTACTTTCGCGGTGGCTTCGGTTTACAAGAATCATCCTTCGCGCCGCGCCTAAAAAGGTCTACCAGAGGGAAAATGATCCAAATGACCGTTAAGCCGACTATTGTAAAAGGAGAAGGCTTGATCGTGATTGCATACGAAAGGGTAGCCGCTACACCGAGCAGAACTGACAGGTAGAGGCGGAGGGTTGGATTCAATTTCATAGCTACCGTTCGAACTGCTTCGGAATCTCCGCAGTGATCCGATGTGCTATTGCTACAGCAATACTTTGCTCATCGCATTGAGTTTCGCAGAACATTCCAGCCGGCATAAAGCAGGACGCCGAGCGCCGTGAGAAAAGGCAGGAGCGCGAGCCAGCGGTTTTGCTCCCTGCGCAACAGGGCCGCGAGCCCACAGCCGAAAGTGGCGGCGGCCGTGATGAGCGCGCCGATGATAAATTGCCCTATGCCGGGCAACCAATCGCCGTTTCCCCGCTGTTCCACCGCCCTTTGGTAGACCATGAAAGTGATCAGGCCGCCGAGTGCCGGCACCACCCAGGTGGCGATGGTACAATACGGAGGGCGGGTCCGGGGCGGTTCTGGGGAGGGGGTGTCCGAAGCCGGCATAAGCATCAATCACACTTTTTTCAGAGAAGCGCTCAAGCCCGAAATTTTTTTCGGAAAGAATCTCGTCCCGCGGCCTGAAATGCGCTCTTCTTTCACCCCGCGCCGTGCGCGACTTCGAATTCCTTTCACAGCACAGCCATGTCGTATACTGAAATTTCCGGTGGAGTCACCGCTGCCCAGGGCTTCCTCGCTGGCAGCGTTTATTGTGGCATCAAGGCGTCCAACGCCAACCGTCCGGATATCGCTCTCATTTATTCTCCGCAGCCCACGGTCGTCGCCGGTACGTTTACCACGAACAAGGTGAAGGCCGCGCCGGTGCGCGTGTCGATGGCCCACCTGCGCGGCAACGACGTGCGGGCGATCGTGGCCAATGCGGGCAACGCGAATGCTTGCACCGGCGTCGCGGGCATCGAGACGGCGAAGCGCATGGCGGCCGCCACGGCCAAAGCGCTGAAGTTGCGTCCGCGTCAGGTCATGGTGTGCTCCACGGGACGCATCGGCGTGCCGCTGCCGATTGGCAAGATGGTCACAGCGATCGCGAAATTGCCCGAGGCGGTGAAGAACAATGGCAGCCGCCGCGCCGCGGAGGCAATCATGACGAGCGACACTTTTGCCAAGGAGATCGCCGTGGAGTTCGAGCTCGATGGCAAGCCGGTGCGCATCGGCGGCATCGCCAAAGGTGCGGGGATGATCGATCCCAACATGGCGACGATGTTGTGCTTCATTTCCACGGACGCGGCGATCGAGAAGAAGCAATTGCAGGAGGCGCTTTCCGCGTCGGTCGAGCAGTCGTTCAATCGCATTACCGTCGATGGCGACATGAGCACGAACGACACGGTGATAATACTCGCAAACGGCACCGCGGGAAACAAGTCGCTGCGCCAGGGCGCGGCGGGGATGAAGCTTTTCCAGCGCGCGCTCGATCACGTGACGCGTAATCTCGCGCGGATGATTGTGGAGGACGGCGAGGGCGTGACGAAATTTGTGGAAGTGCACGTGAACGGCGCGGCGAATCTCGCCGACGCGCGCAAGGCCGCCGAGGCGGTGGCGAATTCCACGCTCACGAAATGCGCGTGGTTTGGCGGCGATCCCAATTGGGGCCGCATCATGGATGCGCTCGGCTATTGCGACGCGAAGATGCGCGAGGAAAATGTGGATATTTTCTACGACGGCCTCATCGCGGTGAAAGGCGGCATGGCGAGCAAGACCCCGTTTTCCAAGCTCAAGAAAATCGTCGCGCAGAAGAAGCTCACCATCACCATCGACCTGCATGTGGGGAGCGCGGATTACACAGTCTTTACGACCGACTTGAGCACCGATTACGTTAAGCTGAACATGGGCGAGTAATTCGCTTATCCTTTCGTTTTCATGGCCCAACCACCCAATGTCCGAGCCGAGGCGCTCATCGAGGCGCTTCCTTTTATCCAGAAGTTTCGCGGTCAGCTTTTTGTCATCAAGTATGGCGGCAGCGCGATGGAAGACGAACAGGTCGTCGAGCGCTTCCTGCGCGACGTCGTTTTCCTCGAGGCTGTCGGGATCAATCCCGTGGTGATTCACGGGGGCGGCAAGGCGATCACGAGCAAGATGCGCGATGCCGGTCTCAAGCCGCGCTTTGTGAATGGCCTGCGTGTCACGGATGAACAGTCGATCTGCATCGTCGAGGACGTGCTCGATAACGAGATCAATCCGGCGATCGTGAAGGTCATGCACGGCTTTGGGGGCAAGGCCGTGGGGATCAAGGGCAAGGACGTGCTCATCGGCAAAAAGCTGCCGCCGCAGACCGAAGGAAAATCGACGAAGATCGACATGGGATTTGTCGGCGAAGTGATCGACGTGCAGACCGACATCATCGCGAAGGCGATCGCCGCGGAGTCGGTGCCGGTGATTTCGCCGCTGGCCCGCGATGCTTCGGGACATGCCTTGAACATCAATGCGGACATCGCCGCGGGGACGGTGGCGGGCCGCTTGCGCGCGGCGAAGTTCATCTACCTGAGCGATGTGCCGGGCATCATGCGCGACCCGACGGACAAGGAGTCGCTGATCCCGTCGGTCAATCGCGCGGAGATCGAGCAACTGCGCGAGGACGAGATCATCACCGGCGGAATGATTCCGAAGGTGGAAAGCGCCTTGCACGCGCTGGCCGAAGGCGTCGAGAAGGTGCACTTCATCGACGGCCGCACCCCACATTCGCTGTTGCTGGAGATTTTCACCAATACCGGTGTCGGGACGGAGATCGTGGCGTAGTCGCGGCGCGCAACGCGCAGCATTGTAGCCGCCTCGCTCCGCCGAGGCGCGGAGGTGCTGTCTTGACAACAGCTCACACCCGACGGCTACGGAGCGCCGTACCTACAACGTCCTAACAATGCGCGCTGACGGAGCCTAAACATTACCCACATCTCAAAAAGGCTGCGGATGGGGCCCGCGAATCACGCAGATAACGCGAATGAGGAGGATTTTATTCGCGTGATTTGCGTGATTCGCAGGCACTTCTTCTCTCCGCGGGACCTTCAAAAAAGATGTGGGTAATGGTTAGGACGGAGCAGCGCCCTCCAATGTGACCGCGATCGCTTACCGATAAAACGCCGCGATTTGTTCGACGACGTAGGTCTGCTGTTCCTCGGTGAGTTCGGGGAAGATGGGCAGGGCCAGGCTTTCCCTGGCGGCGCGTTCGGCTTCGGGGAATTCGCCTTCCTCGTAGCCGAGATACGCGAAGCACTCCTGCATGTGCAACGGCAGCGGATAGTAGATCTCGGAGCCGATGCCGGCCTTGGTAAGATGCGCACGCAGTTCGTCGCGCTTCGGGGCGCGGACGATGAACTGGTTGTAGATGTGATGATTCGGCAGGCCAGCATCCGCGTAGACCTCGGTGGGTAGCGTGATGGGTAGAGCGTGCCTGGAGAGGGCCGTACGGTAGAAATCGGCCCGGGCGCGGCGGCCGGCGCTCCACGTATCGAGGTGCGGCAGCTTCACATTGAGCACGGCGGACTGGATGGCATCGATGCGGAAATTGCCGCCGATCCATTTGTGGTAATAGCGCACTTCCATCCCGTGGTTGCGCAGGGCGCGAATTTTCACGGCGAGCTTTTCGTCGCGGCAAACGACCATGCCGGCATCGCCAAAGGCGCCGAGGTTTTTCGTCGGGTAAAATGAAAACCAGCCCGCCTCGCCGATCGCTCCCGCACCGCCGAGTGGGTGACGCGCGCCGAGGGCCTGGGCGGCATCCTCGAGCACCGGGATGCCGTATTTTTTTCCGAGAGCGACGATCGCCTCCATGTCGGCACACTGCCCGTAGAGATGCACGGGGATGATCCCCTTGGCGTCCGGCGTGCGGGCGAGCGTGGTCTCGAGCGCCGGCACGGAGATGTTGAAAGTGACGGGATCGATATCGACGAACACCGGCGTCGCTCCCAGCCGCGCCACGCAACTGGCCGTGGCGAAAAAGGTGTAGGGTGTGGTGAGGACTTTGTCGCCCGGTCCGATGCCGAGCGCCATGAGCAGCATGAGTTGGGCGTCCGTGCCGGAAGAGGCGCCGATGGCGTGGCCTGCGCCACAATAGTCGGCCACGGCCTTTTCCAGCTTCTCCGTCTGCGGCCCGAGGAGCAGGGCTTGCGAATCCGCCACGGCCTCGATCTCCCGGAGCAGTTGAGCCTTGAGAGGTGCGTACTGGAGTTTGAGATCGAGAAGAGGGACTTGCATCGAGGCAGAATCTTTCAGCGGAGCCGCCGCCGGTCGAGAGGGATTTGCGATCAGACAATCCGGCGGTGCGCCCAGCGCAGCCAGGTCTGCCAGGCGAGCAATCCGACGAGCGCAATCACCAGCAACTGGATCAGCGACGGTTTTCCCACCCGGGCAAACCACGACGATTTCGAAGGCGTGATGAATTCGATGGTGAAGAGGCGGTTTCCCGGATCGCCATTGGGCTGCAGCGTGGAGACGCGAACGGTCCATGGCTCGCCGGAGGCCAGGCCGTTGAGGACGGCGACGTTATTGGACCCGCGCGCTTCGATGGGAATGTCCTTGGGCGTGACCCAGGAGACCTGCAAATTCCCGTCGTGGTCGAGCTGCAGTTGCCGCATTTCGATGCGGAAGCGCGTGCTGATGCCGAGATTGGCCGGCCACACGATCTCGGCACTGGTCGGAGTGACATGATCGACGTGCACTCCTTCGGGCAGAGTGACGTCTGGTGCCCAATCGGGTTGGACATAGGGCGCTTTCGTGGGCGCGCTTTCGGCGGAATCCGGGGGACCACTGGAGTTGTCGGGAGGGGCGCTGCTGGCAACCGGCACCGCGATGCTTCCGACGAGGACGCGCGGTGCTTTTTGGGGGCCACCCGCGATTTCCGCTTCCACCGGAATATCGAACGTCTGCGTGCCGGCCTTGAATTTCAGCCACGTGCGGAATTTGCCGCTGGTCTTGCCATCGATCTCGATGGGGAATTCCTTCTTTTCCCCCGGCTGCAGCATGGTGCCTTTTTCTGTGAGTTGGAAAGGCGGGCTGATCTCCCACGACACGTAGCCATTGGCCCCGCCGATATTCTCCACCGAGAAACGGGCGCTGGCTTTTTTGCCTGCGTCGATGCGGCCGAATTCCACGTCCCCTGTCGTGGTTCGCAGCACGGCTTCGAGCGCGGGGACCCGTACGGGAACGGAGATGGTGAAATCCTTGGCCACGAGATGAATCTCCGCCTCCATCGCCTGGACATTGTCCGGAGAGGCTTCGACGGGAATGGAGGCGGTGGCGTGGGCGGCGATGGTGACTTCGGCGGGAACCTTCAGGTGCGGATCGGTCTTGAGCTGGAGCGTGCGTGTTTCGTCGAGTTGGTTCGTTAGGGCGAAGGTGCCGGAGCGGATGGCTTCACCAGGGCTCTGGGTCAATACCCACTGCTCCGGGATGGCGGCGATGGCGGCTTCGGCCACCCCGCGCAAGGTGGTGCTGTGCTCGGGGTCGGAGGTGTAACGGGCGACCCCATCGAATTTGCCTCCCATATCGGGGGCGAAGATCACTTTGAAAACGGCGACGTCCCCATTGCGCAGCTTGTAGGCGGCCTTTCCTTCCAACTTCCACGGCGCATCCACGATCACGTCGCCCGAGGCAATCATTCCTCCTTGGTTGCTGATCTCCAGCAGACGCGAAGTGGTGGCGCCGACGCGGATGGTGGAAAAGTCGATCGTGTCCTTGATCTGAAGCAGCGGGGCCTGATCCAGGATGGTGATGGTCACCTCCACGGGCGCCGAAACGCCCGCGCCGCCCTGCACTGCATAGGTAAACTTGTCCGTGGTGATATTGAGATCGGGTGGCGGATCGTAGATGACGGAGGAAACCTCGCGCTCCTTTGGCTGCGGTTCGGAGAGCTTGCCGTGCAGGGGAGCAGTGCGAATGAGGTATTTCAGCGGCTCACCGGCTTTTCCGTAGATCCGCAGGGGGATCTCCGTTTGACCCTCCCGGTGAATCTTCAGGTTCAATTCCACGGGTTGGGGCGGCGCGACGCCGACCTCGGGCTCGGGCGGTTTGCGCGCGGCACGGACGGGGAACTCCGCGCCCAGGCAGAACACACAGAAAATCAGAAGCAGGCGGGAAAAGGTCAAGGGCACGGCGGCGGTTACGTTGCTGTGAACACGCCTTCCCGTCCAAAAGTTTCCGTCAAGGATGATGAAAAGGCGAAAATTTATGTGATTGCCGCCGCGCGGTTGCCTCCGTATGAAACAGCATCTTTTCCCGTCGCATGAGACCCGCTGGCTATACTCAAACTCTCCTGGCCATCCTATTTTGCACGTTCGGCGTCTTCGGACACCACGCCTCGGCCCAACTTTTCGGCACGCGCACGCCGGCGCCCGCAATGAAAAGACCGGGCGACCTGATCCACCGCGGCCAGGCCCCCGCGAAGATCGATAAAGGCCTGGAGTCGACGATCAACCCGGACAATTCCCACGTGATCGTCTCGCTGAGCAAACAGCGAGTGTATCTGATGGTGGGCGAGCAGGTTTACATCGATACGCCATGCTCCACGGGCAAGCGTGGGCACGAGACGCCGCGGGGCGACTTCCACGTGCGGGAAAAAGACCCGGATCATCGTTCGAGCATTTATGGGGACTTCGTGGACCGTGGCGGCCGGGTGGTGCGCTCGGGAGTGAGCACGCAGATTGATTCGGCACCGAGCGGCACGCATTACGTCGGTGCTTCGATGAAGTGGTTCTGCCGTCTCACGGACACGGGCGTGGGCATGCACGTGGGAATCCTGCCCGGCTATGCCGCTTCGCACGGCTGCGTGCGTCTGCCGTCGGATATCGCGCCGCTCATCTACCAGAAGGTAAAGGTCGGCACGCCGGCGGTTATTGAGGAGTAAGCTGGCGGCGCAGCAGATCGAAGGCGGTCTGACTCACGAGATCTTTGAACGTCTTGCGCTCGCTGGCGAAACGATGCCGCGCGACAATGGTCGGACCCATTTTTCCGGCGAGGGCAATGAAGACGGTTCCCACAGGTTTTTCTTCCGTGCCGCCATCGGGGCCGGCGATGCCCGTCGTGGCCAGCGCGTAGTCCGTGCCGGCCTTTTGCCGCGCGCCTTCCGCCATGGCCCGGGCGACCGGTTCGCTGACCGCACCATGTGCTCTAATGAGCTCGGGGTCGACTCCCACAGCGCTGGTCTTCACCGCATTGGCATAGGTAACGTAGCCGGCCAGGAACACGGCCGAGGCGCCGGGGACGTTGGTGATGCGGTTGGCCAAAAGGCCGCCGGTGCAGGATTCCGCGCAGGCCAGAGTCTCGCCACGAGCGGTCAGCAGATCAACCAACACCTTTTCCAGCAGACGCTGATCGTGCGAGACGATGTGCGGGCCGAGCTTCTCGATAATGATCCGTTCCGCTTCCACCAGGACGTGCGGCAGACCGATTGTCCGGACGTCGACTTCGCCGGGGCGCGCGCAATAGCCGAGTTCGAGATCGAGGGCGAGGAGTTGCGCGCCGACCAGTTCTTCCACCGCCGATTCGCCGAGGCCGGCCACGCGCACCGTCCGCATTTCGATCAATGGTCGCGGCGGGAGCAGTCGCTCGAGGATCGGGAGCACCTGGTCGGTCACCATGGGCTCCAATTCGCGTGGCGGTCCTGGCAGGAGGAAAAGGTGGGGCGCAGTGATCTTCCCATGCATCCGCGCCGCGAGATACAGGCCGGGGGCGGTGCCATTGGGATTATGCAGCACGGTCGCTTGGGTGGGGCGTTGGGCCTGGCGGCGATTGCGCGGGCTCATCGGCATATGGCGCCGGGCAAACCGCCGCTCGATCGCGGCCATGACTGTTTCGTCGTGGATCAACTCCATGCCCAGCAATTCCGCCACGGTCTCGCGGGTGATGTCGTCCGTGGTGGGGCCGAGTCCGCCGGTGATGATCACCGCATCGGCGCGGCCGAAAGTCTCCGCCAAGGCATTGCGAATGGCCACGCCATCCGGCACCGTCACCTGCCGCTGGATCCGCAAGCCGAGCGGGAAGAGCGCCTGGGCGAGAAATTGGACGTGCGTGTTGAGCACGCTGCCGAGGAGCAGTTCAGTGCCGGTATTGAGGACTTCGATACGCATGGTGGGGCTGGCGGGACGATGCGGAGATGAGCCGTGGACACCCCGCGGAGTCAATCTCCTTCGGTAGGGCCTCGTTCGCCTCGGCTCCCCGGTTTACTGCCATTCGCTCCAGACGACGCTGCGGCAGCCGGGTTCACTGAACCCAGCCGCGGCTACTCCTTCACGCCGCCCGGCGGACGTGCGCCCGCGCCCTTGCGGTTGAGCGTCGTGTCACCGAGGTCCACTCGGCATTGCTCGGCCATGTCGAGCAGGTGCTTCACGAGATCCGGGTGCTCCCTGGCGACATCCTGTTTTTCCTCGATGTCGCTGTGCATGTCGTAGAGCTCCGGCACGAGCACGGGCCGCTTGAGGTACTCGGCGGGCCAGCCGTCCATTTCGGGCTTCTGGTTGCCGACGGTGCGGTAGACGTGCGGCAGGATGAGCTTCCACTCGCGCGTGCGCACGGACTCGAGTTCCGCGCCGCTCCAGCTGCCAAACGGCACGCCGTAGAAGTAGTAAGCGTCGTGCGGGTTCTTCGCGTCCTTGTCCCCGGCCAGCAGCGGCCAGATGTCGAGGCCGTCGATCTTGTGCTCGGGCATCTTCGCGCCGATGAGCTTGGCGAGAGTCGGCATGAGATCGATCGCGCAGGCCATTTCGGTGGACACCGTTCCCGCCGGGATGTGGCCCGGCCACGAGATGATGAACGGCACACGGGTGCCTCCATCCCACGTCGTGGTCTTGCCTTCGCGCAGGGGATAAGCCGAACCCGCGTGATTCCCGAAGATGAGCCACGGGCCATTGTCGGAGAGGAACATGATGATCGTGTCCTTCTCCAGGCCATACTTCTTCAGCGCCGCGAGGATTTCGCCGGTGCTCCAGTCGATTTCCTCGACGGCATCACCATAAAGGCCGCGCTTGGTCGCGCCGCGGAACTTATCGCTCACGGCCAGCGGGACGTGCGGCATGGTCTGCGCGACATAGAGGAAGAAGGGCTTGTCGTGATTGCGATCGATGAAGTTCACCGCCCGCTCGGTGTACTGCGTGGTGAGCTGCTCCATGTCGCGATGGTTGATGCCTGGGTTGATGACCTTGTCGCCCTCGTAGAGCGGCAGCGGTGGAAATTTGCCCGGCTTTTCCGGATGCAACGGCCATTGGTCGTTCGAGTAAGGCAGGCCGAACCATTCGTCGAAGCCCCGATGCGTGGGCAGAAATTCGGTGGGCGTGCCGAGGTGCCACTTGCCGACCATGCCGGTCGCGTAGCCCTTCCGCTTGAACATCTGCGGCATCGTCAGCTCTTGGTCGCTGATGCCGAATTTATACCACGGCTCCATCGCGCCTTCGATGCCGATGCGATTCGGGTAGCAGCCCGTCATGATCGCCGCTCGCGAAGCCGAGCACACCGCCTGCGCGACGTGGAAATCCGTGAAGCGCCGCCCTTCATGCGCGAGCCGGTCGAAATTCGGCGTCTCGAATCCTTTTGCGCCATAGACGCCCACGTCCGCATAGCCGAGGTCATCCGCGACGATGAGGATGACATTCGGCGGGCGATCCGCGGCCAGTGCAGTCCGGCCGGTCAAAAGAAGCGCCGACAGCAGCGCCAAAAGGCGGATGGCGAGGGGGTGAAAGGAGGATTTCATAGGGGTTTTTCTAAAAGGCTTGGCCTTGATGGGTAAAGGCCACCGCAGCGCGGTAGTCAGAAAACCTTAAAAGCTGATCAATTTTAGCCTCCTTGTGCAATGGACGGACCGCCAAACACCTTGAGGCTAGCTGTCTTATGAGACCTCCCGTCGTCTTTTTGAGACACATTGGCACCTGCTTTATGTTAGTCCGGATCCATGGACTCCAAAGTCGTAAACAAGACCATTGCAAAAGAGATTCGGCCGATTCTGGAGTCAGTTGGCTTTTCGGAATTTTCCGCACGCACCTCATGGCGCTATCACCCAGAGCGTATCGACGTCATTAATTTTCAGTCGTTTAACAGCTATCTTGCGGGCGGCATCGGATGCACGTCCTATTCGTTTTCGGTGAATCTCGGATGTTACCTTCTCTGCATTCCTGACCTGTTCCCGATCAAAGAGAAGAACGGGAACAAGCGTCCAGAGGAGTATCATTGCCACTTTCGAGGCGGACTTGCGCGCAGGTTTCTCCAGAAGGAACTCGAACGAAAAGACATTTGGTTCATCGACGATGAAGCGCGCTATTTGCCGCAGGCGATCTCGGATGTTCGTGGACAGATCAAGGAGGTGGCGCTTCCATGGTTTACGCAGTTTGCGGACCTTCGCGAGGTGCTTCGCGTACTGGAATTCGAGGAGGAGGATATGAAGAGACTCTGGGGATTCGGACGAAATCCTTCTCCTGTGAGATCCCTCATGACGGGTTACGTCGCTCGCGCACTTGGTGATGAAAGTCGTGCACTGGTTGCTTTACGGACGGCGTCTGAATCAGGATGCTTTCCGCGGCTGCAAGCAGGACATGAAAGCGACAAGACCGGATAACAATTGCTTACAGCGAACACGGCGATGGCGGGTCAGGCGGCGTGCAGATCCGCCCGAGCGAGAGCGGCCCTGAACATACCGAGGAGCCGCTCCTTTTGACGGGCGACGGGCTGGTCGGCGTCGAGCTCCTTTTCCAAAGTTAAACCTGACCGCGGCTCCGTCAGCCGAAGCAAGCGTTCACCATAGGGAAGCTTGATCAAGTCGATTTGGATTTTATCGCGATCCATTACACACCCATGATTCCCGGAATCCGTAGAATTGCAACGTGGCCGACAGTGGCAAGATCAGGGGACGCGCCGGAGCGCGTCCGTCACCCTCGTTCCGCCTGCACGTCGGTCAGTTCACCCGGCTCGCACGTAATGGTCAGGGCGATGGGGCGGCAGCAGACAGCGCAGTCCTCGATGGTCGTGTAATCCCCTTGCGAGGTGTCGATCGTCGTCTGGAAATATTCGCCACACCATGGGCAGCCGATTTCGGTTTCGACGAGATAGGTCACCTTACATCACCTCACGGAAGGTCAGAGTTGGAGATCGAGTCGCGGGGCGTCGCTCCACAGATCCTCGAGACTGTAGAAGACGCGCTTGTCGCGATGGAAAATGTGCACGACCACGTCGGAGTAGTCGGCCACGACCCACTGGCTCAGCGGGTAACCGTCCACGGCCAGCGGTTTGACGTCGTAGTCTTCCTTGAGCTTGTCGCGCAATTCGCCGGCGATGGCCTTCAAATGAGGCTCGGAGGTGCCGGAGCAGATGATGAAGAAATCCGTGAACGTGGAGATTTCGCGGAGATCGATGGCGACGATGTCCTCGGCTTTTTTGTCCGCGACGAGATGCGCGCAGATACGGGCTAGCGATTCAGAGTCGATGTGGCAGGGTCCTGGTAAAGGTGATGGGCGGTGATGATGGAGCGCACGGGCTCAGGAACCAGATAGCGGATGGATTGGCCGCTGGCAACCCGGCGACGTATTTCCGTGGCAGAGATATCGATCCGCCGGGGAAGGGTGCGGAACCCGTCCGTAGCCTGTCCGGCCGGATCGCCCCGGCCAAAAACGACGAATTCCACCAGCCGGCGCAGGTCTTCGATGCGCCGCCAGGTATGCAGTTCCCGAATGTTGTCGGCCCCGATGAGGTAGAAGAGCTCGGCGTCGGGATGGGCGGCACGGACCCGTTCCACAGTGTTGATGCTGTAGCTCGGGCCGGCATAGGACAGCTCGGAATCGTCCAGGGCGAAGCCAGGTTCCTCGGCGATGGCCGCGGCCAGCATGTCCCGGCGGAGGGCGGCCGGGACGGGCTGGGTGGCGAGCTTGTGCGGAGAAAGATTGGCCGGGATGAAGATGAGCCGGTCGAGCTGGAGCTGCTCCAGCGCATCGCGCGCGAGGACGAGGTGCCCATGATGCACCGGATCAAATGTGCCGCCGTAAAGTGCCAGACGCATGGTGAAGAAAGAGTGAAGACAAGATTTTCGCTTCTGCAGCGGAAAAAAGTGGGTTTGCTATCAGGGTTCGCTACGCTGCGCCCGCTATATGGAACGATCTTCCCTAGGTCAATTACTCCTCACCGGTGTCCCCGGTCCGGAACTCGATGCCGCCACGGCGGCCCAGTTCCGCCGGCTGCAACCCGGCGGCTTCATTTTGTTCGGTCGCAATATCCAAACGGCGAATCAATTGCGGAAGCTGATCGATGACCTGCGCGACCTGAGCCAGGTCGAGCCGATGATCACCATCGACCAGGAAGGTGGACGCGTCTCGCGCCTGAAGCTCGTGGGCAATGAGCCGCCGAATGCCAACCAGCTGCGGGATAAGAATGATCCCGAACTGATCCGGCGTCACGGGACGATCACGGCGAAGCTCCTGCGCATCTTCGGCTTCAATCTCGACCTGTGCCCGGTGCTGGATATTTCCTTCGACGACGAAGCGGACAATTCGCTGCGCGGCCGCTGCTACGGCAACAATGTCCCCCAAGTCATTCGCAACGCCGGCGCCTTCAACTCCGCCCTGCAAGCCGGCGGCATCCTGAGCTGCGGCAAGCATTTTCCCGGCTACTCGCGGGCACCGCTCGATGCGCACCACGAGTTGCCGGAGATTCCGCTCAGCCGCGAGGAACTCGAGACGCACGAACTCGCGGTCTTCAAACACTTTGCCGACAAAGTGGATTCGATGATGATCGGCCACGGTTTTTATCCCGCGCTGGAGAGTTCGCGCACGCCGTCCTCGCTGTCGCATCGCGTGATCACCGACCTGCTGCGCAAGGAGCAGGGCTTCAAGGGGCTGATCATGACGGACGATTTGGACATGGGCGCGATCCTCAATCACTACGGGCTGGAGGAAACCATCCGGCTGGCCATCACCGCGGGCAATGACATGGCGATGATCTGCCATCGCGTGGCGGTGGTCGAAGAGGCCCTCGGCTATCTTGAACGTGTGCCAGTGGCCGACCTGGATCGGGCGTTGGAAAACGTGGCGAATTACAAGAAAAAGCAATCGTCGCCCGATGCGTGGAGCGAAGAGGAATTCAAGCGACGCGATGCGGAGGTGTGGGACTTGCGCGTGGCGACGCTCGGCGCGGAGGCCGCGGCCAGGCGGAGCCCCGACGACGGCAAACGCTCGCCGGTGGAGATTTACTAGGAAGCCCGAGACCAAAGGCTAAGCGATCCATGGCTGCTGCTTATCGCATTTCCGTGTCCCTGCTTCCGTTGCTGGAGTCGTCGCAGGTCTTCTATCTCTACACGGCGTTTCTCGAACTGGTGCAAGCGGGCGAGATCGAGCTCTCGTGGGACGCGCGCGACCAGGTGGAGGATTTCACCATCGTCGCTGAGATGGAGCGCATCGCCGATGGTCGCCGGCTGCGCGTCTGCTTCGATATTCACGATCGCAGCTATCTTTTCAGCACGAAGGAACTGGCGGCGAGCGATGTGTATTTCAAGCGCGATCACTATCCGCCGGATGTCGAGAAGCTGGAACCGGCGGCGCGGAGCAAGGTGGCCCCGTTTGGGCCGATCTTCGGGCCGGGAAATCGGGGTGGGGCGCTTTCGCTCCTGGCTGGTTGGATGCGTTACGCGGCCCGACGACCCAAGCGCGCGAAGGAGAGCCTGAAGCACTTGAGCGACTATTTGCGGCTGCCCGTCACGCGAGATTTCGAGCGCGCGCCGGATCAGGTTTTGCCGCCGAAGGTCCTGCTGCAGACGCGGCTGTGGACCGAAGCGGAAGTGACCGGCGCGCCCTTTGCGCCGGAGATCAATGAAGAGCGGGTGGGGGTCGTGCGCGCATTGCGCAAGGAACTCGGCGATCGTTTCATCGGTGGCGCGCTGCCCACCCCTTTTGCGCGCCAGAATTTTCCGGATGTGGTTTGCCACTGGGATACGCGGCGTTCCGCCTATTTGAAGACGATCCAGACGTGCCGCGTCGGCATCTACACGAAGGGCCTGCATCACGCGACCGCCTGGAAGCTGGGCGAGTATGCCGCGGCTTCGATGTGCATCGTGGCTTCCGGCTTCCGGTTCACGTTCGTCGAGCCCTTCACCGAACCGCGTAATTACCTCGCCTACGAGACGCCGGACCAGTGCGTCGCGCATTGTGTGCGCTTGCTGGAAAACGACGACGTGGCGCGGGCGATGTCGCGAGCCAATTACGAGTATTATGTCGACCACATGCGCCCCGCCAAGCAGATGCGGCGCTGGATTGTGCAGGCCTTTGAGCAGCCCGTGGCCGCGGGCGTTTGAGGGGCGGCGGACGATCCGGATGAACCGCTTCGGCGGTTCGGAAACTACGCGGTCTCCAGCTCGAAATTCGGCTTCACCACCGCAGCAGGCTGCTCTTTCAGTCGCTCCCATTCCTGAATGGTCTCTTCCGCCGTGACCGCCCGGATATGGGCCTTGGCCCCACCGGTGAGGATGATGCGGACGGTGTCGAGGAGGATAAACACATCGAGGAACAGGCTCATGTGTTTCATGTAATAGAGGTCGTACTCCAGCTTGCGGCGGGAATCGAGGGTCGAAGCTCCGTAGGGATAGCTGACCTGCGCCCAGCCGGTGATGCCCGGCTGCACCATGAGCCGCTCTTCGTAGTAGGGGACTTCCTTGGCGAGTTGGGTGATGATTTCCGGGCGCTCGGGACGCGGGCCGACGAATGACATGTGGCCACAGAGCACGTGCCAGAGTTGCGGGATCTCATCGATGCGATAGCGGCGCAGGAAGCCGCCGACGAAGGTGACGCGCGGATCGTTCTTCTCGCTCCAGCGGACGCCGTCCTTCTCCGCATTGACGTGCATGGTGCGCAGCTTGGTCATCTGGAACTGACGCCCAAAGCGACCGCTGCGTGTCTGGTAGTAAAAGATTGGGCCCGGAGAGGTGAGACGGATGGCGAGGGCGGCGGCGCCGACGAAGGGCGCGCCGAGGATCAAGCCGATGGCCGAGCAGATGATGTCGAAGAGCCGCTTCAGCTTCTTGATGTAAATGTGCTGGGGTTCGCCGCTGGCGTTCAGGAGCCATTCCGAGCTGATCAATTCCAGCGGGACGTACTGCTCCGCTTCCTCGCAGAGCGAGATCAGCGGCATGACCGAGATGCCCGAGTAGCGCAGCTTGCAGAAGTGCCGGATGAGTGTGGTGTCGCCGAGACACTTGTTCGTGCACAGCACCCGCGAGATTTTTTCGCGCTCCACGATCGCGGCCAGGTCTTCGATTTTGCCCAGGATGCGCAGCTTGCCCGTGGGTTGATACGCTCCGTAAAGGACCACGCCGGCGAACTCGAGGTTGCGCCCGCCGAAGCTGGCGAAGAGGCGCGTCTCCGCTTCGTCGAAGGCCCCGGTTACCACATAGGCCACGCGCTCCTTGGAATTGCGCAGGCCGTGGAGGATCACGATGTGGTGGATCAACGCCGCGAGATAGGAGGCGAGCGTCCCGAGGAGCATGATACCGCGTCCCAGCGGACGGGCGGAGTTCAGATAAGTGCCGCCGATGATCACCAGTGTGGCCAGGATCACGCACACGATGAGCACGAGCGAGCGCTCGAGGATGCCGCGGTTGGCGCTATGGGTCGAATAGAGGCTGGCGATATAGGTGGTCGCGGAAAAGACGATGGCGCCGGCGACGAAAAAGGGCCAGTGCGCCCACAGCGACACGGCGCTTTCCCCGCCGAAACGCAGGAGCATCGCCGCGACGAACGCGAGGGTGAAAAGGAACGCGTCAGTCGCGAAGTGCAACGAGACGTGAAACCAATGCTTCCGAAGGATGCCGTTGGTATTCATGCAGAGGGCGGCGGGATCGTTAAAGGAGCTACGGGTGGTAAAGAAATTATAAACCGAAGGGTTGCCTAGGCAGGCCCAACGGGCAAGACCAACTATAGAAGCTAAAACGGTACCAAAGTCACGTATATTTACGAACTCAAAGATGGATTGGGCCATCTCCATCCGCGCGGTTGCAATGGACGGTTCCGAGTGCCCCGGAAAGCGGTCCCAATTCCTGCGCCAACTGGGGCGAGCAGGCGAAGAGGAAATTCGATGGGCCTTCCATGTAGCCACGCGCGGAAAGGGCGTTGAGCCACGCCGTATGGCTCTGATTGGTCACCACCAGGTCGCTGCCCAATTCGCGGAGGTAATCCGTCGCCAGGGCCACGATATTCGCCTCCTCGCCGGGAATGCTGAGGCAATCGACCAGGGAGCCGAGCCGCAGGTTGCCAAAATACTTGTCGTCCTGCATGACGGTGGATCGCACCACCGCCCAGCCGATATCCTGGCCGTTCCGCTGGCAGCGTAACGTCATGTTTTTGACGTTGCCGTCGCCGAAGAGGACGTTTTGTGCGGCCTGGTCGCGAACGGCGGTGAGGGCATACGCGTCGCGCGCCTTCATCCAGATCGTGTCGGCCCAAGCCTCGTAGCGATCCACGCGCTCGGCGCGGGAGCCGTTCGGCAGACGATGCCGGGTGCGATAGGCTTGCCGGGCCCAGAGCGCGAGAGACCCCAGGCCGCTGAGCGCAGCCACATCCAGGATGGCTGCGCGCAATTTCGTCCGGCGAAGCGGGCGGATCTCGCGCAAAAATCGGGAGGGGCGAAGCACGTAAAAGCGAAATGGAATCGGCTTCATCGACCACCCGGCGGCGGCCAGCAGCTTGGGGAGCGGTTGTTCGACGCCGCCCATGCCCAGCGCGTAGAGCAGCGGACATTCGCGAAGCGCCGCGCGCAACATCTGCACACCGGACATCATGTAGCGGCGGTCCCAGATCCCTTCCGAGATCGGCCCTTGATAATTGCAGATATCGCGGACGGCGCCGCGGAGCCAAAACGGCTGGCGCCGCAGAGCAAAGCCGCCGCGCACCTCGGCGCCTTCCAGGGCGAGGAAAAGTTCGCGGACGACGATGCGCCCCTCCTGTTTCGGCAGCCACGCGGAAAGCGCCGTCTTGCTCAAGCCGAATGGCGCTTCGTGCGCCTGCCCGCGGGCGTTGAATTCGGCAACAGCGGGTTCGTGTTCGACTTGGTAAGGGACGATGCGGAGGCTCACAAAGGATTTTTCAAGAGGAGCCGTGCAGCAGTTTCGCCAACAGCCACCGCCACTCGAGTGCGTCTCTCTGGGTAGCAGTAATCTCGTGCAAACCGCCATGCTTTTCCGCGAGGAAATCCAGCAGCGTGCCCGTCGGCACAAACCACCCGCCGAGACTGGCGAGCCGTCGCATGAGCGCAACGAAACGCGGCTCCAGGCGGCCATCGACGTAAAAACCCTTCGCAAAATGGGCATACATGATGCAGGCGCCACCTTCCTCCGCCAGCCGGTCCTGATTGGCCTCGGTGAGCATCGCGTTGAAAGAGCGAATATTGCCGCCCTCCGACGAGGCGTACCAGCCGTTGACGAACGGCAGCGTGGCGTCGTAGTAGGGCATGAATGGACAGGCGGCCAGGGTATTAATGTCGCGGAAGACGAAGTTGCGCACGTAGCGGATGCGATCGCGGCAAAGGTCTCCCCAAAAATATTTGCTGGAAGTCACGTGTCCTTCCGCCCGGAGCGACGCGTGAAAATTAGCCGCTCGATAAACCCATCGGCGCGCTCCCGAGAGACGCGCCGCGCCCCAGTAAATGCTGTCCACGTTTTGAAAGTGGTTCGACATGCTCCGCGGGTCGCTGCCGAAGTGCTCGCGGAAAAGGTCGAGCCCCCGTTGCGTTTCTTCCCGCGTGGAGCTGTGGCAGCGCGCCCCGTGAAAGCCGATTTCAAATCCGCGCTCATGCAGCCTCCGCGCCCAAGTGAGATACTCGGGATCTTCGGTGCTCAGCCCGCCCAGCGTCGCTTCATACTGGGCGGCGAGTGTCCAGACCGACTTGGTGCTGAATATGCCGAGATCACCGAGAAAGTCGTAGACGGGCCGCACGTTGACCAGTCGGTCATTGTCCGCATCGTCGAAGATGGTGAAGGCAAAGCGTTTGCCTTCCGGCCACGTGATCGGCAGGCCCATGGACTCAGCTGGTGACGCTGTGTCTGGCCAGCGCCGCATTGATCGCGCCGACGCTGATCAATTCCGCCACTTCATCGTCGCCGAACTGGATGCCGAATTCCTGCTCCAGGGCCAGGATCAGGTTCATGTGACCGGCAGAATCCCAAGCAGCGATGGTCGTCGGACCGCTTTCCGGCGTGAGCTCGCCAGCGTTGACGTGAAAGAGGCGGGAGACGATGGCGAGGACGCGAGAATCCATGAAATGCGACAAAATGTCAGTTTGTTACATGCGTTGCCAGCCTGAAAATCAGGGAATTTACTTACGTAATGAGGATCTTCGCGTCCTCCACGAAGGATCGAAGAACGCGCCATTGGAAGAGGGGCCGGGCACTTGAATTAGCGGCCAGTCGCGGCGGTCAGTGACGGGCCGCTTTCGAGCTGCTCTTTGATCGCGTTGGCGAGGCCATTCGCGCCGAAGCCGTTGATCACGCGGTGGTCGAAGGCGATGCCGAGTTGAATATAGCGGCTCTCCATGAGGTCGGCGCCGTTTGCCGGGCGGACCCACTCGGTTTGGACGGAACCGATGGAAATCATCGCGGTTTGCGGAGGTAGAATGACGGGCTGAACGAAAAGCGTGTCGGCGTCCATGTTGATGCTCAACGAAAGGTCGCCGCCGCTCAGGTCGGACGCCTGGAAACTGGCGCGCATCGCCTTCATGCGAAATGCCATCATCGTCTTCGCAATCTCGCCCAGCGAAAGTCGGCCGGCCTCCTTGATCACCGGAATGAACAGTCCGCGGCCGAGGTCGAAGGTCACTCCGATGTTGCCGGCGGCGGATGGGAAGAACTGCAAATCGTCCGAGAGCGCGCCGAAGAAGAGCGGAAACTTTTCGGGAAGCCGCGCGAGCACCCAGACGAGCAGGTCGGGCAGGTTGGCGAAGACCTTTTCGCTGCGGCTGAATTCCGCGAGAGCGGTCAGGGCCGCATCCACGCGGATTTTTTTGACGAGAAATGAGTCGGGGATCTGCGCGTGCGATCGTTTGACGACGCCCGCGATGGCGCGTTGCTGGGCGCTCAAAGTCACTCCTCCAGGAGCCACTGCCGCGGGAACCAGTTTCTCCACATCCTCAGCTTTGATGACTTTTTTGCCGATACTTTGAATCTGTTCCGCGGTGATGCCGAGTTTGGCGATCAACTCGCGTGCCGCATGGGTGATGACTGGACCACCCTGAGTTTCGGGTGCAGAGCGAACTTTCTGAGTCTCGTTATTCCGGAAAGCAGTGCGCTCCGCCTCGTCCGCGAAGATGTAGCCGACGACGCTGCCGAAAGCGCATTCCGTGTTCTCCGCCGCCACGGGATGCAGAATGCCCGCATGCTCCGCGGCCAGGTCGAAGGACGCCTTGGTCGTCTCGAAAATAGCAATCGTCTCTCCGCACTGAACGCTCTCACCGGGGGCCTTTTTCCAGGCGAGGAGCTTCGCGGCGGACTCGTTGCTATTGATGGTGGGAACGAGGATGGATGGCATGCAGATCGGTGCTCACACGTTTCACGATGTTCTCCGGTTGGACGAGCACATCTCTTTCCAAATGCCGGGCCGAAGGGATGATGCTGTCCGCGGAATGGATCAGCCGGACGGGCGCGCGGTGCGGCCAGGCCTCGGCGACTACGGCGGCGACTTCCGCGCCCCAAGTGCCGCCAGCAGTGCCTTCCTCGACGACATAGAGCGCGGGCGCCGTGGAAAGCAACGGGGCAAGCGATTGCACCTCGAAAGGATAAAGTTGGAAGGGCACGACGATCTGGACCTCGATTTCGTGCTCGAGGAGGAGTTGCCGCGCCGCCTGCCAGCAGGCGGGGAAGCTGCCGCCGGAGGCAATCAGGATCGCCTGCGGATCGCGGTCGACGAAAACGTGCGCGGTCATGCGCTCTTCATCGAGGAACTCGCAAGTAAACAGGTCGTCGATCGCGCCTTCTCCGAGCTGCGGTTGGGCGTAGAGGACTTTGCTCTCGAAGAGTATGCCCGGATGATCGCGCGCCAGGATTCGGGGCAGCAATGCGGTGTTGTCGTGCAACGGGGAGAGTTCGAAAAGATCGAGATCGGGCACGCCGAGAAAGTGCTTTTGCACGCTCTGGCTATGTGTCGCGCCGTAGCCGCGGTGTCCACCCACGGGGCAGCGGATGAGCAGGTGATGAGGGACCCGCCGGCCATACATGCTCACGCTCTTGGCCGCGAAATTGATGATCTGGTCGAAGGCGAGGAAGATGAAATCGCCGAACATGATCTCGACGATCGGCCGCTGCCCGGCGAGCGACAGGCCATTGGCCACGCCGACAAAGCCCAGCTCGCTGATCGGAGTGGTCAGCACACGATCGGGGTATTTGGTGGAAAGACCACGCGCGGCCTTGAAGGCGCCGCCGTAGGGGTCGAGTACGTCTTCACCCAGAAAAAAAACGCGGTCATCCCCGTCGAGCAACGCGTGCAAGGCACGGTTCAGGTTTTCGATAATGCGCTCGCTGGTGGAGCGTTCGCCCGTGTTGGTCATCGGTTGCTCCAGCTTGAAAGGGCCCGGCTCTCCACCTCCTCCACGATGGCCGCCATGCGGTCGCGCATCCGGGCATCGACTTCGGCGAAAATCTCCGGCCAACGCGCCTGGTAATCGGCGCCCCAGTCGATGGCCCGCAGGGCAGCCACTTCCTCGGGTGTGCGGGTGTCGTCGCCCTTGCTATGCGCGGCCAGTCGCCGCGTCTCAAATTCCACGACGAGCGGTGCCCCACTCTGGCGCACCCGATCCAATTCCGGTGCGAGCCTGGCCTGCAGCGCCTCGGCCTCGTGGCCCGTGCAGCGAAGATATTCGACTCCGAAGGCGCGGGCGCGACCCTCGATGTTGCCGGCCATATTGGCTGACCGCACCGTGGTTTGCGCGATGCCATTATTCTCGACGATCACGACCACCGGTGCGTTCCAAAGTGCGGCCATGTTGAGCGCTTCGTAGACGGCGCCCTGGCCCCAAGTGCCATCCCCGATAAAGGGCACCGCCAGCCCACCGCGCTTCTTGCGGCGCAACTGGAGAGCCGCGCCGACGGCGACGGGCAGACTTTCGCCCTGCACCCCGGTGGAAATGTAGCGGTCCCGCCGCAAATGCTGGCTGCCACCGACACCGTCGCAGGTGCCTCCTTCGCGACCCATGATCTCGGCCAGCAGTCCTTCCGGATCCCGAAAGCGTGCGAGATAGTGGCCGTGGCCGCGATGATTGCTGAAAACGAAATCGTCGTCGCGCAGGAGCGGCATGACCGCCACGGGAATGTATTCCTGGCCGAGGCAGGTGTGCGTCGTGCCGTGAATTTTCCCGCTTTGGAAAAGGCGCAGCAACGTCTCCTCGAAATGCCGGATCAGCAGCAGCAATTCCAGCGTCTCGCGCGAAGGACACGCGCTGGCATTGGCGCTCGAAACCGGGTGGGATAGATTAGCGGGTGGAATCACGAAGTCGGCGGACGCGGGAGCCTATCTCCCCGATGGGTTATGTCAACGGAGGCCGTTCGCGTCTTGAACCGGGGTTTGAGCCGAACACCCGTTCGATGACGGTGCGGGCATTTTGGGTCCAGGTATGCCGTTCGGCGACATCGGTGCGAGCCTGTTCGCCGAGCCGGGCGCGCAAGGTGGCATCGGAAACCAGCGAGGCCAGTTGCGAACGCAGGCTGTCGCCGTTTTCGAGTTCGAACAATAGGCCGTTTTCGCCGTCGCGGAGGATGAGGGCAATAGGTTCGGTGCGCGGGGCGAGGATCGCCCGGCCGACGGCCATGTATTCGAAGAGTTTGATCGGCGAGCGATAGGCGTTGCTATGCGGGACGATGCAGATGTCCATGGCCGCAAGGTAGGACGGCATCTCCGCGTGCGGAACGGGCCCAGTGAAAAGGAGTTGATCGCGGATGCCGAGGGCGGTCGCCTGGGCCTCGAGATCGGTGCGCAACGGGCCGTCGCCCACCAGCAAGAGGCGCAACTGCGGATGGGTCGCCGCCAGAGCGGCAAATTGCGTGACCAGAGAATCGAGCTGATGCCACGGGACGAACCAGCCGGCGAAGCCGACGACGACGGCGTTCTCGCACTGGTAGCGCTGGCGAATCGCGGTGCCGTCGGCGCGGGTTTCGAGAGACTGCTCGTCGACGCCATTGGGGACGACGACGATTTTCTCCTTGCGGATGCCCATCGCCTCGATACGGCGCTGCAGGTGCGGGGAGACGACGGCGATGAGTTGGGCACGCTGGAAAGTGAAGCGGTCGGCGAGGCGGGCCAACGGTAACAGCCAGGGATCGGCGCGAACGCGCTCGTCGCCGGCGAGTTCATTGACCTCGACGATCAGTGGGATGCCTCGGCGCTGGGCGAGCAACGACGTGATGCACAGGAAAAAGGCGTGACGCTCATAAATGAGATCGAACTTCTCCTGCTGGAGCAATGCCCTCAGCCGCGAGCCGGCGAAGATGTTGTAGCCGAGTTCGAGCAATTCGAAGAAGACGCCCGGGGCATGCGCGGCGAGGCGGGCGAGCAGACCTCGCCGGCCGTGGCGGAATGGATTCTCCCCCGCGCTCTGCGTGGGATCGATGCCTGAAGGGCTGGAAAAAACGACGCGATGACCCAGTCGGCGAAAGGCGTTGGCAATGCCGGCGATGTGCACACCCTCGGCGCCGGTCCCTTGCGTGCGAAAGTGGAAGAGAATGTTCATCGGCGGGCCTGGCAAAGGAGTTCGTGATACTCGTTCGCCGCGCGTTGCCACGAAAATTGCAGCGCGTGATTTCGCATCCGCTCCGTGGGCGGCGGAGAGAGCAGCGTTTCTTCGAAGGCGGTGGCGAAGGACGACGGTTCGATCGGCGAAACGAGGCGACCGAAGTCGTCGCCGGGATGCACCTCCGGGATGCCACCGGCTTTGCTCGCGACCACCGGCAGACCAGAGGCGAACGCTTCGAGGATGACGTTCGGCACGCCTTCGTTCGCGCTGGTCAGGCTGAGGAGGTCCGCGGCTTGCATGTAGCGGGCCACGCCTTGCGCATTGGTTCTCCCGGGCAGAATGACGCGATCGGCCACCGAGGAGCGCTCGGCGAATTGGCGGACGTCTTTTTCCAGATCGCCGCCCCCAACCATGACAACGACCGGCGGAGCCTTGAAGCGTTCCGATCGCATCTGCGTCAGGGCTATCGGAGGAATGAGCGGGTTCTTGATTTGGTAAAAGTTCCCGACCTGGAGGATGATCGGCGCATCGAGCGGCAGACCGAGTTCGCGCCGCGCGGCGGCTTTGTCGCTAGGACGGAAGAGGTCGAGATCCACGCCATTGTAGATCGGGTGCAGGCGCTCGCGGGCGACACCGGCTTCCGCAAGGAGCCGCGCCAATTCCCCGCTGCGCGTAACGACGCCGCTCGCACTTGGGAGCAGTCGCGTGATGATCTCCCGCCGCACGGGCACGCGCAGGTATTGGTGAACATCCGAACCCTGCGCGATGGCCACGAAGGGGAAATCCAATTTCTGCGACAACTCGGCGATAGCGCAGGAGTCGGGAAAAATCCACGAGCTGAGAACGACATCGAAAGCGAATTGCCGGCGCAGTTCCCGCAGACGCTCGCGCAGGTTTCGCGCCATGATCCGGTGATTCCAGCGGCTACCGACTTTCGGAATATACGGCGTGGGGACGTATTGTGGCGCAAACTTCTGGTCCATCTCGCGCGGTTGCCAGGCACGGGACCGCCACGCTGGCCGCACTGCCAAAACGCGGATCTCCCAGCGCTCCGTGAGGTGATGGAGCAGGGTGACGTTATCGAGCCCGCGATAGGGCTCGGTGGCGTCAGGGAAAAGATTCGAGACGAAGAGCAGCTTCAAGGGCGTGATTCCGCCATGCTGCCTTCCGTTTGGCCAGAGGTCACGCGCCGGTAACGGAAATCGCGAAATTGGCCGGGATTGCCCGAGTGACCGGCCTCGGCGGCGTGCAGGATGTTCACCAATTCGCGCGCGGTCACGTAGTGGAAGCAGATGGTGCGGTCCTTGGCGGCGAGCTTTGCCAGGGAGCGATGAAACTCGCGCATCGGCTCGCCGAGGAGCATGCGTGTATTCTCGGGTTTGGCACCGTGAGTGTGCAGCTTCACGAAGACCCAGTTGGGCCGGCCCTCGACGGCGACCTGGCAATCGAGCCAGAGGCGGAAGCGCTCGAGGGTGGGCGGATTGACGGCCGTGAGGTCGCTGTTTTCGATGCGCGGGAGGAAACCGAATTTCTTGCGCTGCCAGTTCAAGGCGAGCGGCCCCTGCACGATGAGCAACTCGTCCTCGTGCTGCTGCTGCGGGTCGCGATCCGCCCGCACCCGCCGGCCGCGGTCGTGGGACTTCGGCCGGTCTGTACCTCGGGCGTAATAGACGCTATTGATCGTGTGCGTTTGCGTGCGCTCCGGTGCGGAGGGCAGCGTGAAGTCGGCGTAACAGCCCGTTTGCCGGAGGATGCGGAGTTCGTTGTTCACCCCGCAGTGCCGGCCGTGGGGATGCGAATTATCGAGCGCCCAATTGCCGTGGATGAAACCGTAGCGAAGCGCGCCAGTGCCGTCGCGCGAGAGCAGGCCGTGGCTGGCGAATCGCTCCACGCCCTGCTCCAGAGTGCGGCGCAGATTTTCCGCGGTGTCGTTGTCGTGGTGGAGATGGATCTCGGTCTCGCTGCCGGTGGCCGCGCAGAGATCGGCGAGGCGACCGACGATGTCGGCGTCGTACTGCTCGATCGGGTAGAAAAACGAGTAGCGGGGAGCGATGCCGTCCGCGTCGCGAAATTCTTCGATGAGCTTGGGATAGTCGCGTTGCCAGGCCTCGACCCGCGCGACGGCTTCCGGTTTTCCCACGCCATGGAACGGCTCGTAGTGATCGCAGATCGCGATCATGACATGGCGCGTGCCGAGCGCGTGCTGGCTGTACTTCTCGCGGCGCCGCCAGGCAGGAAGCCAGATGTCGAGCGCCTTGATCATGACTGAAAATTGGAATGGGAGTGCCCGGTGCGCATGGGTGGGGAACGTCGGCGGGAAAGTGGCGAAATTGTCCCGGGGGAGCAACGCCTTTTCAGGCATATATGCAAATCGTCACCGGAGAATCAACGGTGTCCGAACGTGATAAGTGAAAATACTTGGTCTTTTGTAGTCTACTGCCAGCCCTGTCGGCCGCCGCCGACAAGGTAATAGCGCAGACCGCGCAGGACCTGGAAATTGAGAAAGACGAAGCCGGCGGGAAGCTTGCAGAATTTCCATTGGCTGGCCGCTGGAGACCGGCTGAGGACCGCGAAGAAATAGAGAAGGATCTGCGCAGCGAGAAACGGAGCGTAAAGCTGCTCCCCCGCGAGCGGGATATTCGCGACAAAGGCGCCTATCAGAAAGAAGGGTGCGAGGAGGCGGAGATATTTGTGGGAGATGAGTTGCCACCACAGCCGGTGCCCCTTCGGTAGCAGCCACGCGGGATAGCGGAAGAGCATTTGGAACCCGCCGGCGAGGGTGCGCTGCTTGCGACGTTGCTCGGCTTCCGGTTCGAGGGATTGAGGGTCGAAGGCGACGGCCGCAGGATCGTGGATGACGCGGGCGCCCTGTGCCGCGGCTTGCATGGGGATGACGACGTCGTCGAGCAAGGTATCCTCGGGAATGGGCATGAACAGATCGCGGCGCAGGGCGTAGATGGCGCCCGTGCAACCGACGCATGAGTCCCACTGCGACTCCGCAGCGCGGAGCGATTTCTCGTACCGCCAATACGCATCGACTCCCGCGCCCGTGGCACTGGCTGCCGGCGCGATTTCCAGCGAACCGCTGACGGCGCCGATGGCCGGGTCGGCAAAATGGGCGACCAAACGCGCGATAGCGTCTTCCGCGAAACGCTGTCGCGCGTCGGTGAAGACGAGAATGTCTGCCGTGCGGTGCGACACGCCGAGGTTGAGCCCGGCGGCCTTGCCGGATCGGGTCGGTTGCTCGATGATTTCGATGCGCGCATCCTGCAAGGACCGCGCCTGTGCGACGGTGGCGTCCGTCGAGCCATCGGAGACGAGCAGGACCCTCAATTGATCCGCCGGATATTGCGCCGCGAGCAGGTTACGGAGGCGATCGGCGATCCGCTTTTCCTCGTTGCACGCGACGAGTACGATGCAAACGGAAGGCTGCGGCGTATCGGGGGCGGAGGGCACAACCGGCTTCGGCCGCAGCCGCGCAAGCGCGGAAATCAACAGCCCATAGCCGGCGAACGTGTAGAAAAGCAGTCCACAGGAAACCCAGAACAGGAAGACAGGGATGGTGTGAAGCAGCATGATACCAGGCGGCCCGTGGGCCTACATTCGCACGATCATGTAGGCCCAGAAGCGGATGGCGGCGGCGGTCAGGGCCAGAACCGCGACCAAATCGAACCACCCGAGGCGATTCCAATTCCATCCGACCCCCGTCACGCGCTGAGGTTGAACATCGATCACGTCGTCGTCGCTGGTTTCCGGTTCGAGAAGTTGCTGGGGGACGTGGGATTGAGCCAGCGCCCCGGCCAGCGCGGGTTGCGCCACCAGGATGGGCGGATGCCACACGGGCGGCGCTGGTTGATCCTCCGGCGTTTCCTCTTCCACATCCTTTCCCTTCCTCGGTTCCGCGAGCATCCCAATGAGATGGCGGTGCAGCGCGGCAATCGCCGCGGTGAACATGAAGAATGTCGGCCGGTACTCGAAATCCACCATCCACGACGAGACGACGAAAGAGATGACCAGCACGAAGAGCATGCGGCGGATGCGCTCTTCATCCGGCGTGGCTGTCCTGGCTGTCATCGTCGTGCGCAGGCAGCAGTAGAGCACGCCGATGAAGAGAAACAAACCCGGTTTGCCGAGTTCGGCGCCCGTGCAGACATAGGAGGAGTGCGGAGCCTTATTGTAGTGAACCGGCCGCAAGATGTAGTGCCCCTTGTCGCCATTGTCACCGGACTTGGGCGGCACCGCTACGCGGATGTAGTCAGTCATGAACGCCTCATCCTTCCAGTTGCCCTTGCCCACGCCGCGGAACAACGATTGCATCAATCCATAGCCGTGCTTGAACGCCTCGACACGCCCCTGGATCGCCTCGTCGCTCTTCGCCTTGCTGAGCTCATTCATACGGGGCAATAGGAAGAGCGCCGACACGCCGAACATCATGGCCAGGACAGCCAGGGCGATCTGCACGCTCCTCGGCCGACCGAAGGCCAGGGTGGCAAAGATGGTGACCCCGGCGCAAAGGAAGGCGCCTTTCGACACCGTTTCGTAGATGCAGGCCAGCGGAATGACCATGAGCGCGAAGCCGATGACGCGCGAGGTCGTCGGGCGCTTCCAGATCAAGTAGTAATAGATCATCGGAATGGCCGGCACCACGCTATGGCCGAGACCATTCGGATTATTGAAGATCGAAAGGTTCAGGACGAGGCGTCCCTTCATCGGCCCATTCGTCCGCGAGAGACTGTCCAGCGGATCGTAACCCCATTTACTGGCTAGCGCGAGCAGCGCGACGACCACGATGAAGAACACCCACCAGCCGACGAAAATCTTCATGCGCGGGACGGAGCGCAGCACCTGCACGATGACGATGTAGAAGATGTAAAGGTTGACGCACTCCTTGAACGTCGCCCAATGAGTCGGGGAGGCGATGACCATCCAAGCCCAGAAGGCAAGCACCGCCCAGTCATGCGGCGTGCGAAACATCTCCCGTGGCCGAAAGCCGCCCTGGCGGAAGAAGAGCGTGGCGATGCCGGTAAGCATCACCGCCTGCACGAAGTGGATCGTCGAAAACGTTTCGCTCCATTCCTGCGGACGCAGGTAGTAGAGCGCCTGGAAAAGAATGACGATGACGAGATCCATCAGCGCAGCGCGGCAGCGCGGTAGAGATGTTCGTAAGCGGTAATCATCGACTCGAGGGAGAACTTGGAAGTCACCTTCTTCCGCGCATTTCGGCCGAAGTCAACGAGACGCACGGGTTCCGAGAGAATTTCGGTGAGTTCCCGGGCCAGGTCGTCGGTGGTTTCCAAGGGGGCGATCCAGCCGTCTTCGCCGTGGGTAATGATCTGTTCATGCCCGCAGCCGGAGCGGGCGAGGGCCGGCACGCCGCAGGCCATGGCCTCCAGCGCTGCATTGGAAAGGCCTTCGTTGATCGAGGGGATGGCGAGCAAATCGAGCGCCTGGTAGCAGGCGACGGGGTCCGACTGGTAGCCGAGCAGGTGAATGAGCGGGCGAAAGGTGCTCTGCCGGACCCGCTCGGTCACGGCTGCTTCCTGGCTGCCACCACCTCCGGCAATGAGCAAGCGGGCATGGGGGAAGTTCGGAACGATTTGCTCGAACGCGTCGATCAACTGGATGTGTTGCTTGAACGGGCCGAAGCGCCCCACGATCCCGATGCACAGGGAATCCGCCGGGACGGAAAAGGACTGGCGGGCGGCCAGACGGTCGCTCGGAGTGAAACGGGTGGTATCGACGCCATTGGCGATGGCCACGATCTTTTGTGCGGGAAAGCCGCACTGGATCAACTCCTCACGCATCGCGGTGGATACGGTGTGGATCGTGTGACAGCCGCGATATAACCAGCGACGCTGACGGAGGCGCCGGGGCAGGAATTCTTCCTTTGTGAGCTGGCTGTGTTCGCCCTGAACCAAGGGGCAGCGCCGCCCGCCGAGCGTGGCGAGACCGCTGTAAATGAGCGGACCGAGATTGTGGCTGTGGATGACGTCCGGCTTGATCCTGGAGATGAGCCGGGCCAGTCGCCAGGCCGCGCGCGGAGAAAAGCCGCCGGACTTGCCGAGGAGGAAAACCTGGCTCGAAGCGGGGAGACGGGCGGAAAAGGCGCCGCGTCGTTCGAGGCAGGCGACGTGCGATATGAAGCCGCGCGCTTCGAGGCCGCGGGTGAGATTCACGACTCCGTTTTCCATGCCGCCGGGGTCCAGCGAATTGACGACGTGGAGGATTTTCATCGGTGGCCGCGGAGGAAGTTGGCGATGGCGCGCAGGCGGAAGAGCGGCGGTTCGGCGACGCGATCGGCGCGCAAGAAGATCGGCCAGAGGGCGATGGAGGTGAGCAAGTATTGCCAGGCGCGGGCGCGCAGGCCGTCGTCGAAATGCGTCCAGGCGACGAGGAAGTAGTGGATGGCGGCGGTACGCAGCCAGAAAATGACATCGCCTCGCGGGACGGCCCCGGCTTTCCACGCGCGGCGGAGCACCAAGCCGGAGTTCCGCTTCATGCGCGGCGCATTTTTGCTCATGTTCTGCGGGTGCCGTCGGATGATCGCCAGCGGTTCGCCGAGGTAAAAGAAGCGATGACCCCGCGCAGTGATGCGGATCCACATGTCGCGGTCCTCCGAACTGCGTAGCTCTGTGTCGAAATAGCCGCACTCTTCAAACACCGCGCGTCGCACGACGATCGACGAAGAAAGGGGACGGTTGCGCAGGCAGAACGACTTCACGGTCAGCTCGCTGGTGTGCAGGAAATTCTGGCGCGGTGGTGCGAGGGGTTCGCCGATGGCATTCATCCGCGAGCAACTCGTCCCCACGGCTGCGAAGGTCGGCCCGAGCCGCTCGAATTCGCGAAAGACCGTGGCGAGAAATTCGGGCTGCCAGCGATCATCGGCATCCAGAAAGGCGACGAACGGATAGCGAGCCTCGCGGATCCCGGTGTTGCGTGCCGCGGAAAGCCCGGCATTCGTCTGGCGCACCGCACGGACGCGCGGATCGGTGTAACGCGCGCAGACTTCGGGCGTGTTATCGGTCGAGCCGTCGTCGACGACAATCAGCTCGAAATGTTCCCACGTCTGCGCGAGCACCGAGGCGATCGCCTCGGGGAGGAAATGCGCGTAATTGTACGCTGGGATGACGACGGAGACCTGTTCAGGCAAAGCAGGAAAATATTGGTGGGGCTCTCGTCTACGGAAATCACCCCGCGCGGGCAAGAGCCATGAGGAAACATTGCCGTGAGCGACGGAGGAAGTGCCGGCGAGTCACATGAATGATTCTGGACGATCAATGCGGAGGGCCGCGTCGGATGACCATGTGGAAACCGGTGAAAACATAGCGGTGTTGAAATTCTGTGAGCGAAAGATGCTCTTCGCCACGCAGAGGGTCGGCGATGGTGATCTGGTCGTCGTGGAGATCGAGAACCGCGATGAAGTGGCCCAAGCCTCCGAGACGAACACCGACCAGAGCAGGGAGCCCTGCGGCTGGAGAGAAAGTATCGCGAAAATCAAATTGTGCGGAGAGGCCGCGGCTGCGGACGTATCGTGCCAGATACCAAGCCTCCGTGCCGCCCGCATAACTAAAGGCCGCGCGGGCAATGGCATGTTCCGTCGTATCGACACCGAGGCGCCGAAGAATGGTGGTGACGCTGGCCGGACCACAAGTCGAAGGCGTACTCTGGAGGCAGACGTCACCGCGCCAGCTTTCTTTGAAGATGGGATCAGGCAGCGGTGCCATCAGCGGCTTGATGTAAGGCGTCACGCCAGGAAGCAGCACCGCAAATAACGGCAAACCGAGAAGCAATCGGGGCAGGAGCGCTGCCGCCGCCCCGCCAGCGCAACCCAGGAAAACCACGAGGAATTCGGAACCGGGCCACGAACGGAGCGTGTAGAACCATGCGTGCTCTCGCAAAATGTGGAGGTAGTAGGCGGCGAACCAGATCGAGGGAATCGCCAGAAGCCCAAACCCACAAAGGCAGCAACTGCGAACCGCGATGGATCGAGGCCGGAGCCAGTGATAAGTGACCGCGAAGGCCACCACGCTGAGCACAACGGCAGCGGTACCGAAAAAGTTCATCGTGAGGGGTGTGAATCGACGCGCCGCGTTTCCGTCGAAATCTTACTTATTACTTATCGGGCAGGCGAGTCTCGACATAATAAAGAGTGTCATCGCCTCCAGGCATGGTTGTGGTGCGAGTCTTGTCCTTTGCGTTGAAGTCGAATTCGGTGAATGCGTCGACGCGGACCTCCTCGTAGTCGCGCCGCGTGAAACGGATAAGGCCTCGAGACCAATTGCCACCGCCTCCTCTGCCCCAAATTTCGAGCTGGGGCCAGCCGTGACAAAACTCCAAAATCGCGACGCCGACGCTTTGCTCAGTAAAGCGGCGCACCGCTCCCGTGCTCGTGTTCTGGATAGTGAAATCGTATATTCCGCCGCCAGAGCCAGCACCCTCCTGGTTGTTTGAAGGACGCACGGTGATCTTGAAATTGCGAAGGGTGAGAATGCGTGCTTTGGATGGAAAATCCTGGAGCTTCTTCGGCCACGGCTCGGTCGTGATATCGGCCCGGCAGTGGAGGCCGCACAAAAGCACGGATAGGATGAGCAAACGAATCATACGTCTCCTGGCAAAAGGCGGGAAGCTCATTGACTGACATGCAGTTACGCCCCGTCCGCCGACCATTTCTGCGCAAGCATTTTGCCGGTATGTGGCAACTTCCTCGCCCAACCTGCTTTCCCACGACTACTATGTGCTCTCGATGGCGTGCTGGTAGTAGTAGTCGTGCGAGTAGTAGTAGTACTGGTAGTAGTTCTGCGTCGCGTTGAGGTCGAGACGGTTGAGCACGAAACCGTAGAAGTTGGCGCGGTTGGCGCGCAGGGTCTCGATGGCGGATTTGACGCAACGCACCGGAGTCTGGCCGGTCCAGATGACGAAGAGCACGCCATCGACGAGACTTTGCATGATGGAGGTCTCCGAGAGGCCGAGCACCGGCGGGGTATCGATGACGATGCGGTCGAAACGGCCGCGCAGGCTGTTGAGCAGTTCGGAGAACTGGGCGGAACCGAGCAGCTCGGTGCCGTGGTCGAGGTGACGGCCGGCGCTGAGGACGGTGAGGTTTTCCTGGCCCGAGGGACGGAAGGCGTCTTCGAGGGTGCATTCGCCGAGGAGGACGTTGCTCAAGCCGGGTTCCTTGCGATAGCCGAAAAGGCGATGCAGACGGCCGCGGCGCAGGTCGGTATCGATGAGAAGGGTTTTCGCACCGGTGAGAGCGAAGGACGCGGCGAGATTCGAGGAGACGACGGTCTTGCCTTCCTTCGGCATGGCACTGGTGACCATCACGACATGGGGCGGCTTGCTCAGCTCGCCCATGGAGAGGATGTTCGTGCGAATGACGCGGAAGTTTTCCACGAGGCCGTGCTTCGTCGTGTCGTCGCTGGCGACAGCGGTAGCCGGCAGGAACATGTCGGTCGCTTCGGTCTGCGGAACCACGCCGAGACCGCGCAGGCGGAAGGAGTGCTCGACTTCCTCGAGGTTGGTCATCGTGTGGTCGAGATACTCGATGAGGAAGGGGATGCCGAGGGCGAGAACGAGGCCGCCGACAAAGGAGAGGAGCATGATGCGGAGGCGATTGGGCGAAACCGGATCGTCGCGCACCTCGAGGAGGCCGGAATACTTGAGATTGATGCGTTCCTTTTCGCCGGCAAACTCCACTTCATTGATCTCCCGCTGCATGTTCGCGAGGTAGGTGTCGTAAGGCACGCGCGAGGCGTCGAAGATCGAAAGTTGCGAGAGGAGCTTGGCGTGCTTGCGGCTGAGTTCCTGATATTCGGGCAGCTTGGCTTCGAGGTCGTGCTTCTTATTGAGGAGTTCCTGATACTCGAGGTTGAAGCGGTTCGTGGCGACTTCGACTTCCGCGTCGAGGCGTTGGTTGATGACGTCGAGTTGCTGGTAAAGCGGCTTCATGGCGCCGGCCGTGGGCAGATATTTGCGGAGGCCTTCGGAGATCTCCTTTTTGACCTGCTGCTGCTGCTGCGCAAGTTCGTCCCACGGATGCAGGGACTTGAGAAGCGACGGGACGACGACAACGCTGTTGTTCGCGGCCGCGTCTTTCTTGTCGGCGCTCTGCCCGGACTGAGGCTGGGCTACGGTCTGGCCGACGGAGAGGCGGGTGTCGTTGTCATCCGCGGAAGCAATGAGCGAAAGTTTGGCCACGCTATCGAGCGCGGGATCCTGCAGGCGCACGCGGACGCGGCCGATCTCGTCGATGCGCATTTGCAGCTTGGTGAGGTCGGCAGGCAGGTTGTTGATGGAATTGACGAGGATGAGCGTCTTGGTGAAGTCCTGCTGATCCTGGAAGTCGAGTTTCTCGGAGAATTGCTGGTCCAGCCGGCCGACCAGTTCCTTGAGTTCCTCGGAGTAGGTGTTGACGATGAGGTTTTTCTCTTCGTTGCGCCGCTCCTGGCGATAAGCGATGAACTGCTGCACCATCGTTTCCGTCCAGCGGTGGGCCCAATCGGCAGAGTACGGCCACGCTTCCACGTCGATATTTTTCTCGGTATTGAGAGACGCGCGGAACTTGAAGAGATACTTGCGCTCGAGGTCGCGGCTGTTCGTGTCAATGCCGAGGGCGCGTGCCGTCCGGAGCATGATCTGCGGCTCGGTGAATTGCGCGACGAAAGCGGAGAGGCGGCCGTCCTCGTAGAGCTTGTCGGTATCGAGCGGGCGCGCGAGATATTCGAGGTGAATGAGCGCGTGCGCGTAGTAGACCGGCTTGGCGAAGACGTAATAAGTCAGGCCAGCGGTGAGAGCGAAGCAGATGAGCAGCACCATGAGCCGTGCGTGCTTCGAGGCGATCGCGACATAGAGGAAAATGTCGTGAAGCGTGAAAGCGGGCTTCTTCGTTCCTGGGATCATGAGAGTAGTCGAAAAATAGGACAGGCGCCGGCGCGAGCCCAGGCGCTTCGAACGGAAAACAATACCCTAGCAGGTTCCACGTAGAGAGCGAGTGAAGAATCCATGACGGGGATGAAATGGGATTCAGCCGAGACAGACAAACGTCGCGAACAAGGCAGGGATCATACCTGCTGCATGGACGCGACGTTCATCGGCTCCGCTGGCTCCATTGTAAAAATGGAGGGAGAGCGGCAAAAGCGTTTCTGCGGATTACCAGCTAAACCACTTCTCCGGCACGACGAGAATGTCGTTGGTCTGGAGCTGAACGTCCGGCCGCTGGCCTTTTTTGATGGCGCTGATGTCCACCGGCAGCTTGGCTTTCGTGCCATCCGGCAGCGCGCGGAGCACGTAGACGCGCTTCTGGTCGGCGAAACGCGCGAAACCACCGCGCTGGAGGATCGCCGCGTAGGCGCTGACGCGCTCACCTTCCTTGAGCGGGAAGCCACCGGGCGACGAGACGTTGCCGGTGACGTAGACGAGGTTCGAGGGGCCGGCGGGAATGGTGATGACGTCGCCTTCACCGAGGGTGATGTCAGAGGTGAGACCGCCGCCCTGGAGGATCTTGTCGACGTTCACTTCCTCGACGACGCTCTTGTTCGCCGCGATGCGCATGACGCGCACCCGCGTGAGGTCGGCCTTGTCGGTCACACCACCCGCGCTGAGGATGACATTGACGAGCGTGGGTGTGATGCCCGAGGGAATGTGCCACTGGCCGGGGGTGTGGAATTCACCCGAAAGATAGATGAGCGGGCCGTTTTCGATGTCGGCGCCTTGCTTGCGCTCGATCATGACGGAGGCGTTGTGGAGCTGCGAGCTCTGCAGCGCGCGCTTCACCGAGGCTTCCGCGGCGGAAAGGGACTTGCCGGCCACGGAGATGCGCCCGACCTGCGGCATGATGATGTAGCCACCACGACGGACCTGATAGATGCCGTTGAAGGAAGGATCTTCGTTGACGAAAACCTCCAGGTTTTCGCCGGGCACGACTACTTCGTCTGCCGCGACCGAATGACCCTGCGAGACATCCGAAAGTTGCTTATCCACCTCGTCCAATTGCGCCTTGGCCGCCGAGTAGCGGGCCTGCCAATCCTTGACCTCCTGGTCGAGATGCTCGGCTTTCTCGAGATCACCGGCCGCGGTCTGAAGGGCAAATTGCTTTTGGGCCGCTTCCAGCTTGGCCTTGGCGTAGCGGACTTCGCCCTGCAGGGTCTGCCGCTTTTCGCCCAGGTCTTCCATGTCGCTTTTGGCGGCATTGGCGGAGAGATCGGCGCCCGGCGTCGCTGCCGGGGCAGCGCTGCCCGCCTTGGTGGAAGCGAGGTCGACTTGCGGCTGGCGGAAGGAGATGCCCGACTTCCCAGTCGGGTCTGCAGCCAGGCCAGTCGAGAACGCCAGCAAATAAGTGACAGTAATAAGAGCGGTGGTTGCGGGCAGAAACTGCCTGGATGTCAAACCAGCGCTTTTTTTCTTGAGAGAATGATGAGGGGTCACAGGCGGATCGTGTTGTATCGAAATCAGTTTAACCGTCAATTCAGTAGTGTGGGCAAATTTGCGGATTTCTGCGTAGCAATTTCTGTTCGAGATTACCGGAAATATTTAGTTAGACTTACGTAGATGAGATTTTCGGAGTAGTTACGCGAGAAGGAATCCGATTTGCTTTGCTGATATTGGTAAAGAAGTTGCAAAAGAAGCGTGTCGGAAAAATTGTAACCAACTTCCGCCCGGCCCATCCACGCTACCGTGTTGTCGAATTCTCCCGTGTCGTATTCGCCGGTCAGGCGGAGGGTGGTTTTTGGACCGACCGCATAAGTAAAACGCAGACCGAGCCGCCATTGCTCGTCGGTCAGCGTCCCATCGTGGAAAAGATATTCGGCGCGGGTTTGGTAGGCGTAGAAGTCCGAATCCAGTTTTGGCCCGAGGATCTGGTGCAGGTTGTAACCGAAGATGTCGTCGATTTCGTCGTGGAAGTAATTGAACTCACGTGAGTAGAAGACCGACTCTTGAGTATAGGGGCCGGCAGTGTGGTCGAGTTGTATCCGCCAGAGTGCGCCGTTGTCGTTGCTGGAAAAGCCGCCCGTGAAGTATCCGCCTTCCGCCCACAGCTGGAGTTGGTCGGTGATCGGGCCGCGGAAACCGAGGAGGAAGATATGCTGGAGACTGTCAAATTCGTCGGTACTAAACGCCTGGTAGATAAAGTAGGGTTTGAAACGGGTATTCTCGTTGACATCCTGTAAAACGACCGTAGCGGCGTCGCGCAAGGCAGGTTGCCCGCGATTTCCTTGATTGTACCAAAGATTTTCGTGGTAGACATTCGCACTCAGGCGGATGGCGCCGGGGAGTAGGCGCTCGGTGCCGACGCTGACGGTGTTCGAGTAAACGAGAGTATCGTCCCGGAGATTGCGATTGTGATTGTCGTTGTTGTTGGCACCGGCGTTGTCGAAGATGAAGTTTCGATCCGGTCGCAAGATGTAGCGACCCGCGACCTGCTGGTTATTGAAGTCCGCACCTTGGAACAAAACGTCGTCGCTCCGAAAATCGTCCGAATAAAGAGCGTGCTGAATCTGAAAGTCGTCGGCGAAAACGACGTTCCACCCGCCAATCATCGTTTGCCACTGGACTTGGGCGCGCACCAGCGGGCCGGACAACCATCCAAAATTGTAGATATCCGATAGGCCGAAACCGGCGATGCCGGCCTTTCCTTCGGTCGGAAGGTAGACGAAAGTGCCAGCGGTGGTGACGCTCAGGCCCTCGGTGAGCTGAGCTACGGCCTCGATCGTCGCTCCGACATACGCGATGGTGTCGGATTCCCTGTGGTCGGGGGTGAGGTTGATGTTATCGCTGGAAAGCACCGCGGCCTCGAGGGCGCGCAGTTTCAAATAAAGCGGACCAATCTTGAGATCGGCGTCCTGTGGTTGGAAGCCCTGCTGGGCCCATGGCAAGCCGCCGGAGACGTTCGGCAGGCTGATTTTGAAATCACCGGTGATCGACTCCGAGCGTACCGAAGGGCCCACATCGGGGAGAGTGACGAGCGGACCATAGGGGAACGTCGTATTGCGAAAGAGCGTCGCTTGCGAAACACCGAGGCGGTCGGGCTGAAATGACCCATTTGGAACTTGGGTGAGGCCTTGGGTGCCGGTGTAGCCGGGGCCCGAGGCGGGATAGCCATCGGCAGTGGCGACTGACGCGGGTTGGCCGGTCCGGAATTGCGGGCGCGACGGAGCGGCATCCTGCTGCGCGAAAACGGGTGTCGAAAAAATTGCCAGGCAAAAAATTCCAGCCGTCCGGGCAATCGTGAATCGCCGGGGGGTGTGAAGTTGCCTGACGGGCGCTCGGTGAAAGCCGGGCCCTCGCTTGGATTGTCGTCTCAAACCGTGTGTTCTCCAGAAAAAGCGCCGTTCTTGACTTTCTTCAGGGTGCGATCCTTGTGGATCTTCATCAGGAAGACTTGGGGAAGATCCTCCCGGCGGACGGAAAATGGCAGGTAAGCCAGCAGCCCGAGCAGAGGGACGCCAATAATGATCCAGGTCCACAGACGACGCTGGCGGTCGCTGAAGCCTTGGGATCTGAGACTGATCACCGCGCAATAGACGAGGGCGATCCAAATCAAGAGCAGAGACAGGAAGACCTGGCCATTGAACTTGGCGGCTTCGAGGCTGAATCGGTTCAGAAGTTCACTCATTTTTTAGCGGATGTTTGAGGGCAGGATTAAAGGGAATAATAAAAGAGGGGGAATCCACGGACGGACCTTTCTGTTGCAATTCATGGTCCTACGTAAAGCAAAAATAGGTCCGAATGCGTGTTCTGTACGTAGAAAAATACGTAAAATCCTTCTAAAGTTTGCAAAGAATGTGTTGACGACCCCGGCGCCGGTCCCGTTAATCTGCGCCCATCCCCTACGGTTGTTTTCGCGCCGGCCCTTGGTCGTCCGTGAAAATGCCCACAATGACGAAAATCATTCACGAGCAAAAATCTATGAATTCAAAACAGAAACTCCGCGCGGCAACTGCTTCGTCTCGTGGCTTTCGATCCTTGCGGCATTCGATGTTGAGCGGACTAGGTGGAATTGCGTTGGCTTCCGTGCTGGCGACGAGTGCCTATGGCCAGGGGCAATACTACCCGGTAAATCCAGCCGGAGCGCCGTACGGAAGTACGTATACGGGGATTACCGTACATTCCAGCCCGAACCTGCAGTTCCTGCAGAACACGCTGCAGACCATTTACGGTCCGACTGTGACCCTGCAAGTTCCGATTCCCACCGGATCGACTGCGCCGACGACGGCCCAGTATACCAACACGGTGCTGACTTGTGCCCAGGCCATCGTCACCGGGGGGGCGGGTGTGCCTGCCGGGGTTACCGTGGGCAGCCTCGCCGCCGAAGCGGTAGGCTGGCGGCCGGCAGATCTTGCCGCGACGACGACCGCCGTTTCCCAAGGTATCATTACCTCCAGCGCAACCCCGGCCGCGGCTGTGGCGAATTTGAACTCGGTGACTGACGCACTCGCGAAGGTGCAACCGTCGCTCATCAACTCCATCGTTCCGAGTATCTTTAACGCCGCCGGAGCCAGCACGAACACCACGATCGCCTCGAGCATTCCTCAGTTGACGGCGACGGCGGTCGCTGATGTTCCGACGGATCTCACTCGCGTGAATTCGATCGTAAATGCCGGGTTGGCGGCCCTCAGTGCATCAACCTTGACTGCGGCGCAAAAGACGACCGCTTTTACCGATCCCAGCACGGGCATAGTCGCTGCGCTGCTCGCTGCGCCGGTAGCCACGAACAATCCGGCCCTGATCGATATCGAAGTCAAGAATCTCACCTTCGGCGGCTTCTCTGGCATGGCTTCGTTGACGGCGGTTCTGAATGCGTCCGTCGCCGCTCTGCAGAGTAAGTCGAATGCGACGAACGCGACGATGGCATCGCTGGTGGATGGAGCGCTGCGTTCCCAAGGTGGTAATGCGAGCACGATCGCCAGTGTCGTGGGCGGTTTGAATCCTGGCACGCAGAGCTATACGGATCAGGTTGTCGCTGGCTACAACAACAGCTCGTCGCTCACGGCGTTTCAGGGGTATGTGACTGCCAACCCCAGCTTCGCCGACGCGATCGCGTCTGGCGCCACGGTTCGGGGCGCGTTGACCTCTCCGGTAATCGTTCAGTGGGCGCTCGTCGACGGAACGGCCGCTCCCAGCAGCGTGGTGGCAGCGGCAGTCTACGCCAATCAGTCCAACGCCATCGCGACCGTGCTTGGAGCGATCAACACCACGGCCCGTACGCCTTACGGGGCGGCGACCTTCGCGGATATTGCCATGGGTGGCGCCACAGCCGCTCCCGTCGAGCAGGTGGGTAATGTGGTGGCCAACATTCTTAACTACACCAGCACCAGTAATACCACGCTGAATTCGACCACTGTCGATAGCGTCGTCAATGCCGCGATCGCGGGAGCAAATAGCGCGGGGAAAACGGGCGCTTTTGCAGACATCGTCTACAAGGCCGAAGCCGTGGCCTACGTCACTCCCGGAATTAGCGGTGCTCTCGTGACGCAAGCAGTGGATTCCATTAATACCGCGGGCGGTTCTTCCTATATCGCGGTGATTGCGGCGCTGGCCGGCGATCTCCATGGAGCCAATCGTAGCGCCATCCAAACCGCCGGTTTTGCCGAGGTGGGAGCCACGAGTGGAGATGTAACCGCCGCCCAGAGCGGCGCGAGCCTGGTTCAGGCCATCCAGACGGGTGGTGCGACCAAAACCTACACGAACACCCTCAGCGCGTTCAACACGGCTTCCACGAATGCCAGCCCGACCAACAGCGTGATCGCGGATCTTTACGCGGCGGTGCTGGCGAACCCCAACGAGGCCGATGCCGGTCTTGCTGTGGCGATCAAGCAATCCTCCGTCTCTGATTCGCTTCTGGTCAGCGTGGCCAGTGATGCGTATCGGACCTCTCATTCGACCTTCCTCGGTTTGAATCCGGCTCTGCAGGAAGTGCGGAAGGTTGTGACCCACGTCAAAAGCGAAGCGCTCGCCGGGAATATCGGTGATCTCTTCGACTTCGTCGGCCACGAGATCGTGACCAATACTGCGATGACCCAGGACATCGCCGTTGCGGCGACGGTAATCGATCCGGATCACGCTCACTACATTGCCGGTTCGGTGGCTTTCAATAATCCGCTGCAAGCCAGCGCTTCGGTGGGTTCGATCTTCACCTACGCGCAAATCACCAACCCGCACCCGCTGGCTCTGCCTTCGCTGACCAATCCGTCCGGTGCGCTCGGGACCAAAGCCTTCCCTGGTTCGATCGGCGTGGTCATTGACCAGCC
This sequence comes from Chthoniobacter flavus Ellin428, assembly GCF_000173075.1. Lineage (GTDB taxonomy): Bacteria > Verrucomicrobiota > Verrucomicrobiia > Chthoniobacterales > Chthoniobacteraceae > Chthoniobacter > Chthoniobacter flavus. The sequence continues at coordinate 197,084 of NZ_ABVL01000005.1, forward strand.
GGCGGCCGCTGCGGCGATTACCGCTTCTTTGGCCACGGGCATCCTGGAAGCGAATCTGTCCACGACGGATACGAAAAACGCGCTGATTTCGACGATCTCGGCAGCGGTGATTGCGTCGGTCGTGCAGAACAATACCGTCCTCCGCGGTCCAGTGAATCCGTTCAATGGGGCGGGTGATACCGCCAAGACTTTCCAGCAAAGCGATGGCGGCGTTGGCACGTCCCGGTCGGAGCAGACGTACGGTGCGGCGGGTGCGATCACGGGTTATATCGCCGAAGTGACGAACAATGGCGACTCGACGATTAGTGCGGTTACCGCTGCGGTCTTGACCGCGGCCGTGGGTGGCAACGCCCGTCCTTACGCGCTGGAAATGGCTCAGGCGGCCGGTCAGGCGTTGCGCTGGGTGGGTGGCACCAACGTGAGCTCTGCTGCCGGTGGTAGCATGGCTGCCGGTAACCCGATCTTCGACATCGCCAGTGCGATCAACACGACGGTCGCCGGTCTCGGGGGCATCACCCTCACCAACCTTGAGAACGCGGTTGCCTTCGGTATTACCCAGGCGGCGGCTGGTGTGATCGGCGCGGGCGCGCTCGGTCTGAATGCCACCAACATGAATAACAGCAACGGCACGGTGGTGGTCAAAGCCATCGGCAACAACAATTCGGACTTCTATATCCATCGCAGCGCCACCGGCGCCCCGGTCACGGACATCTTCAATCTGTAATTGCGTTGAGTTCCTTTGCGACGCCCCTGCAACGAAAGTTGCAGGGGCGTTTTGCTTTGCCGGAACAAAAGTCTCTGCATTGGGTGGCGAAAGCATCGGCGCCCTTCTAAATTTCCTTCCCCGCTGACGACGTGCGTTATCTTTCTTTTACCCTTTTCGCCCTGGCGCTGATTTGCATCCAGGTCCTCATCGGCGGAGTCAAATTGGTCTTCAGCCTTCCCGGGTATGCGCTTTTGGCTGGCGGAGCGCTCCTTTCGTTTCTGGCGGTCAAGAAGCTGGTCCGGCCGCCCGCGCTTTGCCTCGTCACCGTCCTGACGTTGGCCGGATGGGTGATTGCACGCGCGCTGTCTTCCCCGGTGGAATATCTCGCCCGAGCCGACCTGTTCATGGTCCTGGGCGCCCTGATTGTTTATCTTTTGACGGTCATGTATTACACCGACACGCGGATGCGGCTCGCCTTGACCGGCGCCCTCCTCATCGTGGCGCTGGTGCATGTCGTCATCGGGGCGATTCAATTCAAGCAGGCCGATAACTTCATGCTGCTGCCCGGCATCATGCGGCCACCTGCTTATGAGTGGCGGGCGAGCGGCTTCTACATCTGTCCCAACCACCTCGCCGGATTGCTGGAAATGATCGCGATGCTGGCTTTGGGGCAGGCGTGTTGGGGAGCCAGCCGGCCTGCTCTGCGCGTGCTCGCGGCTTATTGTGCGCTGATGTGCCTGGCCGGTGTGGCCATCACCGGGAGCCGCGGCGGTTATCTTTCGGTAGTATTTGGGCTCGGGGCGTTCGCTGTCCTGAGCCTGTGGGCGGTGCAACTGACCCGGCGCGGTGGCTTTTGGCTGATGTTTGCCGGATTGCTCGTGAGTGCGGTCATCTTCGTCGGCGGTGGTTTGCTCTTCATGTCCCAGAGCGAAACGCTCCACGCCCGCCTGGGTCAGATCTACGAGCCTCACAATCCCCGCCTCTTGCTTTGGCAGGCGGCCCTGAAGCAATTTCACCTCAATCCGACCTTTGGAACGGGCAGCGGCACCTATCTTTATTACGGTCGCCAATTTCGTTTTCCCGTCGTGCAGAATGACCCGATGCACGCCCACGATGATTATCTCGAACTGCTGGCAGAGTATGGGGTGATCGGCGCCGCGCTGGGCGGCTTGTTTCTCCTCGTGCACCTCGTCTCGGGAATGGCTGGTTTGCGGAAGATTGTGCATGAGCAAATTTCACCCGGCGCGCCGCGGCTGAGTCATGACCTCGCGCTGATCATCGGTGCGCTGTCGGCGGTCGCGGCCTTGCTGGTGCATTCAGTGGTTGATTTCAACATGCACATTCCGGCGAATGCCCTGTTCGTCGCGTTTCTCTTTGGTTTGATGGCTCGGCCGGTGGGGGCGCTCGCCCCCGAGCAAGCCCCGGCGCCGAAACCCGCGGGATGGTGGCGGTGGCTCGGTGCTGCGGTAGCGCTGGTCACGCTGGTCTTTTCGCTGCGCCTTTTGCCTGGCGAGGTCTATGCCGAGAAAGCGCGGGTCGCGTTGCGTGACGAGCGCAATACGGACGCGGTCGCCTTTGCCCGGCAGGGCCTGGCTTGGGAAAAGAAGAATCCCTTCCTCTATGGCTATCTCGGTGAAGCCGAGCACTTTCTTACCCAAGGCAACACCGAATCGGCCAGCGTCCTGGCGTTGCATGAAGATGCCATTGAGGCTTATGCGTCGGGGCTCAAACTTTTTCCCCAGGATACCGGCCTATTGTTGAAAAAGGCGCAAGTGCTCGATCTGATGGGGCGTTTTTCGGACGCGGAAGAGGTATTCCAGCAGTTGCTGAAGTACGATCCGCTCTTTGAGAATGTCTACGCTTACTATGGCCTCCACTGGCAGTTGCAGAATCGGATCAACGACGCCGAACTCTGTTTCCGCATCGCCGAGCGGCTGGGCGGCACCGATATCTCAACGAAAGGCTTACAGAATCTCCAGCAGACCAAGGCCAATCCTCTTGTGCAAACGTTGATGGCCAACTCGCACGAGCCGCGGCTCGACTTACCGGCCGCCTGGATCCTGCAGCAACCATGAGCGAGCCGGCTTCTTCCCCGCAGGGAGCGTCATCCGGCGGCGGAGCCCACCCAAACCGGGATCAGGTTCTCTTTCAGATTACCGCAGGCACGATCGACAGCGTGCTCAAGTGGACTCGTCAGGCGCTGGGTTGGGCGACGCTGCTCTATGTCGCCGGGTTCCTGCTGTTTCTCTTCGGGATGGAGTGGTGGGGAGAGCGGTTCTGGCTCTTTTGCGTGCTGCTCTACGCGCCGATCCAGACGTCCCTGCTTCCCCTCGTGGTTCTCACGCCGTTGTGCCTGTTGTTTCGCTGGCGATTGGTGTTCTGGCACCTCGCCGCGGCGTTCGTCCTGATCTTTGTCTACATGACTTTCCGCTGGTCGTCCGTGCCTTCGCCCAATGGCTCGGAACTGCGCGCGGTCACCTTCAATTTCGGCGAAAGCAATCGGCCGCAGTTCATGTCGTTTCTCGACGCGGTGAAGCCCGACATCATTCTCATCCAAGATGCGAAAGGCCGCGGCGCGGATCTCGGGAGAAAGATTCCGGGTATGTATTTCAGCGACCTCGATCAGTTCGCTTTCCTGAGCAAGTTTCCCATCCAAAAAGCGGAGCTGGTCGGCGGCGCGAAAATTCACGGCGAGCCGGTGGCCGCGCGCTACGAGATCCAATACCAGGGTCGCACCATCGCGATCTACAGCGTGCACCTGCCCACGCCGCGGCAGCAGCTTTCCCGCTTTCTCGGCGGACGCCACATCCTGGGCGATCTCGCCGGTCACGGCCACCGCGAGGCCGGTTATGGCGACTTTCGTGATTGGGTCCGTGAGCGCATGAGCCTGGCCGGCGCGCTGGCCAAAGTCCTCGCCGAGGAAAAGGAGCCGATGATCGTCGGCGGCGATTTCAACACGCCCGATCACGGCTACATCTACCACATCTTTGCCGGCGAGATGACCGACTGCTTTGCGCGCGTTGGCCGCGGCTGGGGCTTGACATTTCCAGGATACACGCATAACCCCATTTCCTTCTTCGGCCCGTGGCTGCGCATCGACTATTTCTTTACTGGCAAGGGTTGGCGTGTCACGGAATGCCGCCCCGAGCCTGGCAGTAAATCGCAGCACAAAGCGGTTTTTGCGCGTTTCGCGCCGATTCCGATGAGCTAAAGGCAGACTCCCTACCATGCAAAAGAAAGCCCAACCCTGGGTCATCAGTCTCATCGTCTTCGTCCTCGTCTTTGACGTTGCCTATTTCTGGCAGTGGAAATTCGATGCCTATAAGAGCGAATTCGGCGGCCATCCCGACGAGGCCGCGCATGTCGTGACCGGCCTGTTCATTCACGACGCGATCATCGAAGTTGGGCATTACGCGGCGAGCGGTTTCCATGGCTCGCCCATTCGCGTGGGCAAGGAATTCGCCGACCGCTACTACACCCACTATCCGAAGATCGGCCTCGGCGTCTGGCCGCCCTTTTTCTATCTGGTCCAATCCGCGTGGACTTTTCCCTTCGGAGTATCGCGCAGCTCGCTTTTGTTTTTGCTCTGCACCCTGGCCGGCATTCTCGCGTGGCTGGTCTATCGCTTTTTGCGTGATGAGGTGGGTGTCGTCGTCGCCGCAGTTGCCGGGGCGGTCTTGATCTCGCTGCCGCTGGTCCGCAGCTACTACGGCATGGTCATGGCGGAAACGCTCAGCGCCGTGCTCATGTTTGGCGCGACCATGGCCTTCGGCAATTTCCTGGACCGCCAAAAGCGCTCCGATGCGATCTGGTTCGGCATCCTCGCTTCGCTGGCCATTCTCACCAAGGGCACCGGTCTGGCGCTGGCGCTGACGGCGCCGCTCGCTTTGGTTTTCACCCCCCGATTTGCGCTGCTGAAGCGCCCTGCGCTTTGGGGTGCAGTGTTGATCGTCTCGGTCGTGGCCGGCCCGTGGACGTGGGCGACCCGGAATCTGGGCAAGGGCGGCTGGTTGCAGCCCAATCCTTCCTGGAGTTTTACCGCCCAGGCGATCCCGTACTACGCACAGAAGTTCGCACTCTCGCTCGGCGTTGTGCTGATGGCGCTCTTCGCGCTCGGTGTCATCGCCCGACTGGGTGGCGGCTCCAAGCATCCGGGACGATGGGCGGCGGCCGGCGCGTTGATCCTTGCCGTGCTCATTTTCCAATCCATCACGCCCGTGGGGCTCGAGGCACGGCATCTCATTCCCATCCTGCCCGCGGGATTGATGTTTGCCGCCGCGGGCTTCGATTTCATCGCCAAGCGGTTGGGCGCCTGCTGGCGGGTGGCCATTTTTGCGACCCTCATCCTCGGGGGAACAGTGTGGAAATTTTTCCCGATCACCTCAAAGGGGGCGTTTGGCTTCGGCCCGCTTGCGCAGATCATGCTGGCCGACGCCAAGCCGGATGACGAGGCGCTGGTTTCCTCCGATGCCACGGGCGAGGGGATGTTCATTGCTGAAGTGGCGTTGCACGAAAAGCGTCCCGGCCATATCATCCAGCGGGCGAGTAAATCGCTGGCCAGCAGCACGTGGAGCGGCAGCGGATACTCGCCGGCCTTCGACAAGGACGACGACGTCTTCAAATTCCTCACCTCTGGCAAGATTCGTTTCCTCATTCTCGACGATTCGGTGTCCGGCGAGCATCGCCATGAGCACCATGAACAGCTCAAGCGGGTCACGGCGGCGCATCCCGATTTCTTTTTCCCCCTCGCCCAAGCCGATCTCTCCCGCGGAGGTGAACTCCGTTCGGAGAGAGCAAAGCTTTACATGATTCGGCCCAACAATTGATTTTTGCCGAAGGTTATAGTTTCGCACATTGTCCTTATCTCTCGCGATGTCTCCTACGCCTGTATTCCAAAAACTTTCCATTCTCGTGGCCGCCTACAACGAGGAAGAGACGCTGGCGGTCTGCATGCAGGCGATCCTCGCGGCGAAATTGCCGGGTGACCTGACGCGTGAAGTCATCGTGGTCGATGACGGCTCCAAGGACGCCACATGGCGCGTTGCGCAGACGTTGGCCGCCGATCACCCCGAAGTGCGGATCTTCCAGCAGCCGCAGAATATGGGCAAGGGCGCGGCGTTGCGCCGGGCGATCCAGGAAATGTCCGGCGACCTGGTGATATTCCAGGACGCTGACCTCGAGTACGAGCCGCAGGACTATCCGCGTATGTTGCGGCCGATCATCGAGGGCAAGGCGGACGTGGTTTTCGGCAGCCGTTTCACTGGCGAAGAGCGCAAGGTGCTCTATTTCTGGCACACGCAGGCGAACCGGTTCCTCACGCTGCTCTCGAACATGCTGAACGACACGAACTTCACCGACATGGAAACGTGCTACAAATCGTTCACCGCAGCGGCGCTGCGGATGATTCCGCTGGAGTCGAATCGTTTCGGCATCGAGCCCGAGATCGCCGCCAAGGTGGCGCGCAATCGCCTGCGGATGTACGAGGTGCCCATCAGCTACAACGGGCGCAGCTACGAGGAAGGCAAAAAGATCACCTGGCGCGATGGCATGGCGGCGCTGTGGTTCATCATCAAGTATCGCTTTTCCAGCAACTACTCGGATGCGGGCAAGGTGACGCTCGACGCGCTGGAGCAGGCGCCGCAGTTCAACCTGTGGATGTACGAAAGCGTAAAGCCCTGGCTCGGTCAGCGCGTGGCGGAGCTCGGCGTGGGTCGCGGAAACCTCAGCAAGCACATCCGTTTGCACGAGCAGGTGCTGCTCACGGACTATCGCATCGACTATCTCACCGAGCTGAAGGCCCGCTGGTCGACGCAGAAGAACCTGCAGATCGGGAAGCTCGATATGGCGCAGCGCGAGGATTACGAGCAACTGCGTGGCTTTGTGCCCGACAGCGTCGTCTTCCTGAATGTGCTGGAGCATATCGAGGACGACCGCGCGGTGTTGCGCAATCTTTTCGATACCGTGCCGGCCGGTTGCCGCATCGTGGTGCTCGTCCCTTACAACATGAAGCTCTACAGCGAGTTCGACCGGGCGCTCGGCCATTTCCGGCGCTACTCGAAAAACGAGCTCGAAGACAAAATGCGCGAAGCCGGACTGGAGGTGGAGAAGCAGTTTTTCTTCAACAAAGTCGGCGTATGGGCGTGGTATGTCGCGAACACGCTGGGTGGCCAGAAAGCACTCAAACCCTGGCAGCTGCGGCTCTACGGCATCCTCACGCCGATCTTCCGCGTCCTCGACGGAATCCTGCCGATCAGCGGGTTGTCGACGATCGTCATCGGACGCAAACCTTTATCTCCTGCCACACTGGCAAATAGTCTTGCCGCTGGTCGGGCCGAGCAGTTAAGCGTCTCGCCCCCATGATCGAGTTACGCAGTTTCACTGCACGTTTTTTCCATGTCCGTTGATCAAGGTCCGGCGCCCGAGCGCGTCATCCGTCCGCAACGCGGATTCATCACCATCAATTTCGGCGAGCTGTGGCGTTACCGCGAGTTGTTCGGTTTCCTCGCCTGGCGCGACATCCTGCTGCGCTACAAGCAGACCTACCTCGGTGTCACCTGGGTGATCCTGCAGCCCGTCCTCATGGTAGTCGTCTTCACCGTGCTCTTCGGCAGTGTGGCGAAATTTCCCACGCACGGGGCGCCCTATGCGATCATCACCTTTGCTGCACTGGTGCCGTGGCAATTCTTTTCCAATACCCTTTCGGAGAGCAGCAACTCGATGGTGGCTTCGGCGCGCATCATCTCCCGCGTTTATTTCCCGCGGCTCATCATCCCGGCGAGCGTGGTGAGCAGTGGATTTGTCGAGGCGGGGATTTCCTTCGTGCTGCTCTTGATCTTCATGGCGATCTACCATGTGCCGGTGCAGCCGCTCCTGCTGCTCCTGCCGGTGTTTTTGTTCCTGACCTTCCTGGTTAGCTTTGCGGCGGGCGCGTGGTTCAGCGCCTTGAATGTGAAGTACCGCGATATCCGCTACGTCGTGCCTTTCATCACGCGGCTAGGCATGTACGTCACGCCCGTACCGTTTCTCTGGATGGATATCGTGCCGGAGCGCTGGCGCATGTGGTACTGCCTGAATCCGCTGGTGGCGGTGATCGATGGCTTCCGCTGGAGCGTGCTTGGGCCGAAGTTTGAGCCCTACTGGCCAGGCTTTTTCCTCAGCTTGGGCGTCGGATTCGTCATGCTGGTGACCGGGATGATGTATTTTCGCAATACCGAAAAAACGTTCGCCGATATTATCTGACGATGGCCGTGATTTCCGTTCGACAACTCGGCAAGGAATACAAGCTCGGCGCGCAGATGCACGACACGCTGCGCGATCAGCTCACGGCGTTGTTTCGTGGAAAGAAGAAACAGGTGGAGAAATTCTGGGCGTTGCGCGATGTGAGCTTCGATGTGGAGCAGGGCGATTGCGTGGGCATCATCGGCCGCAACGGCGCGGGCAAGTCGACGCTGCTGAAGATTCTCAGCCAGATCACCGAACCGACGGAGGGCGAGATTCGCATTCGCGGGCGTATTGCCAGTTTGCTCGAGGTCGGCACGGGATTTCATCCGGAGCTGACCGGACGCGAGAATACCTTTCTCAATGGGGCGATCCTCGGCATGACCCGCGCGGAGATCCTGCGGAAGTTCGATGAGATTGCCGCTTTCGCGGAGATGGACTCGTTCCTCGATACGCCGGTGAAGCATTATTCCAGCGGCATGACCACGCGACTGGCCTTTGCGGTCGCGGCTCACCTCGATCCGGAGATTTTGATCATCGACGAAGTGCTCGCGGTGGGAGATGCGGCGTTTCAGAAGAAGTGTCTCGGCCGGATGAGCGAAGTCGCGCGCGCCGGCCGGACGGTGCTGTTTGTCAGCCATAACATGGCGGCGGTGAGTGCGCTTTGCAGCAAGGGCATCTATCTCGAACGCGGCAAGGTGGCTGCCACCGGGCCCATCGAAGAAGTGGCCAATATCTACCTGCGGGATGCTCTGCCGGGAGGTGATGGCGGAAACCAGTTCAAGCGCGGTGATGTTCGCGGGACCGGCGAAGTACGCTTTACGGATCTGCAGATCATGGCCCTGGACGGCTCCAAGTCGGTGGTGGCTGGAGGGGGCCTGCGCGTCCGGCTGAGCTACGAGGGAAATACCGATAACGTGCCGGCGCGTTTCTTCGTGAACATTTACGACGCCCAGCAGTTCCGATTGCTTTCCCTGGACTCGCTGACCGGCGGGTTGCCCGGGCCTTTTCCCAAGAACGGCTCGCTGGAACTGACTTTGCCCACCAATTTTTCTCTTACCCCCGGGCGCTATTCCGTCGAATTGGCCGCGCTGGTCAACGAAGCGGGCGCCGATCACGTTCCGTCGGCGATGCATTTCGAAATCCAGGGGGGAGACTTTTTCGGCAATGGCCGCCAATTGTTCAATTCCGCCGCATGTTTGCTGCGGACCCAATGGGAGCTCAATCCGCCCACTCGTGTTAGCTAACTAGAAAATCCCTTCGCATGTTCAAGCTTTTGAAACGAATGATTCCGGAGCCGATCAAGGCCCGGTTGCGCGGGCCGCGGAAGCTGCAGCCCGATGCGGTGGAGGTTTTCGCGCAGGAAGGGGAGGACATGATCCTGGCCCGTATTTTTCATCGGCAGGCGGAGGGATTCTATGTCGATGTCGGCGCCCACCATCCGCGGGCCTACTCGAATACCTACCTGCTCTATCGCAAGGGTTGGCGGGGAATTAACATCGATCCCCTGCCGGGGAGCATGACTAAATTCAACGAGATTCGCCCCCGCGACATTAATCTCGAAGTGGCCGTTTCGGATGTGGAGCAGACCTTGAATTATCACCAGTTCGAAGGCGGTGGGATCAATACGCTTTCCGATGAGGTCGTCGAGCAACGGATGTCTTATCACGATGGGCCGAAGTCTGATTTCAAATTTCAGTATCTGGGCAAAAAGACCGTCCAGGCGCGCTTGCTGAAAGACATCCTGGCGGACCACTTGCCGGCCGGCCAGCGGATCGACATGCTGAGCATCGACGTGGAAGGGCACGAGTTCAACGTGCTGCGATCCAATGATTGGGAGAAATATTCACCGACACTCATTCTCATCGAAGATGCGTCCCTGCTCACCTTGGATCAGCTCCCGCAATCCGAGCTCGCGAACTTTCTCGGGGAGAAGGGCTACGCTCCGTTCTGCCGCACACCGCTGACCATGTTCTTTGTCAAGCGGACGGAAGTGGTGTCCACGCCTCAAGGGGCGAGATTGCGGTCAATCGCCTGAGGGTCCGGTTATGCATTTTCCTCGCTGGGCTGAAAGATTCAACGCCTTCGGCGCAGGCCGGGCCATCACTTTCATAAAAGTGAATAACAGGCTCTAGGGAAAGGGTCACGGGCCGAGGCCTTTGACAGATCAGATCCATGGATATCTCGATCATTCTCTGCACTTACAACCGGGCGGAAAGCCTGCGGCGGGCGTTGAAATCCCTCGCGCAGTGCACTCCGCCACCGGGTGTGGAGTTGGAATTGGTCGTCGTCGACAATAACTCCTCCGATCACACGCCGGAAGTGTGCCGGGAGACGCCCATGCCTTTCCCATCGCGCTATTTGCTGGAAAAGATCCAAGGCAAGAGCTTCGCCCTGAATCTGGCGCTTGAGAAGACCGACGCACCGTTCCTGTTATTCACCGACGATGACATGGAATATGATGAGCGCTGGCTGGTTGCGCATTGGGAGGCGGGGCAGAGGCTCACGGAATACGGCTTTTTCGGCGGGGCGATCCCGCCGCGTTTCGAGTCCGCCCCGCCGGCCTGGTTCGCCGCGCACGCGTCGGGGGCCCTGGCCCCGGTGATCGGCTACCTCAACCTCGGCGAGAAGGAGCGTGTCCTCGAGCATGCCCTGGGCGGAGCGAACATGGCCATTCGCCGCTCGGCGATGGAGGGCTTGCAGTTCGACACCGATCTGGGCCGGCAAGGCTCGGGGACGGTCGGTGGTGAGGAGAACGATCTCATCAATCGGTTGCGGCGCCGAGGCGCGCAAGGATGCTATTTGCCCCAAGCCATTACCTATCACTGCATTCCCGCGCGCCGGACGAATGAAGCTTATATCCGCAAATGGTTTTGCGGTGATGGCATGACCGAGGTGCGGCTCAACCAGGTCATCCGCACCCATCCCATCCTGGGCGTGTCGCGCTACTATTGGCGGCAGTTTCTGGGGAACGGGTTGATTTACGGGCTGACGCGATATCTGGCGCCCGCTTCACTCTGGTTGCGCGCGGAGATCGCGATGGCGAAGGCGTGGGGAGTCATCCGCGAATCGCGGCGCCGCGCCCGCGCGGGAAACACGGAATCCCATCCATGAGCCACTGCCCGGAAAAGCGATGCATCGAGTTTGCCTTTGTCGGCATGCGCACTCTTGTCGGGAACTCGCCGCATCTTTAAGTTCGAACTATGCACGTCTGCCTCCTTTTGCCCCCGCATCTCCATGGCTGAGGGGAATCCGTTCGCACATCTGATTGCCTCCCTAGGCTGGCAGCGGCAACGGGCCGAGAACCTCATTCGTCGCTGGATGATTTTTCGCGGAGCCCGGGGGACGGTCAACTGGCGTTGGCCGTGGCCGTTCCAAAAGCCCTGGCAACGCGCCCGCTTGCGGCTCTGTTCTCATGGCGGCGGCATCGGCGATGAGCTGATGTGTACGCCGATCTTCCGCGAAATTCGGCGGCTCAATCCGCGTTGCCACATCACTTTTCTCAGCCGTCATCAGGACGTTTTCGAGCGCAATCCGCACCTCTCCGCGGTCGAGCGTTTCACTCCTGCCGCGGCGGCAAATGCGATTTATCTGCAATACAATCTGGTGCTGCCTCCGCCACGGCCACTGGTGACGTTGATGGCGGAATGTGTGGGCCTGAACCTGTCCGCCAGCCATTTGGAGCCGCCGATCATTGATCCGTCGGAGTCCATCCGGGCGCGCATTGCGGAGGTGCCGGGACCGCGCATCATCATTCAGCCACAGGCCAGTCGATGGACGCCGAACAAGCAGTGGCCTTTCGCCTCGTGGACCCGGTTGGTCGAGATGCTGGTCGAGCGCTATCACGTCATCGAAGTCGGCACGCAGTCGATGTTTCCTCAGCCGCAATTCGGCCCACGTTTCCATTCGTTTGCCGGGGAGACGACCATGCGGGATTTCATCTGGATGCTCTCCCAGGCGGCGGTGTTCGTGGGGCCGGTTTCGGGCGGAATGCACATCGCCAATGCCTACAAAATTCCCAGCGTGGTGCTCTTCGGCGGCTACGAAGCGCCCGATGGGTTCGACTATCCGTTTGCCCATCGCTTTTTCACGCCGGTCGATTGCGCGCCGTGCTGGCTGACTACGCCGTGCCCTTTCGAACTGAAATGTTTGCACGCGATTCATCCGGACGCAGTCTCGCGCGCCGTGGTGAAGGCGGTGGAGGCGAACGCCTCGAAACTTGCCGAAGCATGACGGCGGCTCCCTCCATCACGCAAAATCTTGCGCCGACGCCGGCGGCCTATTTGCAGGCCGCGCGCCGGGTGCAGGCGGGTGAGGTGCCGAACTTGCGTCCATTGCGAGTGGCGGTGCTGTCCACCGTTTCCGCGCAATTGCTGCAGCCTTTCCTTATTGTGGAAGGTGCGCGGCGTGGGCTGCAGATCGCGCCGTGGTTCGCGCCCTTTGGCCAATTGGAGGTCACGGCTCTCGCGGCGGACGGTCCGCTCTACGCGCAGAATCCGGAAGCCATCGTGATCCTCGCTCGCTTGGAGGAACTGGCGCCGGAATTTTTTGAACGAACCGGGTCGCTCGACGCCGCGGTCGCACGTTTGCGCGATCTGCTCCGCAGCTTGCGTGAACGCACGGCGGCCGCGCTCTTCATTGTGAATTTTGCCCAACCGGAACGGCTCACGGCCGGGGTGGGGGATGCCATGCTGGAGTCCTCTCAAGCCTTTGCTATTGAGAAAGCCAATGCGGCGCTTGCGGTGGCCTGCCGCGCGGTGTCGGGCGCATTCGTTTTCGACTACGCGCGTGTGGTGGCTGAGCATGGACTGCGTGGCTGGCACGATGCGCGCATGTTTGCCCTGGCGCGCCAACCATGGAGCGTGGCCGCGCAGATCGCAACGAGCGGTGCACTGGCTCGCACCTTGCGCGCCGCGTTTATCGCGCCGGCGAAATGTCTCGTGCTCGATGCGGATAATACGTTGTGGGGTGGTGTGGTCGGCGAGGAGGGTTTGGGTGGAATTGCGTTGGGCGATGATTACCCGGGCAATGTCTTCAAACGCTTTCAAAAGCACCTGCGCACTTTGAAGGAGCGCGGGGTGTTGCTGGCCCTGGCGAGCAAGAACGAAGAAGCCGACGTGCTGGCGGTGCTCGATCAGCACGCGGACAGCATCCTGCATCGCGAGGACTTCGCGCTCATGCGCATCAACTGGCAGGAAAAGAGCGCCAATCTCCGCGAGATCGCCGCCGCCTTGAACCTGGGAATCGATGCGCTCGTGCTGTTCGACGACAATCCTTTCGAGCGCGAAGAAGTGCGCGTGGCTCTGCCTGAGGTGCGGGTGTTGGATGTGCCGGCCGATCCGCTGCAATACGGTGCCGTGCTCGCGGAGAGTGAGGCCTTTGATCAATTGACGATTTCCGCCGAGGATCAGCAGCGGGCCGGCATGTATCAGCAAGAGCAGGCGCGCGCAGAAGCAAGTCGCGCCGCGGCCTCGCCGGAGGAGTTTCTCGCCGGCTTGCAAATGGTGGCGACGATCGGCGCGGTCGGGGCGGACACTTTGCCGCGGGTGGCGCAATTGCTCGCGAAGACAAATCAATTCAACCTCACCACGCGCCGTCACACTGCGGCGCAAATTTCCGAGATGATCGCCAGTGGCAGCGTGGCTTTGTGGCTGCGCTTGGCGGATCGGTTTGGGGATCACGGATTGGTCGGAGTGGCCATCGCGCGGCCGATGGACAGCGAGTGGACGATCGATACGTTTTTGCTCAGTTGCCGGGTCATTGGCCGCAGCGTCGAGACCGCTTTGCTTGCGCGACTGGCCGAGCTTGTGAAAACCAAAGGCGGCAGCGAGCTCATGGGCGAGTATTTCCCGACCGCCAAGAACGCGCTCGTCCGAGACTTCTACCCGCAGCACGCGTTTATGGACTGTGGCGGAAACCGCTGGCGCAAAAGTCTGTCGGATGCTCTGCCCTCTCCCTCGTATATCGGGGTCCACTTTCATGAATGACAAGCTCCTTCAAATTCTCGCGGATACCCTGGGTGTCGACGTCGGCACCTTGAACGAGGAGACGTCGATGGAAAACACCGCGGCGTGGGATTCGGTGGCGCACCTCAACTTGGTGCTCTCGCTGGAACAATCCTTCGGCCAACGCTTCTCGCCGGATGAATTCATGCAGATGCAGAGCGTGGCCGCGATCCGCCGGGCACTGGCAGCACACGGCGCGCCATGATCCACGTTGAAATTGCGACGCCGGCGAGCTTCGAGTCCGTCCTGCCACTCTTCGACGTCTTTCGTAATCCGCCGATTCCGCCGGAGCAATGGCGCCGGCTGTTTCATTACTCCTGGGCCTGCGAGGAGGATATGCGCGGATTCGTTCTTAAGGACGGCGACCGCGTCGTCGGCTTTTTCGGCACGATCCTTTACGAGCGCATGATCGACGGGCGCGTCGAGAAATTTGCCAATCTCACGAGCTGGGTCACGCTGCCCGAGTATCGCAATCACTCGCTGCAACTCTTCAAGGCGGTGATGAGCATCGAAGATCGCACGCTAACCTGCCACACTGCGATTCCGTCGATCGATCCGCTCTATCGCCGTTTCGGTTTCGAAAACCTGGAGACGAAATGGGTCGTATTGTTGCCGCTGCCCTCGATCTGGAAACCGGGGGGCTGGTTTGCAGGGCGCATCACCATGAATCCGGAGGTCATCGCCACCGAACTCCGGGGTGTGCAACGCGAGTTTTTCGTCCATCTGCGTGCGACGGAATGCGAGCAAATGCTCATCACGCACCGCGGGGCGAAATGCCATGTGGTCTTCACCGTGACCAAAGGCCGGCGGGCGCATTTCTCGCGGATCCATCATATCAGCAATCGCGAACTCTTTCGGGAATGCCTTGGCCACATTCGCTGGCGCATGGGACTGAAAAACCGCACTGCGCTCCTCGCCATCGACTCGCGACTTTTCGAAGGGCCACTGCCGATCTACAGCCGGGAGACAAGGCTTGCCCAGGTGGCGTTGTTTCGGTCGAAAACCTTGCGTCCGGAGCAGATCGACAATCTTTACAGCGAGGTCACGCTGCTGGGGTTATGACCGCGCGGGGCCTTCGCGATTCGGCCATGCAGGCTGCAGCGACGCTGGCGCGACCGGTGCTCGGTGGTCTCGGGTTCATCGTGACTTTGCACCGTGTCGTGCCCGAGGCGGAGCGCTCGCCTTTGCCGTCGAATCGCGCGCTGGAAGTGACACCGAAGGACCTGCGAGCGATGCTCGAGTATGTGCGGCAAAATGGTCTCGAAATCGTCGCCCAGGAGGCAATCCCCGCACGCCTCGCCAGCCCGCATGGTCCGCGCTTTGTCTGCTTCACCTTCGATGATGGCTATCGCGACAACGCGACGCTGGCGCTACCCATCTTCCGTGAATTCGGTGCGCCCTTCACGGTCAACATCACCAACGGTTTCATCGCGGGCAACGCGAGTGTGTGGTGGTACTGGATCGAGGAAATCTTGAACGCGGGGAAGGCGCTGCAGTTTTCGTGGAAAGGCACGCCGCATCATTTTACCGCCGCTACGACGGGCGAGCGTGACCGTGCGCTGGAGGAGATCGCGCGGCTGGTGCGCGGCCTGGGTGCGGAGCGCGACGCACTGCTGCGCGTCATTGGCGAGGCCGCGGGTCTCGATCCGTGCGCCCTCACTCGGAAGCTGTGCCTGACTTGGGAAGAATTGCGCGCGTTGGCCGCGGATCCGCTGGTGACCATTGGCGCGCACACCGCGGGGCACCACAGCCTGAACCGCCTGACGGACGAAGAGCTGGTCGTGGAAGTCGATGGCGCGCGCCGCGCCCTCGCTGCTCAACTCGGGCGTGAGGTGCGACACTTCGCCTATCCCTTCGGCGGCGCCAAGGCGGTCAGTGAACGCGAGTTTGCCCTCGTGCGCTCGAGCGGTTTCGCGACGATGCTGACGACGCGCCCGGGCAATCTCACCCGGGAACACTCGGCGCAGATGGATCGTCTGCCGAGGTTGACGATCAGCGGAAATTATCCCGCGCTCAAAGAGCTGCGCATGGCTGAGAGTGGCCTCGCCGCCTGGCGCGAAAGACGGCGCGGGCGGGCGTAAAAAGTTTTACTGCCCGCTGGCGTTGCCTTCGTCGAAATAAGTCCGGCCGTCGAAGGTGGTCGTCTGCAGGTATTGCTGCCACTTGTGCGCGTCTTTGAAAATGACCCCGGTGGTGAAGTCGCGCAGGGTTTCGATGCGCTTGGTCACCGGCTTTTCCTTCGGCTCCGGAGCGCCGGTGAAGGCTTCGCTGAGCACACGGCCATCCGTCCCGTCCGGCGACTTGAGTCCGAGCAGATGGAGGATCGTCGGCGCCACGTCGATGTTGCCGGTGGGAAACTCATCGCGATAGCCAATGCGAATGTCCGGGCCGCCCGCGACGAGCGTGTTGTGAATATCGAATTTGCTCAGGCTGCCGTGCATGCCGTTGCCGGCCTTGCCTTCGGCGAGGATCAGGCCCGGCGTGCCCACCGCGTTGTTCCCCGCGCTCCAGCGAAAGCTGAATACGATGTCCGGCGCCTCCGGGCTATCGAGGTGCGCGGCGCTGATGGCGAAGGTGCCGGGCGCCGCGTTGCGGGTGAAGATCGGTCCCGCAAAATCGCTCCTCTGCAGCATCTCGACGAGCTTGCCGGTCACTCCGGCATCGTGGCCGATGACATACAGCCCGGTCGCGCCGCCCACGCTCACCGACATCACCTGTCCATTGGTCGGCGGCGAGTTGAATTGCTTCGAAACGGTCACCCTGTGCTCACCGTAATATTTCACCGGGTCCACGCTGCGCTCGATGGTGCTGAACCCGTGATCGCTCACGACGAAGATGTCCGTCTTTTGGAGCTCACCGCGTTTTTGCAACTCGGCGATCACCAACCCGAGATTCGTGTCGCTATCGTGGATGCCCGCGATCGCCGCCGGCGCGCCCGGCGAGGTGAGGTGTTGCGGAAAGTCCGGATCGCTCAGCCACAGTACCGAATAGCGCGGCACGCCATCGTGCCAGAGATGCTCGAGCAAGGCGCGCGTGGTCCATTGATTTCCCGCGGTGTTTGGGGCCGGGTTATTCATGTCCGGCTTGTATTGCGGCATCGGCCCGAGTGCGGCGGTGATCGAGGCGAGCAGCGCATGGGGATAGATCTTGCCGGCGAAGAGCGTGGCCGAAAACGGTGTGGCCGGTCGTTCCGGCGCGCGATCCTGGATCAGCGCCACCGGCTTGGTTCCAGCCACCACGGCCGGAAAGCCCGCCTTGCGCACCGTCTCCACCACCGTGGCCACGCCCACGTATTTGCCTCCGCTCACTTCGTCGCCCTTGTGCATGACCTCGGCATCCTCCGTGTGGACCGGTCCGCGTGGGTTGATCTCCGGGCGGTATTCCGAATTCGCCACGACATGGCTGCGCGCGGGAAACGCTCCCGTGGCGAGGACGGTGCCATTCACCTCGGTCGTCGTCGGCCAGAAGGAATGGTTGTTCGCGAAGAACGTGCCGTGCTGCACCAGCGATTGGAGATTCGGTGTATTCTGCGCGTTGATGAAATCCAGCCGCATGCCGTCCCAGATGACGAGGATGACGTGCTCGGCCTTGGGCGTGAAAGCGGGGGCATCCTCGGCGTGCAGCGACCAGGCCGCGCCGACCATGGTGAGACTGGCGACGATCAGAGTGGAGAGGGGATTACGAGGCATGGGAAAGGGGAGGAGAGTATGGATTCAAACCGCCGAGGGCGAGATTCCATTGCGGGACATTGGGTAAACGGACCGATTTAAGGTTTGGACGGGAAAATCTTTGAGCCTTGGGTGGCTTGTAAAAGGGGGCCAAAATGCGGACGGCCTAATACCCGGCCGTATCGATCCTCGATAGTCTTTAGTCAGCGCATCCACAGGGCTCGGTTATGGCCATCTCCTATCCTGAGGTCAATTTCGGTGTATCTTTCCGCAGAAGTCGTGGAGCCACGGAAGGCCGGGGCCCCGAATCTCTAGTTGATGACCGCGGGTCCGGTCCGCAGGCGGGCCCGTATGCCCAGCCGTTACCTGCCCAAGATAGGAGATGCCAATGAAATTGCTCCGCCTCTGTGTGATCCTGGCGGTGGTGTTGTGCCCGGCGTGCCGCAAGATGCCGTATGCGGCCTATTTCCACGCGCTGGTTTCGCCCGCCACGCCCTCGCCGGTGCAGGCGAGTTCATCTGCCACCTCGAGTCCGGCCAGCGCGCCTGATCTCGTGGCCGAAGGACCCGCCGAGCCAAAGATCGATCGAACCGCTCAAGTGATCATTCTCGGGTATCAGCGTTTCGTCGACAAGGTGAAGCGGCCGGACACGGAGATCACGCCCCCAGAGTTCGAGGGACAGATGCAGGCGCTGAAGGATCAAGGTATCACCGTCATCTCACTGGACGATTTCCAGGCCTGGCGCCACGAGCAAAAGAGCATCCCGAAGCGGAGCGCGCTCATCACCATCGACGACGGCTACAGCAGCGCCTACAGTGTCGCCTGGCCCATCCTGAAGAAATACGGCTATCCCTTCACCCTCTTCGTCTACACGGATTACGTGCGCGGTGGGCCCAAGGCCGGCGGCGGTTCCTTATCGTGGGAGCAACTCGCCGAGCTGCGCGACGCCGGTGTGGCCATCGAGAGCGAAACCGTCTCCCACGCAGACCTGCGCCGGAAGAAAGCCGGTATGACCGAGGCCGCCTACGACCAGTGGCTCTGGAATGAACTCCACGGCTCGCGGACGGCTCTGGAAGACCACCTGGGCATCAAGGTCAACGCGCTCGCCTTGCCTTACGGAGCGGCCAACGATCACGTCCGCGAAGTCGCCGCGAAGGCCGGCTACGAAATGCTCTTCACCGTAAACGGCGAAAAGATCGGCGCCGGCACGCCGGAAAATGCTTTGGGACGCTATCTCATTCAAGGCAACCAACCGAAGATCTTCACCACGGCGACGAATTTCGGCGGGGGCGTGGTGGCCAGCTCGCGAGCCGCTGTGGCCGAGGAGTTTACCGCCCGGGATATTCACGCGCAGCCGGCCAATGACGCGACGATTGCCGATCCCAATCCGCTCATTAAAGCCGACCTCACGCGCCTGGGCGCAATCGATAGCGGCAGCATCGGCCTGCGTCTCAGTGGAGTCGGCCCCGTGGCGCCGCGATTCGATTCCCAAGCGAAGGTCCTGACCTATCAGGCGCACGGTCTCGCCCCGGGAGAATACACCGCCATTCTCACGGCAAAGATCGCCGGCAAGAAGGTGGAGTCCCGGTGGAGTTTCAAGGTGGAGCAGCCACCGCAGATCGCCACCGGACCGCGGCATCAATAGGACAGCGGTTACAGCGCGAATCTCGCGGGAGCGCACTCGCGTCAGACCTCCGTCGGTACGTTCCCCGATGCACGTGCGAGTACGCAGATCGTCAGTTTTTTGTCCTTGCATCGTGTTGCCGACGGCCAAAAAATCCCCGCCCTTTTTGAAGAAAACGGAGCGGGTGCTGGTGGGTTTGCGGTGCTTGTGAAATTTTTCACAAACTGCGCTTGCAATGCCCACCTTGAAACCACAAAGTGCACGCCCACCCGTTTTCCTGCCGCATGCAAAACGCTGAAAAATTCAACCCACGAAGCTTCGAAAGTCTCTAGGCAATGGCGAACATCTTCCCGCGCTGGAGCAATATCCTGCCCATCAAAATCGTCGTTTGCGTGCTGGTGCTCGGAAACGCCGTTTCGTTGGGCATGTGGTATTACTTCACGCCCAAATACACCCGGGTCGGCTATCAGCCGGCACAGCCCGTTCCCTTTCCTCACGACGTGCATGTCGGTCAGCTCGGCATGGATTGCCGTTACTGTCACAGCTTCGTGGAAGTGGCCGCTCACTCGAACATCCCGACCACCCAGGTCTGCATGAACTGCCACTCGCAGGTGCAGCGGGATAATCCGAAACTCGCTCCGATCCGCGACTCGTGGGCCACCGGTAAGCCGATGCAGTGGGTGCAAATCCACAAGACCTCGGACTTCGTTTTCTTCAACCACTCTGCTCATGTGAATCGCGGCGTCAGTTGCGTGAGTTGCCACGGCAAGGTCAACGAGATGGCGGTCGTTTATCACGACCAGCCGCACTCAATGGGCTGGTGCCTGGACTGCCATCGCGATCCGAAAAACGCCCTGCGTCCGTTGAATCAGATCACGAACCTCAACTGGAAACCCGAGGATGAAAACGTGCAGAAGTTCGTCTCCACCTTCGGTAAACCGCCGGAGGAACAGGATCGCGATTTCTCCAATCCCAAGATCAAACTCACGCAGGAAGAAATCGGAGCGACCCTGGTGAACGACTGGCATATCAACCCACCGGATAAAAACTGCGCCGGCTGTCATCGATGAAACGAATTTTTGAGCATCCCTCTGAGCCGTTGACCGGCAAGAAGTACTGGCGTTCCCTCGGGCAATTGTCCGATACGCCGGAGTTCCGCGGCTGGCTGGAACGCGAGTTCCCGCAAGGCGCATCGGAAATGCAGGGCGGCGATCTTTCCCGTCGTAACTTCCTCAAGCTCATGGGTGCCTCCACGGCGCTCGCCGGCCTGGGGCTCACCGCCTGCCGCCGCCCGATCATGCACCTCGTGCCCTTCACGAAGGGCGTGGAATGGTCGATTCCCGGCAAGCCGCTCTTCTTCACCACTGCCCGGCCCACGCGTCGCGGCTACGCTCCGCTGGTCGCGACCACGCACGACGGTCGCCCGACCAAGATCGAGGGCAACCCGCTGCACCCGATCAGCAAGGCGCGCACGGATATTCATTCGCAATCTTCGATCCTCGATCTCTATGATCCGGATCGCGCGAAGAAGATCCTCAAGGATGGCGCAGTCACGGACGAGGCGGCTTTCGTCAAGGAACTCGACGGCCTTCTCAAGGGTGCCGGTGATGGTTCCGGCCTCGCCTTCCTGCTGCAGGAAGATAATTCGCCGACCCGCCAGCGCCTCATTGGCCTGATCAATCAGAAATTCCCGAAGGTCACGTGGGCGACTTACGAGCCGCTCGGTCCGGTGAAGGACGAGACCATTTTCGGTCAGGGCGCCGAGGTCGTTGCCGATTTCAGCAAGGCGGATGTTATTCTCTCGCTCGACTCCGACTTCCTCGGCAGCGATGGCGATCTCACTGACATCCGCGGCTTCACCACGCGTCGCCGCGTGACAGGACCGGATTCGAAGATGAACCGGCTCTACGTCGTCGAGAATCGTTACACGATCACTGGCGGCATGTCGGATCATCGCCTGCGTTTGCCGGCCAGCCAGGTGGGTGCGTTCGCCCTCGCAATTGCGGCCGCAGTGGCCAGCGCGACGTCGGACTCAGTGCTCGCGGAAGTGGTCAAGGCCATCCCGGCCCCGACGGTCAAGATCGATCCGGAATGGATCAAGTATTGCGCCGAAGATCTCATTGCCGCCAAGGGCAAGAGCATCGTGGTCGCTGGCTCGCGTCAATCCGCGGCCGTGCAGGCGCTCGCCACGGCGATCAATGCCGCGCTCGGCAACATCGGCAAGACGATCATCGGTCGTAAGTCGACGGTCGCTCCGACGGTTTCGATTGCGGAATTGTCGAAGCACATCGCGGACAAGAAGGTCCAGACGCTCTTCATCATCGGCCCCAATCCGGTTTACAACGCCCCGGGCGATCTCGATTGGGCGACCTTGCAGAAATCCGTGCCGACGGTCATCCGCCTCGGCCAGGAAATCGACGAAACCGCCAAGCTCTCCAAGTGGAACGTGCCGCTCGCGCACTATCTCGAATTCTGGGGTGACGGTCGCGCGGTCGATGGCAGCTACGTTTCGGTGCAGCCGATGATCCTCCCGCTCTTCGGAGCGTGGAGCGAACTCGACCTCCTCGCGAAGGTCGCCGGCCTCGAGAAGCCGCACGGTCCGGAACTCGTTCAGGATACCTTCAAGGAAATCGCCAAGCCGGCGGATTTCACCACTGCGTGGGCGAAATTCCTTCATGATGGCTTCCTCGCGGGCAGCGAGATCAAGCCCGCGACGTTGAACTTCAACGGCGGCGCGGCCTCCAAGCTCATCACGGAAAAATTCAGCATCCCGGCCCTGAGCGAAGACACTTTCGAAGTCGTCCTTACTCCCTGTCCGAAGGTGGACGATGGCCGTTACAACAACAACGGCTGGCTCCAGGAAATTCCCGACCCGATCACCAAGGTGACTTGGGACAACGCCGCGCTGATCAGTCCGGCGACCGCCCGCAAGCTGGGGATCGAGGAAGATGAGGATTCGAGGATCGGACGCGCCATGGTGCAGGTCATTCTCGACAAGCGCGTGCTGGAACTCCCGGCGCTCGTCGCTCCCGGCCACGCCGACAATTCGATCACTATTGCGCTCGGTTACGGGCGGACGGAAGTGGGCCGCGTGGGTGCGACCACGGGGTTCAATGCTTATCCGCTGCGCACCACTGGCGAGCCTTACATCGTCCTCGGTGCGAAGCTGCGCGTGACTGGCCACACCTACAATCTGGCCATCACTCAGGAACACCACGCGCTCGAAGGCCGTGGTGGCGACCTCACCCGCGAAGCGACCGTCAGCGAGTACAAGGAAAATCCGGAGTTCGCCAAGACGATGGGCATGGACGCCCATATCCCGCCGAACAAGTCGCTCTACACGCATCCTGAGCTGAATAATCCGGAGCTGTCGAAGCACCCGGCTAAAGAGTTTGGCAAGCCCCTGGTGAGCGGGCATGGAGACAACCTCGGCTGGGATCCGCACGGCTGGGGCATGGTCGTCGACCTCAATTCATGCATTGGTTGTTCCGCGTGCATGGTCGCCTGCCAGGCGGAAAACAACATTCCGATCGTCGGCAAGGAGCAGGTCATCAATGGCCGCGAAATGCACTGGATCCGCACCGACCGTTATTTCGCCAGCGTCGACAAGGAAGATCCGGATCCGGAGATGGTTTCGCAGCCCATCATGTGCCAGCACTGCGAGAATGCGCCGTGTGAAACGGTGTGCCCGGTGAACGCCACTGTGCACAACGAAGAAGGCCTGAATGTCATGGCCTACAATCGTTGCATTGGCACGCGTTACTGCGCGAACAACTGCCCGTTCAAAGTGCGCCGCTTCAATTTCTTCGATTACAACCTGCGCGACGCCATGGGCAGCAAGAACGGGGGTTGGTTCACCGGTCTGCACAAGTGGAACCTCATCTCCGAGAAGAAGATGGAGGACACGCTCAAGATGCAGAAAAACCCGAACGTGACGGTGCGGATGCGTGGCGTCATGGAGAAGTGCACCTTCTGCGTCCAGCGCATCCAGGAAGCGAAGATCGCCACCAAGGTGGCCATCCGCGATTCCGATAACTACCGCATTCCGGCGGATTCGTTCACCACGGCTTGTGCGCAGGTCTGCCCGGCGGACGCCATCACTTTCGGCGATATCTTCAATCCCGAAAGCAGTGTGGCCAAGCTCAAGCAGAGCGAGCGCGGCTACCGGTTGCTCGAGTATCTCAACATTTCGACGCGCACCTCTTACCTGGCGCGCATTCGTAACCCCAATCCCAAGATGCCCGGCGCAGAGAAAATCGGCGCGGCCATGAAATCTCACCACGGTGGCGAAAAGCACGAAGCCGCCGCTGAACCCAAAGAAACCAAAGCGTAATGTCGGAAGCTGTCGCCACTCTCGAAACGCCCAAGGAAGTCCAGCGCATTCCGCTGGTCACCAATGAGCGTAGTCTGCATTGGATCACGGAAAACGTCTCCAGCATTGTCGAGGCCCGCACCCCCATCTGGTGGTGGCTCGCCTTCTTCCCGTGCGCGCTGCTCGCCATGGTTGGGCTGTGCTGCATCGGCTATCAGATCTCGAACGGTGTCGGTGTCTGGGGTGAAAACAAGACGGTTGGTTGGGCGTGGGACATCACGAACTTCGTGTTCTGGATCGGCATCGGTCACGCGGGAACGTTGATCTCGGCGATTCTCTTCCTCTCCCGTCAGAAGTGGCGCACCTCGATCAACCGCGCGGCAGAGGCGATGACCCTCTTCGCGGTGATTTGCGCGGGTATCTTCCCGGGCATTCACGTCGGTCGCGTGTGGATGGCCTGGTATCTGGCGCCGATTCCGGATTCCTACGACATCTGGCCGAACTTCCGTTCGCCGCTCCTCTGGGATGTGTTCGCGGTCTCGACCTACTTCACCGTGTCCGTGCTCTTCTGGTATACCGGCCTCGTGCCCGATCTTGCTTCGCTGCGCGATCGTGCCAAGTCCCGGGTGAAGAAGTTCGCCTACGGCGTCTTCGCCCTCGGCTGGCGCGGTTCGAACCGTCAGTGGCGCCACTACGAAATGGCGTATCTGCTCCTCGCCGGTCTCTCCACCCCACTGGTGCTTTCCGTGCACTCGGTCGTGTCCTTCGACTTCGCGACTTCGATCCTTCCTGGCTGGCACACCACCATCTTCCCGCCCTACTTCGTTGCGGGCGCTATCTTCGGTGGTTTCGCCATGGTGCTCACCATCATGCTCCCGGCGCGTCTGCTCTATCCGCAGCTCGATGACATGGTCACCCGTCAGCACGTGGACAAGATGGCCAAGATCATCCTGCTGACCGGTTCGATCGTCGGTTACGCCTATCTCATGGAGTTGTACATCGCCTACTACGGGCAGAACAAATTCGAGATGTTCACCTTCTTCCATCAGCGTGCTTCGCTCGGCTTCAACGAAGGCGGCTGGTACAACAAGTATTACTACGCGATGATGTTCTGCAACGTCATCTCGCCCCAGATCTTCTGGAGCAAGTGGGCGCGGAGCAATTACATCGTGGTCTTCATCACCAGCATGTTCGTCAACGCGGGCATGTGGTACGAGCGCTTCGTCATCATCGCGACCTCGCTCGCCCAGGACTTCCTCCCGAGTTCCTGGCATCACTATCACCCGTCCTGGATCGAAATCTGGACCTTCTGCGGCACGTTCGGAATCTTCCTTTCTCTCTTCCTGCTCTTCATGCGCTTCCTGCCGATGATCTGCGCCTTCGAAGTGAAGGCGGTGACTCCGCACGCCGATCCGCATCACTATCGTCCCACCGCGAACTCCGGCGGCCCGGCCACGGGCGCCCTTGGACCGCACGACGCGCCCGCCAAGGAGGGGCATCACTAACATGGCTGAATATCGCAAAGTATACGGCCTCGGCGCCGAATTCGAAAGCGCGGCAGCGCTCATGCATGCCGCGGAAAAAATCCGCGACGCTGGCTTCTCCAAGTGGGACGTGCACACGCCTTTCCCGATCCACGGCATGGACAAAGCCATGGGTCTCGGCAAATCCTGGTTGAGCGCCCCGGTGTTCATCGGCGGCACTACGGGTCTTCTCACCGCGGTCTGCCTGGAAATGATTCCGTCGTTCAGCCTTTATAAGCTCATCGTGCACGGCAAGCCGTACGACTGGCGCACCATCCCGGCGTTCTTCCCAATCATGTTCGAGCTCACGGTGCTCTTCTCGGCGTTCACCACGGTGTTTTCGTTGATGGTCATGAACCAACTCCCGAAGTGGTACCACCCGGTCTTCAACTGGGAACGTTTCGCACGGGTGACCGATGACGGCTTTTTCCTCGTGATCGAAGCGCGCGATCCGAAATTCTCCGAAACCAAGACCCGCGCCCTCCTCGAGGAGATCGGCGGTCAGCACGTCACGCTGATTCACGACTGATATGCTTCGCACCTTCTTCATCCTTTTCATCCTCGGCACCATTTCGGTGGCCGTTCTCGCCGGGTTCCGCGGCACGAAGAGTCCTCTTCCTCCGCTGCAGATCTTTCCGGACATGAAGCACCAGCCGCGCTACGACCCGCAGCACGAGAGCACGTTCTACTCGGACGGCAGTGCTTCGCGGCGTCCAGTCGACGGCACCATTCCGCTCGGCTACACGCTGCCGGGCTTCTTCCTCCAGGCGACGGCCAAGAATGGCACGCTCCAGCCCGAAGGATTCACCGATGAGCCGAACTACTACAACACCGGTAAGTTCGGCGACGTCTACGGCGACGGTTTCCCGATCGAGGTGACTGATGCGTTGGTCAAGCGCGGTCAGGAACGCTTCAACATCAACTGCGCGGTCTGCCACGGCAAAGTCGGCCTGGCCAATGGGATCACGAGTCAGTTCGGCATCGCGGCCATCGCCAATCTCCAGGACGATCGCATTCGGACCATGCCGGACGGACAGATCTTCAACACGATTACCAACGGGCATAACACCATGGGCGCCTACGGCCCGAACATCGCGGTCGAAGACCGGTGGGCCATCATCTCCTACATCCGGGCTCTGCAAAAGAGCCAGAGCGTCAAGGTGGCTGAACTGCCGGCGGCCAAACAGAAGGAACTTCAATCCAAGCAATGAGCGACCATTCCCACGAAATTACTCCGCCAGCGGTGGAGACCTATGATATCAAGCGCGCCGGTAATGCGCCGAAGATCCTTCTCTGGGTGGGAATTGCCGGAATTGTGCTGAGTGTTATCGGGCTCTGCTATCAACCCTGGCACGTGCAAGCTGCCTATTCGTGGCTCTTCGCGGCTTTCTATTTCTTCTCGCTTTGCGTGGGTGGTCTTTTCTGGACCTGCCTGCATCACGCGACGGATTCCGAATGGTCGGTCACGGTTCGCCGGCAGATGGAGAATATCGCCAAGGTCACGCCAGTGTCCCTTCTCTTTTTCCTGCCCCTCCTCCTCTTCTGCGCGAATGATCTGTGGAAGTGGTGGAACCTTCACCCCGGTGAAGATCCGCTCCTCGACGGCAAGAGTGGTTATCTCAACCACACCTTCTTCTGGGTTCGCTGGATCGTTTATTTCGTCCTCCTCGGCTGGATCTCGTACTCCCTCTGGAAGCGCTCCACGGATCAGGACAAGGACGGCGCGGCCAGGCATACCTTGATCATGCGCAAGTTGGGCGTCGGTGGCATCCCCGCGATGGGCCTTTGCATCACCTTTAGCGCGGCCGATTACCTCATGGGTCTGGACTATCACTGGTTCTCCACTATGTGGGGTGTCTACCTCTTCGCCGGAGCAGCCGGTAGCGGCATGGCGCTGACCGTGCTGATCGTCAATTGGCTGAAGAATCAGGGCTACCTGAAAGTGGTCAACGACGAGCACTTCCACACGATGGGCAAGTTCCTTTTGGCCTTCACCATCTTCTGGGCCTACATCGGCTTCGATCAATACATGCTGATTTGGTACGCGAACATTCCGGAAGAGACCGCTTACTTCCGCCTGCGTAATACCGAGACCTGGTGGTACTTCAGCCAGGCGCTGGTCGTCTGCCGCTTCTTCCTGCCGTTCCCGGTGCTGCTCTTCCAGTTCATCAAGAAGAACACGATCATCCTCTGGGTTTCCTGGTGGATCCTGGCCATGCAGATCCTCGACATGTATGTCATCGTTCTGCCGGCTCTGCACCGCGAAGGCTTCCACCCGAGCCTTTTCGATCTCTTCTCCTTCGTGGGTATTGGCGGCATCCTCGGCTGGGTCTTCCTGACCAAGGTCATTGGCAAGTCCTATCTCTATCCGACCCGCGACCCGCGCCTCCTCCTCTCGCTGAAACTGAGCAACTGACATGGCGAACGAATCTACACAACGCACGTCCAACGGCTTCCTCGGCTTTCTCGGGGTATTTGTCCTGCTCTTCGCAGTAGTCATCGTCGCGGTGGCGCTGCTCGCCTTCTCCGGCAAGCCTGGGCAAACCCTCGAACAACGCCGTGCCTCGAATCGCATCGCGGTCCGCGAACGCCTCGAGAAAGAAGCGCAGGAAAAGCTGAATTCCGAAGGCTGGGTCGACAAGGCCAAGGGCTTGGCTCACGTCACCATCGCCGAGGCGATCCCGCTGGCCGTGACCGAACTCAGCACCAAGAAGCCCGCTCCTTCGCAAGTCAAAGTGGAACCGCCGCTCCCGGTGATCGTTCCCGATCCGAATTCGAAGGAGCCTGCTCCGCCTTCGCTGCCGTCCTGGCCGCAGGGTGCGTATACGATCCACTTCGGCGCCACGCCTGCACCGGCCGCTCCGGCTCCCGCCGCCGCGCCCGCGGCTGCACCGGCCGCCGCTCCGGCACCTGCCCCTGCCGCTACGCCCGTGCCTGCGCCAGTTCCGGCTGCTGCCCCGGCGCCCGCTCCGGCACCAGCTGCTCCTGCGCCCGCTCCGCAACCGGCGGCGCCCGCTCCCGCACCCGCTCCCGCTGCGGCGCCGGCTACCCCAGCTCGTCCTCCACTCATTAATCCGACCGAAAACCCGAAATGACCGCTGTCGCTACCGCTCCTACTTCGACGACCGCTCCGGCCTCGACTGCTGAAACCAGTTATCCGGCAGTTGAGCGCGCCGCCATCGACGCCTCCGCGCGTGGCCCCGTGCTCTTCTTTTTCGGCAATGGCATCCTCTGGCTCATGCTGGCCACGGTGCTGGGCATCATCGCTTCCATCCAGCTCTACTCGCCTGGATTCCTCGCCGATGTGCCGTTCCTGAGCTACGGCCGTATCTGGCCCGCTTTCACCAATACGATCTGCTTCGGTTGGGGCAGCCTCGCCGGCTTGGGCGTGACCATCTGGTTGCTGGCCCGTCTCGGTCGCGTGAAGGTGAAATTCCCCGGCGTGCTCTTCACTGGCGCCGTCTTCTGGCAGGTCGGTCTCACCTACGGCATCCTCAATATCCTGGGTGGTAAAACGACCGGTTTGGAAGGCTTGGAAATCCCGACGGGCTCCGCGGTGCTGATGCTCCTCGGCTACCTGCTTGTGGCAGTGTGGGCTCTTCTGCTCTTCAGCTTCCGCTCGCAGACCACTCCGTTCATCTCGGTGTGGTATCTGGTCGCCGCTCTCTTCTGGTTCCCGTGGAGCTTTGCCATGGCGCATGCGGCCCACGTGCTTCCCAACGTCTCCGGCGTGGTGCAAAACCTCGTGGCGGCTTGGGCGACGCAGAACTTCCTCAATATCTGGCTGACCTCGATCGCTCTGGCGGCGGCTTACTACCTCATCCCGAAGGTCGTCAACCGCCCGGTGCACAGCTACAATCTCGCGGCGATCGGCTTCTGGTCCTTCATCGTCTTCACCGGTCTGACGGGGCGCGGTGCGATTGAGCGGCGGCCCGATTCCCGCCTGGATCGTGACGTTGAGCATCGCCTCGAGCATCATCCTCCTGGTTCAGATCGTGACGGTCACCGCGAACCTCGTGCTCACCATGCAAGGCCAGTTCCACATGGTCTATCATAGCCCGACCATCCGCTTCACCTTCTTCGGCGCCATCGCCTTCACCGTCTCGAGTGTCATCGGCTTGTTCGCTTCGCTCCGGTCGGTCGATCGCATCGTGCACTTCACGCAGTTCCAAAACGGTGAGATGCAACTGGTGGTCTACTCGTTCTTCAGCATGGTCATCTTCGGGGCCATCTACTACATCCTCCCGCGGCTCGTGGGTTGCGAGTGGCTCTCGTCCTCGATGATCAGCCTGCACTTCTGGGGTGCGGCTTACGGCGGCACGTTGCTCGTCGTAACCCTCCTCATTGGCGGCCTCATGACCGGCGCGGCCCTGAACGACAGCGACAACACCATCTTCGCCACGGTTATGAACACGAGCGAACTGCTGAACCTCGGCCGGATCGGTGCGTGGCTCCTGCTCGGCGTCGGCCACCTCGTCTTCGGCTTGCATTTCCTGCTCATGTTGTTGCGCATCGGCCAGCCTGGCGGTGAGCCGACCCTTTTCGCGCCCATCGGAGAGGAGGCCAAACACTAATGAACCGTTCCAATTATTTGCTGACCGGGATCGTCGGGTCATTCGCCCTGTCGCTCTTCGCTCTCGTGCTGGTGCCCCAGGCCCAACTCGGCGGCATGCAGCCGCAATTCCAGGATGACGAAGGCAAAGTCGTCGACATCTACCCGATCGAAAATCGCGGTATCGTCGCTGGCGGCCGCGCCGTCTACATCTCCGAAGGCTGCATCTACTGCCATTCGCAGCAGGTTCGCGACGAGCAAAACGGCACCGATATCGACCGCGGTTGGGGTACCCGCCGCACGGTGGCTCGTGATTATATCTTCGATTCGCCGCCGCTCCTCGGCAGCTCCCGCATCGGGCCGGATCTGGCCAACGTCGGTTCCGCCAAGTGGCGCAACGAACCCGTGGACGAAAACGCCCAATACAAGCCCGCCAAGCGCGATGCCGCCTGGCAGCTCCTCCATCTCTACGCGCCGAACACCATCATCCATAACTCGAAGATGCCGGCGTATCGTTACCTGTTTGAAAAGCGCAAGATCTCCGGCCAACGCTCCGACGAAGCCTTGAATGTGGCGGTCGAGGACGGCTACGAGATCGTGCCCAAGCCGGAAGCCAAAGAGCTCGTTGGCTACCTGCTGTCTCTCGATAAGAGCCATCCGCTCAAGGAAGTTAAAACCGCCACGCCGGAGGTTGCCGCCAAGTGAGTAATTCCAACGAAGGTCCCAACCGTATCGATTATCAGGAAACGCCCGACGTCACCGAGGTGCACGCCGCGGTGCAACGTGAAAAGCCCGAACCGTCGGCGGAAGTAACGCCGATGCCTTTGTGGCTGACCGCCGTGTGTGGCGTGGCCCTTGTCTGGGCTGGCGTCTACTTCGGCGTTTTCAATGGCGGCCTGAGCGGCAACGTCTACAACGAGTACGAGAGCTCGCCCGCGGTGCTCTTCCCGCTGCCGGAAAAAGCGGGCGCCAACGCCGGCCCGGCCGAAGCGCAATTGTCGCTCGCCCAGCAGGGTAAGATTGTTTACGGCCAGGTGTGCTTCGCCTGCCACCAGCCCAATGGCATGGGCGTGCCCGGACAGTACCCGAATCTCGCTGGTTCGGATATCGTGCAGGGTGGAGAGAAGCGTCTGCTCGCCATCGTGTTGAAGGGTCTGAGTGGCCCGATCACCGTGGACGGCAAGCAGTTCACCACGGCGCAGGTGATGCCGCCGTGGGAAGCGCAGCTTTCCCCGAAGAAGATTGCCGCCGTCCTGAGCTACGTGCGTCAGGAATGGGGTAACAAGGCCGGGGAAATTTCCGAAGCGAAAGTGCTCGCGGGCGAAGAAAGACTACGCCGCCCAGAGCGCTTCCTGGACCGAAGCGACGCTGTCGCAGATTCCGGCCGATGCCAATTACCCGGGTGAAGCCGCAGCCCCCGCTCCGAACGGCGCCCAACCGGCCACCGCCCCGGCTCCCGGAGCTGCCCCGGCCGCCGCACCTGCTCCTGGAACGGCTGCTCCGGGCCGCCGCTGCCTCCGGCGCGGCCAGTCCGGATGTCCTGGCCAAAGGCAAGATGCGTTACATGACCATTTGTATCGCCTGTCACCAGCCGACCGGCATGGGTCTGCCGATGGTCTTCCCGTCGCTCGTCAAGTCGCCTTACGTCAACGGTCCGACCGACCGCTTCGCCGCGATCATCCTCAAGGGCAACATCGGTGCCTTCACCGTGGACGGAAAGCCGTTCAACAACGTGATGCCGCCTCAGGAAGCCGTCCTCCGGGACGAGGATATCGCCGCAGTGATGACCTTTGTCCGCTCGAACTTTGGCAACACCAGCGGCCCGGTGGCTCCCGACGTCGTCACGGCCGCCCGCAAGAAATTTGCCGATCGCAAGACCAGCTGGACCCAGCCGGAACTCGACGCTTGGAAATAATCTCTTCGCATCCAGAAACCTCGATCCCCGCTTTAGTCGCCTACTCAGTAACATCCAAATCCGCTGCCGCACTTTTCTTTCTCACCGGTCACCGGTCAGTTGAAGGATCCTCAGTCGTCAGTAAGCTAACGACCCCGCAATCAAGATGAAAACGATTTTCACCGCTCTCGCCTCGCTCACCGTGCTCACCGTGCTCACTGCGCTCGCCAAGTCGGAGGAAGCCTTCGACCTCAAGGCGTCCATCGAACGCGGCAAGGCGGTGTATATGCAGACGTGCATTGCCTGCCATCAGCCGACCGGCCTTGGCATCCCTGGTGCCTTTCCTCCGCTCGCCGGGACCGAATACACGCAGGGCGATTCGCGCCGCATGATTGCGATGACCCTCAAGGGAGTGAACCCTCCGCTCAAGGTCAAGGACATGCTCTACGCGGTGCCGATGCCGCCGCTCCCGACCCAATTCCCGATCCTGAAGGACGACAACAAACTCGCGGACGTGATCAATTACGTGCGCAATTCCTTCGGCAACAAGGACGAAAAGGGTGTCACCCCGGCGATGATTTCCGACGTCCGCAAAGAATTTGAAAACCGCCCCGCGCCGTGGACCGAGCCGGAACTGCAAAAGTTCCCTGAGGCCAAGAAGTAGTTCACGTCGCCCAAGCACTTATGGCTACCGCAGCAACCACGCATTCACCCGACCACGGTCACGGTCACGACGACCATCATGACCTTGGGTTCTGGCAAAAGTACGTCTTTTCCCAGGATCACAAGGTCATCGGTATCCAGTATGGCATTACCGGCCTGGCGTTTCTCTTCCTCGGCTTCTGCCTCATGATGCTCATGCGCTGGCAGCTCGCTCACCCGGGCCTGCCGGTGCCGTCGTTCCTCGGTCCGATGCTGCAAAAGGTTTTCCCCGCGATTTTCGCCAATGACCAGAATGGCCACCCTGGCATGCTCACCGCCGATGGTTACAACATCCTCGGCGCCATGCACGGCACGATCATGGTGTTCTTCGGCGTGGTGCCGGTGGCGGTCGCCGCGTTCGGCAACTATGTGATGCCGTTGCAGGTCGGTGCGCCCGATATGGCGTTCCCGAAGCTGAACATGGCCAGCTACTGGACCTTCTTCGTGAGCTGCGTGATCATGCTCTCGAGCTTCTTCGTCGCGGGCGGCCCGGCCAAGTCCGGCTGGACCTCGTATCCGCCGCTCTCGGTCATTTCGGATTCCGGTCCCAATGTGCACCCGTTCTTCAACGGTCAGACCATCTGGCTGCTCGGTATGGTCTTCAACATTACCGGTTCACTCCTCGGTTCGATCAATACGATCGCCACGTGCATTCAGTTGCGTGCCCCGGGGATGACCTGGATGCGTCTGCCCTTCTTCTGCTGGACGCAACTCGTCACCGCCTTCCTGCTCCTCCTCGCCTTCCCGCCGCTCGAAGCCGCCGGCTTCATGCAGCTCATGGATCGCGCCTTTGGCACCAGCTTCTTCATCCCGACCGGGTTGATGGTCGGCGGTCATCTCACTCACTGGAGTGGGGGCGGCAGCCCGCTGCTCTGGCAGCATCTCTTCTGGTTCCTTGCCCACCCCGAGGTGTACGTGCTCATCCTGCCGGCCATCGGCATCGTGGGTGAGGTCATCGCCAACAACACTCGCAAGCCGCTTTACGGCTACAAGGCGATGGTCGGTGCGATCTTCGTGCTCGGCTTCCTCTCCTTCGTCGTGTGGGCGCACCACATGTATATGACCGGCATGGGTGCCAAGGTTTCCAGCTTCTTCCAGACGACCACGGTCATGATCTCCATCCCGTCGGTCATTCTGGTGACGGCCCTGTTGCTCTCGCTTTGGGGAGGAGCCATCCGCTTCACCGTGCCAATGCTTTTCGCCACGACCTTCCTCCCGATGTTCGGCATCGGTGGTCTCACCGGCATCCCGCTGGCGTTCAATTCGACCGACCTCTACCTGCACGACACCTACTACGTTATCGGTCACTTCCACTACGTCGTCGCTCCGGGCACGATCTTCGCCCTCTTTGCGGGTGTCTACTACTGGTACCCGAAGGCCTGTGGTCGGATGATGAATGACACGCTCGGCAAGCTCCACTTCTGGTTCTCGATCGTCTTCATCAACGGCATCTTCTTCCCGATGTTCATCCAGGGTATCGCGGGGGTGCACCGCCGCTGGTACGATGGTGGCGTCAGCTACGAACAGATCATCAAGCCGGTCCTGCACTGGAACAACTTCATGTCCGCCTCCGCCTTCCTGCTTGGCGCGACCCAGTTGATCTTCATCTTCAATTTCTTCTATAGCATCTTCCGCGGCCGCAAGGTACCGAATGACAACCCGTGGGATGCGACCACTCTCGAGTGGGATACGCCGACGCCTCCCGGCCATGGCAACTTCACCAAGCCGATCACGGTCTATCGTGGTCCCTACGAATACAGCGTGCCTGGCGCGGACAAGGATTTCACCCCGCAAAGCGAACCGCCGAAGTCCGACAAACCCGCTGCCGCCCCGACGCCCGCGCTCGCTCACTAATCTGTCGACATGGAAATTCCGCATACAGTAACACCCCGGCCGGATACAGGTCTCTATAACGCCAAGCTGGCCATCTGGCTGTTCCTCGCTTCCGAAGTCATGCTCTTCGGTGGCCTCTTCTCCGCCTATGCCTTCCTGCGCATGGGTGCGGACGACGGCTACTGGCCGCATGGTCTGCTCGACGTGCCGGTGGGAACGCTCAACACGATCCTGCTGATCATCTCTTCCGTCTGCGTGGTGCTCGCCTGGGCGTCGCTCAAGATGCGTCGCTGGAAGCAGTATCAAGCGTTCCTCGGGGCCGCTGTGGTCCTGGGCACCGTCTTCCTCGTCATCAAGCTCTCCTACGAATGGAACGACAAGTTCCACCACTTCGGCACCTTCATTAAGAAGGATAAGTGGGCGGAGTACGACAAGTATCTGGGTAACGATTACCTCGCCAAGAAGGGCCT
This sequence comes from Chthoniobacter flavus Ellin428, assembly GCF_000173075.1. Taxonomy (GTDB): domain Bacteria; phylum Verrucomicrobiota; class Verrucomicrobiia; order Chthoniobacterales; family Chthoniobacteraceae; genus Chthoniobacter; species Chthoniobacter flavus. The sequence continues at coordinate 231,591 of NZ_ABVL01000005.1, forward strand.
CGCCCCTCGTCCGGAAATCACCGGCCACCTCCACGAAGTGGAAGTCGAAGTCGCCCCGGAAAATAAGGCCCAACTCGACGCGCTGATCCAGAAACGTGGCTTGGAAATTTCCAAGTCGGAAGAGGGCGGCAAGACCCTGTCGATCAAAGTGAAGGCACCGAGTGATGCCGAAGCGCTGCGGAACGAACCCGGCGTTAAGATCGAGGCCTTTGAAATGGCGCTCGATGAGATCTACACCGACCCGACCAATCCGAAGTACGACCGGCCTGGTTTCTGGAAGCGTCACCTGTCGGAACAGGTAGCAACGATTCACGCCGACGATCTCGATTCCTGGAGCGCGTTCGTGCCCAAGCACAGCTCTTTCCTCGCCATCTACTACGCCATCACCGGCCTCCACGGCCTGCACATCCTCGGTGGCCTGGTCATGTTCATCTACTTCCTGTTCTTCGACCGCGCCCTTTACCTGCGCAATCCCGAGCACATGGCCAACCGGATCGAAGTCGTCGGCCTCTATTGGCACTTCGTCGACCTCGTGTGGATCTTCGTGTTCCCTGTCTTCTACCTCCTGTAAAGCCCTATGAGTGAATCGAAACATTCCGAGTCGTCGGAACCCGCGCCCGTCTCGGAGCAGCAAGTCCGCGAGGTCGAGAAGCACATGAAGAAGTATGTGCTGATCGGTGGAGTGCAGGCCATCATGGTACTGATCGCTGTCACCGTAGCGGTGAACGTGAGCGCGTCGCTCCAGGTCCTGGCCACCTTGCTGGTCACGTGCGTCAATGGCCTGGTCATCGCCCTCATCCTCATGCACTTGAAGGAAGAAAAGCAGACGATCTGGAAGTTCCTGATCTTCACCGCGATCTTCTTCTTCATCCTCTTCTTCCTGACCTACCTGGCGCGCACGGATGTGATTACCCAGACGCTCCACAACCATCACTAAATGTCGATCAAAGCCTTCCATATCATCTTCATCGCCATCAGCGACATCCTCGCGGGCGTTTGTGCATGGTGGGGCTTTGCCAGCGACATCACTCTGTTCGGTGTGGCCAGCGCGCTGGCGGCCGTAGCCCTTTTCATCTACGGCATCTATTTCGTGCGCAAATCGCGGACGCTCATTCTATGAAGCGTTCCCGTGGAATCCTCACCCCGGCTCTTTGGAGCCTTGCCTTGTCGGCCCTTTGGCCGGCTGCTGCCTCCGCTTGCAGCGTGTGCATGGGCGCCACTCCCAAGACCGGTGAAGCCATCAACGGCGCAATTTTTCTGATGCTGGGTTTCATCTTCGCCATTCTCGGCGGGATCGGGGCCTTCATCTACAACCTCGCGAAACGTGCCCGGTCTCCTCTGCCTCCGCACGCTGAGTTTTCGCCTCTTACGACCGTCCAGGAGGACATCAAATAATTCAGTTATATGCTCAATAAACTTCTCGGAATAGTACCCAACGCCTCGGAGCATGGTGCGCAGGTCGATATGCTGCTCGAGATTTGCCATTGGTTCATGGCCATTCTATTTGTCGGTTGGTCGATCTTCTTCCTCTATACGATCTGGCGCTTCCATCGCTCCCGCAATCCGAAGGCCGACTATCACGGCGTGCAGAGCAAGGTTTCCACGCACCTCGAGCTTTCGGTGGTCATCATCGAGGCCTGCTTGCTCCTCGGGTTTGCGGTGCCCATCTGGGCCATGCGCGTGAACGGCGACAACTACCTCGACAACTCCAAGGCCGTGCGCATTCACTGCATCGCCGAGCAGTTCTCCTGGAACTTCCACTATCCGGGGCCGGATGGTCGTTTCGGTCGCACTGATCCCGCTTTCATCAGCGCGAGCAATCCGCTGGGCATCGACCCGAACGATCCGGATGGCAAGGACGACTTTGCTTCCAAGTTTGAAGTCCACACCGTGAAGGGGACGCCGACCGTGGTCGACATCACCTCGCGTGACGTCATCCACAGCTTCGCCGTGCCACACATGCGCGTGGCTCAGGACGCGATCCCCGGTTCCCGTATCCCGATTTGGTTCCGACCGATCCGCGACGGCCAGTTCGATATTATCTGCGGCCAGCTCTGTGGCGCCGGTCACTTCGGCATGCGCGGTCAGCTCATCGTCGAGTCGCAGAAGGAATTTGATGAGTGGTCGAAGCAGCAATCCGAACTCGCTCATCCGGCGGCCGCCGCGGCCGCTCCGGCTCCGGGCGCTGCTGCCCCGGCCGCTCCTGCTGCCACTGCACCGACCGCTCCGGCTCCGGCCAAGTAAGTTTTTGCGGGTATCTGTGGTGTTGACTGCGCGGCGCGGTCGGCGACGTTCCCGCTCCTCTTGTTCGTGAATTCCGCCGATCCTCAAACGACCACTTCCAACGCTTGGCTCGCCCGTTTCGCCAAGCTGGTCGTTTGTGTGACGTTCGTCCTCGTCTTCATCGGCGGGTATACTACGACCTCCGGCGCCGGGATGGCTTTTGCCGACTGGCCGTTAAGCAATGGCTCGCTGAATCCCGCCGGCTGGTGGGAGAATTTCATGATGCGGTTGGAGCATGGTCACCGCCTCACGGCCGGGTTGGTCATGACGCTGGTGCTGATTCTGTTCTTCTGGGTGCTGTCGCGGCGTCGCCAGCTTCCTCGTGCGGCCATGCCGCTGGCTTCCTGGGCGCTCGTCGGAGTTCTTTCACAGGCTGTCCTTGGCGGACTTCGGGTGATTCTCGATCCACAGGGGATCGAAGCGACGACGACCACGATCGCCACCACCTTCCGGATCCTCCACGGCTGCTTTGCCCAAATTGAGGTTTGCCTCGTGGTTTCCCTCGCGGCGGTGCTTTCGCCGATGTGGTCGCAGATCGTGGTGAAGCCCTCCTTTCGGAAGGTCGCGCGGCTGGGCTGGCTCACCGCTGGATTCATTTTTGTCCAATTGATCGTTGGCGCGACGATGCGTCATCTGGGCGCCGGCCTGGCGATTCCGACGTTTCCCTTGGCCCCAGGCGGCGGATTCATGCCGAAGACCCACAACGCCTACGTGGACATGAACTTTACCCATACCCGCTTTCTGGCGTTGCTCGTGGCGATTCACGTCATCCTGCTCGCCCGGCGGGCGATCGTTTCCGGTGAAGCCCGGTTGGCCCGGCCGGCGGTGTTGTTGCTGGTGCTGCTTGTAGCGCAGGTGCTTTTGGGTATGTTCGTCATCTGGCATCTGCGTCCGCCGGTGCTGACCACCTTGCATGTTGTCAATGGCGCGGCGCTGTTCGCGGCCACTGTCTTCATCGCGGTCCGTGCCAGCCATGCGCCCAATGCCGATGCTACAAACGAATCAGCTTCAACTCATCCCCTCCCGGAGCCCCAAGCGTGAACCGTAATACCTCGGAACTGACTATCCCGCTGGAGGTTGCACGCGAAGAAGCCGAGCCGGGGATTTGGAGCGACCTGATGGTTCTCACCAAGGCGCGCTTGAGCCTGCTGGTCATCATCACCACTTTCGTCGGCTTCTGTGCCGCCACGGATGGACGCCTTGATTGGCTGCTCCTGATGAATGCCGTGTTGGGTACGACCCTGGCCGCAGGGTCAGCTGCGGTGTTGAACCAATTCATCGAGTGCAACGTGGACCGGCTCATGGAGCGGACCCGTTATCGCCCGCTGCCGGCCGGTCGGGTGAAGCCGTCGCACGCGCTGGCCCTGGGTATTGTCATGGGTGTGGTCGGTGTTGCCTGGCTGGTGGTGACGGTCAATTCGCTGAGCGCCCTTCTCGCGGCAGCGACCATCCTGATTTACATCGCCGCCTACACTCCGCTCAAGCGCCGCACGGCGCTTTGCACCATCGTGGGGGCCATTTCCGGGGCGATTCCGCCGGTCATTGGTTGGGTGGCGGTGAAGCCTTCGCTCAGCCTCGGCGCGTGGGTGCTCTTCGGCATTCTCTTCACTTGGCAGATGCCGCACTTCCTCGCCATCGCCTGGATGTATCGCGATGACTACGCAGGGGCGGGCTTCGTCATGCTGCGGCGCGACGATGTGACTGGCAGCAAGACAGCGATGGACAGCCTGCTCTATACCTTTGCGCTGATCGTCATTACGCTCATCCCTTATCACATGGGGATGAACGGCGATATCTACCTCGGTGGGGCGCTCTTGCTCGATGGCGTGATGCTCCTCTTCGCCGTGCAGTTCCTCATCGAGCGTGAGCGGGCCAGCGCGCGCCGCTTGTTCTTCGCGTCGATTCTTTTCCTCCCGTTGATCCTCGGTCTCATGGTCTTTACCAAGGCGTGAGCGTGCGACCGCTGACCTTTGCGCTGCTCGGTGCAGCCCTGTTTCTCGCCGGCTGCGGCAAACCATCGGATGCCGTGGTGATCCTGCAGCCGCAGCCAAAGGCCGCCACATTGCAAAAGTATTGGCCGGTCCCGGATTTCTCGCTCACGGAGCGCAGCGGCAAGTCGCTCGGGCTCGCGGATCTCACCGGCAAGGTGTGGGTCGCCGACTTCTTCTACACGACCTGCCCCGGGCCATGCCCGGCCTTGCAGAGCCGTTTCACCGAGGTGCAGAAGGCATTGGGGCCGTTGCCCGATGTCCGTTTCCTGTCCATCACCGTCGACCCGCTGAAAGACACGCCGGAGGTGCTGGATGTATATGCGAAGCGCTTCAAGGCCAGCCCGATGTGGTTCTTTTGCACGGGAGATCGGGACGCCATCGTCAAGCTCGCCCACGATGGATTCAAGCTGCCCATCGCCGGCGGCACGCCCTTGGACGGTCCGGTGACGCACACCACGCGCCTCGTTCTCGTCGATCGTTCCGGCATGGTGCGCGGTTTCTACGAGGGAGCTTCCAAGGAAGGTGTGGATGATATTGTCGGCGACATCCATCGCCTGCTCGACGAGAAGTAACGCCTCATGCATGCCTCCGATCTGCCGCTGATCAACGCCAGCCTCAATGCGTTGAGCACGGTTTTTATTCTAGGTGGCATTGCGTTCATCAAGAACGACATGAAACAGGCGCACATCCTTTCGATGATTTGTGCGCTCGTGACCTCGACGGTCTTTCTCGGCTGCTATCTGACGTATCATTATCTCAAGCATGGCGTGGTCACCCACTTCACCTATCCGGGTTGGCCGAAGGCGCTCTACTTCTTCATCCTCGGGACGCACACGCCCCTGGCCGCTCTTACGGTCCCGCTCGTCCTGATGACGATCATCCCGGCCTTCAAGGCGATCTACGAAAAGCACCGCCGGATCGCCAAGTGGACCTTTCCCATCTGGCTCTACGTCTCCGTCACCGGCGTGCTCGTGTATCTCATGCTCTACGTCTGGTTTCCGTCGTCGGAGATCGTGCGGTAAAAAATCATGGAATACAGACTACTTGGCGGTTCAGGACTGAAGGTCCCGGTTCTCACTCTCGGCACCGGCACCTTTGGCGGAAAGGGGCATGTGATGTTCAACGCCTGGGGCCACACGGAAGGCCAGGAAGCGACGCGCCTCGTGGACATCGCGCTCGAGGCCGGTGTCAACATGTTCGACAGCGCGGATGTTTATTCCGAAGGAAATTCTGAGACAGTGCTCGGGCAGGCGATCGCTGGCCGGCGCGACCAGGTGCTGATTTCGACCAAGGCGACTTTCCGTAGCGGAGAAGGACCGAATGATGTCGGCTCTTCGCGGCACCATCTCACCCGGGCCGTCGAGGGCAGCCTGCGGCGCTTGGGGACAGATTACATCGATCTCTTTCAACTCCACGCTTACGACGCGCAAACTCCACACGAGGAAGTGCTCGGTACCCTGGACGATCTCGTTCGCGCGGGGAAGATCCGCTATGTCGGCGTCTCGAATTTCTCCGGTTGGCATCTCATGAAAGCCCTGGCGGTGTCCGAGAAATACGGGCTGCCTCGGTATGTGGCGCATCAGGCCTACTATTCGCTGGTGGGGCGCGATTACGAATGGGAGCTTATGCCGCTGGGCCTGGACCAGAAGGTCGGTGCGGTGGTGTGGAGTCCGCTCGGTTGGGCCCGGCTCACGGGGAAAATCCGCCGTGGACACCCGGCGCCGGAAGTCTCGCGGTTGAAGGATCCACTGAATCTCGAAAAGGGGCCGCAGGTGTCCGAGGAGTATCTCTACAAAGTGGTCGACGCCATCGATGCCATTGCCGCCGAAACCGGCAAGACCGTCCCGCAAATTGCGCTGAACTGGGTGCTGCAGCGGCCGACGGTTTCCACGATCATCATTGGTGCGCGGAATGAAGAGCAACTGCGGGCGAACTTGGGTGCGGTCGGTTGGAACCTCACGCCGGAACAAGTCGCCAAACTTGACGAGGCCAGCGCCGTGCCACGGGCTTATCCGTACTGGCACCAAGCCGGCTTCGCGGAGCGGAACCCGTTTCCGACGTCGTAGGCCGGCGATTTGGCGCGCCAGCGTTTTGGAGTGCGCCTGACCTCTGGCGCCTTTGGGAAGTGGATCGATGAACCTTACAGCCCTTCGTCCTCCGGTGGGAGGAAGACGCGGAAGCGATTCTTGTCGATCGCCTTCATGTAGGCCTCGTGCGGGCTGACAATGCCCTGCTGCATGACCTTCCAGATGGCGTCGTCCATGAATTGCATGCCCGAACCGCCACCGGCCACGATCACGTCCTGCAATTTCTGGGTGGCACCTTCGCGGATGATGGCCGAGGCCGCGCTGTTGACCACGAGAATTTCGTTCACCGCGAGACGGCCGCCGCCGACTTCCGCCGTCTTTTTCAAGAGCAACTGGGCGACGACGCCACGCAGCGACGCGGCGAGCATGGTGCGCACCTGGGCCTGCTGATCGCTCGGAAACACGTCGATCATACGATCGACGGTTTTGCGCGCGTTGTTCGTGTGCAGGGTGCCGAAGACGAGCAGACCGGTTTCCGCCGCGGTGAGCGCGAGCTGAATGGTTTCCAAGTCGCGCATTTCGCCCACGAGCACGATGTCCGCGTCTTCGCGCAAAGCCGCTTTCAGGCCCTGCGGGAAGCTCGGGGTATTCTCCGGCACTTCGCGCTGGGTGATGATCGACTTCTTGTTTTTGTGCACGAATTCGATCGGCTCTTCGACGGTGATGATGTGCCGGGTGAAGTTAACGTTGATGTAGTCAATCAGCGCCGCGAGCGTCGTCGATTTACCCGAGCCGGTCGGGCCCGTGACGAGCACGAGACCACCGCGCAGGTGGCCGAACTCTTTCACGACGGGCGGGATGCCGAGTTGATCGAGCGTGAGAATTTTCGTCGGGATGAGACGAAACACGCAACCGAAGCCGCGGGTCTGCTTGAGATAGTTGCAGCGGAAGCGCGAGTGCTCATCCATCTCGTAGGCGAAGTCGAGGTCGCCGACCTCGAGATAGCGCGCCCAGCGATCCGGCCCGGCGATCTCGCTCATCATGTAAGCCATCTCTTCGTTGGTGAGCTCTTCGTTGCGAATCGGCATCACCTCGCCATGTCGGCGAATCTTCGGCGGTTGTCCTTCGGCAAGATGCAAATCGGACGCACCGGCGTTTACGAGGACTTCGAAAAACTGATCGATGTAAGGCATGGGGGAGGGGAAAAGTGAATAGTTGAGAGTTGATGGTTGATAGCCGTCTTTCGTGAAAGCGACGGCTTAATCTGGAATCAGCGATTTCCGGAGGCCGCTGAGCATGCGGCCCTGCTCCTCGGCGGAAGTGTAAAGTTGTTGAAATTGCTCTTCGGTCAAAAAGCCCTGATTTTTCGCGATGAAGGATTGGGAGATCACTTCGAAAAGGGATCCAGTGGCGATTTCGATGAAGCGCGCGAAATCGTTTTTCGATACTCGCGATGTGCCTTCCGCGATATTCGAGGAGATTGAAACCGCGGCCCGACGCATCTGATTCGTCAGGCCAAATCGCTCTTCGGAAGGGAAATGGCGTGTCGTCGCATACACCGAATCGGCAAAGGCGATCGCTCTATGCCAGACGTCCAGTTTTTCAAAATTAAACATGGGTCTCGGAAGGCGCGGCTATCAACTATCAACTATAAACCATCAACTTTTCTTCACGCGGCGAAATGTTGCTTCATGAGCGCTTTCTGCTCCGCGCGGGCGTAGGCTTCTTCCTGCGAGATGATGCCGGCGTCGTAGAGCTCCACGAGGGAATCGTCCATCAGCTTCATGCCTTGCTTCTTGCCGGTTTGCATGACGCCGGGGAGCATGAAGGTTCGGGCGTCGCGGATGAGCGCGCCGACGGCGGGCGTGTTGACGAGAATCTCCATGGCGAGCGCGCGGCCGCGGCCGTCTTTGCGCGGGACGAGTTGCTGCGAGATGATGCCGCGCAGGGATTCGCTGACCATGACGCGAATCTGTTCGCGTTGATCGACGGGGAAAACGTCGAGGACGCGGTCGAGAGTTCGGGCGGCGTTGCCGGTGTGCAGCGTGCCCATCACAAGGTGTCCGGTTTCCGAGGCGGTGATGGCGAGCTGGATGGTTTCCAGGTCGCGCATTTCACCGACCATGATCACGTCCGGATCTTCACGGAGAGAACCGCGGAGCGCGGCGGCGAAGGAGCGGGTGTGGGTGTGCACTTCGCGCTGGGTGACGTGGCAGTTTTTCGAATTGATGATGTATTCGATCGGGTCCTCGAGGGTGATGATGTGATCGTGCCGGTTGCGATTCACTTCCTCGATCAGCGAGGCGAGGGTGGTCGATTTGCCGGAACCCACCGAGCCGGTGACGAGCACGAGGCCGTTGTGATACTGCGTGAGGAGCTTGAGCGACTCGGGCAGGCCGAGTTCATCCATGGTGCGCAGGTTCGTGCTGATGACGCGGAAAACGAGATCGATGCCGATGCGCTGGCGCACGACGCTCGCGCGGAAACGGCCGATGGGATTGGCATAGGCGAAGTCGACGTCGCCCCGCTCGGCGAGCAGATGCTTTTGATGGTCGTCGAGGAAGCCCATGGCCAGCGATTCGGTGTCGGCGGCGGAGAGTTTGTCGGCTTGCAGCCAGACGGGCTCGAGGATGCCGTTGCGCCGCCAGATCGGTTGGGCGTTCACCCCGAGGTGAATATCCGAGGCGCCCGACTCCTGAGCGATCTGCAGATATTGGTCGACGTGGGCGAGGGTGTGGACGGCTTCCTGTGAGACCTCTACGGTGGGCTGGTTCGGGGTGGGGGTTGTGTCTGCCATGCGCGGGCGGAAAATGGTCTCAGCAGGTGGGGGTTTGCAACCAAAACTTGCCGAGGTTTGTAAATCGACGAAGTGGCGTAGTTGGAAGGTTTGAAGAGAACGGTTTGGGACTCGGGAAGTCGCGGAAAATATTGCCTACGTGCCGGCACGGCGAGACCGCGGTGGAAATGAGGCGGATGGGGGGAGGAGCTTCGTCGGGAAAAAAGAAACGCTGCCGGTCAGCGCGAATCGCTGCCGTAGCGATTGCCCTTTTCGAAATAATCGGCCATCCAGCGCGTGGCCCAGCCGATCAATGTCGGCTTTGCGATGTCGAAAGCGATCTTCAGAGCGGCCATGAGCAGCCCGGCCTTTTCGACTTTCTCGACGGTCGGCGCGGCTTTTTTCCCTTCTTTGACCACGACCTTCTTCCGGCCAAACGGCAGTCGGGAGACGAAGAGACCGATCAGGATCGCGGCGCCAATCCACATCGCGGGATGGGTCTTGAAGGCCCGGCGCGCGCGCGCGGCGAAGTCCAGGTCGCGCCCCAACGCGCGCACGTTGGTCGTGATCTGCTTTCGCGAACTCGCGAGTTGGGCGGTCAGTTCGGCTTTGCGTTCGTCTTCAGCCATTCCTGGTCCTTTTTAAGTTCAGCGAGGGTGATCGGGAAAAGCGGCACGCCGAGTCGTGTCCTGGCAATGAGCAGGAGTAATCCCGCACCGAGAAGATGGAGCACGGCCGCGCCAAAGAGCACCCACACCCACGCGTGCCCGCCAAAGGCCAGGCCGATGAGAAAGGCCACGGCGATGACGAGAAAGAAATAGCCGAAGATCAGCAGCACGAGGGCGACGATGGCCAGCCCGAGGATGATGCCGAGATGGATCGCGGCTTCCTTGCTTTCGATCCCAGCCAGTTCGAGGCGCGCGTGCAGATACGCCAATTTGGCGGCCAGCAGTGCGGAGAGATGTCCGAACAGCCCGGCTTCTTTCGCAGGACGAACTTCTTCCGTGGTTGCGTCGGGCATGCGTGAGCTAGCGGCGGAACAATGCGCCGAGGACGAAACCTGCGGCGACGCCGGTGAGCACAGCCTTCAGCGGGTTCGCGCGGATATAAGCTTCGGTGTCTTCCTGGAAAGTGCGCACGCGCTCGGCGGTGTCTCCGTATTGCTGCTCGGCGCGTCCGCGGAATTCACGCGCCTTGGATTCGGCGGTGTCGCGAAACTCGCGGGCTTTCGCTTCGGCGGTTTCGCGCAATTCGCGGGCCTTGGCTTCCGCGGCGGCGCGGAGATCGTCCGCGGCATGTTTCAGGTGTTCCTTGGAGGAGTCGACGGCTTCCTTGAGATGGCTCTTCGCCGCCTGGGCCGCGTCTTTCGCATGGGACTTGGCGCTTTCGAGATTCGGGTTGCTGGACTTTTCGTCGGACATAACGCGTGTGGGATTGGTGGAGTTTTCTTCGGACGAAACAGACGGACGGGTGCGTCGCGGTTTCATCTTATTCGCAGGGAAAGGGTAGAGTGCGCGCCCGGGCGCTATTGTTCACGGAAAATAATGCGAGCTTTGCCTAAATCATAGGGCGAAAGCTCCACCTCGACTTTGTCGCCGGGGACGATGCGAATGAAGTGTTTGCGCATCTTGCCCGAAATGTGGGCGAGTACAAGCGCGCCGTTGGGAAGCTGCACCCGAAACATCGTTCCGGGAAGCACATCCGTGACGACGCCTTCGGTCTTGATCGCGTCTTCTTTGGCCATGCGGCACCTAGGATGCCGGGCCGCCGTCCGAATGCAATCCTACAGTGGAATTACCACAAGGGGAGCCACGAAAAGGCACAAAGGAGGAACGCATCGCTACCGATTCCTTTTTTGTGTCTTTTGCGCCTTTTCGTGGCCACCCCTCCACCCGACCATTGCGGCGTTAGCCGCCCGACTCGCAGTCGATCCAGCGGACCAGCGGGGCCAGGACGGGTTGGCCGTCGTGGTGCCACGTGATGGGAGGAAGGTCCATGCGGCCGACGGGGCAAATACGGGAAACTCCGACTTCAGCCAATACCCGGGCGTTTTCCAATGTCGGAGGCCAGATGCCGGCGCAACTCAGATGCGGGCGCACATCCGCCAGCGCCTCGGCGAAATCCTCCGGGAAGGGCTTCACGAAAACGAAGCGGTTCAGACGTGGGTGGGGAAAGCCAGGCAGGGCGTCGAAGGCGACTGTCCATGCGGTCGAGTCCATGCTTTGGAAAAGGGCCACCGGTTCGTCGTGCGCGAGACGGGAGGAGAGCTCAGTGCGCAGGTTGCGAATGGCATTGGCATCCGAGAGCGAGAGTGCGCCGCGCGGTTCGCGCTCGTGCACGCGCTCCATTTCCGCGGCCAGCTTGGCGGCGTAGGCGAGGGGATCATTTGCCACGAAGAAGACGTGTGGTGACAGGCAACCGTGCGAATCGAAGATCGAGGCGTCGCGCGCTGCGTCAGCGGCGGAGGCGAAGTTCGGGTCGTCGAAGATCACGCCGAAACTGAGTTTGGGGTCGTGAGTGAGAAAGATCTGCCCGGGCCGAATGTACGGCCGGATCTTATCGGCGATGCTGTCGGTGCCGAAGACGATCACCGCGTCGGATTCCTCGATCCAATCCGAGGTGAGTTCGCGGTCGATCTCGATTCGCGCGGCAAGTGCGGCCGGCAGCCAGCTCTGGAATTGCGCAAGCTCCGGCAGGCCGGCATGAGGAACCTTGCAGAGGTTGTGAGCGCCGAGGAGCAGGCCGAGGATCAGGCTCCGAAGCGCTGCGGCGGGTGTATCGCCGCTGACGATATGGAGGATCTGCTTCGGCCCCACCGCCTTGGCGTAATGCGCACCGTAGGGGTGAAAGTCGTCGAGGGCTTCCGCGTTGCCGAGTTCCGCGTGAATGAGCGCGAGCAGGTCGTGATGGGTGATGCCGCCGAGCACAGGGAAATGCGCCGCCGCCGCGGCAAGGTGCGCGGCGATCTCACGGGTCGTCATTCGCTGGTGAAGCGGGGCGTGCATTAATTAGCTCAGGGAAATATCGCTCCACGAGAGGCCCGCCAATTACGAAATCGGCAGCATCATGGGGGGATGCAAGCTTAACACGGTCTGGATGGATGAATCCAGATTCCGGCGCGGGTTTTTGGAGGGGTGAGGTTGATCCAAAGACGGTGTTTGATTGTGGACTTGTAATTGGACATATTTGTCCATTATAATGGACAAAAGATCCGTGAAAATCATCCGCTGCCAATCCGAGCGCCATGCCGAGCCGATCCTCGCCATCTTCAACGAGGCCATCGTCAATTCGACTGCGCTCTACGATTACAAACCGCGCACGAAGGAGATGATGGAGAGTTGGTTCGAAGCGAAGGTGCGTGGCAATTACCCGGTCATTGGGTTGGAAGAAGAGGGGGAATTGTTGGGCTTTGCCAGCTATGGTCCGTTTCGAGCATTCCCGGCTTACAAATACACGGTCGAGCATTCCATTTATGTGGACACTCGGTTTCGCCGCCGGGGCGTAGGACGCGTTTTGCTGGAGCAGGTAATCGAGGCGGCACGAGGCCAGGACTATCACGCGCTCGTCGGTGGTATCGACTCCACGAACCACGCGAGCATTGTCCTGCATGAGAAGCTGGGTTTTGCCCATTGCGGCACGATCCGGCAGGCGGGTTTCAAGTTTGGCCGCTGGCTGGATCTGGCGTTCTACCAATTGATGCTGAGCACCCCTTTGCACCCGATTGACGGATGAAGCCGAAGCCCGCCACTGCGGCTGCGGATTCTGCGTCCGACTTGAATCAGCGTATCGCCGGTCGGGTGCGTGAGTTACGCGCCGCACAGGGATTGTCGCTGGATACCCTGGCGAACCGAAGCGGGGTCAGTCGTTCGATGATCTCGCTCATCGAGCGCGGTGAAAGCAGCCCCACCGCGGTGGTGTTGGAAAAACTCGCCTCGGGCCTCGGGGCGACGCTGCCGTCGTTATTCGATGGACTGAGCGCCAAAGCATCCGGGCCTACCAGTCCAGTCTCGCGACGCGAGGATCAACCGGAGTGGAGGGATCCTGCGTCGGGCTACATTCGGCGCAACATCTCTCCGGTCGGCCTGTCGCAGCCGATGCAGATTGTCGAAGTGCATTTTCCCGCCGGCGCCAGCGTGGCTTTCGATAACCATTTGCATGGAGGACGCGTGCACCAGCAGATCTGGCTGCTGGAGGGTGCGATCGAAATCTCTCTCGGCAAGGAGCGGCATCGCCTCCGCGCCGGCGACTGTCTCGCCATGCAACTCGATCGCCCGATCACCTTCCACAATCCCACACGAAAACCGGCGCGTTATGCGGTGGTGATCGCTTCCGAAACTCCATCCAGGCGATGAGCGCTCCATCCTGGTCCCTGCGTCGAGTGCAGATCGTGGATGAGGCCATCCTCAGGGGACTGGTAGATGTGTTGATCGACTGCGTCGAAGGCGGTGCGTCGGTCAGCTTCATGCACCCGCTCTCGCGCGGGCGTGCGACGGCGTTTTGGCGAGGTGTGGCCCAAGGTGTCGCCGCGGGAGAGCGCGCACTGGTCATTGCTGAGGATGCAGAAGGTTTGTGCGGCGTCGTGCAGTTGGCGTTCGATGTGCCGGAAAATCAACCACACCGCGCCGATCTCTCGAAGATGCTCGTGCATCGACGAGCACGCCGCCAGGGCTTGGGCGCGGCGTTAATGCGCGCTGCCGAATCCGCCGCTCGCGAATGTGGCAAGACCCTGCTCGTGCTCGATGCCGTGACCGGTGGCGATGCCGCGCGTCTTTATGAACGCCTCGGCTGGGTGCGCGTCGGCGATATTCCCGGCTATGCCTTGATGCCGCGCGGCGGTCTTTGCAGCACCACCGTGTACTATCGTAACCTCGACGCCCAGACCCAGTCCCGATGAACACCGATTCCGCCGTTTCCAAAACCGAGGTCATTGGACTGAGCGACGAGGAATTTCTCCGCCAATTCGAGAACTGCACGCTGCCTTATGTGCATTGGACGCATCGTGCGCATCTGCGGGTGGCATACTGCTATGTCACAAGGTATGGACTGACCGAGGCCATCTCCAAAGTGACGGCTGGCATTCGGGCTTACAATCGTTCGCAAAATATCGTGGACACGCCGACCAGCGGCTATCACGAGACCATGACGGTGGCGTGGTTGCAAATCGTAGCCGCGATGCTTGGTGAGTACGGCGCCACGGGTGCGGTGATTCCAGGCAGCCCGCCTCTTTTGGCCGCAGGCGCTCCACCGTCCCAGGAATTTCTCGCCGCCCAAACCCAGCTCACGGAAAAGAAGCTCCTCCGTCTCTTCTATTCCCGCGAACGCTTTTCCTCTCCCGAGGCAAAGTACCATTTCGTTCCGCCTGATCTCGCACCGCTGCCGCGAAGTAAATAGCGCCGCGTTCGCTAATGGCGGCGAATGTTTGGTTAGGAAAATTTAATCTTTCATTCATCCATTAAGAATGAACGGCCCGTAGAACTGCGTGGGTGAACCTCCTACCCGCACGCAGCCTCCGCGCGACTGTGCGTCTTTGGGGTGGAGGCTTCTTCGAGCGAATCGGCCGCCAGCCGAGGCGTTGGCTAATCACCGAAGGTCTCGTCTTGATGGTGATGGTGGCTGGGGTCGATCTGGTGATCCCGTGGCCCTTCAGCATGTTCGGGTTCTACTACGGGATCGTGTTTTTCGTCGCGCTGTACATCCCGTCGCGCCAGACCATGGCCTTCGCTTCCGTGGCGATTGTGTTGACGATGGTTGGGGAGTTGGACGGCATTTCCGTGCGAGGATTGGACGGCTTCGCCTGGACGGCCATGAACCGGCTCTGCGGCATGTTCTTCGCCGCGGGTTGCGGGATTTCCTTGCGCAAACTCCGGGAAGAAATGCGGCACCGCCTGGAGACGCTCGAGCATGCCAATGAATTGGAACGGGATTTGGTGAGGGCCGGTGAACGGGAACAAATGCGTCTGGGGCAGGACTTGCACGATGGTGTTTGCCAAACATTGGCCGCGCTGAATTGCGCCGCCGAATGTTTGCGGTTGGATCTGGAGGCCGACGTTTCTCCGCGGGTGAAGATCGCGACGGAGATTCAAAAAAGTCTTTCCGAAGCGACTGTGGAAGTGCGCAACCTGGCCCGCGGAATTTATCCGATCTGGAAGGAAGGCGAGACACTGGTCAGCGCGGTACGCAGCCTGATCGTGAGGCTGAATACGCTGTGCCGGGGCAGGATTGAATTCCGGAATTGTGGGGACGTTTTGCCGCTGGAACCGGAAAACGCGATCCATCTCTACCGGGTCACGCAGGAGGCATTGCAAAACGCCATGCGGCACGCCAATGCGTCCCGGATATTTGTCGAGATCGTGGTCGACGACGAGCGCTTGACGCTCACGGTGGGAGACGATGGCTGCGGCTCGGCGATGCAGACGCGCCCGGACGGGATCGGTTGGCGCACCATGAAATATCGGGCGAAACTGATCGGCGCGGAGATCTCGATTGCCTCTCCGCAGGCAGGCGGCACGCTCGTCCGCTGCTCGCTCCCCTTGAGTGTGCTGGCCGGAAGTAACAACCACGTGCAGGAACCATTGGTCGTTCAGCACTGAGCTACGGCGGAGACGGTTGGTAATTGTGTCGTCCCCGGCTTGAACGTCGTGGCGAGTCCAGTAATCCTCCGGCATGCAGAAGACCGTTGTCATCGTCGAAGACGATCGCGCTTTGCGGGAGGAACTCATCCGCATTCTAAACACGGCGCCGGATATCGTTTGCCTGGGAGCCGTCGGTTCCGCCGAGGATGCGCTGCAGGTGATTCCCCGTCGTCCGCCTGACACGGTCCTCATGGACATCAAGCTCCCGAAGATGTCCGGCATCGAGTGCACCGCGGAACTCAAAAAAATCCTGCCGCATCTGCAGATCATCATGCTGACGGTCTATGAAGAGAGCACGCAGATCTTTCGCGCCCTGCGAGCGGGCGCCAGCGGCTACCTATTGAAATCGAGCCCGCCGCAACGGCTCTTCGCTGCCATCCGCGATGTCCAAGAAGGCGGCGCTCCGCTCTCCAGTCACATTGCGCGACAGGTGGTGCAGCACTTTCACGAGGAAGGCCGCCTCGCGCGCGAATCGCATCATCTCTCACCGCGCGAAGCGGAGGTGCTCGAATTGCTCGCCGCGGGCTACATTTACAAGGAGATCGCCGACCGTTTGCAAATCGGCCTCGAGACCGTGCGCACCCACGTGAAAAATATTTGCGCGAAAATGCACGTGCGCAGTCGCGTGGAAGCGGTCGCCCGGCATCGTTCACAGACGCATTTGTAAGCGGCCTGCTTTCACGCCAGCGGCACGGAGAAGCGCACTTCCGTGCCCTGGCTCGCGGAGCTTTCCACTGTCATCGTCCCGTGAATCGTCTCGATGCGCTGGCGCATGTTGCGCAGGCCATTGCCATCGCCTTCGGTGTGAGGGTCGAAGCTTTGCCCATCATTGCGAACGGAGATGATCAGTTGCTCATTTTCGATGCCGATGTGCGTGGTGATCTCGCTCGCCTTGCCATGCCGGATCGCGTTGTGCATCGCCTCGGAAAACGCCATGCTCACGTGGTGCCGGAGTTGACTGGCCACGGGGCGCTCGTGGGATAGCTTCGCCACTTCCAGACGGCAGCGCACGTGGGCGGCGTCGCACTGCTTGGTGGCCAATTGGCACAGGTGATTGGTCAGCGCTTCCAGGTGATCGTTTTCCGGATTCACTGCCCACACCGTCTGGTATAACGCGAAGATCAGCTCCCGGCTGAGGCCGGAGATTTGCGCGAAGCTGCCCCGCGCCCCTTCCGGCGAGGCGGCGTGTTCTTCCGCCATGGCACTCAGGAGCGAGATATGGGTGGCCCTCGCTCCGAGGTCGTCGTGCAGGTCGCGCGAAATCCGGAGCCTTTCATTTTGCAACGTCCGCTCCTGCTCCAATTGGCGGGAGTGCTCGCGAATCTTTCGTCGTCCCGCCGCGCGATTCAGCATCACCACCCCGAGGCCGGCGAAACCCGCGCCCGCGACCCAGAACCACGGACGTTGCCAAACCGGCGCGGTTACGATGAGGGTGAGCGTGGTTTCCGTTCCCACAGGCTTGCCGAGCGGATCGACCCGCGTAGCGACAAAGCGATAGCGGCCCGGCCCGGGCACCGGATACGGGATTTCCACCCGATCCGCCAGACCGATGCTGAAGGCCTCATTCCACTCCACGAGCAAACGGTCGCCGTGCTGGACCTTCGGTGCCGCGTCGCGACTCGTGTGCCATTCCGCGTGGGCGAAGGGGTCATCGTCAATCACCGCCAACCCTTCCGAGGCCGGCTTCGCTCCGAAGTGAACGACTTGGGCCATGCTTCGGTGCAGGCCATCGCGCACCCAACCCGCTGGCGGTGCGTCGGGCTCATCGTGTGAAAAGACGGGTCTCACCAGCAGTTCCGGCTTGTCGCCCTTCGCGGGCAGTCGGGAGATGGAGAGACCTTCGATCGTTAGGCAACCCATGGTCGCAGGTGGTCCGGCGGATGAGATCGTCACCCAAAATGACGAAGCTCCTGATGGCACTGGTACGATCTCCCGGCGGTGGATCAGCGTTGCTTCGCAGTGGATCGGTGTTTGTGGAGGATCCTCGTCCGAGGGTTCCACAGTGAGATTCCAGCCGGGGCTTTCGCCGGTGGCTTTGAAGGTGACGAGTTGCAATTGATCCAGCGTCGGATCGAGAAAGCGCAGCGCCAGGAACATCTCCCCCGGCCCTTCGTGCGAGCGATCGTCTACGCCCTCGAGGCGATAGCGAACACGGCTGGCCTCGTGGGTGTCGGGCGAGCGGCCGATGGCGAATAGCATCCGCCGAGCCGACGAAGCGATCTCCATTGGTCTCTGCGTGTCGATCGGGACCGGCCGGCCATCCACCAGCATCGCGATCGCCACCGGTATCCCCGAACCTTCATTGGCCGGAGAGACTTGAGCGTGAAGCGCCCATCCAGCGCACCAGGCGAGACACGCCAGCAGGATCCGACTGACGGGCGATGACCGGAAAAAAGATCGTCTACGCTCGGGGGAGAGCATGTTCAAAGGGGGACTCTCCTATAACCCCAATCCGGCGCCGGTGAAATCTTCTTTGCGCCCTCTCTCCGGTAATAGGAGGGATCAGAGTCCCATTATTCCTATTTTTCCTATTCTTCTTATATCTCAGCGGCAAGCTGCTGCTGCTTCGCTCGACCTACTGGGTGCCCAAGGTCACCGAGAACGTCTGCGCGGCGCTGATGGATGTGCCGCTGCAATTGACCTGGCCGGTGGAGGTCACGGTCAGATATTGCCCATTCACCGTGCGCAAGGCGATGGAGTCGCCATTCACGAGCGCACCGCTGCCGTTGAGTTTGACCACCGTGAATTGCTCCCAACCGCCCGCGCGACGTCGATTGACGGAGAGTTGGCCGCCACCGCCACCTTCCGCGCTCAAGAGCAACCCGTCGTGTGCTTGCAGGTTGATCACGTCGTTGGCCGACAGCGTCCCGCCGTTGGTGTCGTCCGCGCTGAATTGCTCCCAACCGCCGATCGCGGTTCGGTTGGCGATGATCACATTATTGCCGCCGCGCTCGGCGGTGACGTAGAAGCCGTTGAGCGTCGATTTGATGGTGAGCATCGGATCGACCTTCTTCACGAAGAGCCAGTCCAGGTCCACGCCTCCGTCGACGAACATCACCTTCAGGGTATGCGTTCCCCAGCCGATCGTCTTTTGCCCGAGGCTGATCGTGTCGAACGTATTCATGCTGGTTGTGGCCGGGAGCGGCACATCCGGCAAGGCCACGCCATCCACATAAAGGCGCATGCGCGAGTTGGCGGTGGTCGTGGCATAGCGAATCGCGAAACGATAGTTGCCGGGGCTGAAGTCGATCTTGTCGAACTGCACCCATTCTCCGGCCGCCGTATTCGTCACCGCCCAACCGGAACCGGTCAGCGCGCGGATGTCGAGGTTCCCCGAACGCTGATCGACCTCACCACTGGAATTGCCGGTGGTCGTGTCCAAGTATTCATCGCACGACTCGGCTTCCAGTCGCAGCGTGACCGTCCGCAGATCGCTATATCGCCGGATCAGGTTGATGTATTGTCCGGGAGAACTCCAGGCGGATGCGGCGCTGCGATACAGCCCCGCCCACTCGCGCACGTCATTGAAACCTTCCAGCACGGTGAAGGTGGAGTTCGCCGCCACGGCTGCATCCAATCCGGCAGTGAACGTATCTCCGTTGACCCCGGTCCCGTCCACCTTGTTCCGTGGAATGACCATGTTAGCGTTGTGATAGTTACTGCTCGTCGAGTCGAAATAGCTCGGATTGATGAAACCAGCCACCGCGGTGCCGCTGATGAATGAACCCAGGGCGGTGTAGGTGTAAGATTTGGTCGGAGGACCGAACCAATCGTTTACTCCGATGACGTCCGGCTGAGTAAGTGCGGTTGAGTCCAGCGATTCCCAAGTCTGGTCGATGATAAAAACCGGCCGCACCCCATAGGCGGTATTGAATGAGTCCGAGATGAATTGGAGTAACTTGCTCGTGTTGCCCTGCTGATTGGAAAACCACTTTTGGGCGATGGACCACCACTGAATTACGGGCCGGTTATTGACCCGGTACCAATACTGCGAGGGTACCGTGTCGAACCACGGCTTTACCCCGCGCAACCAAAAGACGTCGTTCCAGTCGCTCGACACCGACAGGTCCATGACCGTTCCACCCGGCAGCCCATGGAAGCTGGTATAGATGCCTTCCATTGACGGGTTATCCACGAAACAGGCGAGCTTGAGGAGGTTCGTCGCCCCGGCCCGCTGCAGCGCGGTCGTCATTTGGCTCAATTGCCGCGGATTGAGCCCACCGTTCAAGTCGGTCGGGCTCGTCGTTTGGGTTCCCCGGGTGGCAAACATCACCACCGGCAGGCGGGCCTGCAGGAGATCGGCCACGAGATTGTCCCACCAGCCGGGTGTGCTGGAATCGAACGGATAAAAGAGTGGTGCGTCGTAGAGGACGGTGGCCCCGCCGAGGACGGTGGATACCGCTTCGCTATCGGTATAGTTATAAGCCGTCAGGCTCGTGAAGACGGGCAGATTATCCGTGACGACTGGTTGCAAGGTGATGTCTGCACTGGGGACCGCTGCCCGCATCGAGGAACTGGCGACAGACGACAGAGTTAACATTGCCAGAACCGCGGAGAGACGACGGCAGGGACGATTCACCGTATGACCGAGGGGAGTTTTCATAGAGGGAGGGAAGCGGAGAAAGCATGGCTTTCCCTAATACCCCTCGCTATCCCCTAAAGCGGGGAGAGGGGATTTGCGCAGCGACCCGAATATTGCAGGAGGGCGGTGCAACCTGCCAAGATAGTGGCCCTGCGGAGGTTTACGTTTTGGACCCGTCGATCCGACCATGCGTTTCCCCCATCTCCAGTTGCCCCTGATCCTGCCACTCGTCGTGGTGCTGGCGGAACTGCCGGTGGTCGGGGCGGATAGTGGGAGTGCTCTCTTTGAAAGCAAAATCCGCCCGTTGCTGGCCGAACACTGCTACGAATGCCATAGCGCGGACAAAAAGCAGAAAGCAGGGCTGGTCCTCGATTCCAAGGCGGGATGGGAGAAAGGCGGTGACTCCGGCACGCCGATCGTTCCGGGCAAGCCGGAGGATTCGTTGCTCATGAAGGCGGTGCGCTATACCGACAAGGATTTGCAGATGCCGCCCGAAAAGGCGGGAGGAAAATTGACGGACGCCCAGATTGCCGATCTCGAAAACTGGATCAAGAACGGCGCCGATGACCCGCGGACGAATGCCGCCGCGCTTCCCGTGAAGCAGAGTTGGGCGGAGATTTTTGCGAAACGCAAACAGTGGTGGAGTCTGCAGCCGCTGCGGGCGGCCAGTCCCACGGAGGGCGGTGCCCCCGAATGGTCTGGCAATCCGGTGGACCGGCTGCTGCGGGCGCGCATGCGGGCGGAAAATGTGGCGCCTTCGCCGCGCGCGAATGCGCCCGTGCTCGTCCGCCGGGTTACACTCCTGCTCACCGGCCTTCCGCCTACGCCGGCGGAAGTGGATGCCTTTGCCGCGGCCTCGCAAACCGACCCTGTCGGCGCCTATGCCGCGCTGGTGGACCGACTGCTGGCGTCGCCGCATTTTGGTGAATGCTTCGCCCGTCATTGGCTCGATGTCGTTCGCTTCACGGAGACGCATGGCAACGAATGGAACTACGATGTGGCTTACGCCTGGCGTTATCGCGACTACGTGATCCGCGCCTTCAACGACGACCTCCCGTACGATCAATTCGTGCGGGAGCAAATTGCCGGTGATCTGTTGGAACATCCGCGTTGGAACCGCGCCGGCGATTTCAACGAATCGCTCATCGGCACCGCGTTCTACCGCTTCGGCGAGGTGAATCATGATAGCTGCGCGGTATTTGGCGCCATCGGCTACGACATCGCGGACGATCAACTCGACACGCTGACCAAGGCTTTCCAGGCCACCACGGTGGCTTGCGCGCGTTGTCACGACCACAAGCTGGATGCGATTTCCACGAAGGATTATCATGCCCTGCTCGCCGTGCTCCGGAGCACGCGCCTGGTGCAGCACACGCTGGACGGCCCGGATGTCAACCGCGACACGACGGCCGCGTTGAAAGCCGACAAACCGGCCATTCGTGCCGAGCTGGCCGCGATCTGGCGGCGGGAAGCCGCGTCGCTCGATGAGGTGAAATTGCAGGCGCTCGCCGCGGCGGCAAAGGACAAGGAGCCTGACATCAGCAATCCCTTGCACGCGTGGTCCGTCGCCGGCCAAGCGGCCGCGAACGGCGTGGACGCGGCGTGGACCCAGTTGGCCGCTGAGCAGGCCCATGAAACGGCCGAGCGCGCCGAGTTCAATCGGACCCGATTCAAGACCTTGGCCGATTTTCGCAGTGGAGTGCCGGCCGGGTGGCATACCGATGGAATGGCTTTGCGCGATCCGGGCCCGACGGGCGCCGATTTTGCCGTTGCCACCGAGGGCGATGCGGCGCTGAAGGCGGTGTTGCCGGCGGGTGTGTATTCCTTTGCCCTCTCGGATAAACTGAATGCCGCGCTTCGTTCGCCAACCCTGCGGCGAACCAACAACCGGGTGAGTTTCGAGGTGATGGGCGGACGTTTCAGCCTGGCGCGGATCGTCTTCAACAATTGCCAGCTCAACTACAATCATCAGCGGTCGATCCATGATGACGATTGGAAATGGCTGTCGATCGACTACCCACGAAACAGCGATGAGCTGCATCCGTATGCGGAGTTGCTCACCTTTTGGGACAATCCGAAGTTCCCCGATCCGCTCGGAACGCTCGGCAAAGACGTGGAGAACCAGCGCGGCCCTTGGGACCAGTATGCGCAGAATCCACGGACCTGGTGGGGCATTCGCCGGATTGTGCTGAGCGACCGGCCGGAGACACCCAAGGGTGAACTGACGTACCTGGACCGATTGTTCGCCGGCGCGCCGCCTAGGACTCCGCAGGAAGCGGCCGCGCGCTACGCGACCATTGCCGGCGCGGTGGTGGAGGCGTTCGCTGCCGGTCGGGCCACCGATGACGACGTCTGCTGGCTCGCCTGGTTGTTGCGGAATGGGCTCCTGTCCAACAAAGCGGACGCCAGCCCGAAGCTGGCGGAGCTGATCGCCGGTTATCGCCGGGTGGAAAGCCAGATCGTGCCCCCGCGGATGATGCCGGGGATGGCGGATGAAGGACCGGGGTTTCCGCAACCGGTGCTCCAGCGCGGTGATTTCACCAAGCCCGGCGATGTTGTCGAACGCGCCTATGTGCAGGTCCTGACGCCGGATGGATTTCGGGTGGGCGCGCAGGGCAGTGGACGCGCCGAAATCGCCCAACTCATCGCCAGCCCCGACAACCCATTGACCGCCCGGGTGATGGTCAATCGGGTATGGCAGTGGATTTTTGGCAAAGGAATCGTGGGCACACCGGACGATTTCGGGCATTTGGGCGACTTGCCTTCGCACCCGGAATTGCTCGACGAGTTGGCCCGTCGCTTCATCGCCAATGGCTGGTCGACGAAGCACCTCGTTCGCGAGCTGGTGCTGAGCCGGGCGTTTCAATCCGCTAGCGCGCCGAGTGCGGAAGCCCGTCAGCGAGATCCGGAAAACGTGCTGCTTTCCCATTTCAACGCGCGCCGCGTGGATGCGGAGGTCATTCGCGATAGCATCCTCGCGGTATCCGGGCGGCTGGATCCCAAGCTCTACGGACCGAGCATTCTGCCGTATCGCGAAAAGGCGGACCCGGACAAACGCCTCTTCGTCGGCCCGCTCGACGGCGAGGGCCGGCGGAGCATCTATCTCAAATTCCAGCTCATGGAAGCGCCGCGATTCCTTAGCGCTTTCAATCTGCCGGGAGGAAAGGTGGCGCAAGGCCGGCGCGACAGTTCCAATGTTCCGGCGCAGAGCCTGGCACTCTTGAACGATCCTTTCGTCCTCGCGATGGCGGATTTCTGGGCCTCGCGTCTGGTGGCCGACGGAAGCCCCACCGTGGCCGATCGGGTGGACGCTTTGTTTCGCCAGGCCCTCGGCCGTCCTCCCAGTGCGGCGGATCGCGAGAGCTGTCTCGCGGCGTTGCGCAGCCTGGCGGCTGAGCGCGGGGTGAACGAGGCGGAGATTTTGCCAAACCGCGACGTCTGGAAGGACGCGGCGCACATGATGTTCAACCTCAAGGAATTTATCTTCGTGCCATGAACCGCGATCGCCCGTCCCCCTCTTCAGCCGCCCGTGGCGGGCATTGTCCGGGTCGCTTATCGCCGGGGTTGACCCCGCGCGAAATGCTGAAAACCCAGCGCCACGGGTTTGCATGGATGGCTCTTCCGCTCTCATCCAGCAGCGTGCCTATGGCGCCCCGGTCGCGCCGCAATTTGCCGCGAAAGCAAAGAACGTCATCTTTCTCTTCATGGATGGCGGCGTCTCCCACGTGGATACGTTCGACCCGAAACCGGCGCTGGCCGAACACGCCGGTGAAGCGAGTAACGTAGACAAGGGCCGCAAGTGGCTCAAGAGCCCGTGGAGTTTTGGCCAGTACGGCCAAAGCGGAATGTGGATCAGCGAATTGTTTCCCAACATCGCGAAGTGCGCGGACGACATTGCGGTCATTCGTTCGATGAAGGCCGACCTGCCCATTCATTCGACGGGGGTAACGCTTCTGCACACCGGGCACAATCTGGCGGGACGCCCCAGCCTCGGGTCGTGGATGAGCTACGGGCTCGGCAGTGAGAACGAGAACCTGCCGGGCTATGTCGTGCTCAGCTTTGGGCACGTGCCCGTCGGCGGTCTCGAGGTTTTTGGCAGTGGGTTTCTCCCCGCGCGTCATCAAGCCACCATCATTCGGGCCGATGGGGCGCCGATGGACAATATTGTGCCGGTGGACACCCCCGCGCTGCAGGGTACCAAGCTCGATTTCCTTCGGCGTCAGGATGAAGCGTTTTCCGCGCGGCTCGGCGGCAACGACGCCGTGGAGAGTGCCGTGCGCAATTATGAACTCGCCGCGCGCATGCAATCGCTCCTGCCCGACGTGCTCGACGAACGAAAGGAAAGCCCGGCTACGCGCGAGCTCTACGGGCTCGATGCGGAGGACGCCAATACCCATCTCTACGCGCGGCAATGTCTGCGCGCCCGCAGGCTCGTCGAGAGTGGCGTGCGCTTTATCCAGGTGAATTGTCCCTACGGGCAGTCCAACGGCACTTGGGATCAGCACGGCAATTTGAAAGCCGGGCACGAGAAAAATGCCCGCCAGACCGACCGCGCCGTGGCCGCCCTCATCATGGATCTCAAGCAACGCGGCTTGCTCGAGAGCACTTTGGTTCTCTGGGCCGGCGAGTTTGGACGCACCCCGCATTCGCCCGGCACGGATGGCCGCGATCATCACCCCGAGGGCTTCACCGTTTTCCTCGCTGGTGGCGGCGTGAAAGGCGGCACCGTTTACGGGGCCACCGATGAATTCGGCGTCCACGCCGTGGAGAACGTGACCGATTTTCACGACCTGCATGCCACCGTCCTGCACCTCGCCGGCATCAACCACGAGAAACTCACCTTCCGCTACGCCGGCCGTGACTTTCGCCTCACCGATGTCTCCGGCCACGTCGTGTACGACATCCTCGCGTGATCCGTCTTCTCTGAAGGGCGGCGGCTATCTCCGCGACTGCCTGAATCGTTCCGGCTTAGCTGGAGCCGAGATCGCCGAGCATCTTATCGAGGTCCGAGGCGGTTTCGCCTTCCTGGGCTGGAGGCTCCGGCGTGGACATGGAGGCGAGGAGCGAATCGAGATCGCCCGTTCCGCTCTCTGCCGACGCCTCTTCTGCGGCAGGCGCCTCCGCAGTCTCTTCTACCGGGGCTTCGCCGTAAGTTTCGACGGCAGTGTCCTCGGAAACTCTCTCAGCTTCGGAATCGGCCGGCATTTCCTCCGACCCCTCTTCTGCTGGTGCCATTTCTTCCGCGGGCGCGGCTGCGGCGGCTGGAGTCCACCAGCCGACGAGGTCCCTGCCGGCGAGCGAGTGGAATCCGACAAACCGAACCTCGGGGCTGCCCTTGATCGCCAGCACCGGCATGAACCCCATGTCCGTGAGCAGGCTGGCCGTCCGCATGCTGACGAGGCGCTCGGTGCAGGGCAGCGCGATCTGATCGCCGTCCTTGTCGGTGTAGTAGTAGAAGGGCAAGTCATCCACGCTGAGGGCCGACCGGGTATTCATTTTGGCGCCGCCCTTGGTGAAGCTCGTGCCCAGTAACAGTGCCACCAGGATCGCCGAGTTTCCCCAGAGCATCGCCCGGAGTCCGACGTGCGGGGCAAACTCCTCGAACGCGAACGAATCGATCGGCTCCGTCTTTTTCCCATAGGGAAACCGGAGCATGAAGCGAGGCAGCGTGAGGCCGGCGTAGGCGGCTTCCGGCATTGCTCGCAGCGCGTTCCATGCTTCCGAGATCAACGGGTGAACGTGGCCGGCTTTTGCATCGATGCAGTCCGGCGCCATTGCCGCGACAAAGGGCGCGTTTGCTTGCGCGGCGATTCTGGCCAGTCGCCCGACCACTTCCGCATGCGGCGGGGTGCGATCAAAGAGGTAGTTTCCGATCACCAGCGAGTAGGCGCCCTGCTTCGCGTCCAGGGCGGGTTGTTCGACGAGCAATTGATAAAGCCCGGAGCTTTCCAGTCCGTCTTCCCGGCTGACGTCCGCGACGAGTTCCTCCGCGAGAGATGTCGAGCAGCACGATCTGCAATTGCGTGTCGGTTTCCAATCGGCGCACCAGGAAATCGACGGAACGCCAGAGCGATTCCGTCACCTGGAAATCGGGATGATGCAGCACCTCCCGCATCATGACCGTCAGCGCCTTGTCGACAGCGGCGACCATGGCGTCCTGCCGCGGATCCTTGGCCGCCACCACCTGCGGCGCGACGATTTTCTTGATCAGACTCGTGACCGCATCCTCGGAGGTGGCCGGAGCGGATGGACGTCCGATGAGTTGAGCGAAGTCGCTCAGCTTGCCATCCACCGGCACGGAAAGACCGCGAGCGATATCCTGGTTCGGTTCGAGGCCGGCGCCGAATTCGCCGATCCATTGCTGAACCTCGTTCGCTGCTTTCGCGAAGGTGGAATTACTTTTGAGGCGCGCCCGGAGAGAGGCCAGCTCGCTGAAAATCGGCAGTTTCTCGTAGAGCCGGTCCGGGTGCAGATCGTCGAGACTGGCGATCTCGATTTCCAACGAAGCGTCTCCGAAGGGCAGCGCAATCTTGATCCCCAGCCGCTCGATGACTTCGTCGAAGTTATCGCAATCGATTTTGATCGGCTTGCGAGCGGCGAGAGCTTCGCCGGTTTCCAATTCACCGCGGTTGGCCCGCCCGGAAAAATCGCCGAGCACGGCAATGCGGAACGAGCGGGTCTTGACGGGGGTCGGGACGGATTTAGCGACCGAGATATTTCCAAAGTTGATCTGGTAGGGCATGGGCGATCAGATAGTGAATGTTTCGCTTGCGACGCTGCGGTTAATATATCGTTCGACAGCGATATGGAACAATGAAGCACGCCGCATCAAGTTGCCGGACTCCTTCGAAAATAGCGCCATGAATCCTTCACCTCATCTCCTCGCGGACGATCGCGGAGTGGTAACCCAATGCCCGCGCTGCCACCGTGCCAATCGCATCCCTTTCTCGCGGCTGCATCAGAGCGGGCAATGCGGGAGCTGCAAAGCTCCCCTTGCCCATCCCGCCCTGCCGGTGGAAATCGAATCCCTGGCGATATTTTCGGCGCTCATCGCTGGGGCATCGCTGCCCGTCCTTGTCGATTTCTGGGCGCCCTGGTGTGGCCCCTGTCAGATGGTCGCTCCGGAGGTCGCCAGATTGGCGGCTCTCGTTGCGGGCACCATGCTCGTCGCCAAGGTGAACACGGAAGCCAATCCCGACATTGCCGGGCGGCTGGGTGTGCGCTCGATCCCTCTCTTTGTCGTGTTCTTCAATGGAAAAGAAGTCGATCGAACCGCTGGTGCCATGGGCGCGGAGCAACTGCAGGCCTTTGCGTCCGCCGCGGCGCGCCGAGCGGAAGGGGCGCGCTGATTCGCTCAGTGTCGGCTAGGGCGCATGTTTCAGCCCTTTCAGAATCTCGAGCGATTCGCGTTCGATGATCTCACCGGCCTGGGTGCTGAGATACGAATGCTCACCGAACCAGGTCTCGTAGCTGCCGCCCTCGAATGCCTTCGCCGTGGGCACATACCCGTGCGCGCCGTTGGTTTGCTCGGCGACCATCGTATGCTGGAAAGGCGAGTGGCTCTTGATGCTCATGCCGATGCTGCAGAAGAGTTCGTCGGCATTGGTGACGATGGCGAAGTCATTGCCGATGCGGATGCCGGTCATGAAGTAATCATAAGACGGCTTCTCCCGCTGCTTCATGGTTTCGTAAGCCTGGCGATAATGCTCGAGTTGTCCCGGCCAGTTGCGGGCCACTTCGGCCTCCTTGAATTCCGGATGCTCGCGGCCCGGCATTTGAAACTCACGGCATTCGACGGAGAGCGAAGGCTGGGTGATGGGTTCGAGTTGTCCGACGCAGCGCACAAGTTCGCCCCCAAGCCGTTCGGCAAACAGGTCACGCTTCACGGTGTAGACCGGATTGATATCGCCGCACGCACCGGTGAGGAACAGCGTCGGGACCTCGTAACCTAATTGCTTTTGCACGCATTTCTCCACTTCGCCCGGATAGTCCGCCGAGATCACCGGCGCGCGCGTGTTGGCTGCGTGGCAGGCAAAATTATAGACAACGGCCTTCAGTTTCCCGTCCCCATTTCGGAGCGCGAGCACGTCGAACTCGGGATCTGCCGGGCCTTCCGCCGGATACTGCGCGGCTTCCGCCGGGTTTTCCAATTGCCAGCGGTTCCACGCGTGCCCGTCTTTGATCACACGCCGGCATTCGCTGATCCCTTCCGCTTTGCCTTTCGCGGTTCCAACCGTGCACGGTGCCACATCTCGCGCCGCCCGCGCCACGGCCTCGGCGATCGGGTCACCAGTTGATCTTCATAGTAACTCCACAACGGACCGAAGTGCGTGTGCGAGGCGCAGATGATGACATTGCTGGCCGGGATGCCGGTGTCCTGTTCGATCTTCGCCCGCGCACGCACCGCCAACTCGACCGGGTATTTCAGCGTGTCGAGCGTAACAATCGCCACTCTCTTGCCGCTCCCGGACAAAACCAGCGCCCGAACAAAAAGCCGCGTTTTCACTTCGGCTGCCCTTTTTGGTGAAGGTGACCCCGCAAGGGTGACCGGTTCGGTGGGGGTGATGTCCACGCTGCCCACTCCGGTATCGATCTGACCTGCGGCGATAGCCGGTTGGTCATCGGCGGAAAATGCGATCGAAGCGACCGACAAGAGTGCGGCAAGAAAGGCCAATGCCGATTTCAGATAGCGGTGCGGGCCTTGCTCACTGGCTCTCCCCCGAAGTAACTCGGAGGGTATTCTACAGAGGGGGAGGCGATGGAGTCGCATTTCTGGAAGCGTCGAGTGGATCTGAACCGAACGCAATGACAAGCCGTCGGTCACCCTGAGAAGGAGCGGGAGATCAGAGGGACGCAAGTGAAAATAATCGAATTAGTTTAATGATTTGTAGTTAAGCACTGTTTCGCTTTACTGCTTTTTGGCTCCGTTTATAGAAGATGGCGTGACGTGCATGCGGCTCGCCTCACCTACGTCGTGTTCCTGCTTCCCCCGACACCTTCCCCAATCATTCCTTCCGTCATGATCGCCATGTCTCGTTTCCTTGTGGTCGCCGGCTTTTGGTTGTCCGCCGGCCTTGCCACTTTTGCCGCGGACAAGCCGCGGAACATCCTCTTCATCCTGAGCGACGACCATCGCTGGGATTTCATGAGCTTCATGCCTGAGGCGCCGAAGTTTCTCGAGACACCGAACCTCGATCGTCTCGCGAAGGAAGGCGCGCATTTGCGCAACGCCTTTTGCAGTACGTCGCTCTGCTCGCCAAGCCGCGCCTCGATTCTTACCGGGCAATACATGCACCATCATGGCGTCGTGGATAATCAGCGACCCGAGCCGGCGGCCATTCGCTATTTTCCGGAGTATCTTCGCGCCGCCGGGTATGAGACCGCGTTCCTCGGAAAATGGCACATGGGCGAGGATAGCGACAATCCCCGCAAAGGCTTCGATTACTGGGCAGGCTTCCGCGGGCAGGGCCACTACTTCGACGACACCTACAACATCAATGGCGAGCACAAGAAGATCGACGGCTACAGTTCGGACGTGCTCACCGATCTGGCGCTGGATTGGCTGAAGCATCGCGGGGACAAGCCGTTCTTTTGCGAGCTTTGCTACAAGGCGCCGCATTATCCTTTTGAACCCGCGCCGCGGAACAAGGGGCGCTACGAGAAAGCGCCGATTCCTTATCCGGAAACCATGGCGAATACCGAGGAAAATTACCTCACGCAACCGCGCTGGGTGCGCGAACGGCGGTTTGGCATTCACGGGGTGGACCACATGGAAACGGGCCGCTTCGATCACGATCCTGTCCCGTCATTCGAGGATCTCTATCACCGCTACAGCGAGACCGTGTTTTCGATGGATGAAAACATCGGCCGGCTGCTGAAGTATCTCGATAACACCGGCCTGCGGGATTCGACCATCGTCGTTTACATGGCCGACAATGGCTTCGAGCTCGGCGAGCACGGCTTCTACGACAAGCGCGATGCTTTCGAAACGAGCATGCGTGTGCCCATGCTGTTGCGGGCGCCGGGCGCCGTAAAGCCCGGAACGGTGGTGACGAAGATGGTGCAGAATATCGACATTGCCCCCACGCTGCTCGAAGCCGCGGGAGTGACCGTGCCCGCGGATGCACCGAAGATGGATGGCTATTCTTTCTGGCCGCTCGTGCAGGGTCGAGACGTCCCGTGGCGTGACCACATTCTTTACGAATACTACTGGGAACGGAATTTCCCCGCGACGCCGACCACCTTCGCCATCCGCACCGACCGCTGGAAGTATGTTTACACACACGGCCTCTGGGACCGCGACGGACTTTACGACCTCGAGACCGATCCGGTGGAGCGGCACAATTTGATCGATGTGCCCGCCTTCCGCGAGCAGGGAGGGAAGTTGCGTGGCCAGCTCTTCGACGAGTTGGATAAATCCGGTGGCCTCCGCATCACGATTGCCCCGCCCGCCGGCGAGGTGCTCGATGATCGGAAGCTGTCGCGCTAGCGCCGCTCGCCGTCAAACCCCTCAGTTGGAAGGGGTGGCAGGGGGGGTGAGGCGCCGAAGAGGCGCGCAGCGATGCGACGAGGGCGGCGAGGGCGGAGGTTTGCGCGTTGAAATTGGCGGTGGTGTCT
This sequence comes from Chthoniobacter flavus Ellin428, assembly GCF_000173075.1. Taxonomy (GTDB): domain Bacteria; phylum Verrucomicrobiota; class Verrucomicrobiia; order Chthoniobacterales; family Chthoniobacteraceae; genus Chthoniobacter; species Chthoniobacter flavus. The sequence continues at coordinate 262,499 of NZ_ABVL01000005.1, forward strand.
TTGGCGCCTTCCTCATTCACCAATGATCTTGATCAGCGCCCGCTTGCGGCGCTTGCCGTCAAACTCGCCGTAGAAAATCTGCTCCCAAGGCCCGAGATCGAGCCGGCCGGCAGTGATGGCGACGACCACCTCGCGGCCCATGATGGTGCGCTTGAGATGCGCGTCCGCATTGTCCTCAGAGCCGTTGTGGTGGTACTGATTGTGCGGCTTTTCCGGCGCGAGTTTTTCCAGCCACACTTCGAAGTCGTGGTGCAACCCGCTCTCGTCGTCGTTGATGAAGACGGAGGAAGTAATGTGCATGGCGTTGACGAGGCACAGCCCCTCGCGCACGCTGCTTTCCTGCAAGGCCGCTTCCACCTGCGGCGTGATGTTCACCAATTGCCGCCGCTTGGGCAGCTCGAACCAGAGTTCTTTGCGGAAGGATTTCATGGGGCCTTCCTTCAGCTTGTTCTCATGGTGCGCGGGATTGAAGGGATTTTTCTGATAAAACGGAGTTTTTCTGCTGTTGGTCATTTTTAACGAAAGTGACTATTTTTCATGGACAAGGCTTGCCGCCCGGCGACGCGCCCTTTACACCCTTGCCCGCTATGAATCGCTCTCCCCGTTTCCGCCTCTTCCTCATGATGGTGCTCGAGTTGGCCATCTGGGGGGCCTGGCTGCCGTTGATCTTCAGCTATCTGCCGAGCCTGGGTTTCACGCCCCTACAGCAGAGCCTGATTTTGAATGCCTTTCCGGTCGCGGCCATCATCGGGTTGTTTTTCAGCAATGAATTTGCCGATCGCAATTTCGCCGCGGAAAGGGTGCTGGCTTTCAGCAGCCTGGTCGGCGGCCTGGCGATTCTCGGGTGCGGTTTCGTCACCACGTTCTGGCCGTTCTTCAGCCTCATGTTGATCCATTGCCTGCTCTATGTGCCGACGATTTCCATCGTGAACTCGATCGCCTTCGCCAACGTGAAGGATCCGACGCGCGAGTTCGGTCTCATTCGCATGGGCGGCACGATCGGATGGATTGCGGTGGCCTGGCCGTTCACGTTTATCCTCGTGGATTGGAATGCGGTGCATGCGGCCAATCCGCACGGAATTGTGGATTGGTTTGGCAAGGTCTTCGCCTCGGGTTTGCAAGGGGCGGCGCTGCAATCCGCGACCCGCTGGACGTACATTGTCTCGGGAATCATCTCGCTGGTCCTGGCGGCCTTCAGCCTCACGCTCCCGCACACGCCGCCGAAAACGAAGAAGGAAGGCGCCGGAGAAAGTCTCGCGTGGCTCGAGGCGATGCGCCTGCTCAAGCAGCCCTTCGTGCTCGTGCTCTGGATCGTCACGTTTGTCGATTCAGTCGTGCTCAACGCCTACTTCAACTGGACGGGCTCGTTCCTTGGTACCTCGTTAAAGGACGGCGGCGTAGGTATTCCCGGGAACTGGATCATGCCGGTGATGAGTATCGGCCAGATCGCGGAAATCCTCACCATGGCGGTGCTGGGCATGACGCTGAAGAAGCTTGGCTGGCGCGCGACGATGATCATCGGCACGCTCGGTCACGTGGTGCGTTTCGCGGTGTATGCCTATTTCCCGCAGAGCTGGGAGTTGATCGTGGGGGTGCAGATTCTCCACGGCATCTGCTACGCGTTCTTCTTCGCCACGGTTTATATTTTCGTGGACGCCTATTTCCCGCGCGACGTGCGCTCCAGCGCGCAAGGGCTCTTCAACGTCATGGTGCTCGGCATCGGCGTCCTCGTGGCCAATACGGTGTGCCCGCATCTCATTCAGGAGACCTTCGCGAACAACGGGCATACGGATTTCAAGCATCTCTTCCTCCTGCCGTGCTACGCGGGCTTGTTTGCCATGCTGCTGCTGGCCTTTGCCTTCCATCCACCGAAATCGGCGGATGCCGCAGCGGCCGCAGATAACGCGTCGCATTGAGGGTGGTGCTACAGCACGGCATTCCACGCCGCGCGTAGCTCCGCGGGCTTGGCGCCGCGCTCGCGCAGGGTGCGCAGGCTGAGGGCGTCGTGGCGCTTGGCGAGGCGGACGCCGTGTTCATCGTTCATGAGCGGGGCGTGATAGAAGGCTGGCTCCGGTTCCGCGAGGGCGCGGTAAAGCAGGAGCTGCCGGCACGTGGAGGTGAGAAGATCCGCGCCGCGGACGACTTCGGTGATGCGCATCGCGGCGTCATCGGCGGTGCAGGCGAGTTGATAGCTCGGCAGGTCGTCCTTGCGCCAGACGAGAAAGTCGCCGAAATCGCGCCCGGCGATTTCGGCGTGCGGGCCGATCGCGCCATCGGTGAAGGAAATGGTCTCGCCTTCCGGAACACGGAAGCGCCAATTCACACCGGGCCGTGGGTGATCAGGTGAAGCATTCCGGCAGGTGCCGGGATAGAGCGGCTCCTCCTCGCCTTGATGCGGTGCCGAGAGCGCGCGGAGGACATCCTGTCGCGAACAGACGCAGGGGTAAAGAAACCCCGCCGTGCGCAAGTGCTCGAAGGCCGCGATATACAGCGGCAGGCGTTCGCTTTGATTGTAAGACGCGTCGGGTCCTCCGATGTCTGGACCCTCGCTCCAATCGAAACCGAACCAGCGCAGATCCTCAACCATCGCCGCGACGAATTCCGGCCGGCAACGCGTGCGGTCGAGATCGTCGTTCCGCAGGAGGAGCGTCCCCCCTGCCGCCTGGGCGCGCTGCTGCGCGATCCAAAACGTGCGCGCATGCCCGAGGTGCAGATACCCGGTGGGCGAAGGCGCGAGGCGGCCGCGATAGGGAGGATTCACAAGCGAACATCCAACATCCAACGTCCAACACCCAACATCCAATCACGCAAGCGCGGTGCGGCGCGGCGTTTTGTATCGAGGACCCGTTCCGCAGCGGAACCCATTGGATGTTCGATGTTGGATGTTGGGTGTTGGATGTTCTGCCCTTACTTCGTCACCGGCTTCAATTCCTGGTCGTAGACGATGACCTTGCCGACCTTCTCGAGCTCCGGCTTGATCTCCTTGGCTTCGCCGACGACGACGATGGCGACGTCTGAGGCGGTCAGGTATTTCTTGGCCAGTTCCTCCACTTGCGCGGGCGTCACCACGCTCATGCGCTTGGCGTAGGTCTTGTAGAAATCGGCGGGCAGGCCGTAGAGGTCGATGTCCTGCACGCGCTGCGCGGTGCGGGAGGTATTCTCCAGGCTCAGCAGGTAATTGCCGACGTTGTATTGCCGCTGCAGGGCGATTTCTTCTTCTTTCGCGGGCTCCGTGCGGATGCGCTCGATTTCCTTCAGGATCTCCGCGACGGCCGGGCCGGTCACTTCGTTGCGCGTCTCCGCGGTGGCTTCGAAATCGCCGGCGAGCTTCTTGTAATCGAAGGCCGACATCGAGCCATAGGTCCAGCCGTGCTTCTCGCGCAGGTTCTGGAAGAGACGACCGCTGAAGCCGCCGCCGAGCGTGGCGTTGACCACGTTAAGTTCCGGTAGGTCGGGGTTGTTGCGTGGTGGCGCGTCGCTCAGGACGATGATGTTCGATTGCACCGAGCCAGGGCGATCGACGAGATGGATCGTGAGCCCTTTGATCTTCGGCAATTCAGGCAGCTTCAACTCCGGCACTTCGCCCTTTTGCCAGGAGCCAAAGGCTTTCTGGATCAGTGGCAGAATGTCGTCGGCCTTCACGTCGCCGACGACGGCGAGCGACGCATTATTCGGCAGGAATTGCGCGTGGTGAAACGCCACGAGGTCGTCGCGCTTGAGCGCGGTGACGTCCTCCGGCGTGAGGTAATTGCCATAGGGGAAGCTGCCATACACGACCTTGCCCGCGAGTTTCTCCGCGAGGCTGGACGGCTGCTGTTTCTCCGCTTCCAGGGACGACAACGTCTGCTTCTGCACGCGCGCGAACTGCGGGTCGGCGAAGGCCGGATGCAGCACGGCGTCGGAGAAGAGATCGAGGATTTTGTCGGTGTATTTCGTGAGACCGCTGGCGGCCACGGAAATGGAATCCGGCCCGCTGGCGGCTTCGACCTTCACGCCAAGAGAATCCGTCTCCAGCGCGAACGTCGCGGCATCGCGATGCTCGGTGCCGCGATTGAGCAGGCTGGCCGTGAAACTCGCCGCGCCCATTTTGCTGCCATCGGCAATGGAGCCGCTGCGGATGATGAGGCGGAAGGTGACCGTCGGTTTGCGATCGTCGTGAATGACAAAGACCTTGAGGCCATTGGGCAGGGTCTCGGTGCGGTAATCCGGGAACGACGCCGCAGGCGCCGGGTCGGGTTCGGGTTTTTTGGTCCGGTCGATATCTGCGAAAGCCGGGATCGTGAGGCCGGCGAGGAGGAGGGGAAGAAGCGTTTTCGTTTTCATCTTGAGCTATGGCGAAAAGGTTACTTGGCGGCGGGGGCTTCCGGGGCAGGGGCGCCGGCGGCGGGATAGCGCAAGGTGAACATCTTCTCCTTGCCCAGATACTCTTTGGCGACGCGCTGGATATCTTCGCGCTTCACCGCGAAGTAGCGGTCGAGCTCCGTGTTGATGAGGTTCGTATCGCCGTAGAAGACGTGATAGCGCGCGAGGTTGCGGGCGCGGGTGGCCATGGTGCCGAAGCCGCTGGCAAACTCGGCTTCCTCCTGGTTGAGCGCCTTGCGGTATTCCTCCGCGGTCACGCCCTCGGCCTTCAGCTTCTCGACTTCCTCATCGATGAGCTTGTCGAGTTCATCGAGCGAGACCCCATGCTGGCCGGTGGCGAAGACGCCGAGCAGGCCGCCATTTTCGAGCAGGAAGGGAAACGCCTCGACATTCAACGCGGCCTGTTCCTTTTCCACGAGCCGCTTGTAAAGGCGCGAGCTGCGTCCAGTGCTGAGGATGTCGCCGAGCAATTGCAGCGCATAGGAATCCGGATTGGTTTCCGGCACGGCATGCCAGGCGTGCATGGTGGCATTGAGCGGCGTGTTGGGCTTGGCGACGTCGTGCGTCACCGGCGACGTGGGATCCGTCAGGTGAAACTCGGGCCGTTTGATGTCCGGGCCTTTGGGAATCGGGCCGAAGTATTCCTCGACCAGCTTCTTCGTCTTATCGAGATCGAAGTCGCCGGCGATGGCGAGGGTCGCGTTATTCGGCAGGTAGTAGGTTTTGTAGAAATCGCGGAATTCCTGGATGGTCGCCTGGTCGATGTATTGCACCGAACCGATCGGCACCCATGCGTAGGGCGTGCCGGCGAAGACGAGCTTGGACAGTTCCTCGAAGAGCGAACCGTAGGGCTGGTTGTCATAGCGCATGCGCTTCTCTTCCTTCACCACCTTGCGCTGCGTCTCCACGCCGACTTCGTCGATCTTCGAGTGCATCATGCGCTCGCTCTCGATCCACAGGGCCAGCTTCAGCTCATTGCTCGGCAGATTGAAGAAATAGTCCGTCTGGTCGAAGGAGGTGCTGGCGTTGAGGTTGCCGCCGGCGCCGGAGACGTATTTGTCGATCTTGCCGCGCGGAATGTTGTCGCTGCCCTCGAACATGAGGTGCTCGAAGAAGTGGGCGAAGCCCGTGCGATCCGCCCGCTCGTTCTTGCTGCCCACATGATAGAGCACATAGGTGGCGATGACCGGCGAAGTGTGGTTCTCGTGGAGAATGACGTGCAGGCCATTGGCCAGGTCGTATTCGACGAACTGGATGGGCTTGAGCGTGATGCGCCGCGGGGCGGCGGGATCATCTTTCGCGACGGCACTAAGGGGGACGGCAAGGGCGGCCAGAATGGCCACGAATGGGGCGAGCTTCATGCGGGTTTTGGGGTAGGGAAAGCGGAGGTTCTTAATCTTAATCCTTGTTCCTTAATCCTTAATCCCCGCCTGCTACGCTGGGGGCTTCAAGATTAAGGATTAAAGATTAACGATTACGATTAAGAGGATTCCGTAGACAGGCGGGAGTGTGGGGCGTTCAGATTCGGCGGGCAAGTTTTCCGCGTGTTTCGTTTTGGACGTGAATCCGGATGCCACCTGGGTTGCGATCTCAGGGTATGAAAACGCGCGCTTTGCTAGTTCTCATGCTGCTGGTGTCATCGGTGACGTGGAGTTGGGGGGCGGACGACCTCAAACCGAGTGATGTCCGCATCAAAGATGCCTTGCGAGCCGTCGTCGATGCGCAACTCAATGCGTTCCGGCGTGACGACTACGCGGGCGCCTACGTTTTCTCCGATACGGAGTTCCGGCATCAATGTCCGCTGGATCGGTTCGAACGCATGGTGCGGATCGGCTATCCCGCGATCGCTCATTCCACTTCGGCCCGGTGTGGCCTGGCCTTTGACAATGGCGATGAGGCCACGGTGAATGTGCGTGTCTTTAGCGACGGACGTGAGCCGGTCGACTACCAATACACCCTGCGCCGTGACGGTGAGATCTGGCGCATTACCGGCGTGACATTGCTCAAGGATCAGACGACAGAAGTCTGATCGTGCGCAGTATCCTGGCGGCCCTGGCCGCGCTCTCCCTTACCGTTGCCTCGTCGCTGGCCGACGAAGCGTTGCAAAAATTCGTCTATGAGAAGGCGGAGATGGGGCTCCCCTTCCGCATCTCGCTGTATGCGAAGGATGAGACCACGGCGAAAGCCGCGGCGGAGGCGGCCTACGATCGCATTGCGGTGCTCAATAGCATTCTTAGCGATTACGACAGCGATTCGGAATTGAGCCGGTTGTCGCAAACTTCCGGCCAGGGAAAGGCGGTGCCGGTAAGCAACGACCTGTGGAATGTCCTGGTGAAGGCCCAGGAATTTGCCGCGCGCAGCGATGGCGCTTTCGACATTACGGTGGGTCCGCTGGTGAATCTCTGGCGGCGGGCCCGGCGCAACCATCAACTGCCGAGCCCCGAGATGATCGCGGAGATGAAGGCGCGCGTGGGTTACAAAAACCTGAAGCTCGATCCGGAACACCGCACCGCGGAATTGCTCGTGCCCGAAATGCGCCTGGATTGTGGAGCGATCGCCAAGAACTACGCCGTGGACGAAGCGCAGAAGGTACTCAAGCAGCGTGGCATCACCTGTGCGCTCATCGGCGGCAGCGGGGATATGACGGCGACTGATGCTCCGCCCGGGCTGCCGGGATGGCGTATTGAAGTGGCGCCGCTCGATGCCCCCGGCGCGCCGCCGGCGCAGATCATTTATTTGAAAAACTACAGTATCGCCACGAGCGGCGATATGTTTCAGCGCGTGGAGATCGATGGGAAGCGGTATTCGCACATCGTCAATCCGCACACCGGCATCGGCCTCACCGACCATGGTCTCGTCACGGTCGTCGCGCCGGACTGCATGACGGCCAATAGCCTGACCACCTCCATTAGCGTCCTCGGTCCGGAGCGGGGCTTGAAAATGGTGGAAGCGACGCCCGGCGCGGCAGCCCACGTGGAACGCATGCCAGGCGATAAGGTCGAGCTCTACGAATCCGCGCGCTGGAAGGACGTTCCTAAAGCGGAAAAATAGCCGCGGCGATCATTCCCCCCGAGCCAGCGGGCGATTGTCTTCGATGCCGCGGCTGGAGCATAAAGGAACGCCCCATTCAGAACCAGGAAACGACGGACCTCTTCCCTCCAGTTTCGATTCGAGAGATGATTCCAGCGCATCGTAAATACTGTAACCACTCGCCAGGCCCTCACGTTACCTGCTGCATGAACCTCCGATTCTCCCTCCCGATCCAATCTCTCGCTATCGCATTTGCCGCCCTGTGGCTCGTCCATGGGGCGCGCGCGCAGGAAACCATCGCTCTCGATGAGGCGCAGAAAATCGCCCAAAAGCTGGGGGATGTGCCGAGCACGTTCAGCGATCAGGCCTTCGCGATCGATGTCGATCGCGACAAGCCTGTGGGTCTCAAGGGTGGCGAGGCGGGGCTGATCGTGTTGCCCGACAAGCGCCTGACCACCGACACGCTGACCAATGCGGGAAAAACCGTGACGCCCGTCGCGCAATTGTGGACCTACAAAGTGACCCTCGCGAAGAGCGGCACGCCGGTGGAAAAGACCAGGCTGCGGACCATTACCGTCGGGGATGGCGACAAGACCCGCGATGTGCAGCTCTTTCTCATCGGCGTGGTCAAGACCGAGCAGGGCGCACCCGAACTCGTGATTTATGGCAAAGGCGGCGACCCGGTGCTGCATGTGCCGCTCAGCAAGCTGCACGAGATCAAGCAAGACTTGCCGATCCAGCTTTCCGGCCGCCAGACCGGCGATGCCTCGGCGACGCTGACGCTGGATCTCGTGGGGCAATTCAGCGCGGACGTTGGGGTGGTGAAGGCGGAGGAGTGAGGGCGGCTGATCTTGATCTTAATCGTAATCTTACTCCTGATCCACTTCTGATGGGGGCGAAGGATTAAGATTACGATTAAGAAAAGAGCGTGCGGGAGCACTCTCCTAAAATTCCCAGTTTCCTCCCGGCGACTTCGGGGCTACAACACCGCCCCTTAAATTATGAAAATCGTCGTCGCTTATTCCGGGGGGCTCGATACCTCCGTGCTGCTTACCTGGCTGAAGGAAACCTACTCGGCCGAAATCGTCGCCTTTTGCGCGGACGTCGGTCAGGAGGAAGAACTCGATGGCCTCGAGGCCAAGGCGCTCCGCACTGGCGCGAGCAAGTGCTACATCGACGACCTGCGCGAGGAGTTCGCGCGCGATTTCATTTTCCCGATGTTCCAGGCGGGCGCGATCTACGAAGGCCAGTATTACCTTGGCACCTCCATCGCACGTCCGCTCATTGCCAAGCGCATGGTCGAAATTGCTCGTGCGGAAAAGGCCGACGCCGTGGCCCACGGTGCCACCGGCAAGGGCAATGATCAGGTGCGCTTTGAGCTCACCGCCGCGGCGCTCGCACCGGAACTGCAGGTCATCGCTCCGTGGCGGCAGGATCGCTTCCGCGAACAATTCCCCGGCCGCGCCGAGATGATCGCTTATGCGGAGAAGAACAACATCCCCGTCCTCGCCTCGGCCAAGAAGCCGTACTCCATGGACCGCAACCTCCTGCACATCAGCTTCGAGGCCGGCATCCTGGAGGATCCATGGTTCGACGCCAGCGCGGAAAAAGCGCGCGAGATGTATGTGCTCAGCGTTTCGCCTGAGGAAGCGCCGGACAAGGCGGAACACGTGGAGCTGGTTTTTGAAAAGGGCAACTGCGTGGCCATCGGCTACCACGATCTCGATTCCCTGCTCACCGACCTGAAGATCACCGGCGTGAGCTACGACAGCGACAATCACGCGAAGCTCAACCCGCTGCAGGTCATGCGCGTGCTGAACAAGCTCGGCGGCAAGCACGGCATCGGCCGCGTGGACCTGGTGGAAAATCGTTTCGTCGGCATGAAGTCGCGCGGCGTTTACGAAACCCCCGGCGGCGCGATCCTGCACTTCGCCCATCGCCAGGTGGAATCGCTCACCATGGACCGCGAAGTCATGCACCTGCGCGATTCGCTCATCCCGAAGTACGCCACGCTGGTTTACAACGGCTTCTGGTTCGCGCCCGAACGCGAGGCGCTGCAGTCGCTCATCACCGAATCGCAGAAAAACGTCACCGGCACCGTGCGGCTCAAGCTCTACAAGGGCAACATCATCACCGCCGGCCGCAAGTCGCCGCTCAGCCTTTACAACCCCGACATCGCGACGATGGAGGCCGACCCGACGAAGGCCTATAACCAAAACGACGCCACCGGCTTCATCGCCCTGAACGCCTTGCGCCTGAAGGTCGCTTCCCGCGTGCACGCGCAGAAGTAAGTAGCTACCAAAAGGCTCAAAATTCACAAAAAGGAACGGTCGGAGGACCGTTCCTTTTTTGTGTTTTTGGAGCCCTTTGAAGGCTTCGGTCGCAGTGAAAGCGCGGCGACAGACCTCCGGGGAGCGCACCCGGGTGCTGGCGAAGGCGTCCTGCCTTCGCGAACTTTTGAAATTTTCGAGGGCCTCTTTCTGCTGCCATCCAGAGGGAAGTTCGTTTGGGCGGGACACAGCAACCAGCACCCGGGAAGGGTGCGTCCCATGCTTGACGCCGGGGCGAAACGCGTCATCGGTTTTCCAAACGCTCGTCAAACAGCCGCGGCATGCTACCTTTGCCCGCTAAATGGAGAACTTCTTCGGCTGCCTCGCGATTGTGGTGATGCTCGCTTCCTTCCCCGGCGGTTACTGGCTGGCCCGTCGCTGCGTGAAGAACGTCGGCGGACGCATCGTGCTCACCCTGCTTTTCGGGGTGATCATTATGGTCGTCGGCGTGATCGCCGTGATCTCCGGTTGCTCCGTGGCGGGTGGCAGAATGGATTTCAAGTAATGATCTGGAACAAGCCTCGCAATGTCTGGCAGTGGTTGCTGCTCTTTGCGCCCGCAATTCTGGCGCTGGTAGCCAGCCAGACGACTCAATGGTGGATGCCATCGTTGCCGATCCTGCACTTCGAGGGCGGCAATGATCGGGCTGACCCTGGGTTGGTTCGTGCCCTGCGAGAGCTTGAGGTTACGCTCAAGATAATCGTGCCCGCCTGTGCCCTCGTTGCGCTTGTCCTTTCACATGGCGCGCGGCTAGGGCAGCGAATCGTCAATACGGTCTTTTTCTTTCTATGCCTTCTTTTTGGAAACGGGTTCCTGACGGTGATTGGCTGTTCGGTGAGCCATGCTGTCCGCCCGGTCCAAAAGCGAGTGGCGCCTGCGGCCCGGAAGACGCCGACTGACGTTGGGCGCGGCCAACCAAGCAATCCATAATGTCCGCGCTGTCTTGCATTTCCGATACCCTCCTCAATCGCATCCGCTCGCGGTACCCGGTGTGTCCTGGGGATTCACTTTTTCAATTCGGAGGTAAGTCATGAAATTAGTGATGCCGCCGAAATGGGTGTTCGGGTGTTTTTCCATCGCGCCCGCCGTCTTTTCGCTCCTGTTAGACGCGTGGCTGCATTCCGCCGAACTGCAAGGCAAAGTGCGCGGTGATCCGGCGATGGGAATCGCCCCCGCGGCTGGATTGCTCACCCTGATTCTTTGTATTGGTGGAAGCTTGCCTCTCGCCATCGGGCTCACCAGGGGAGGAGATCTGTGGGCGGCGCTGAATGCCTGGATTGGGCTGGCGATATTGAACTTGGTGATCACCGTGCCTGGGTGTGCCGTTATCTTCTGACGATGCCGTTTTCCTCCGCCATTTCCGAAACTCTCCTCAAACGCACCCGCTCGCGGTGCCCAGTGTGCCATGCCGATTGCCCGGCTGAAGTGTGGAAGGTCGGCGATGCGAAACAGCAGCGGGTGATGCTGCGCCGACGCTGCGTGGAGCATGGCGAGGTGGAAGTGTGCATCGCATCGGACGCGCGCTTCTATTGGCTCGCGCAGGGCAGCCCGGAGAATGCGTGTTGTGGAGGGAATGCGTGTTCGGCGAGTGATGGAGCGGTGCGGGGGACGCTGGGGCGAAATGCGGGAGGGGCAACGGAAGAAAACATCCAACGTCCAACATCCAACATCTCCCTCGACAAGCTCGGGACGGCTTCGCCGCAACATCCAATGGCTCCGGTGGAGCGCTTGAGCACGTGCCTGGCGCTCATTGAGATCGTCAATTCCTGCAATCTCGCCTGCCCGACTTGTTTTGCGGACTCACCGCGGACGTCGCACGTCGATGCGGTCCCTTTGATGGATTTGCAGCGGCGCATTCAGGGCGTGATCGATCGCAAGGGCGGCATCGAGATCCTGCAACTCTCCGGGGGAGAGCCGACGTTGCATCCGCAGTTCTGTGAACTGCTCGCCTGGTGCCACGCGAATCCTGGGATCGATTACGTGCTGCTCAATACCAATGGCGTCCGGCTCGCGACCGATGACGCGTTTCTCGATGCCGTGGGCAAGACCTTCCGTTACGGTAAATTCCAACTCTACCTGCAATTCGACGGACCGCAGGAAGCCGGCCAGCGTGCTCTGCGCGGCGCCGATCTGCGCGACGTGCGACGGCAGACGATCGAACGCTGCGGCGCGCTGAATATTCCCGTCACCCTGGCGATGACCGTGACGCCGGAGAATCTTGCGCACATCTGGGCGGCGGTGGAATTCGGGTTGCAGTATCCGAACATCCGGGGCGTGGCGTTCCAGCCGAAGTTTGAGAGCGGGCGGACCCCAGGAAATTCGGAATTCGGAATTCGGAATTCGGAATCCGCGAGCGCGCCATCATTCCGCACTCCGCATTCATCACTCCGCATTCTCAACACCGCCGACATCATCCTCGCCGCCGTCGAGCAAGCCGGTGGCCGCTTGCGCTACGACGACTTCACCCCGCTGCCCTGTGGCGATCCGAATTGTGCAACCATCGGCTATCTCTTGAAGACCGGCGAAGGCGGCGCGACGCGGTCGATCAGCGAGTTCATCGACTTCGCGCAGGTGCAGGGCTTTCTGCGCGACAAGATCCGTTATCGTCTCGAGGACCTGCTGCAATGCGGCTGCGAGAGCGAACCGCTGGGAGAGTTGCTCAAGCAATTCGAGCTCGATGAGACGCACACCTTCCGCCTCTTCATCAAGCCCTTCATGGATGCGTGGACGTGGGACCAGGACCGTATTGATCGCTGCTGCACGCACGTGATCCGGCCCGATGGGCAGCTCGATTCCTTCTGCCGCTACTACTCCTCCCGATGAACTCCGAGCCTCCTCCCTTGCCTCCGAAAAAGCCACTCGCGCCGGCGGTGATCCTGGCCTTCGTCCCGTCAGTCCTCGCGTTGTCGCTGGCCGCGATCCAGCCGTCCAAGGAAAAGCTGGTCGCGTGTTGCGTCATCGCCGCCATGGTGAGCATCGTCTGCTGCGGTGCCGCGTCGTTCCTGCTCATTCGGCGGAATACCACGACGACCATCGTCGTCGGCATTCTTCTCGGCCTGCTGAATCTTTTGATCTCCGCTGGCCTCGGCTGCGCGGCGCTGCTCTCGAATATCAACGTGCACTGAACCTATGGCCGCCATCTATATTCAATTCTTCCTCCATGGCCTGTGTGAGTGGGCGGCGGTATGGGCGGTCGCCATCTGGGTCGCGCAAGGCTGGACGGAGAATCCGGCGCCGTTCCCGGTGGAGTGGGTGAGGCATCCTCAGCGCGTGTGGCTGATGGTCGCCTGCGGCATCGCTCCCGCGCTGTTCTATCTGGTGCTGCACCCGCTGCTCATGCAGCTCTATACCAACCGCGCGCTGGTCGGGCTGTGGGTTCCCATTTCCTATGGCCTATCGGTGATCTATGGCTTGTTTCTGGGCGTCGCGGCGTGCTGCTGTGTGGCGCCGTCCTCGGCGCAACAGGAATTGCGTGCCGGCCTCGCGGCGACGGTCAGTGCCGCGGTGATCGTTGTTTCCTACACCCTGGGTGCAGCATTTCATTTTCAGCTCTTCCTCCACGCTCTCGTGGCGATGGCGATTGCGCTGGCCATTCTCTTCATCGCACGATTGATCATTGCGGTAACGCTACCGCAGCCGGCAGCGTCACTTCAGCCACCTCCGCTATCGATGGACCCGGCGGAAGCCGCGCTCGTCCGGCCGCGCCGCTTGTGGCTGGCGGTGATCATCGGTTTTCTGCCCACGGCGCTCTTCCTCACTACGTTGACGATCGCTTTTTCCAAAAGCTTCAATATCGATCAAGACACGGGTAAAACACTTCTGTGGCTGTGCGCTGCTGTGAGTGTGGTCTGCTGTTTCACCGCGTCCATCCTGCTCTTCAAACGGAGCACCGGCGGCGCGATCGCCGGAGGCATCCTGCTTTTGCTGTTGAACGCGTTCATGGGATTTTTCTTCGGCTGCTGCGCTTCGCTCAGTGGGACGAGCTTCCGCTAAATGAGATCCACCGCCTACGGCTGGCTCATGCTGGCGGGAATTTTGATCAGCGTGTTGTGGTGGTCGCGGCTGGCGAAGCGGGATGAGCGGTTGCTCATCATTTATTTTGTGGCGCTCTTCAGCGCGTTTCTCGGCGCGAAGGTAGTCTACTTCGCCGCGGAGGGCTGGATGTTTTGGGATGACCCGCAGCGCTGGATCATATGGGCGACGGGGAAGACGATTCTCGGTGCGTTGCTCGGCGGCTATGTCGGCGTGGAGGTGACGAAAAAGATTTTGGGCTACACGCAGGTGACGGGCGATTGGTTTGCACTCATCGCGCCCTTCGGTATCGCGCTCGGCCGTGTCGGGTGTTTGATTCACGGATGCTGCGTCGGACGGAAATGCTATCCTGCGTGGTACACCATCCGCGATTCGCACGGAATTGCGCGCTGGCCGTCGGTGCCGGTGGAGATCGGATTCAATGTCGCCGCGATCCTTGTATTTATCGGCCTTCGCCGGTGGCGGCTGTTTCCGGGGCAACATTTTCACCTGTATCTGATCGGCTACGGACTGTTCCGCTTCTTCCACGAATTCCTGCGCGCCACGCCGCGACTTGCCGGAAACTATTCAGGGTACCAAATTGCTGCTTTAGCAGTTGCGGCTCTCGGCATAGTGGGCTTTGTTCGCCGCCGTAATGCGCCTAATGTTACGCAAGATGTGTCGGCGGTTTCTTAACTCACGCGGTTTTCTCGTCGGCATGTTTGCTCTCGGGATTTTGGTCAATGTGGCTCGCGCGGCGGAAGATCTGGCGCCCGAGGATTTTACGACGAAGCTGGAGGAGATTCGCCGGGAGCGCGGTCTGCCCGCGCTGGCCGCGGCAGCGATGCGTCACGGTAAATTGGTCATTAATGCGGCAACCGGCGTGCGCAAATTGGGCTCGGATGAATTGGTGACGACGGACGACAAATGGCATCTCGGCTCGTGTACGAAATCGATGACCGCGATGCTCGCGGGAATGATGGTGGATGAAGGCAAGCTCTCATGGCACACGACGATCGGCGAAGTCTTTCCCGACCTGAACGGCGCGATGCGGCCGTCGTGGCGGAACGTAACGCTGGATCAACTGCTCACGCATCGCAGCGGTGCGCCGGGGAATCCGCCCGTGGAATTGTGGGCCGAAGCGCTGGAGCAGAAAGGCACGCCGACCGAGCAGCGCCTGGCGATTCTGCGCGGCATCGTCTGCAACCCGCCGGAAGCGCCGCACGGCAAGAAATTCATCTATTCAAATGAGGGCTACGCCATTGCCGGCGCGATGATCGAACGCGTCACCGGCGAGGCGTGGGAGGACTTGATGCGCGAACGGATTTTCGAACCATTGGGCATGACCTCAGCGGGCTTCGGTGCACCGGCCACGCCGGGCAAGATCGATCAGCCGTGGGGACATCTCGGCGAGGTCGGCGAATTGCGCCCGGTGCCGCCAGGGCCGATGGCCGACAATCCGCCGGCGATCGCGCCAGCTGCGACGGTGCACGCCTCACTGGCCGATTTCGCGCGCTATGCCGACTGGCATGCCGATTGGAAACGCGCTGAGCCGCGCCTGCTGACTGAAGAAACATTCAACCACCTTCACCAAAGCCCTCCGAACCAGGGTTACGCCTGCGGCTGGTTGGTGGATGACCGGGATTGGGCCGGCGGCAACGTGTTCTGGCACACCGGCTCCAACGCCATGTTTTACGCCGTGATGTGGGTCGCCCCGGAGCGGGAAGCGACCTTCGTCGCCGCCACCAATGCCGCGCACGCCGAAGCGGACGACGCGTGTAATGCGGCGGTAGTTGCGCTCATTCGGCGGGTGCTGGGGAAATACTGAATGCGGAAGTGGGAATTCGGAATGCGGAATGGACGTCTGATGGGAGCGAGCGCGTGAACGGAGCGCAGGTGGACACGAACTTATTCCGCACTCCGCATTCCCACTTCCGAATTTCAGTATCTCGCCACCGACGGATCAATCTCCACCGCCCACGCATCAATCCCGCCCGCCAGGTTGGTCACGTCCGTAAACCCGTTGCGCATCAGGAATTCCGCGGCGCGCGCGGAGCGGCCGCCATGGTGGCACTGGATGAGCAGCGGCTGCGTGCGGTCGGTGAGCCTTTCGGCGACGATGGCCGGCCATAGCGAAAGCGGCATGAGCTCCGCGCCGTCGATGCGGGCGATGGCATATTCTTCGTCCTCACGCACGTCGATGAGACGCGGCGGATTCGGTCCCGAGAGTCGCTCTTTCGCCTCGATGACGGAAATTTCAGGAACAGCCACGCGAGATCAGTTGATGACCTGGACCGGCGTGCCGACGCTGACGTTTTCGAAGAACTTCTGCGCCATGAAGCCCGGCATACGGATGCAGCCGTGCGAAGCGGGATAACCCGGCAGGAAGCCCTCGTGCATGCCGGTGCCGCCGACGATGCGCATGAAGTAAGGCATCTTGGCGCCATCGTAGCGCGCGCCCTTGGGCATCGGATCCTTGTCGCGATCGATTTCCTTTTTGAGGATGCTGCCATCGGCATTCAGATAGTCGCCGAAGCGCGAGGAGACGTGATCCTTGTCCTTCTGGATGATGTGAAAGTTTCCGGAGGTCGTGCCGAAGCCTTCGCGTCCCGTCGATACGACCGAGATGCCGACGAGCTCGCCGCCCTTATAGAAATAGGCCCGCTGTTCGCCGAGATTGATCTTGATCGAAGGAGCGCCGCTCACGCTATCGCCATCCCAATAGGAGACGTTGTCGAAATTCGCCCGCTGGTTCTGGGCCTGCGGATGGTATCCTCCGAGGTAAGCGGTTTCCGGATGCGTCCGGGCGGTGTCATTACCACCACAACCGACAGCCAGGGCTGCGGTGAGCAGGGCGAGGGCGAGGTTACGAAACATCTTGGCTGGCATAAAGGCGCGCCAATAAATCCCTTACCCTTTGTAGCGTCAAGGGTGCAATATGCGGCGCAGCCGCCCTTTTTCTTAATCTTAATCTTAATCGTAATCTTACTCTCTCTGTGGGGCTGAGGATTAAGATTACGATTAAGATTTAAGATTAAGAGGCATTTCGAATCCCCGGGAACAATCCATTGCGGCCCGAAAATCGCTCTGCTATAGGTGCCGGACTTTTTTACCCATAGCGGACCAGCCCCAGCATGCCGACCTACGAATACCAGTGTGAGAAGTGTAAAAAGTCCTTCGAAATTTTCCAATCGATGAAGGATGAGCCACTTACGACGTGTCCCAAAGACCATTGCCGCATGAGGACATGGGGCAAAGGGAAGGTGAAACGCCAGTTAGGGACCGGCGCCGGCTTGATTTTCAAGGGCTCGGGCTTTTACATTACCGATTATCGCAGTGAAGGTTACCGCGCGGCCGCCAAGAGCGAAGCCAGCTCGGGTGAAAGTAAAAATACCGATACCAAAAAGACGGAATCCAAGCCCGCCCCCGCGGAAAAAAAGAAGCCTTCGGCTAAAAAGAAGAACGACTAGAAGAACGACTAGCCATGCCCAACAGCCCTTCTGCCCCCACCCCTAGCCTCCCCTGCGAGCAGTGCGGTTACAATAACGAGCCGGAACGCGTCTATTGCCACAATTGCGGCTCGAAGCTCGACCGCTCTCTTCTCCCGAAAGCTGCCGAAACGGCTCAGGAACACCCCGATAAGGTCAAAAAACGCATCGCGAAGATGACCAACCCGAAATCCGGGTCGTTCGGGCGCGAGGTCAAGACGCTCATCAAGGTAGCGTTCTTCTCCGCCCTGCTTGCTTGCATTTTGCTGGCCATCCAGAAGCCGGGGGACCTGCCGGAACTGAAGAAAACGGACGACATCCGCATGGTGAGCAGCGACATGATGGAAGCGGTCAACTCGCCCACGCCGGTGCGCCTTTCGTTGAGCGATGACGACATCAACCATTACATGAAGCAACGGGTCTTCCGGGACCGGAAGCCGACGGCGATTCCCGGAGTGGACGTGTCGCAGGTCTACGTCGCGTGCGTGCCGGGGGTGATTCGTATTTATTCGCAGCAGAACTCCTTCGGCTTCGATACCTACTCGCGCATCGACTACAAGCTCGAGGTCAAGGACGGGAAATTGATCCCGACCATCGTGGGCGGCGCCTTCGGCAAGCTCAATCTGGACCCGATCCTCATGCAATACGGGGACTGGGCTTTCGGCACCGTTTGGGACTCGCTCTCGCGTGAGCGCAAGCAGATGGACAGGATGTTGAGTGTCTCCATCCAGCAGGGCCGCATCGATCTGGTTACCAAGGGTCTCAACGCCGCGAAATGAGGCGTCGCTCCCTGCCATTACTGGCAGCGGCGCTGGTGGCGATTTGCCTGCCGGCGCACGCGGTCGATTGGCATGAGCGGAGCATCAGTGAGACCAAGCAGTTTATCGTTTATAGTCCGGATGTCCGCCTGCGACAGCGCGTGGCCAGCTACGCGGATGACCTGACTGCGCAGGTGAAGGAACTCCTCGGCGGCGTTGGCCTGTGGAGAACGCCGATTGTCGTCACGTTGGAACGCGCCTCCACGGCCGATGGGCAAGCGCCGGCACCGGTGCTGCGATTGGTGGATACGCCGGCGGGGCAGAAGATCGAGCTCAATGTGAAGATCGGCAACGATCCGGCGGCGGTGAATTTGCCGAAGCTGCTGCTCCGGGCGGTGCTGCTGGAGTATTCCTATCGGGGCGCGCGTGTGTACGGCGGCACGCACTATGTCGAAGCGCCCTGGTGGGTGGTCGAGGGATTGATCGAGATGGGACGGCGGCGTGACGCCGGGATCGATGCGAATCTTTTCCGGCGGCTGGTGGAGACGAATCATTTGCCGCCGATTGAGAAATTTCTGATCGAGAAGCCGGAAGAGCTCAGTCCAACGGCCCTCGCCGTGGATCGCGCCCTGGCGATGGGACTCTTGCAGATGCTGGTCGAGCAGCCGGATGGCCATGCGAACCTCGCCCATTTCATCCGCGCCTGGCCGCAGAGCGATGGCGACCCGATGGCGTTGCTGGCGAAGGAGTTTCCCACAGTGGCCAGCAGCCCGGAGACGCTGCAGAAATGGTGGATGGTCAATCTCGCGCGCTACGCTGCGGCGGATCGCTTCGAAGGTCTCACGGTGACCGATACCGACAAGTCGCTGGCGGCACTGTTGCAGATTGAATTCGTGGTCGACAAGAAAGGGACGAAGAAGACTTTCGCCGTCGGCGATTACACGCAGTTCATGAAGCTGCCTTCCAGCAAGACCACGCTGGCCGCGCGCCATGCGGAAGTCATCGCGCTGGGCACGCGGGCGAATGCGCTCTTGCGACCGGTGCTGACGGACTACGAACAAATCTTCGCGATGCTTTCCCGCGGCAAGACCCGAGGCGTCCGCGATCGGTTGGCGAAGGTGGAGGATTACCGCACGCTGGTTTTGAAACGGACTTCCGATATCGCCGACTATCTCAACTGGTTCGAAGCGACGCAGATGAAGACGATGAGCGGCGCGTTCGACAACTATCTCAAGACCGTTGACGAGCTGTCCGCGGAGGACAAAAAGCAAAAAGGTCCAATTGGCCAGTACCTCGACCAGTTGGAGCCGGAATTTTAGCGCGACGTGATCGTCGAGAAACCCAAAGTGGTAGAGGCGGCTGCGTCAGACGCCTGTATTTTTGGGAAGCGCGTTGGGCCTTTGGAAAAGACGGTTGGCGCAACCCCCTCCACAACGCGCCAGCGTCGTAGCCGCTTACATCAATTGCCCCTTGGCGATCTTCTCCATGCACGCCGGGCAGATGCCGTGAGAGAAGTCCGTACCCGTCTCGGTGTAGATGTATTCGTCGATCTGCCGCCAGTAGTCCTGATCATCGCGCACGCTTTTGCAGTACATGCAGATCGGCAACAACGTCTTCAATCGCTTCACGTCGGCGAGTGCGGCTTCCAGGTCCTTGACCCGCTTTTCCAAGGTGCGCTCGAGTTCCACTACGCGTTGGCCGACTTTCAACCTGGCGCGAAGTTCATCGGGGTCGAAAGGTTTAATGACGTAATCATCCGCTCCCGCGTCCAGGCCCGTGGCGATTTCATCCTTCTGGCTCTTGGCCGTGAGCATGAGCAGATAGATGTACGGGTTCTTGTGATTTTTCCGGATGCGCTGACACACTTCCACGCCATCCATGCGCGGCATCATCCAGTCGAGAATCGCGATGGACGGCGCCTCCGGGCCTTCCAAAATCTCCGCCGCCGCCGCGCCGTCCTGCGCCGAGATCACCTCAAAACCCCAGTTCTGCAAATTGCGCTCGAGGAGATGCCGCGAGACGTAATGGTCTTCTGCCACGAGGATGCGATTGATGCTGCTGGAGTTCATTGCCTGCAAGGGGAGCTGTCGTCCAACATCCATCGGATTTCATGTCGGAACTGAGCGGATTTTTTTTCAGAGAACTTAAAGTGGAGCGCAAATCCTCGTTTTCCGCTTTGCTCCCGGCGCGAATTGTCGTTTTGTCGCATCATCTGATTTGATGAAAGTTTCCGACCTGCGCGGCATCCTGCAATACGTCCCAAGATTCCGGGAGCGCATCTTCGTTGTCGCGATCGACGGCGAGATCGTCGCGTCTCCGAATTTCGCCAACATCCTGTTGGACCTCGCGGTGCTGCGTTCGCTGAGCATCAAGGTCATCCTGGTGCATGGCGCGGCGATGCAGATCACGCAACTCGCCGCGGAGCGCGGGGTTGCCATTTCGAATGCCGATGGTACCGGCATCACCGATGAGCCGACGCTCAAGGTCGGCCTCGAGGCGGTGACGAACGTGATGGGCGAAGTGATGCAAGGTCTGACTTCGGTCGACCTGCGGGCCGTCTATTCAAATGCGATCATCGCGCATCCCGCCGGCATTTTGAGCGGGGTCGATCAACTCAATACCGGCCGCGTCGAGCGCGTGGACACGAAGTCGCTGCACCTTTTCCTCAACGAAGGAATCATTCCGGTCATTCCGCCGATCGGCTACGACGGCGAGGGCAAGACGTTCCGGGTGAACTCGGATTCCGTCGCCCTCGAAGTCGCCGAGGCCATGGGGGCGATCAAGATTCTCTACCTTTCCGCCTACGATGGTGTGGTGGTGGATGGCGAACTGGTGGGGACGCTTTCGATTGCGGAAGCCGAGGACTTCGTGAAGAAGCATCGCGGCACGGGCCTGGTCGAGACCGGGCTGATTTCCAAGGTGGAGCATGCCGTGAAGGCCTGCCGGCTGGTGCGAGTGCCGCGGGTGCATTTGCTCAACGGCTTGAAAGACGAGGCGTTGCTCAGCGAGGTGTTCAGCCAGGAAGGCATCGGCACCATGGTTTACTCGAACGAGTACCAACAGATCCGGCGCGTTTATAAAAAGGACGTGCGCGCGGTCATGGCGCTCATCCGGCAATCCGTGGACAGCGAAGAACTCGTGAAACGGACACGCGCGGATATTCTGGCGCATCTGGACGACTATCACGTGCTGGAGGTCGATCGTAATCTCGTCGGTTGCGTGGCGTTGCACGTTTACGCCGAGCAGGGGATCGCGGAGTTGGCCTGCCTCTACGTCCACAAAAATCACGAGGGCCAGGGCTACGGTCGCAAGCTCATGAATTACGCCGAGCAACTCGCGGCGGAAAAAGGGGTCAAGCAGGTGATGGCGCTCTCCACGCAGACCTTCAATTATTTCCAGCAAAAGGGTGGCTACACTGAATCGACGCCCGACATCCTGCCGCCCGAGCGCCGCAAAAAGTACGACGCCAGCGCGCGGAATTCGAAGGTGATGATCAAGAACGTGAGCGTGGTTGCGCCGCTGGAAGCATCGCGCGTCTAGCGCGTTTCGCCTTCGCGTTTTCCCTTCCCCGTTTTTTCTGCTGGCGTCATCGCGGGAAAACGCGCCTGCTGGCCGCGCTCCGTTATGTTCAATCCCTGGATCCTCGACAGCCTTGTCATCCTGGCTTACTTCGCTCTCGTCATTGGCATTGGCTTGTACAAGGGGAGGGGCGAGCGTTCGATGGAAGGTTTCGCTGTGGGCGACCGCAACATCCCGTGGTGGGCAGTGCTCGCTTCCATCATGGCCGCGGAAGTCAGCGCCGGTACTTTCCTCGGCACGCCGGGGGGAAGGCTACGGCTTGCGAAACTTCACCTACGGCCAGCTCGCCATCGGCACCATTCTCGCGCGGATCATCGTCGCCTACCTTTTCATCCAGCGCTTCTACGAGCTGCGCGTGGTTTCGATTTACGAGTTCCTCGACGCCCGCTTCGGCCATACCACGAAGATCTCGTCCTCGTTACTCTTCATCGTCACCCGCGTGCTGGCCAGCGGCGCGCGCATGTACGTGCCCGCGATTCTGCTCGTCGTGGCCTGGCAGTTGATCCGCGATGTCCATCCCACTCCGGGCCAGGAGGTGTTCCTCTACGTCGGCGCGGTCGGCGTTCTCGTCCTCATCACCGCCGTCTACACCACCTTTGGCGGCATCAAGGCCGTGGTCTGGACCGACCTGATGCAGGTCGTGCTCATGTTCGGCGCGATGTTCTATGCGATGTGGATGCTGTGGCACGCCGTCGGCGGCTGGAGTGTCGTCACGCGTGAGGTGAAGACGGCGCCCGTCGATGCGGAGGTCGTCGCCGCGCGCACGCAGGATTTCCTGAACCGCTCGGGCGGCAAACTCACCGAGGCCGAGGCCCGCGAGAAGGCCACGGAGAGTGTGAAGGAGGAGTCGGAAGACGTGGCGAAGACGGCGTTGAATTTTTGGGACTCCGGCATCGAGCGGGATCCGGTGAAGCGCGCCGAAATCGGCATTTGGGGGAACATTAAAAAGGTGCTGGAGACGGAATACACCGTCTTCTCCGCCTTTCTCGCGAGCGTCTTCGTAACCATGGCGACGCACGGCACTGACCAGGACATGGTGCAGCGCATGTTGACGGCGCCCGACGTCCGGCGCAGCCGCCGCAGCCTCATTTTATCCGGCCTCGCAGACATTCCCGTGGCACTCAGCTTCACCCTCATCGGCGTGTTGCTTTGGGTCTATTACCATTTGCCGGAGAATGCCGGGCGGCGTCCGACCACCGACTATTTCGTCAACTTCATCCTGCGCGAACTCCCCGTTGGGATTCGCGGCGTGATGGCGGCCGGCCTCTTCGCCACCGCGATGGGTTCGCTGAGCACGGCGCTGAATGCGCTGGCCACGAGTTTCACCCGTGATTTCTACGTCGGCCTTTTCCGGCGCGGCGCCGGGCAGTACGAGCAAATGGTCGCGGCGCGTTGGAGCACGGCGGCCTTTGCGGTCCTGCTTGCGGCGGTGGGCGTCGGCACGGCCTGGGTGAAGCTCACGCATCCCGAGATTCGCATCATCCCGATCGTCCTCGGCTCCTTCGGTTACACCTACGGTTCGCTGCTCGGCGTCTTCCTCGTGGGCATGACCACGCGCACGCGCGGCAATTGCCACGGCAACCTCCTCGCCATGCTTCTCGGTTTTCTCGTCGTGGCCGTCCTCAGCAATCTGCCCAACGACGTGGCGAAGATGTTCGGGACGCAGATGTATACGCCGCCCGCGTGGCTGCCGATCATCGAATTTCCCTGGCGGATTGCCTTCGGCACGGTCGTCACTTTCGCCGTCGCGCTTTGTTTTCGGACGGATGCGGCAGCGTTAAAAAGGATCGCCAATAACGAGTGATACGTGTGCGTAACTAACACTATCGACTGCCATGCCCCGTGTTTTCGGCACGTCCCGCTGGGTCAACCCCAAACTCACGTTTTTCGGAAAATATATTTCGGCAATTCGGGCAAATTTTCTTGTCCGGGTTTTCCCCGAAAATTACTCTCACGCCGCACGGCAGGGAAGAACAACCCTGATTGTGAATAACTTGTGAACAAGATCCCCGAAAACCTCATCTCTTCAGTCGCTCCGCTTCCCAGCCTGGCTCGCGGAGCCGCTGCGCTCGCGATGCAGTGGGAATCGGCGTTCCACAAGTTTGCGGATTATAACGTGGTTATTTTCAACGATTTACACGAGCGGTCCGTTTTCACCTCAACGAGAACGGCTGCTTGATCCCCCCCTGGCACGCCTCCGTGCGCTGCCAGCCTCCCGAACCCAAGTTACTAATTGTAAATGACGTTAACTGCTGTGGATAAATCACTGGATTCTGCTGGTTTGAACGCCCTCTGGGCAGAGATCACGGCTCAGATCAAAACCGAAGTCAGCGCGGACTCTTACGACCGCTGGTTTCGCGATATCGAGCCTGTGGAACTTGACGAAAAAACACTCACGTTGCGGGTGCCGAACAGCATCTTTCAACTGTGGATCGAGAATAACTACCAGGCTCACCTCCGAAGTGTGGTCATGCTGGTCCTTGGCAGTCCGCGGAACATTCACTACGTCTATCAGGACGAGACGAAGATCGCGCCTCCGCCGAAGGTGCTGACGCCTGCGCAGAAGCCGAAAGCGGAGCCAGCGGAGCCCAGGATGCCCGCGGGTGGAACGAGCGGCTTCAATCCGCGCAACAACTTCGATTCCTTCGTCGTCGGCACGAACAACCAGTTTGCCCATGCCGCGTGCAAGGCGGTGTCCGATGCCCCGGCGCGCACCTACAATCCACTCTTCATCTACGGTGGAGTCGGTCTCGGCAAAACCCACCTCATGCATGCGATCGGCCACGCGATTCTCTCGAAGCGCAAACCAGGCAAGGTCGTCTACATCACCAGCGAAGCGTTCACGAACGAGTTCATCGACGCGATTCAGAACAATACGCTGATCAAATTCCGCAAACGCTACCGCCAGGCGGACGTGTTGCTCATCGACGATATTCAGTTTCTCGCCGACAAAGGCCGCACGCAGGAGGAATTCTTCCATACCTTCAATACGCTCTTCGACGGTCACAAGCAGATCGTTCTCTCCAGCGATCGTCCGCCATCGGAAATCGCCAACCTCGAAACGCGTCTCGTGTCGCGCTTCGAGTGGGGGCTCACGGCCGAGCTCCAGGCCCCCGACATCGAGACCCGCGTGGCCATCCTGCGCAAGAAAGCGCAGAGCGTGGAGATCCAGCTCGATGACGAGATCATCCAGTTTCTCGCCGCGCGCATTCGCACCAACGTGCGCCGTCTCGAAGGCGCGCTCATGCGGGTCGCTTCATATGTGTCGCTCAGCCATGGCCGCCTCCCCGGCATGGAAAAGATCGAACACCTGCTCAAGGACATCCTCCATGAGGAAGCGCGCCGCGCGATCACCATCGACCAGATTCAGAAGCGGGTCGCCGAGCACTTCGACGTGCGTTTGGCGGATATGACCAGCAAGCGCCGCCCGGCGAACATCGCTTTCCCGCGGCAGATCGCCATGTTCCTCGCTCGCGAACTCACGAAAACTTCGCTCAACGAAATCGGCGAAGCCTTCGGTGGCCGCGACCACGGCACCGTCCTGCACGCGCACCGTCTCGTGCGAGAAAAGATGACGAAAGACGAGCGGACGCGGCAGATCGTGTCGTTCCTCGAGAGCCAGCTTACGCGTTAACCGCCAGCACCGCGCCTGAAAATTCGTTCATCACACTGGGAAAAATGGTTGCGTCACCACGCGCAATCATTCATCTAGACGCATTCCTGTCCCCTATGAAATTTAGCGTCAGCAAAGAGAAGCTCCTCGCAGGCCTGCAGACTGTGCAAAATGTGGTCAGTACGCGGACGACGCTCCCGATCCTTTCCAACGTCCTGCTCCAGGCTGAAGGCGATCAGTTGCGCCTCACCACGACCGACCTCGACGTCGGCGTGAGCGGTGCGATCACTGCCCAGGTCGAAAAGCCCGGCGCCACCACGTTACCCGCGCGCCGGCTCTTCAACATCGTGCGTGAATTGCCCGCGGCGGAGATCATCGTCGAAGTCGATTCGAAGAACGTTGCCTCGATCCGTTGCGGACAGAGCTTCTTCAAGATCCTCGGTCTGCCCGAAGAAGAATTCCCGCCACTGCCCAAGCAGACGGACGCGCGCACCTTCACCATCGGCCAGCAAGTGCTGCGCGATGCGTTGAAGAAGACGTCCTACGCCATCTCCACCGATGAGACGCGTTACGTGCTCAACGGCATCCTGTTTTCGTTCAAGGAGAACAAGGTCACGCTCGTGGCCACCGATGGCCGCCGCCTCGCGCTGGTCGATCTCGAAGTGGAATTCCCGCGCAGCCAGGAAGTGGACATCATCGTCCCGACCAAGGCCGTCACCGAACTCGGACGCCTGCTGGGCGACGAAGGGGACGTCCGCCTGAGCGTCGAGGAGAACCAGGTCGCCTTCCAGATTGGCGACACGCTGCTCGCTTCCAAGCTCATCGAGGGCAACTACCCGAATTATCGTCAGGTCATTCCCGGTGAAGCCAAGGAACGCGTCACGCTCGAGCGCGAATTGTTCCTCCAACGCTGTGCATCGTGTGGCGCTGGCTCTCCAGCGAGAAGTCGAACTCGGTGAAGCTCGTCTTCACGAAGAACAACATCGAGATCGCGGCGAATACGCCCGACGTCGGCGAAGCGCGCGAGTCGCTTGCCGTGGCCTACAAGGGCCGCGAGTTCTCCATCGCCTTCAATCCGGAATTCCTCCAGGCCCCGCTGCGGGTGCTGACGAATGATGAGGTCTATCTCGACATGATCGACGAGATGAGCCCCGGCGTGATCAAGATCCAGAGCCCTTTCCTCTACGTCCTGATGCCGATGCGCATCAGCTAAGGCGGGGATTTTCGTCTATTTCACACTTCCCGCACTTTTCTCTTTGCGCTTTTACGGAGGCCGCATAATGTGCCGCTCCCGTTGCCGGGAAACCGGCGACCGAGGTAGCCAAAGCTCACGTGGCGGAATTGGCAGACGCGTACGGCTCAGGACCGTATGGGGCAACCCGTGGAGGTTCGAGTCCTCTCGTGAGCACCACCCCAGGCTTTAAGCCTGGGGTTTCGCTTTTTCGGGCCAGGCTCTATCGCCGCGACCGGGGAGTGGTCGGTGATGGAGGGGGACCGACGGGTGCGGCGGAAAGTTTGTTCTCGAGATCGGTCGCGGCGTCATCGAGCACCTGGCTGGCCTCGCTGGTTTTCCCGTCCTGCGTGAAATCGTTCACGCGTTTCCACATGGTTCGGATCGACGAAAGGTCGAGGCCTGCTTGCCGGGCACGCTCGATGAGTCCTTTCACGCGCTCCATTTTCGCGGCGAGTTCCTGGTCGGCGGGCGGGCTTGCTCGCCGCGATGAACGCGCATTTTGTAACGACTGCAGTTTCTGCAGTTGCGCCGCTGTCAACACTTCGCGCGTGCGCAGGCTCATCGTCAAACGAACGCGTTTCAGTTCGGCTTCCGCGGCGAGCAGGCTTTCAAATTGCGCGCTCGCCGCGGATTCATCCGGCTTGTCCGCGCCGAGGATTTCCGCGAGGGCATCCGATTCGCGCTGCACCGTGGTGGTGAATTTCGTGGCCACGGTTCCCAGATCACTCATGCCGTCTTCGAGTTTCTTGCGCTGATCCGGTGTGAGCTCGATCTCCGTCGCGTGTTGCAACGCCGACTCCGGCGAGGGCATGAGGGCAGGAAGGTTGCGCGCCGTGAACGGTGCGGCATTCAAGAGTGGGAAGGGCAGCGCGAAAAGAGCCAGGACTGCGAGCAAAAGGCTTCGGTGATGGCGTGAGGATTGGGTCTTCATGACAAGGCGAAGAAGTTCAAGGAGTGAGCAACGCGTTGATCTCGCGAGTGAGTTCCGGCACCGACGGCGTGTCGGAGCCATTGGCCGCAGTAAGCAGGAAATCGGTGGGGGCGGTTGGATCGAAAGTGGACGCGGTTGCGAGAGCCGCGCCGGCGGCGACGAAGGGCTGCTCCGCGACGGGAGCTTGCGGAGAGGGATGATGCATCCACACGATCGCCGCAGCGCAAATCACCGTGGTCGCTGCGGCCAGTGCCCAACCCATTGGCCATGATCGCGGTCCGGTCTGGCGTTGCACCAATGATTGCTGCGCGCGGCGCCACACGCCGTGAAATGCCGGGGATCGCTGTTCCGCATCGCGGCCCCAAGTGCGCAAATGTTCGCGCAGTTCGTCTTCGTGAGGATCGTTTGTCGGATTCATGGCTGGGCAAATGTCCTGCCGAGACTGGCGCGGAGACTTTCTTTCGCGCGTTGATAGTGTTTGCGGGCGGAGCCGGGCGATACGCCCATCACCGTCGCGGCTTCGTCCAGCCCGAGGGAATGGTGGAACACCAGCATCAAGACCTCCCGCTGGCGCCCGGGCAGGCGGAGACACGCCTCCTGTACTTGCCGGATGGTCTCGCCTCGCGCGGTCGCTGCATCCGGCGCTGGGTCGTGTGCTGGTTGCGCTGCGGCTTCTTCCACCGACGCCCGGCGCATCCATCCCCACAGCGTGCGGCGGCGATGCGCGAGTGCCGTCAGGCGGATCACGCCAAACAGCCACGTCTTGAAAGCCGAGCGGCCTTCGTAACGCGCACTGCCGTCGAGAATCTTGAGGTAGGTCATTTGCAAAATATCCTCGGCCTCGGATGGCTGGTAAGCCGCACAAACCAACGCCCAGGCAAAACTTTCGTCATGCAAGGCTTCGAGCTGCCGGTGGATCGTCTCGGCGTCAGTGGGCGGGGGAATCATCCATGGCCATCAAAGGTTTGTGGATGAGTGACGCAAGCGCGCGTTTTGTGGGACAGGAATCTATCGGGAGGTGCTTTTTAAAAAGCACGGCGGCCTCGTGGAGGAGAGGCGGATCCTATCGATCCCAAGAAAAGCGTATCAGTCCCCGAGCCAGCCGCTCAGGCCACGCTCGCCAGCTTCTTACTCGCGGTGAACGCCTGATAAACCGCCTGCCGCAATTCCGCGTGGCTGATCGGCTTGCCGAGCACCAGGTCCACCCCGGGTGGACGGCCGCCCAAGGCCAGCATTTCATCACCGAAACCCGTTAGCAGGATCACCGGGATCTCCGGCGCATGTTGCTTAACGGCGACAGCGAGCTGCGACCCGTTCATCACCGGCATCGCCTGATCGGTGATGACGAGATCGAAAGTACCCTTTTGGAAGAGCTTCAGCGCTTCATCGCCGCGATAGGCGCAGGCCGTGCTGTGTCCATCCCCGTGCATATACTCGGCGATCAATTCGCAGATGACCTCCTGGTCGTCGACGACCAGCACGCGCAGCGTGCGGTCGAGCCGCGCGATTTGCGGTTTGACCGCGGCTTCGACTTCCGCCGTCGCCGGGAAGCGGATCGCAAAAGTGGTGCCGGCGTTCTTCTCGCTGGTGATTTCGATCGCTCCCTTGTGGCGCTGCACGATGCCGTAGACGACCGACAGACCGAGGCCGGTGCCGTGCTCGCCCTTGGTGGTGAAAAACGGTTCGAGGCAGCGCTCGCGCTCCTCGGGCGTCATGCCGATGCCGGTATCCGTAATGGTGACCGCGGCCGAGTCGACGTCCGACGTCGTGGAGAGGGTGATCGTTCCGCCCTGTGGCATGGCGTCGACGGCGTTGAAAATGAGATTCGTGAGGACTTCGCGCAGTTCGGCGGCGTTGCCGGCCACCGGCGGGACCTTGTCCAAATTGCTGACCACCTCGATCTGCACCCCAGCCGCCCGGCTCTTGCCTTTCCACTTCGGCGAGGTGAGGGAAATGACGCGCTCCACGACTTCGTTCAGGTCGACGGGGAGGCGGATTTCGTTGTCTTCCGCCGGGCGATAGAACTCCCGCAGACGGCTGACGACGTGCGAGGCGTCCTGCGCCGCGGAGACGATATGGTCGAGGTAAGTAATCTCGCGCTTGGAACCGTTTTGCTCAAGCCAGGGATGCAGCAGTTCGCCGTAACCGAGCATCATGGTCAGCGCATTGTTGAAATCGTGGGCGATGCCGCCGGCCATCATGCCCAAGGCGCGCAGGCGCTCCTGTTTCACGATCTGCTCCTGGGTGGTGCGGAGCTCGTGCAGGGTATCCTCCAACTGGCCGGTGCGCTCCCGCACCTGCCGCTCGAGGTCGAGATTGTGCCGCTGCATACTCTGGCGGAGGAAGCGGTTCTCGATGAGGTTTTGGATACGCAGGACGACCTCGGCGTGGTCGAGGGGCTTGGTGAGGAAATCTTTGGCGCCGCTGGTCAGGGCCTTGCGCTTGGTCTCGACCGTAATATCAGCGGTGAGAATCAAAATTGGGAGATAGTCCTCCAAGGAAATGGCCGCCTTGAGTTGCTCGAGGACGGTGAAGCCGTTCAGATACGGCATGTTCAGGTCGAGCAGGACGATGTCCGGCTCCACTTCCAAAAAGAGAGGCAGCGCCTGGCGCGGATCGGTGGTACAACGCACCTGATGACAGCCCGCCAGGGCCAAAATACGCTCCAACAAACGCACATTGGCCGGCTCGTCATCGACGATCAGGACTTTGGCTTTGCTGAGGTAATCGTTGGTCATGGTACGCGCGGCACGCCGGGGTCGCCAAAGCTCCCCGGAAAAATGGGCGGATTAAAATGGAGCATGTGTTATGCCTTTCACCCGGTTTCTCCCAATAGTTAGAATTCCCGATGACCTCTGCTCTACCACCTGCTGAAGAAAAAAGCCAGTTCGTCCAGACCATGTTTGGCGAAATTGCCGACCGCTATGATCTGGCGAATCACCTTCTCAGTGGGGGGCTGGATTTTCTCTGGCGACGGCGGGCCGCGCGGCTCATCCGCGGATGGCAGCCGGGCCGGATTTTGGACCTTGCTACAGGGAGCGGCGACTTGGCGCTAACCCTCCGGCGCGCTTGCCCGGAGGCGTCGGTCATCGGGGCGGATTTCTGCCCGCCAATGCTCTCAGTCGCGCGCCGGAAGGGATTGAAGCACCTGGTTGCAGCCGATGGGCTGCAACTGCCCTTTTCTGACGCCGCCTTTGATGCGGTGACGATTGCCTTCGGTCTCCGCAATATGGCCTCCTGGCCGGGCGCACTCGCAGAAATGCGACGAATTTTACACCCCGGCGGCCATGTGTTGATCCTCGATTTCTCTGTCCCGCTGCCTCCGTTGCGGTGGATTTACCGTCCTTACCTGCACCACGTCCTCCCCCGGGTAGCGGCGCTGCTGACCGGGAAAAAGGCGGCTTACGACTACTTGGGCGACTCCATCGAACAGTTCCCCCAGGGGCCGGCCATGTGCGTGATGCTGGAGGATGCGGGTTTCGAGGAGCCGCTGTGCGAGCCGCTGAGCGGGGGGATCGTGTCGCTGTACACGGCGCGGCGGGTTTGAGAAGGACGTGTGATGACCGTCAGACCGAAGCGACACTGACTCGGGGTATATATACGACGCCGGTGCCGCCTATCGCGGAGCGATACTTGCCTGTAGCCGTGGACTTTAGTCCACGGAAACGTTTCGCCATGGGCCGTCGCGGAGCGACGTTTGCGGCAAGAAACAGGAGGCGAGAAGGCAGACGTCGCTCCCGCGAGGAGGCCTTTGCGATCGGACTCCGTGGACTAAAGTCCACGGCTACAGGCACAGCATCGCTCCGCGATGCATCTGGTCTTGCCCCGCTTTTCCAGCTGGCGCCAGTCCCTCACAAAAAATGAAGGGCACCGATTTCTCGGTGCCCTTCGGAGCTTTTCTGTCGAGTGGATCGCTTCCGTTGGAAAGCGCTATTTCTCTGCTTTGTCCGCCTTCTCTGGTGCGGTGGGCGCCGGGGCCGTCGAGGTGGCAGGGTCTGCGCTCGGTGGGTTGGCCGGTTGAGCTGGCGGAGTTGCGGGGGTGGGGGCCGCCGGTTGGGCCGAGCCGTTTTCCGGTTTGGCTGGCGCTGGCTCCGGAGTATCCTTCGGCGCGGGCGGCGTCGCTGGCGCCGGCGCGGGTGTCGCAGGCGTGGCTGCGGGGGCTGGCGCCGGAGTGGTGGTGACCGGGGCCGTCGCCGGGGCGGATGTTGCAGATGGCGGCGGAGTGGCCGTACCCGGTGCCGGCGCTGGAGTGGCGCGCGCTCCTTCGAGCAGCGGCAACTCCATGGCGGTGACATCCGGTTTGCTCAGACCGAAGGTGCCAGTCAGCCCTTCCGCCGAGGCGTAGGTCAGCATGTCCGGAGATACCCCACCGAGCTGGAGCTTGCCGCTGCCCCTCGTGGTCTTGAAGGAAAGCGTCTCCTGGGGTTGCGCCAGCCCTTGATCGGGAGCGGTGGCGCCGATCCAACGCACCGCGCGCAGGGTGGACAGAGTATTCACCAGGGACTCGACGTTGATCTGGTTGACCTTGCCGTCGCCCTTCGCGAGCACCCATTTCTTGTCCTTGTCGCGTTCCAGCGTGAGGGTCGGCAGCCCCTCGCGCGCCACTTCGAGGTTGGTCACGTCTTCAGCCTTGTTCTTGAAGATCGTCAGTTCCTGCCATTGCAGCGGGTCGGTCATTGCGTAGCCGAGGAAGCTCTTCGGGATGCTGACGACAAACACTTCGTCATCGAGTTTGGCGTAGACGTCGTCGCCTTCGACTTTACCGAAGAGGATCGAGACGATCGGCTTTTCGCCGGCTTTCGTCTCCGCGGTATTCTCCGAGGAGTAGGAGCTGAGCGTCACCGTGGCCTGCGGCTGATCGAGCCCATATTTGGGCAGATCGGTGGCCACATCCGCCACGAACTTGGTGACCTGCTCGGTCTGCAATTCGGTGAGCAGCTTGGCCGCCGCCGCGGAATTGATCGTCACATCCTTGCCATCCGCCTTGCGCACCCACGTCTCGCCTTTGCGGGCCAGCACGATCTTCTCCTTGCCGGGGCTTTCGATATTGATGCGGTCGACGATATCGGGCGAGAAGCGCACCAGGTTGCGGTCCCGCACTTCATTGGGCGTAGTGAGGAGGAGCTTCTCCAGCGACTTGGGAATGACGAGCACGACATCGCGAGTGGAGACCTTGGCGTAGATCTTGTCCTTTTCCTTTTCCACCGCCTTGCCGATTTGCACGACCACCGGTTCCTTGCTGCCCTCAGTGGTCAGCGTCACGGTGCCGCGCGGTTCCTGCAACCCATAGGTCGCGAGGTTGGCAGTGTCTGTGACGAAGGACTCGACCTGTGCGTTGGCGATCTCGGAGACGAGGTCGCCGGCCTTTTGATCGTTGGCCCGCGCCTTGAACGGTTTGTCCAGCGACCAGTGCTGATCCTTCTTGTCGAGTTCGATCTCGCCCGTCGAAGTCTTGAGCAGGAACTTGTCGACCTGCGTGGTCACCACATTGGTCAGCTTGTGGTCGCGGAACTCGTCCACTTTTTTCGAGATCTGGTTCTTCAGATCGTTGCTGATGATATGCGCCGTCTTCGAGCCTTCGACCCGGGCGTAAACCTTGCCTTCCACTGCGGCATCCTTACCGATGAGGATTTCCACCGGCTTGTCGCCGCCGGTGAAAGTCAGCCGCGTCTCGGAATTCGCGAGCCCGAATTCCTTCAGCATGTCCTTCCCGTCACCTTTGTCGGTGGGAATGGCTTCTTCGGACTTCAGCGCTTCCGCCGTGGTGAACAGCTGATTGATCGCCATGGAATCGGCGTGATCCTTGATCGGCGCATCGAGGAACCACGCCCCGTCTTTCTTGTGCAGATCGATCTTGGTGTCGGTATTCTTGATCGTGATGCCGGTGATCTTGTCGCGATCAAATTGCACCACGCGACCGGCACTCGCGGTGGATTCCTGGGTCGTCGGTTGCTTGCTTTCGAAGAAGTGGATGAACGCGAAAATCGCGGCCGCCACGATAACGAGGATAAGCGTGTTTTTCAGTTTCATGAGAAAAGAGAGAACGAAGGCTTAGGAGCGGCGCATCCACCAGTTGATGAGTCCGAAGAATGCGGCGATGCAGGGGATGATGCCCACGACCGCGATGGCCAGGCTGCGGAGTTGTTTCTCATCAAAGGCGAGCGTGACGCTCTTCTTTTCCTTGGGCGGAATGCCCATGAGTTCCTCGCGATCGAGCAACCAGTTCAAGACATTGACCGTGAGGTCGACCGAGACGCCTTCCGACATGCGATAGGCGCCGGCGGTGAGCAACTCGGCGTTGCCCACCACGAACATCCGCGAGGTATCCACTTTGACGCGCTGATCTTCCACGCCGCCCTTTTCCACGGAGACCGCGATATAGAGCGGCGCCTTGTGATCCTTGGCGGGATCGAACGAAACGTTTTGATCGTTGCCGCTCAAATCCGTCTCGCCCCAGAAGCCCTCGCCAGCTTTCAGGATGGGGGTGACGCGGACCTTGGCGATCACTTCGCGAGCCTGGTCGACCTTTAGCGATTGCGTCACGCCGAGCATCTGCTTGCTCACGTCCTCGAGGTCCTTGGTGATCTTGGTGTGGCTGTCGATCACGTCGAACGACGGGTTGCCGATCACCGCATTGGTGATTTGCGGGGCACCCGAGTCGTCGAGTTTCAAAGCCTTGCCCACGCGCAGGATGCGATCATCCTGCGGCACCACGCCCTGTGCGCCCAGCCAGGCGGAGAGATGGTCGGTCTTGGCGAAGGGATTGAGGAGCACGAACAGACGGCCGTGCTTTTCCCAGAAGTCGTTGAGCAGCTTGATCTCCAGTTCGGAGTAGTCGTACTTCGGTCCGCAAATGACCAGCGCGCGCGCATCCTCCGGGATGCTGCTGACGTTGAGCAGATTGAGCGGCGCGATCTGGATGTTCTGCCGTTTGAGAGCTTCGTTGAAGACATTGAGATCCTGGGACTTGAGGTCCGGTTCGCCGTGTCCGGCGAGGAAGTAGACCTTGTTCGGCTTGCCTTCGCTGAGTTCGAGCAGCGCGCTGGTGATGGCCTGCTCGCCCTTGAAGTCCTTTAACTTCGGTTGCTGCTGGCCCATCATCATCGACATCTGGTCGGGCATTTCGAAGTCCGCCATGTCGGCGGCATTGACGAACTTGCTCTTCCCGTCGATGTCGAGAATCACGATGTTTTCGTTGGCGCCGAATTTGTATTTGCCCTGGAGATCCTGGGCGCGGCTGAGGTTGCGATAGGGATCGACGACCTCGGTCTTGAACTTGTTATCCGAGGCGTATTCGTATTCGCGCAGGAGGCTGCTCACGTCGGGTGCGATTTCCGCGGCGCTGGAGAAGAAGACGGTCGCCTTGACCGGCTTTTTCAGGCTCTTGAGCAGATTCTTGGTCTGCGAGCTCAGCGCGTACTTGTGTTCGCGGGAGAAGTCCCAGCGCTTGAAGTGACGGAAGCTCATGTAATTGATCATCAGGACGATGCCGATGATGACCAGGGCCTGGATGAGAACGTTGACGCCGATCTGGAAGCGATGAATCCGGACGACTTTCGACGAGGATTCTTTCGGCGCGGCTTCGGGAGTGGAGGAGTTAGCCATGAGAAAAGTGTGGAGTTAGGAGTGATGTCCGCCGGTTATGCTTTCCACTTGCGGAATTGGAACACCTGGAGAGTGAGGTAAGTCACCAGGGCCGTCATGGAGACGTACCAGACGACGGGGCGGGAATCGATGATGCCCTTGGTGAAATCATCCATATGCCCGGTCGGCGAGAAGTAGGAGAAGATGTCGCGGATGGCCGGGGTGGTTGATATTCATCACCATGGGCAGGAAGGGCAGGAAGACGCAGATGAGGATGACGCTGAAGGAGATGGTCGCGGCGATGATCTGGTCCTTGGTCAGCGCCGAAGCGAGGCAGCCCACCGAGCAGAAGAACATGCCCATGAGGAAGAGGAGCAGGAAGGTCGTATAATACGCCCCGGCCGCGGTGGCGGCGTTATGACCGGTGACATATTGGAAGACCGCGAAGGAGATGAAATTCGGCGCCCAGAGGATGCAGTAGAAGAAGAGCACGCCGAAGAATTTTGAGAGGACAATCTGCCAATCTCGCACTGGCGCGGTCGTTAATGTCTCGAGTGTGCCCATCCGAAATTCCTCGGAATAAACGCGCATGGTAATGAGCGGGAAACTGAGGATGAACGGGAACCAGAAGAGCGCCTGGGCAAAGACGATCTCCACGAGCGTGAGCTCCACCGGGTAGCCGTTGATGACGGAGATTTGGTACCAGAAGTTCACTCCCGACAGGAGCAGGAAATAGAACAGCACCACGTAGGCGATGGGCGAGTAAAAGAAGGATTTAACCTCGCGACCGAATAAGGTGAAAAAGGTTTTCATTAAAGGGGTGAGTTGGAAAATGGGAAAAGGGTGAGAGAGGGTTCTCCATCTTAATCGTAATCTTACTCTCGCTCGCAGGGATGGAGATTAAGATTAGGAGTAAGATTAAGATTAAGAGGAAATGAGTTAGCTGTCGGCGTGCGTCAGCTCGACGAAGACATCCTCCAGCGTGGTCCGCCGGCGGGTCAGCTCACGGACGCCCCAATGCCGGGTCATCGCGAGATTCATCACTTCTTCGCTGGGATCGGTATTCGCTTCCAGGCGCACCTGGAAGAGCGTGTAGTCGCCGTCTTTTTCCGCGACGACGTCTTTCACGCCGGGGAGCTTGAGCAGGTCCGCCGTCGCGTTGTCGTTGCCGACTTTCGCTTCGATGCGCATGCTGCCCGCGGTGCGCTGGTTCTTCAGCAGATTCTCCGCCGTGTCGCTCGCGCGAATCTTGCCCTTGTGAATCACGATCACGCGGGAGCACATGATTTCCACCTCAGGCAGGATGTGCGTGGAGATGAGCACCGTGCGCTTGCCGCCGAGATTTTTGATCAACTCGCGGACCTGGCGAATCTGGTTCGGGTCGAGGCCGATGGTCGGTTCATCGAGAATGAGCAGGGCGGGGTCGTGGACGAGCGCATCGGCCAGGCCCACGCGCTGACGATACCCCTTGGAGAGCGCCCGATGAGTTTGTGCTCCACTTCGCGGAGGTTGCAAAGCTCGAGCACGTCGCCCACCGCTTGCCGCACTTTGCGGCCGGCGACTCCTTTCAGGTTGGCCCGATAGCGCAGATACTCGCTCACGCGCATGTCGGTGTAGAGCGGCGTATTTTCGGGGAGATAGCCGAGGCGTTTGCGCGCTTCGATGGATTGCTCGAAGACATCGAAGCCGGCGATGGAGGCGCTTCCCGAAGTGGCCGGCAGATAGCCGGTCAGGATTTTCATCGTGGTGCTTTTGCCCGCGCCGTTCGGCCCGAGGAAGCCGACGATTTCACCTTTTTCTACCTCGAAGTCGAGGTTGTTAATCGCGGTGACTCCCGCGTATCGTTTGGTCAGTTTTTCGACTTTAATCATTGGGGAATTTAAAAATCAGCGTGCAGTCAGACTGATGGTTTGCTCCTGCTGGATCGCCTGGCCGCGAATGCGTCGGATGACGCCCACGGCAAAATCGACGACCGAGCCGGTGTCAATCTGAGTCAGCAGATCTTCGATCTGCTTGGAGGAGGTGACTGGATAACGGCCGATCTGGCTGATGACAAGGCCTCGTTTGATTCCGGCCTGTTCCGCCACCGAACCTTCGTCCACATCGGCAATCAATACGCCGGTGCCCGGCGCGTAACCCAGCGTTTTGGCGAGTTCCGGAGTGAGATCCTGCAATTGCAGGCCGAAAAATTTTCGCGCCAGCGCACGGTTCGCGACCGGCTTTTCCACCTTTTTGCCCGCGGCAATTTTTTTGAACTCCTCGACTTTTTGGCGCACCACTTCGCCGGGAATGGCGAAGCCGAGACCCTGCGTCGGCACGCCCTGTGGCGTGAAGGCCATCTTCACCGAACTCACGCCGACGAGCTTGCCGCCGATATCCACCACGGGGCCGCCGCTGTTGCCCGGATTAATCGCCGCATCCGTCTGAATGAGGTTGCGATACTCGACGTCATCGACGGTCACGGTGCGCTTCTTCGCGCTCAAAATCCCGCGCGCCACGGAGCTGCCGTAGCCCAGCGGATTGCCCAGCACCAGCACTGTCTCACCGAGCAGGTTCGGCGAAAGCTGTTCGAGATTGATGAACGGCAGCGCCTGCGGCGCATCGATCTTCAGGAAGGCGAGATCGGCATCCTGCGAACCGGCCACATAGCGCGCGTTGTAAGTTTTGCCATCCGACGTCGTGACGGAAATTTTCAGTTCCGCGGCGCGCTGGACCACGTGTTCGTTCGTCACGATATAGCCCGCGGGATCGACGATGAATCCCGAGCCGAGGCTCTGCACTTTTTGCGAGAGCACGCGCGGCCGCCGCATCGGGCCGCCGAAGAAATTGTTGAAGAACTCGTCGTACGGATCGCGGATGGTGTGCTGCACCACGCGTTCCGTGTTGATGTTCACCACCGCCGGCATGGCCTTGGCCACGGCGAGGACGGAGGGCTCAGTCGCAGGTTCACTCTGGGCGCAAACCGTCCCCGTCAGGGCCAGGGCGACAAGGGCGAGGATCTGCGGAAAACGTCTGCTCATGTGGGAAAAAGGGGGTGGGTATGACAATGTAAAGACGTTCACGCTCAAATTTTTTGAAAGACACTGCAAACTTTGATTTGCGCTGAGACTTCACTGGCCTCTTGAAAAACCAGTTTTGTTTTTCCCCAAGAAGGCCCCATTGGTCGGGTTTTCTTCCCGCACACCTACCCTAGAAAAACCCTCCATGAAACGTATCCTAGCCACGTCTCTTGCCACTCTCATCGCCGGATCCATCGCATTTGCGGCGGACAACAAACCGGCGGCGCCGGCCGCTCCGACGGACCTCAAGCCGTTCGTCGACAGCATCAATCTCAAGGACGGCGACACGCTCGTCTTCCTCGGCGATTCCATTACCCACCAGTGCCTCTACACGCAGTATATCGAGGACT
Source organism: Chthoniobacter flavus Ellin428 (assembly GCF_000173075.1). GTDB lineage: Bacteria > Verrucomicrobiota > Verrucomicrobiia > Chthoniobacterales > Chthoniobacteraceae > Chthoniobacter > Chthoniobacter flavus. The sequence continues at coordinate 300,828 of NZ_ABVL01000005.1, forward strand.
ATTTCTACACGCGCTATCCGAAGCTCCACATCCACTTCCATAATGCGGGCGTGGGCGGCGACCGCGCCAAGGACGCGCTCATCCGCTTCGATGAAGACGTGGCCAACTACAAGCCGAACTACGTCACCATCCTCCTCGGCATGAACGACGGCGCCTATCGCGATTTCGACAAGGCCATCTTCGATACCTACCAGCAGGACATGACCACGCTGCTGGACAAGATCGCCGGCCTCGGCGCCACGGCCATTCCGATGACGCCCACGATGTTCGACTCACGCTCGAAGGTGATGCGGGGCGACAAGGCCGAGCCGCGCAACACTTACTACAATGGCGTGCTCGCCCTCTACGGCGCGTGGCTGCACGAGCAGGCGCAGAATCGTGGCCTTGGCTTCGTGGACATGTGGGCGCCGCTCAATGACCTGACCATCACCCAACGCAAGAAGGTGGCGAACTTCACCATGATCCCCGATGGCGTGCATCCCGCGCCGACCGGCCAGGTGGTGATGGCTATGTCCATTCTCGAGGACATCGTGCCCCGCTCGCAGTGCACGCAGATCATGGTGGATGACAAGGCTGGCAAGCTGACGCCTACCGCCAATGGCGGCAAGATCACCGATTTCAACGGCACCGACACCAACGTGAGCTTCACCTTCGCCGCGGACAAACTGCCGTGGGTGCTCCCGGCTGATGCGCAGGAAGGCTACAAGATGGTTCACGCCGGCCATCACTATTCCAACGAGAAGGTCAGCGTGCGCGGCCTCAAGGCGGGCAAGTATGACCTGAAGATCGATGGCGAAACGATCGGCTCCTATGCCGCCGGCCAACTGGCCTTCGGCGTGGAGCTCGAGGAAAACGCCAAGACGCCCGAGTATCAGCAGGCGCTCAAAGTCGCGACGCTCAACCAGCAGCGGAACAACGAAGCGTACCACCCGCTGCGCGACCAGTACAGCCAGCTCAAGGGCAAGCGCCGCGATCTTGCGAAAGTCGCCGAGAGCGATCCGCAGTACGCCGCGAAGAAGGCGGAATTCGACAAGTGGTATGAAGGCCAGAAGTCGAAGGTCGCCGAACTCCTCGGCAAGGCCGCCGACTTCGAAGCGCAGATCTACAAGGCCAACCAGCCCGTGCCGCACAAGTACGAGATCGTGCCTTCGGCCGAGCCGGTGAAAGCCGCCGCGCGCTAATCGCAATATCCGCTGACCGCGGATCTCCGGCCCGTGAATCACGAAAGTGATTCGCGGGCCTTTTCTTTTTTTGGAATTCGAAAAGAACCGCGAATGAACGCGAATGGAGGGAAACAGAAATCCCAGGCTCACTTCAATTCGCGTTCATTCGCGGTTTTAATTTTTATCCTGTCTGCGTACCCCCATGAATTTCATTCCACGTTTTCTTTAGGCGCATGCCCCCGCAAACCCCACGCGGCTCTCAACTATCAACCCTCAACTCTCAACTTCCGTTTTTAGCGTGCCCTGCGCGCCAAAACGGATAACACCTTTCCGATGCTGAAACTCCTTTTTCTCGGTGATGTCGTCGGTGAACCCGGACGGCGTGCGGTCATCGAGACCGTCCCGCGCCTTCGCGAAGAGCGAGGAATCGATTTCGTCGTGGTCAACGGCGAGAACGCCGCCAATGGGCGTGGCATCACGCCGAAGATCACCATCGATCTGCTGCGCTGCGGCATCGCGGTCATCACCAGCGGCGATCACATTTGGGATCAAAAGGAAATCGTTCCCTTCATCGATACCGAGCCGCGGCTGTTGCGTCCGCTGAACTATCCGGCGAATACGCCGGGCGCCGGCTCCATTGTGCTCGAGACACCGAAGGGCAAGGTCGGTGTCATCAATGTGCAATGCCGCACTTTCATGAATCCGCCGCTGGAAAATCCGTTTCTGGCCATCGACGCGGAGGTCAAGCGGGTGCGCGAGGAGACGCCGATCATCTTCGTGGATGTGCATGGCGAGACGACCAGCGAGAAGATCGCCATGGGGCGTTTCCTCGATGGCAAAGTCAGCGCGGTGTGCGGCACCCACACGCACACCCAGACGGCGGATGAACAGATTTTCCCCGGTGGCACGGCCTTCCTGTGCGATGCCGGTATGTGCGGGCCGAGCGAGAGCTGCCTGGGGCGCGAGATCCAGCCGATCATCGAGCGTTTTCTCACCGGGCGTCCGATTCTCTACCCGGTAGCGCGCGGGCCGGTGAAATTGCTCGGCGCGATCGTCGAAATCGACGAACCGACCGGCCGGGCGCTCTCGATCGAACGTTTTTCCCACGTTTACGAACCGCCGGAACCCGCGCCTGCACCTGCACCGGTCACTACGGCTAAATAACGTAAATAGAACTCCTTACATTTACGGACGGTGTCGCGTTCGTTGCTAGAGTTGCCATACTCTGCAGAATTGCTGAAATAATTCTTGTCAGGAACGCATCTCTGCCCTAAGACTTGCACCGTTCTCTCCCCGGACAGAAAGCGCCTCTCGGGTTTCCACCCAAGAGGCGTTTTCATTTGTACGGATGTGGTGGGTGGAAGGGTCGAGTTAATTGCTCCGCCTTCGCCGGAAAATTAGGGGCGCTCAGGAGCGCATCCCGCCGCGTATCGCGCCTCGGTAGAGTGGAGAGGCATCTGTAAATCGGCCGGGACTTATGCCGAGAAATTGAACCGGATGGGGATCTCCACCGTCGCGGAGACGGGCCGGCCGTTCTGCGTCGCTGGGCTGAAACGCCACGTGTGCACGGCTTCGAGGGCGGCGCGATCGAGCATGGCGTGGCCGCTTCCCTGGCTGACGCTCGCACTCGTCACCCGGCCTTCCGCGTCGACGGCGACGAGCAGCATCACCACGCCTTCGATTCGCTGCGCGCGGGCCTCTGCGGGATACGGCGGCTTGTAGCGAGTCAGGAAATGCGGCGGCAGATAATTTCCGCCGGCGCCAGCGCCTCCCGCAGCCAGGCCGGCAGCCGCGCTATGGCTCGAAGTGCTCCGCCGCGCAGTCACGCCGCCCGTCTTGGAGGCCCGCTCTTTTTTCGCGTGTGGGAATACGGGCAACGGTGGTGGCGCCTCCGCGGTAGTCGCAATCAATGGCGGCATAGACTCCGCCATCGGCATGGGCACGGGCGTCGGTTCCAACGCCGGCGCCGGTGGAGCGAAACTCGTCTCCACCGGCTCGGCAGCGGTATCTTGCGCAGGTTGCGGCGCGGGAAATTCCTCCGACACCAGCGCATTATCTCCCGGCGAAAGAGACACGCTTATCTCGGTCCTGCCAGGATCAAGACGTGGCGCCCAGAACAGTGATGACCAGCCCACGAGGGCCAGCACACTGCCATGAATGGCACATGACAAGATAAGCGCGCTACGGGGCATGCCGCGACGAGAGCACCCTTTAATCCTGCCGTCCGCTCACCGGGGTGTAGGAGCGCTCGGCGTGGCCGGTCCGGCCGAAATCGTAGCCCACGATGAGCCAGCCGATTTCGCGATCCGAGGAATTGTTCGTGCCCCACTGGCAGGAGAGATCCACGTGCCAGTTCCGCGTCGGGCGCCACTGGACGCTTGGGCCGATGTTGAGTTGGTGCGCCGGGTGACCGCGCTCGCCCTTGATCGTGTCGTGATCGTAGAGCACTTCGACGCCGACCCCGAGTTTGCCATCGATGAGCGAATAGCTCAGGCCGAGCGGGATCTGGAATTCGTATTCGCGATCGCCGCCGGTCTCGGCTTCCCACACGAAGTTCACGCCCCAGTGCCAGCGCGAGGCGAAGTCGCCGCCGAAGAGCGCCTTCAGCTCATAGACGTCCGGGCCCCATTGGTGATCAGCGATCTTGTATTCGCCGTAGAAGGTGGGGTTGCCCCAGATCTTGCCCCAATCGGCGAGCGCATAACGCAGCTCGATGTTGAAGCTCTGGTAGTGGAAGTGGCCTTTCTGGTCGCCCTCAATGTCCTGGTAGAGATCGAGCTGCATGCGGTAGGGCAGGCCGATTTCCACCTCCTCGAGCAGCCGGTGCGATTCCGTGCCGTCGCGGTGGTTCTTGATGCGCCACCAGCTTTCGAGGCCCACTTCCCAGGGCTCCTGCTGGATGTAAACGCGCGTGCCGGTGAAACGCCGGGCGCTGGTCCACTCGGGGCGGCCGGTTTCACCGATCGGCGTATTCTCGCTCAGCACGGAGTTGAAAGCCGTGCTGGTCGTCTCCGGCAAGCGGGTGGTCGGCGCGTTGGACGACGGCGCGGGTGCAGCCGGTGTTTCCGCGGCGATCAGCGTGGAGGCGGAGGCAAGGGTAAGGAGGGTAATTTTGACAGGGTGGGGAACCATGCAATGAGTTGAAGGGTGTGGGGTGTTTGTTTGGGTAAACGGACAGCCCCGCGGGCAAGCAACGGGTGTGCCATCTCGCGGCCCGCTCTTTGCTAGAGAGGCGCATGCTGATCTCCGCCCGCATTTCATCGTGAAATCGGGATAGGAATTAGCCTCGCCAGCCTCATCGCTGTACAATTTCTATCCCTCCGTCGTCTTTCCTCATCACATGTCCGTCCGTCGTATCTCGAGTCTCTGGTTGCGCCTCGCGCTGCCGTTTTTGCTCTTCGTCGTGGCGGGATCCACGGCGTTGGCGCTGTGGCTGCATGCGGCGGCGGAACGCGAGTCGCGCCACGTCTTCGCCACGCTCGCGCGGACCAATGCGGATTTCATCAAGAGCGCGCGCCTGCCGGCCAACGAGCGCGTCGCCGATTACCTCAGCCGCGTTTTGAACATGCACGTCTTCTTTCGGCGGCGGGCCTGGGACATGACAAATAGTGACGGCGGCCTCGCCATGAGCCAGAGCCAGGAAACGATCCCGCCGGTGACCGGGCCGCTCGAGTCGCATCGCGACCTCCTGCGGACGCTCGGTCCGGAGCGGGGCATCGTACCCGCGGGGCGGGATTTCGAGGCGATCGCCGTGCCGCTGGAGAATGACCTGAGCCTCATCCTCGTCCGCGAAGTGCAGCCGGCGTGGTCGTTTCTCGTGCACACCGAGACGCTGGCGTTGCTGGTGGCTTTCTGGGTTTTTTCGGTGGCTCTTGCCTGGGTGTTGGCCAGTGGGTTTGTGCGTCCGCTACGGCTGCTGGCGGAGCGCCTGCCACAGATCGAGAACGATCCCGGCGGCGCCTTGCCTGGCGCCGAGCGCTCGGATGAAATCGGCCAACTCGCCCGCGCTTATCTCGCCACCCGCGCGCAACTGGCCGAGGAGCGTACGCGCCGCGAGCAGGCCGAACGGCTCGCCATTCTAGGCCGCATGGCTACGGGCCTGGCTCACGAGATTCGCAATCCGCTGGCGGCGATCCGCATGCACGCCCAGCTCATCGGCTCCGCGCACAATGGCGATCTGGCCAGCACGGCGAACGAATCGTTGCCTGTGCTGCTCGGCGAGGCCTCGAAGATCGAGGGCCTCGTGCAACAGTGGATGTTCCTGGCGCGTCCGCAGCCGCCGCAAATGACAGCGGCGGATCTCGGCGACATCGTAGCCAGCGTCATCCGCACGCTCACCCCGCAAGCGAACCACGCGCGTGTCCGGCTGGTAAATGAAGTGCCTGCCGGCCTGCGAGCGCGGGTCGATACCAGCCGCCTCGCCCAGGCCATCGGCAACGTCACGCTCAACGCCGTTCAGGCGATGCCCAAAGGTGGGACGGTGATCATCCGCGGAGAAAATGGCGCGTCCGTGGTTCTCATTTTTCAGGATACGGGTCCGGGCTTTTCCGAATCCGCACTGCTCCATCATGCGGATCTTTTTTTCTCGGAGAAGGAAGGCGGCATGGGCATCGGCATGAGCGTGACCGCGGAAATCCTCAAGGCACATTTTGGCAAACTGCTCGTCTCCAATGCCGCTGAAGGCGGCGCCGTGGTGACGATGGAGCTGCCCGTAATTCCAACATCCAACACCCAACACCCAACATCCAACCTCCAATGAAAGAAGCCACCGCGCCTTACGCTTGCGCCATTGGATGTTGGGTGTTGGACGTTGGATGTTCGATGTTCTGCCTTTCATGACCTCCATCCTCATCATCGAAGACGAACACGCGGTCGCCAGCGCGCTCGGGGCGATTTGCAAGCGGCTCGGTCACGACGCGCAATTGTGCTCGAGTGGTCAGCGTGGCTTGGAGGAACTGGCGCGCGGCGACTTCGCGCTCGCGATTCTCGACATTGGCCTGCCTGACATGAGCGGGTTGGAGGTACTCAAGCAGATCCGCCGGCGTGCTCCGGCAATCCCCTCGCTCATCATCACGGCGCACGGCAATCTCGACAACGCGGTGGCCGCGAAAAAGCTCGGTGCGGCCGGCTATCTCGTGAAGCCGCTCGACCTCCCCGAGGTCCAGGAAACGATCCGCCAACTGGCCAGCCCCGCCGCGGTCCCGACGCCTTCCGTACAAGCTTCGCCGTCGCTGCTCATCGGTGCCGCGCCGGCCATGCAGCGTTGTTTCGTGGAAATCGCGCACGCTTGCACCAGCGATGCCCCGGTGCTGATTTCCGGTCCTACCGGCACGGGCAAGACCCTGGCCGCGCGCGTCATTCATACCAATAGCGCCCGCAGCGAAGCGCCCTTCGTCACGCTGCACTGCTCTGCGCTGCCCGAGCATCTGCTGGAGAGCGAATTGTTCGGCCACGAGAAAGGCTCTTTCACCGGCGCGTTGACCTCGCGCGAAGGCCATCTCGAGCGCGCCCGCGGTGGAACGCTTTTCCTCGATGAAATCGCGGACATTTCGCCGGCCATCCAGGCGAAGCTCCTGCGCTTTGTGGAAGAGCGCACGTTTACCCGGGTCGGCGGCCGCGAGGATTTGCGCGTCGATCTCCGTCTCGTGACTGCAACGAATAAAGACCTGCGCGAGGAAGTGCGTGCCGGGCGTTTCCGCGAAGACCTCTATTACCGACTGCACGTCCTCGAGATCACCATGCCCGCCCTGCGCGAGCGTCCCGGCGACATCGCGGCGCTGGCCACTTATTTCCTCGGCTCAATCGGCGGAACACAACCGCGCCAGCTCGCCCCGGCCACGCTCGATCTGCTCCAGCGCTACACCTGGCCGGGCAACGTCCGCGAACTGCGCAACGCCCTCGAACATGCCATTGCCGTTTCGAGTGGCGGCGTGATTTTGCCCCATCATTTCCCGCGGGAATTGCGCGAGACCCGGGACGCCGCCCCGGCCCCATCCGATGTCCTCGATACCGCGCTCGGCGCCTGGCTCCAGCGCCAACTCGCCGCTGGGGCGAGCTATCGCGAGATGCACGATGCCTTGGAATCGATGGCGTTGCAGCACCTCCTGGCGCATTTCGGCGGCAAGCCCACTGTCCTGGCCCGCGAAACCAAGATGAACCGGGTGACCTTGCGAAAAAAGGTCCTGCGACTCGATCGCGGTGAATCGGCCATCCCGGATGGCGAGGACGAGGGATAGCGTCGGGCATCCGGCAGTGGCGCTTTTTCTCCGTCCTCCTCGTAGGGGTTTTGTAGTGATTTTCTAGATTTCGTCGTGGGTGTTCTATCGAGGAGGCTCAGGTGTTTTCTGCACCGGTCTACGGGATTTCCCCTATTTTAGGCCCGCCAATTGCTCTGATCCCCTCGCCGGAGCACACCGGCGGAAGTACTGGACAACTTTCCACCGTTGGTGTGCCCTCTGCCCACCCCGATCGCCCATCTCGACACCCCTCGATGCAATCACTACAGTTCAGTCGATCAGGGACCATCCGGCATGTCTTGCTGAGGCCGCGCTTTGCATTGGCAGTTGGTAGCGCTTTGCTGGCAGCGGCGTGGATGCTGCCTTCCGCCTTTGACGACACCTTCGAAACGATCGCCACTCACGATCACCCCTTTTCGAAGACGCCTGAGGTGAAAAAAGGCACGTCGTCCCTCCACGTGGCGATCGCGGGTGTCGTGCCGAAATACGACGGGAAAACGGATAGCAAATGGTGGGGAAGCGGGGGAGAGGCCGGGCCGGCCGAGTCGCGAGAGAGTTTTGGCAAGACGAGCGGGGCCACGAGAGGGCCGTCGCTTCTGGGTATGTTACGGCAGCAACTGGGCGACTCCGGTTCCTCCGCAGCCGGGGATTTCGATGCGCCTTTTCGCGACCCAGGCACTCGCGAAGGCCAACCCCGCTTCGAGTCGATACTCAACCTGCTGGCCCTCAACCCGCTGGGCGACGTGCAGACCATGGCGGCTGCGCTTCCTCCTTCCGCCATCTTCCGCTCTTCGACAATGCCGCTCCGGGAGAATGCCGTCCCGATCGATGATGGCTCGAGCAGCAGCGCGAACGTCCCGAGTCCCCACTCTTGGAATAGCTACGCCGCCGTGCCGATTTCGGTGAGCAATGGCAGCCTCGCCCTCAACTCGGCCCCGGCAGCCGCGGTCTCGCCGGTGACGACGACCCCACTGACTTCCCCGCCGCTACCCGCAACGAATATCTTCACGCCGGCTCCGTTCCGGGCGAGCAGTGTGAGTATTCCGGCGTCGGTGCCTGTCAGCAGCCCGATCGTTCCGTCGGTCGCTTCGAGCGCGCCGGCTTCGTCGATCAGCCAGGGCCTGCGAGTGTTTGTCAAAATCCCGTCAGCCGCTCCGACAACGACATCCACGCCGACCTTCACGACCAGTGCGATTTCCAGTCCTGCTTCCGGAACGACCACCACGCTGGCCAACCCGGTGCTGACCGCATCCAATACGACTGCGACAACGGATATTGGTTATCAATTCGTCCCCGTCGGCAACGCTGGCAATGCGAACGATCTCGCCACCGGCAACAAATTCGGCGCTGTGAGTTACAACTACGATATCGGCAAGTACGACGTGACGCTGACGCAATACACCGCCTTCCTCAATGCGGTGGCCGCAACGGATGCCTACGGGCTTTACAACGCCTCCATGGCTTCGGATGGCCATATCGCGGGAATCAGCCAGACGGGTGTCAATGGCACCTATCATTACACCGTAGTCGGTGATGGGCAGCGGCCGGTGACCTATGTGAGTTGGTTCGACGCCGCGCGCTTTGCCAACTGGGTGAACAACGGGCAGCCCGTCGGATTGGGTGAGGTGAGTGGCTCGACCGAGGACGGTGCCTACACCTTGCATGGAGCAAATGCCGGTGTGGCGACCAAAAATGCGAATGCCCAGGTTTGGATTCCCAGCGAGAGCGAATGGTACAAGGCCGCGTATTATGATCCCACCTTGAACGGAGGCGCGGGTGGCTATTGGAGCGACGCGGCTCAGAGCAATACTTCGCCCGGAAATACGGTTGGCAGTCAGCCGAATCAGGCGAACTACCTTTTTGCCGGCGGCGACCCTGTTCACAATCAATCGGGAAACTTCCTGACCGACGTGGGCGCCTTTAGCATGTCGATCAGCCCCTACGGCACCTTCGACCAAATGGGGGATGTCAACGAGTGGAACGATGGCATCGTCGGTCCGGGGCGAGGCATCCGGGGCGGGGCCTGGGATAGCCTTTCGGCATCGGACCTCCTCTCGACCAATTTCTCCTACAACGACCCGACGACCGAGAATGCGGACACCGGCTTCCGTCTCGCGATGATCCCGGAGCCAGCGGCGTGGCCGTCGCTCCTTGGAGGTATCGGTCTGCTCGTGGCCTGGCGCCGGCGGCGCAACGCGGCATGATCTTCCGGAAGAGTCGTTTTCGGCTCTGTTTCGCATTGCGGGATTTTGTCTAAACGCAGATGCTCCCGGCCGCCGTGAAATTCCCCCTCACTTCCCTCTTTCTCGCTTTTGTCGCGGTTGCCACTGCCGCCAGTGCGGCCGCGCGCGATGATTCCGCCGCTGAAAAGCTCGGCTGGCATCTGGCCACCAAGGCTTACACCTTCCGTGCGATCACGCTCTACGAGACGATCGATATCACGCACGAGCTCGGCCTGAAGTACTTCGAGCTCAATCCCACGCAGAAGCTCAGCGCGGAAAATCCGGTGAATACCAACGACACGCTCACGCCGGAATTGCGTGCGGCGCTGAAGGCGAAGTTTGCCGCCGCCGGGATCAAGGTCACGAACTATGGTGTGGTGAAGCTGACCAATGATGAAGCGGCCGATCGCAAGGTCTTCGACTTCGCCAAGGACATGGGCATCGAGACCATCGTCTCCGAGCCCACCGCGGATTCCTTCGATCTGCTCGACAAACTCACCGCCGAATACGGCATCAAGGTCGCCATTCACAATCACCCGCAGCCTTCGACCTACTTCGATCCTGAGATCGTGTTGAAAGCCATCCAGGGCCATAGCGCGAGTATCGGTGCTTGTGCCGACACCGGCCACTGGACCCGCTCTGGGCTCAACGCCGTCGATTGCCTCAAGAAGCTCGCCGGCCACGTCATCACCTCGCATTTCAAGGACACGAACGAGGAGAAAAAGGATGTGCCCTATGGGCAGGGCAAGACCGACATCAAGGGCATGATGGAGGAACTCAAGCGCCAGAATTTCCATGGCACCTTTTCCATGGAATACGAAAGCGGCGCGAAGGGGGAGCAACTCGTCAACGAGCTCAAGGAGTGCATTGCCTTTTTCGATCGCGAAGCTGCTAATCTCGCCCACTAGAAATTTATGGAACAACCCGAAGTCCCGTTGGAACAAGTGCAGGAGCACATCGAACATCACGCCCATCACAACCCGGACACCTTCATCTCGAAGGTCGCGTTGAGCACCGCGATCATCGCGGCCTTGGCGGCGATCACCTCGCTGCTGGCGGGAGATCATGCCAACGAGGCGATGGTCAGCCAGATCAAGGCTTCGGACCAGTGGGCCTATTACCAGTCCAAGGGCATCAAGTCCGGGGTGCTCAGCACCAAGATCGCCCTCCTCGATGCCATGGAGAAAAAGCCCAGCGCGAAGGACGAGGAAAAGCTGTCCGAATATAAGAAGGAGCAGGAGGAGATTTCCAAGGAGGCATCGACTCTGGGGCACGAAGCGGAGGAGCATCTGGCTAAACACAAGAAGCTGGCCGCCGGCGTCACGCTCTTGCAAATCGCCATCGCCGTCGGCGCGATCTCTGCGCTCACCAAGCGCAAGGTTTTCTGGGGAGTCAGCCTGCTCTTTGCCTTGGGCGGGGTGATCTTCCTCGCCTTGGGCGTCCTCTACACGCTGCCGGCAGCGCCGCTCCCGCATTAGCGGGCGGTTGCGGAGTCTAGAGACACGGTGGCGTTCGTCACCGCATGGGATGGCGGTCTTGTAGCGAATTCTCGTTACAAGACAGGTGAGGAATATTCTGCGATGAATCGGGCGTGATTTCTGTCTCCCCGACAAATCGCTCACGCGTTTTTCGGCCGGGCTTCCAACTCTCCGGTTCGACAGTTTTCTCGTTCCCGCGAAGCGGGTTACGCAACTCCGTAAGCCCGGCCGTTCGCTGGGCGGCTAAGCTTCCGCTACGCTTGGCCATTCCTTTTTAGACCCCTCATTCATGCGCCGCCCGTCCCGTCTTTCCGTCGCCCTTTTCGCTCTCACACTGCCGCTCCCGGCGGTGTCGCACGCGGAGGATAAGGTGCAGTTCAACCGCGACATCCGGCCCATCTTTTCGGATACCTGTTTCCAGTGCCACGGCCCGGATGAAAAGAAGCGCAAGGCCGGCTTGCGACTGGACACGCGCGATACGGCGGTGAAGCCGTCGGAATCCGGCGATATCGCCATCGTGCCGGGCAAGCCCGCGGAGAGCGAGATGATCAAGCGGCTCGAGGCCACCGACCCGGACGACGTCATGCCGCCGTCGAAGCTGCATAAGCCGATCACTCCGGCGCAGCTCGCCACCGTCAAGAAGTGGATTGCTCAAGGCGCCCAGTACCAGCGGCACTGGGCGTTCGTCAAACCCGAGCGTCCGCCGGTGCCGAAGCTGGCCGAGATCCCGTTGCCCGACCTCAACTGGAAAAACAACGGCAATGGCGTGGGCGACTGGAGCGCGAATCCGGTCGATGCTTTCCTTTTGAAAAACATGACGGCCAAGGGCCTCGTGCCGTCGAAGGAGGCGGCGCCCGAGACCGTGATCCGCCGCATGTCGCTCGATTTGAATGGCATCCCGCCGACCGCCGCGGAGGTCGATGCTTTCGTGCAGGATTGGAAGGCCAACGGCTCGCGGGCGGCCGTGAATAAACTCGCGGATCGCCTGCTCGCCTCGCCGCGTTACGGCGAGCATATGGCCGTGCAATGGCTGGACTTTGCTCGTTACGCGGACAGCAATGGTTTCCAGTCCGACACCAGCCGCCAGATGTGGCACTGGCGCGATTGGGTGATCAATGCTTTCAACCGCAACATGCCGTTCGACGAGTTCACCCTCGAGCAACTCGCCGGCGACATGCTGCCGAACGCCACGCGCGATCAAATCGTCGCCTCCGGCTTTCAGCGCAACTGTCGGCTCAACGGTGAAGGCGGCCGCATCGTTGACGAATGGTTCGCCGAGACGGTCATCGACCGCGTGAATACGACCGGAGAGACCTGGCTCGGTCTCACGCTCGGCTGTTGCCGCTGCCACGACCACAAGTTCGATCCCATCTCGCAGAAGGAATTCTATTCGTTCTTCGCTTTCTTCAATTCGAGCGACGAGAATGGCGTGCTGGATGATTTTGGCGGCTCCGCGGGCACCCGGCGCGGCGGCAATTCACGGCCCATCCTGGACCTGCCCACCCCCGCACAGGAAGCGCAGATTGCGAAACTGGAAGGTGCCGTGACTACCGCGCAGCAGCAGGTGGCCGAGGCCACGAAGCAGTTGCCGCAATTGGAAAAGGATTGGGAGGTGAAGTTCCGCAACGAGTTGCAGGACAAGAAACCGGCGTGGCAGGAACTCGCTGCCGATGCGAAGAGCGAAGGCGGCGCAACGCTCACCCGACTGGAGGACGGCACGTGGCTGGCCAGTGGAAAAAATCCGGCGAACGATACCTACACCATCACTGCGCCGATCGCCGCGGGCGATTTCAGCGCGCTGCTGCTCGAGACGTTTCCCGATCCGTCGCTGCCCGGCCACAGCCTTGGCCGCAACAGCAACGGCAACTATGTGCTCACCTCCGTCGAGGCGGAGATCAGCGCGCCGAGTCTCCCGCAACAGCTCGTGGCGGACTTCACCCGTGCAGAGTCGGACTACGAACAAAAGGGCTATGAGGTGAAGCTCATCGTCGAGGACAATTCGCCGAAACGCGGCAAACGCGACAAGGCCAAGAAGGGCTGGGCGATCGATGGCAACGACCCGGCGAAGAAAGTACCGCGCAAGGCGATGTTCGTCGCCAGCACGCCGCTCACCATTCCGGCGGACGCCACGATCACGGTGCGCCTCAAGCACGAGGCGCTGGCCAATCACAACATCGGCCGCTTCCGAGTGAGCATGAGCTCGCAGCCGCCGAGCGTGGTGAAATTGAATGGCGGCGAAACGCCGAAGGCGATCCGGGATACGCTGGATATGGACGCCGCGAAACGCACCGCCGCCCAGCACGCTGCGTTGCTCAAATTCTTCCGCGACAATACCGACAATCCAGCGTCACGCGCCGAGACGGTGCTCGCGGCTGCGAAGAAAGCCCTCGGGGACTTCAAGCTCGACCTGCCGAACACCATGGTCATGAAAGAGCTGCCGCAGCCCCGCGATGCCTACGTGCTCATTCGCGGGGAATACGACAAGCATGGGGAAAAGGTGCAGCGTGGCCTGCCGGCGTTCCTGCCGCCGTTGCCGCGCGGAGCGCCGATGGATCGTCGCGGCCTCGCCGAGTGGATCACCTCGCCGGAAAATCCGCTCACCGCGCGGGTGTGGGTGAATCGCGCGTGGGAAAAATTTTTCGGCATCGGTCTCGTCCGCACCACGGAAAATCTCGGCTCGCAATCCGAGTGGCCGAGCAATCCGGAACTGCTCGACTTCCTCGCCACGGAGTTCGTGCGGCTCAAGTGGGACATGAAAGCAATCCAGAAGCTGCTCGTCACCAGCGCTGCCTATCGGCAGTCGTCGCAAGTCACGCCCGAATTTCTGGAGCACGATCCGGAGAATCGCCTGCTCGCACGCGGTCCGCGCTTCCGTCTTTCCGCCGAGGTGTTGCGCGACCAGGCGCTGGCGATCAGCGGTCTGCTTGTGGAAAAAGTCGGCGGCCCGAGTGTGCGACCCTACATGCCCGACGGCGTCTGGGACGAGACGAGCCGCTACGGCGACATGCGCAATTACAAGGCGGACACCGGTGAAGGCCTCTATCGCCGTTCGCTCTACACCATCTGGAAACGCACTGCTTCCCCGCCGACGATGGCGATCTTCGATTCGCCGACGCGCGAGATTTGCACGGTGCATCGTTCGCGGACGGACACGCCGCTGCAGGCGCTCTCGCTGCTCAATGAAGTGACCTTCGTCGAAGCTGCGCGCGCCCTGGCGCAGCGGATGATCCTCGAAGGCGGCGCCACGCCCGAGGAGCGCATCGCCTGGGCTTTCAAGCGCGCGACTTCCCGCTCGCCCAAACCGAATGAACTGCAAGTGCTGGCCAAGGGCCTGAACGCCCGGCTTGCGCGCTATCAGACCGATGGTGACGACGCGAAAAAGCTCGTCGCTTTCGGCTCTTCCAAACCCGACGCCAACGTCGATCCGAACGAACTCGCCGCTTACACCTTGACCGCGAACGTCCTCCTCAACCTCGACGAAGTCGTCACCCGCGAATGACCGCAAAATTTTAAGCCATGAACTGCAACGATTCCTATTTCTTCAAACTCGCCGGCGCGGAGCGCGCGGCCCTCACTCGCCGGACCTTCCTGCAGCGTTCCGCCTCCGGCATCGGCCTCGCCGCGCTCGGCTCCTTGCTGGGCGAACAGCTCTCCGCGGCCCCGGCAAAATCGCCGACGGGCGGTCTCGCCGGCTTCCCGAATTTTGCGCCGAAAGCCAAGCGCGTCATCTACCTCTTCCAATCCGGCGCGCCGTCGCAGATGGATCTCTTCGATCCCAAGCCCGAGCTGGCCAAGCGCCGCGGCGAAGATCTTCCCGACTCGATCCGCAAGGGCCAGCGCCTGACGACGATGACCTCGGGGCAAAAGAAATTCCCCGTCGCGCCGACCATCTTCAACTACGCGCCGCACGGCCAAAGCGGCATGGTGCTGAGCGAACTGCTTCCGCACCTCGGTGGAGTCGCCGATGAGTTGTGCATGGTGCGCTCGCTCTACACCGAGGCGATCAATCACGACCCCGCGATCACGTTCATGCAGACCGGCTCACAGCTCGCGGGACGGCCCAGCATCGGCTCGTGGGTGGGCTACGGCCTCGGCAGCGTCAACAAGGACATGCCCGCCTATGTGGTGTTGACTTCCTTCGGGACCGGGCGGCGTGATGACCAGCCGCTTTACGATCGCCTGTGGAGTTCCGGCTTCCTGCCGTCGCGCTACCAGGGAGTCAAATTCCGCAACAGCGGCGACCCGGTGCTTTATCTTTCGAATCCGCCAGGCGTGGACCGGGAAGCTCGGCAGGAAACGCTCGAAGAGCTCAACGCGCTCGATGAGCAGCATCACGATGTGCTCGGCGACCCCGAAATCCAGACCCGCATCACGCAATACGAGATGGCGTTCCGCATGCAGGCCAGCGTCCCCGACCTCACGGATTTCTCCAAGGAATCGGCTGAGACGCTGGCGATGTATGGTCCCGAGGTGAAGAAGCCCGGAACGTATGCGGCCAATTGCCTGCTGGCTCGCCGCCTTGCTGAGCGCGACGTCCGCTTCGTGCAGCTCTTCCATATGGGCTGGGATCATCACAGTGGATTGCCGACGGCGATCAAGGGCCAGTGCTACGACACCGACCAGGCGACCGCGGCGCTGATCAAGGACCTCAAACAGCGCGGTCTGCTCGACGACACCCTCATCGTCTGGGGCGGTGAATTCGGCCGGACGATCTATTCGCAAGGGACGCTTACCGCGGACAACTACGGCCGCGACCACCACCCCCGTTGCTTCACCGTGTTGCTCGCCGGCGCTGGCGTGAAGCGCGGCCTCACGCTCGGGATGACCGATGATTATTGCTATAACATCGTCCAGGATCCGGTCCACGTGCACGACCTCAACGCGACGATCATGCAAATTTTAGGCATCGACCACACGCGCCTCATCTACCGCTACCAGGGCCGTGACTTCCGCCTCACGGACATCAGCGGCAACGTGGTAAAAGCAGTGCTGGCGTAATTCAGGGCTTCTTGCCCCACTTCTCGACCATCGCGCGGAAGACCGAGCCGTAGAAATCCTTCTGCTGCTCGCCGCTCATGTCCATGCGCTGGAGCAGCGCCACCATGGCGAGTTGATGCACCGGATCCACCCACATAACGGTGCGCCGCGCGCCGCGATGTCCGAAGCTGCCTGGTGCCAGGCCTTCGTCGTCCCGGATTTTGACAAAGAGACCGACGCTGTAGGTTTCCACGGGATTGACTGACACCCCTTCCGTCTGGCTCGTCGCCAAGGTCTTTATCGCCGCGTCGGAAAGATAGCGGTGGCCGTGCCACGTGCCGCCATTGAGCAGCATCTGGCAAAAGCGCCCGACGTCGCTGGCCGTGGAATAAAGGCCGCCGGCGGGTTGCGCGTAGCGATGCACCATTTCCGAGATCACCCCGCCGCCCATGTTTTCCAGCAACGGCTGGGGCACTTTGATGTTCTGGCCTTCGCTGAGCTTGGTGATGAGTTGCGGAGTGATGCCCTTGGAGTGGTCGATATCTTCGAGACCCTTTTTATCCGCCGTAAAAGCGGCGCTGCGGGCCAGGCGACTCGCTTGTTCCTCGGTGGGGAAGAAGGTCGTGTCCTTCAATTCCAGCGGGGTGAAGAAACGTTGCTGCATGAAATCCGCGTATGACATGCCAGTGACGACTTCGATGATCCGTCCGCCCGTATTGATGCCGGAATTGTTGTATTCGAATTTCGTTCCCGGTTCACGGCGCAGCGGCAGTTTGCCCACCGTCTCGACGATCTCTTTCAAAGTCGTCTTGCCCTTGAACGCGGGATCTTGCGGAGTCACCACGCCGCTGGTGTGACACATGATTTCCCGCACGGTGATCGGGTGTTTCGGCGGATGCATTTCGATAGCGTCCTCCGCCACCATCTGGCCCTTGAACTCCGGCAGGTATTTCTCGACCGGATCGTTGAGGCTCACCTTGCCTTCGTCCACGAGCATCATGAGAGCGGCGCCGGTGAAGGACTTCGTCATCGATGCGATCCAGAAGAGCGCATCGGTCTTCATCGGCGTCTTCGCACTCAGGTTCGAGTAGCCCGCCGCCTCGATGTCCAGCACGTGATCCTTGTCCGCGACCAGCACGACCGTGCCGGCGACCTCATGTTTGTCCACGGCGGCTTGCAGCACGGACGCGAGCGGCCCGGGTTCGGCCGCGTGCACCGCAGAAACGGCGAGAGCGGCACTGGTGAAAAGACAAGTAACGCGAGTGAGTGGGTACATGGAAAGGAACGAGGTTGGGGTACGGGGTGGTGGAACGTGCCCCGCTCGCGGTCAATCGGTCCGAGGAATAAATCTTAGGAAGGAGCGCCGTGGTTGTTGCGAGGCGGCGACTTAAAACATTACCCCAATCTTAATCCGAGTACGGCTCCCTCCTCGCGGTCATTCTGAGCGGAGTGCCCGGGGGCGAAGGGGGCGGGCACGCAGTCGAAAGCCGAGTCCGCGAGACGCCTAAGGGACTGTGGGGCAAACCCCGTCGAACAACCAGCGAGACACCCATGGGACTCGGG
Source organism: Chthoniobacter flavus Ellin428 (assembly GCF_000173075.1). Lineage (GTDB taxonomy): Bacteria > Verrucomicrobiota > Verrucomicrobiia > Chthoniobacterales > Chthoniobacteraceae > Chthoniobacter > Chthoniobacter flavus. Next base: position 318,467 of record NZ_ABVL01000005.1, read on the forward strand.
CAAATCCGGCCGAACAACCAGCGCACATCGCTCGTAAAGCGGCGGGGTTCTTCGACTGCGCGCTCCCCACTGGCCCGCGAGCGCTCCGCTCAGAATGACACCGCGAAAAAACACTGCCCAAAACGCAAGCGCGGTGGCTCGCTCTTTCAAATGATCTACTTCTCTCGCTGAATGAACGTCTCGAACACCTCGCGATCGCCGTGGAAGACATTCTGGTCCACGAAGTCGTTGATCCCCCGGATGCGTCCTCTCTCGGAGAACTGCCAGAATTGCCATTCCATCTTCTCGGGCAGCTGCGGCGTGGTGAGAAACGAAGCGATCCAAAGCCGGCGGATGGGATAGTCGCGGAGGAAGTGCTCGCGAAAATCGTTCGTCGTATAAATGACCGGTTCGCGCCCATAAAACGCCCGGACGGCGCCGATGAAATCGGACAACTGATGCTGGAATTCCCTGGCCGACGGCCGATTGGCAGGAGCGCCCCAGAGCTCGACATCGACCACCGGAGGCAAAGCTTCGGGATCCTTTGGAACCACGGCGATAAAATTCGCCGCCTGCTGCAGGCCGGTCGATTTCTGGGTGAAGTAATGATAGGCGCCGTGCCGCAACCCGGCTTGCGCGCAACCCCGCCAATTTTCAGTAAAGCGCGCGTCCCGAAAATCGCGGCCTTCCGTCGCCTTGATGTACACGAAGTCCACCGAGTCGCGAGGCACCAGGTTCCATTGAATCTTCCCCTGGTGATTCGAGACATCAATGCCGCGCACCGGAAATTCGATGAAGCTGGGCTGGTTGGGAATCCAGACTCCGGTGAAGTAAGCTCCCGCGCCAACGGCGGCGACCACAACCACGGCACCGATCGCAGCCAGGATGTGTCGCTTCTTCATTTATTAGTGCCCCATGACGTTGGTCCGCGACCCAAGGAGATAAGTTGCAATCACGGCGCTCTGCCGTCGCACGAGTGCCGCGGGAATCGAGATTTCCTCTGCGCCCCGACGGAGCAGGGCGGCTGCATCGCGGTTATTCCTCCGCGCAGGCCAGCTTTTCCTTCACGGTCTTGAGCGAGTGGACGAGGAAGTCGATCTCGGCATCTTGGGCGCGGGTCTTGCGGATGAGTTCCTCGAGCATCAGCTCGCTCTTGAGGTTGACGCGGTAGTCTTGCTCGGCGGCGATGCGGTCTTTTTCTGCCGCGCGGTTTTGCGACATCATGATGACCGGCGCTTGCAGAGCGGCGAGGGTGGAGAGCAGCAGATTGAGCAGGATATAGGGATACGGGTCCCATTGCGCGCCGTCTTTGTTTTCCCCAGTGATGCCGAAGTGGGAGAGGAGGAAGGTATTGAGCCCCATCCACACGAAGAGGATACCGCCGAAAATGAAGATGAAGGTCCACGAGCCACCAAAGGCGGCCACCTTGTCGGCGATGCGCTGGCCGAAGGTGAGACGCTCGTCCATCTCGTCGTTCACGTTGCGGCTGATGCGTTGGGAGACGAGGAGATTGGTCTGGCGGAGACGGGAGGTGATGCCGCGGATGACTTCCAGCGCGGCTTGCGGATGGGAGAGGAGGAATTCCTGAAAGTCCTTGCGGCTCAGGCGATGCAGCATGGAATCGGTCGTGGTGGTGGCGTTGGCTGAGCGTTCCCCGCCGTCCAGCACCGACATCTCACCGAAGAAATCGCCGGGCTCAAGCTCGGCGAGCGTTACCGGCCTGGAGTCTTCGTCGTGCACCCAGATGCGCACCTTGCCGGAGTGGACGACGTAGAGGGCGTCCCCTTTTTCGTGCTCGTGAAAGATGGTGTCGCCGGTCTTGAAATTCACGTTTTCGAGCAAGGTCGACATCTTGCTTAGCGCCTCCGGCGAGAGGTCCTTGAAAAGCGCAACGGCGGCGAGCCCGAGATCGTTGTCATCCTGCGGCGATACATCACTCATAGAGAAAGGAAGTTAACGGGTGTGAAAATGATCGTCGGCCCGGATTAAGGCGAGGCGAAAACGTCGCGCTCCGCGGAAGCACCTAAGGTTGGGGCACAGGTTGGGATGTGCTCACCGTCCCGTCCCCAACATTCCCCCCATGAAATATCTCCTGTTTGCCCTGTCGTCTTTATTCCTGGTCGTCGCCTCGATCCAGGCGGCCGACCCCACGGATATCCGCCTCGAGCGCGGGGTGTCCTATCTCGGCGCCGGGCGGTCGGAATTGGCCGACCTGTATCTGCCGCTGGCAATTCCGCAGGGCCAGCGGGTGCCGGCGGTGGTGATCATTCACGGCGGCGGCTTTACCGGTGGGCATCGCGACGCGGCGCGCGAATTGAATATCGGCAGCACCCTGGCGCGGAATGGTTATATCGGCATGAGCATCGACTATGTGCTGGCGGACATCGGCCGGCCGACGTGGCCGCAGAATCTCTACGACTGCAAGACGGCCGTGCGCTGGCTGCGCGCGAATGCGGATCGGTTGCAGATCGACCCGAATCATATCGGTGTGATCGGCGGTTCGGCGGGTGGCACGCTGTCTTCGCTCGTGACGCTTACGCAGCCGAATGACGGACTCGATCCGCAAGGGCCTTACGGCAATTTCCCGTGTCAGGTGCAATGCGGCGTGGATATGTACGGCATCGCCAGCATGGCCGAGTGGCACGATAGCGTGATGTTTGGCAAGACGAGCGAGGAGGCGCCGGACCTCTACAAGAAGGCCTCGCCGATCACCTACGTGCGCGCGGATTCCGCACCGATCCTGATCCTGCACGGCACCGCGGACAAGACGGTGGACGTGTCGCAATCCGAAAAATTCGCTGCGGAGCTCAAGGCCAAGGGCGCGACGTATCAAGTCGAGATCATCCCCGACGCGCCGCACAGCTTCAGCCTGCAGCCGAAGCAAAAGGATCTGCGGCCTTTGGTGCTGGTGTTTTTCGACAAGTATTTGAAGCCGGGGAAATAGAAGGGGAAGGGTTGAGAGTTGATGGTTGAGAGTTGAGAGTCCGCCACGTTTCCGCTGGAGAGGCCGCTCCGCGGCTGGATTTCGAAATCGATCCTGATGCGGAGCGTCACAAAAAGGTGGCGGCGTGGGGGGACTCTCAACTTTCCCTCCCCTCTTTCATCGTCTTGCTAAGGTCTTGCGGCCCTGCGCTCATTAAGGCGCATACACTGCATTCCCGCATTTGCGGGTTCCCCAAACAACCAACCAATGAAGCTCTATCGCTCAATTGTTCCCCTCGTGGCTGCGCTCGCGGCCACGGCATTCTCCGCGCAAGCGGCAGAAAAAACGTGGCTCTCCTTTGAAGGAAAGGATGGGCCTGGCAAAGGCAAGAACGTCGTCCTGCTCGCCGGTGACGAAGAATATCGCTCCGAGGAATCGATGCCGATGATGGCGAAGATCCTGAGCGAGCGGCTCGGCTTCAACACCACGGTCCTCTTCTCGGTCGAAGACGACGGGCGCATCAATCCGAACAAGGGCGAATCGCTCTCGAATCCCGAGGCGCTCGACAAGGCGGACGCGGTGATCATGCAACTGCGTTTCCGTCACTGGCCGGACGAGACCATGGCGCATTTCGAAAAAGCGTATCTGCGTGGCGTGCCGTTTGTCGCCTTGCGCACCTCGACGCACGCGTTCAATAACCCCAAGAGCAGCAAATACGCGAAATACGCCTACAACTACGGCGGCCCGGAATGGGTCAAAGGCTTCGGTCGCCAGGTGCTCGGCGAGACGTGGGTGAACCATTGGGGCCACCACAAGGTCGAGGCGACCAAGGGGATTATTCAGCCAGGCGCGAGTGATGCGCCGGTGATGCGTGGGGTGAGTGATCTCTTCGGCATGACCGATGTCTATGAAGCTGAGCCGCAGCCCGATGCGAAGATCCTGGTGCGCGGCGAGGTGCTCTCTACGCTGCAGCCCGACTCGGCGCCGGCGGATTACAAGAAGACCCGCGTGGACAAGGTCGAGCAACCGGTGAACGACCCGATGATGCCGGTCGTCTGGACGCGCGAAGTGAAGAATGAAGACGGCAAGACGAACCGCGTGCTCACCTCGACAATGGGCGCGGCGACGGATTTGCAAAACGAAGGCCTGCGCCGGCTCGTGGTGAACGGCGTCTTCTGGGGCCTCGGGATGGAAGTCCCGGCGAAGGCGGACGTCCGCATCGTCGATGAATACAAGCCGTCGTTCTTCGGGTTCATCAAGGACTACCTCAAGGAAGGCCGCGCGCTGAAAGTCTCCGACCTCGAATTGGGCAAGGCCATGCCGGGCGAGCCGCTCGCTCCGCCGAAGCCGCAGGCGGCCAAGCCGGCTGAGCCGAAGAAGCAGGCCGCGAATACGCCGGAGAAATTGCCCGGCTCGGAACTCCTCACCCCGCCGCCGCGCTCTGCGCGGCCGGCGTTGGGGGGGAGCAGCCTGCCGCTCACCTTCATTCAGGGCGAGCGTATCGCGTTCGTCGGCAATTCGCTCGCCGAGCATTTCAGCAAATTCGGTTACTTCGAATCGCTGCTTCACTCCCGATTTCCCCGCGAAGGGCTGATTGTTCGGAATTTCGCCCGGCCGGCTGACGAAGTGGCCACTCGTCAGCGCTCGGCCAATTACACGGCCCTGGACGACCCCCTGGCGGCGTTCGGTGCGGACACGTTTTTCTGTTTTTTTGGTTACAATGAATCCTTCGCGGGGCCGCAAGGCGTGGAACAGTACAAGAAGGATTACGAGAAGTTCCTCGACGACTACGCGAAGCAATACCCGCGCGATGAGACCAAGGCCGCGCCCCGCTTCGTTCTAATCTCTCCCATCGCGTTCGAGGCTCCGGCTGGCCGATTTTTACCCGACGGCAAAAAGGAAAATCAAAACCTGCGGCTCTATGCCGAGGCCACCGCGGAAGTTGCCCGAAAGCGCAACCTGGCCTTCGTCAATCTCTTCGCCCCCACGGACGCCGATTTCGCCGCCACTCCCGGCCTGCAATACACGACCAATGGCGCGCACACGAACGAGGCCGGCGATCGCCTCGTCGCGGAAATGCTCGACCGCGCGCTCTTCGGCACGACCAACCCGATACGGATCGGATCGCCGCAATTCGAGCAATTGCGCGCGGCGGTGATCGATAAGGCATGGGTGCACCAGCAGGATTACCGCATGCTCAATGGCTGGTACGTTTACGGTGGCCGGCGGACTTTCGATACAGAAACGTTTCCGCGCGAATTTCTGAAAATCCGCAACATGGTGGATGTGCGCGACCGTTACGTCTCGGACATCGCCCAGGGTCGCAAGGTGGCGGCAAAGCCCGATGACAGCCGGACTGGCGAGCTCTTCGTGCCGAAGACGGGCGCGGGCCGCTGGCCGACGAAGGAGCCGAAAGAGCTGAAATATCCGACGCCGGAGGAAGCGATCGCGTCGATGAAAGTGCCGGAAGGTTTCGAAGTGCAACTCGTGGCCAGCGAGCGCGAGTTTCCCGAGCTTACGAAGGTCGACCAGATCAACATCGACAACAAAGGCCGCATCTGGGCGTCGTGCATGCCGACCTATCCGCAGTGGAAGCCCGGCGACCCCAAGCCGAACGACAAGCTCATCATTTTCGACAAGCTGGATGCCAGGGGCAAAGCGCACAAGGCGACGGTTTTTTACGACAAGCTGACCTGCCCCACGGGATTCGAGTTTTGGAATGGCGGGGTGATCGTGGTCGACGAGCCGCGATTGATTTTCCTCAAGGACACGAACGGTGACGACAAGGCCGACGAGGTGGTGGAACTGAGCGACGGCTGGGCTACGGACGACACGCACCATTGCATCAATGCCTTCGAATGGTCGCCGGGCGGCCTGCTCAACATGCTCGAAGGCGTGAGCGTGAGCACCGCGGTGGAGACGCCGTGGGGGCCGTTCCGCCGCTACGGCGCGCCGGGCTGTTATGTCTTCGACCCGCGCTCGCAGAAGCTGCGGCACTTTGTAACGCCGGGCTACGGCAACCCCTGGTGCTACGTCTACAATTGGTGGGGGCAGGGGATCGTCGGCGACGGCACCACGCCGCAGCAGCATTGGGACACGCCGCTCAGCGGCGCGGAATTTCCGGGACGCAAAGGCCTGAACACGGTCTTCGACGGCGAAGGCATGCGACCCAATGTCGGCTCGGAGTTTCTCTATACGCGACAATTTCCCGATGACGTGCAGGGACTGTTCGTCTTCGCCTGCACGATCAATATGAACGGCCTCACCACCTTTCACATCGGCGACGATGGCGCGGGCTATCACGGCGCGCGGCGCACGAAGACGGTGGCGGATGAAAGCGGCAAGCAGAAGAAAGTGCCCGACGACATTCTCTCCGCGGTGGACAACATGACTTTCCGCCCGACCGATCCGCAGATCGGTGCGGATGGCGCGCTCTATTTCGGCGACTGGAGCGCGGCGCTGCTCGGTCACATGCAATACTCGCAGCGCGACCCGAACCGCGACCACACGCATGGCCGCATCTATCGGCTCGTTTATAAGAACAAGCCGCTGCTCACGCCGGTGACGCAATACAACAAGCCGATCCCCGAGTTGCTCGACCAGCTCAAGGAATACGAGCCACGCACGCGTTATCGCGCCCGTCGAGAGTTGCGCGATCGCCCGACGATCGACGTGCTGGCGGCGATTAACAAATGGGTGGCGAAGCTCTCGCCGACGGACAAGGAGTTCGATCGCCTGCTGCTCGAGGCGCTCTGGGTGGAGCAGGGGCTTCACGCTGTCGATCCGCTGCTGCTAAAAAAAGTCCTGCGGGCGAAGACCGGCGAAGCGCGGGCCGGCGCCACGCGCGTGCTGGCTGATGAATGGGACCGCATTCCGAATGCGATGGCGCTGATGAAGCCGCAGGTCGTCGATGAATTCCCGCGCACGCGTGTGGAGGCGATCCGCGCGCTGAGTTTCGTGCCGACGAAGGAGTCCGTGGAAGCGGTACTGCAGGCGGTGAATCTGCCGCGCGATTATTGGATCGATTATACACTGCAAATGACGCTCGGCGCTCTCGATCCGGTGTGGAAGCCGGCCTTCAAGAACCATGAGATCGCCAAGGACAACCCGGAGGGGCTGAAGTTTCTCACCGAGCTCGATGAACAAGCGAAGCCCGGCGGTGCGGCCACGGCCGCGCTGAAGAAGTATCTCGCAAAGCCGGAGCTCTCGCCGAAAGAACGCGAAGACATTTACAAGGAAATCGCCAAGGCCAAAGGCATCGCCGACAACGGCAAGGCGGTCTTCCGCCGCATCTGTGTCGCCTGCCATAAATGGGGCAGCGAAGGCATCGAATACGGTCCGCATATGGATGGCGTGGGCAAACGATTGAAGCGCGAGGACATCATCGAGTCCGTGCTCGATCCGAACGCCAAGATCGCCCCCGGCTTCCTCACGACCAATGTCGAGACCCGGCAGGGCGCAGCTTACAGCGGCTTCGTGGTGGGTGAAACGCCGGAGACGCTGACGCTCAAGGTCGCGGGCGGCGTCACGCAGGAAGTGAAAGTCCCCGACATCAAGAAGCGCGAGAACATCAAGCAGAGCAGCATGCCCGAAGGCCTGGCGAATGGGATGTCGCCCGGTGAGTTTCTCGATCTCGTGGAGTTTCTTTCCAGTCTGAAGTCGGAGAAGAAATAGGCGGCCCCACCCCGGGGAAGGTCGCCGCTGTTTTGAGCGCGTTGCGGAGGGTAACCGCCTTTAAGGCGGTCCCTAAAAATGCCGGTCATGCTGAGCGGAGCGGGGAAGCATGGGCGGAGTCGAAGGATCTCCAATCTCCGTGGGTTTTCGCGCGGAGCTGCTAGAGAGATTCGGGGTACCCACGTCGTAAATTATGGTGTAACGAGCGATAGCGGGCGCGTGAATGCCCGCCAGGTCGGTATGGCTCCGCGCAAAAACCCGCAGAAGTCAGAGGTCCTTCGACTCCGCCCATGATTCCCCGCTTCGCTCAGGATGACAGCGTTGTTGGGGCGCTTCGCGCTTTCGCTGCGACGCGTTTGCCGCAAAAATGCCGTAATCCGCCTCGACACGCGCCAGCCAAACGGTCTCACTTCCCGCCCATGAAAATTCGGGCGCTCGCTGTTCTATTGGTCTTCACTGCAGCCGGGGCGCTCCGCGCCGGCACCCCCGAAGCCGTCGTCGAAACGGCTGCGCCCAAGGGGGACGCCCTCCTCGACAAAATCTGGAGCATCCCGAAGCTCTACCGCGACGATCACAATTCGGTGATTGAGGAGTTCGATCTCATCGGCCGTTTTCAGGAGGACTATTACAACGTCGATTCCAATCGCGGCTCGACCAGCTTCTTCGAAATCCGCCGCTTCCGTTTGGGTGTGGATGCGTTCTTCGCCGAGCGTCATATCGAGGTCGAAGCCGAAGTCGATACAGCATTGCGCGCGTATCATTCGCCGTCGATTTTCTACAACCGCATGACCAATCTCTGGGTGCGGTTTCAGGCGAGCGAGGAGTTTGGTCTCCGTGTTGGCAAATTCCAGCCGCACGTCGGTTACGATCGCGAGTTCAGTAACAACTACCTCAAGACCTTCGAGCGCGGTTTCTTCGACGACCAGCTCATCGGCACGACCGATTACATCACCGGCGCGGAAGTGAGCGGCAAGTTCGGACATTTCGGGTACCTCGCCGCGGTTTACTCCACGGACGTCGACAAGGAGTTCGGTCAGTTTGACGGTGGGCAGGCATATCAGGCGGAGATCAATTACGACTTCTCCAAGCCGTGGAATGCGAAGAAAGCCTTGTGGGTGCTCGATTACCTGCACGCCGACGGCAAGAACGAGAACACCAACGTTTTCACGAACTACCGGAACGTGCTCGTCACCTATCTCGATTTGGAAAAGGGCCGTTTCAGCCTGGTCCCGCAGTTTGCCTACGGCGAGCAGGTGGCGGGCAAAGGCGACGTGTATAGCCTGCAGCTCATGCCGGGCTACATGATCACCGATAAGCTCGAATTCTTCGTGCGCTATCAGCTCGGCCTCGCCTCGGAGAGCAACGGCATCTCCACGCTCAATCGCCAGCAGAAGACGGTGGGCGTTTTCACCGGCGACACCTATAACGCCTGTTATCTCGGCCTCAATTACTATGTCTACGGCCACCGCTTGAAGTTGATGTTCGCGGAAGAGTACGCCCGATTGAGTGGCGGCACCGGACCATCGGCGGGATACAGCGGCTGGACGACGCTGGTCGGGCTGCGGTTGTTTTTCTAGGAGCGGTCGGGGCGCTCTGGTAGCGGCGAATAGGAGGAATAGGAGAGATGGGAAAAATAGGGCTCCTATCGCTCCCATCCTTCCTATTTTTCCTATGCCATCGGACAGAATGGGAGCGGCGCAGCGCGTTTCCCCGCGAAAAAAACCAAAGGGTGCAATGCTCCACGGGGTGGAGTAGATGTTGCGTCCCCCTCAGACCATGTCCTCCCCCGATTCTTTCCCGAGCGCCCGCGTGACGCCGCAGCAGGTGAAATCCGGCCTCGCCGCGTGGTTGGGCTGGATGTTCGACGGGCTCGACATGCACCTCTACACGCTCGTCGCGCTGCCTTTCGTCGCCGAGTTGATGAGCGTGAGCCCGTCGAACCCGGGAGCTTCGACGAAAGCTTCCCTTATCCAGGGTGCATTTCTTTTTGGCTGGGCGATGGGCGGGGCGGTCTTCGGCCGCATTGGTGATCTCCTCGGACGCAGCCGCACGCTGACTCTCACCATCCTCACCTACGCCCTTTTCACCGGCCTCTCGTTCTTCGCGCAGACTTGGTGGCATTTGCTGATCTTCCGTTTCCTTGCGGCGCTGGGCATCGGCGGGGAATGGGCCGTCGGTGCGTCGTTGCTGGCCGAGACCTGGCCGTCGCGCTGGCGTCCGTGGCTGGCGGCGATCCTGCAATCGGCAGTCAACACCGGGGTACTCCTGGCCTGCTTCTCCGGTTGGCTGCTCGCGGGCGCGCCCTATCGTGCCATCTTCCTCGTCGGCATCGTGCCGGCGTTGCTTACCCTTTGGATCCGCCGCGCGGTGCCGGAGCCGGAAGTCTGGGCTTCGGCGGCGAGCCACACGTCCGGCGAAAGGCCCGGTTTGAAAGCGTTGTTCGGCCCGGAACTGCGGCGCACCACTTGTGTCGTCATTGCGGTTTGCGCCCTCGGTCTCACCGCCCACTGGGCGCTGATGTTCTGGCACTCCGCCCACCTGCGCGCCCTGGCGCGTGACGCCGGTTGGCCGAAGGAACGCATCGACGTGCTGGCGAATCACGCTCTCTACCTGCTCACCATCGGCGCGATCATCGGTAATTTCCTCGCCGGGTGGCTCGCGCGCTACATCGGCTATCGCCGGGCCATCGCTGCCAATTTCGCCGCCTACTTCATCTTCATGATGGCTGCCTACGGTGTGGTGCGCGATGCGAACGGCGTGCTCTTCTGGCTGCCCTTCCTCGGCGCGGCGCAAGGCGCCTTCGCGCTCTTCACCATGTGTCTGCCGCCGCTTTTCCCGACGCTGCTGCGCACGACTGGCGCGGGCTTTTGTTACAATATCGGACGCGTCTTCGCCGCGGCGGGCACGGTGGTCTTCGGGTTGTTCGCCCACGTCGGCACCGGTGCGGGAGAGATCTGCGATCACCGATTGGCGCTGCTCTACTCCGGTACGTTGTTCCTGCCGGCGGCGCTGGTCGCGTGGTTTTGGTTGCCGGAAAAGAGCGACGTCTGCGCGGTCGAGGAACCGGTGGTGAATCCGTCATTGGCGGTGCCGGAACCCTGAATTACGCTGCGCCCCTTCGATGACTGTTCCCTCTGATCCCCGCCTGCTGCGTCTGCATCCCGCTGACAACGTGCTCACGGTGATTGCCACGCTCGAATCCGGCGCGCGCATCCGCGTGGGAGATGCCGAGGTCGTTGTCCCGACGCGTCTGCCGATCGGGCACAAGATCGCCGCCCGCGCCCTTCACGCCGGGGAGAAGATCGTGAAATACGGTGCGCCCATCGGCTCCGCTTCGCGCGACATCGCCGCAGGTGAACACGCCCACACGCACAATGTGCAGAGCGATTACCTGCCCACCTTTTTGCGCGAGGATCAGACGCGCTTTTTTGCCCAGCACTGACTCATGACCGGTTATTTACGCAGCGACGGACGCAAGGGAATTCGAAACGTCACCGTCGTCGTCTATCTCGTGGAATGCGCGCACCATGTCGCGCGCGAAGTCGTCTTCCCATCGCGCGAGCAAGGCGTGCATCTGCTCGGCTTTCCCGGCTGTTATCCGAATGCCTACGCGCACCGCATGCTCAAGCAGCTCTGCACGCACCCGAATGTCGGCGCGGCCTTGCTCGTCTCGCTGGGCTGCGAAGGTTTCAATCGCAAGAACCTGCTCGAGGAAATCCGTGCCACCGGCCGGCCGGCGGATGTGCTGGTGATCCAGGATACCGGCGGCACGCGGAAGACCATCGAGGAAGGCCGGGCGTGGATCGCGCAGGCATTGGAGAAAACGGCGCAAGTACCCCGCGTGCCGATGACAGTGAGCGATCTCGTGGTGGGAACGGTGTGCGGCGGTTCGGATGCGACCAGTGGCATCACGGCGAATCCGGCTGTGGGGCGTGCTTTCGATCAGCTCGTGCAGAATGGCGCCCGGGTCGTTTTCGAAGAGACGGGTGAGTTGATCGGATGCGAGCAGATCATGGCCATGCGCGCCGCGCGCCCGGAACTGGCTTCGGAGCTGATTGCCTGCGTGGAAAAGGCGGGCCGCTATTATTCCACGCTCGGTCACGGCAGCTTCGCGCCGGGCAATGCGGAAGGCGGCCTCACCACGATCGAAGAGAAATCCATGGGCGCCTACAGCAAGAGCGGTAACTCGCCGATCAGCGGCATTCTCAAGCCGGGCGACGTGCCGCCGAGCGCGGGGTTGTATTTGCTCGATGTCGTGCCCGACGGCGAAGTGCGCTGGGGTTTTCCGAATATCAGCGACATCCAGGAAATCGGCGAACTCATTGCCTGTGGCTCGCACGTCACGCTCTTTACCACCGGGCGCGGATCGGTCGTCGGCTCGGCGATTTCGCCGGTGATCAAGATTTGCGCGAACCCGGAGACCTATCGTCGCCTTAACGAGGACATGGACATCAACGCCGGGCGGATTCTCGAAGGCGCGGCGACGCTCGATGAAGTGGGCCGGGAAATCTATGATCGCATCGTGCGTGTAGCGGAAGGCGAGAAGACCGCGAGCGAGGCCATGGGGCATGCGGAGTTCTCGCTCGTCTACAAGAGTTTCGAGCCGCTCGGGCCGGCGTGTTTGCCCGGTTGAGGAGATCAAATTACGGCAACGTCGCGGCAAATGCTTGACCCCCGCGGGTTTGTCCCGTTGCCTCGCCTTTTGTCATGCCTGCTCTTCGTTCTTTCGCGCTCCTCCTGGCCGTCACTTTGACCGGCTGTTCGATGTTTCACAGCGATGATTCCAACCAGGCGACGGCCGACAACGCGCCGGCGAAGAAGAACTCCTCATGGTGGCTGCTGGGCAAGCGCGGACCGCAGGATGCCACGGAGTACCTCGAGTATCAGCGCGTGCACTCCGAGAAGGACAAGTCGCTCACCGCTCTTCTCGTTCGCAACACGCACCTGAACAAACCAGTCGAGGGTGATATCCGTACAACCATTGAGACCGGGACGAACGAGAGCAAGGTGGACAACATGCACTTCTACCTGGGCCCCAACGAGACGAAGAAGGTGCTCGTGTATCCGACTTCCACGCGACTGACGTACGAGGTTTCGGCGTTTTTTAAAGAGTAGTGCCAGGAGCCAAGAGCCAGGTGGCGGCACAATCTGCGTAGGGCAGCGGAACACTCGGCTCTCGTTACTTGACTCCTGGCACTCCTTATTCCTTCGGCGGATGGCCGGTGTGCAACGCTTTCTCGAGCTCGGTGGTGAGGATGTTCTGCAGCACGGTCATGGCCTTGTCGCTGGCCGAGGTTCGGATGTAGACCGTTCCTTTTTTCAACTCGATGGAGGCTTCCTCGGTGGACGCGACGCGGATGATGAGAACTTTTTTCACGTCGCGCTCGAGGGCGTCCTTGCCGACCTGATCGCGCCCGACGTCGCTCAATGCGCCAACGATCCGGTTGGCAATGATGTAGAGGTTGCTCCACGCATGTGCGTTGTCACCGAAGCTGTCGGCATCGACCTCGAGGATGACTTTGACGTCGGTATTTTCCTCGATCTGGTGGGCAGCGGACGGGAAGGTTTGTTTATTGGCTTTCTCGACCTCACGATGGATGTCGAAGGATTGGGCGTGGAGCGCGGAACAGGTGCTACTCAGGATGACCGCGAAAAGAACGAACACGCGATTCATGGTTTTCCTTAGCAAGCGGGTAGACCGGCGCGGGGTCAAGTGGTGTTTCGGCCCGGGGGATTTAAACGTAGAGACACTAACGACCGGTGGCAAAGTGGCGGATTGTCTCCGCGCGTTCTCATGGCATCAGTAAAGGCGCCCAGACTTCCGCGCATGCGGCAATGGAGCTCCACCTTCTTTCACCTAAATCCATGGATCACGATTTGAAACCGAACATCCGGCTTTTGCTGGCCGACGTCGATGGGACCCTGGTCGATAGTAAAAAGCGAATCACCGAGCGGGCCTGTCGCGCGATTGGTGCGTTGCGCGAGGCAGGGATCGAGTTTGCCGTGACGAGCGGGCGCCCGCCACGGGGCATGAAAATGATCGCCGATGCGGTCGATCTCACGGCGCCCATCGCCGCCTTCAATGGCGGCACCCTGGTTCGCCCTGGGGACTTCGGGGTCCTCGAAAGTCTTACCTTGGAACGAAGCATAGCGGAGCGGGTGATCGCGCGATTGGAAAAGGAGGGTTTGGATGTGTGGGTCTATGCGGGACTGGATTGGTATTTACGTGATCCCGATGCCCCGCATCGCGCCCAGGAGGAACGGACGGTTCAGTTTGCGCCCACGGTCGTGACCGACTTTCAAGCCGCGTTGCAGCAGGGTGTGGCCAAGGTCGTAGGTGTTTCCGACGACTTGGACCTGGCCCGGCGGGTCGAGAAAAGCGTTCAGGAGGAATTCGGCGAGACGATGTGCTGCAAGCAATCGAATCCCGTCCGGCAGCATGATTCGGCGCATCCATTCGAGGGCGAGGTGGCCGCCGCCCAGGTCGCAACCTTACTATCTGGACGTCACCCATCCCCGAGCGAATAAGGGCAGCGTCGTCGAAACGCTGGCGAAAATGCGGAATCTCCCCACCGCGCAGATCGCGACCATCGGAGACATGCCGAATGACATTTTGATGTTCAAGAAATCCGGCTTCTCGGTCGCCATGGGACAGGCGAATGATCAGGTCAAGAGCGCTGCCACGCGCGTCACCAGTGGGCTGGATGACGAAGGTTTCGCGAACGCGGTGGAGCGGTTCATTCTGGGGGACGAATAGGAGCGGCGATGAATCGCCGCGGTGAAGTGGCAAGCTGTTCCGGAGGGACAGAGGAAATATTCGGAGACGCAACCGATCGATGCGGCAATCGATGCGGCGGCACAAAAAAATTCCCGCCGGATGCGGAAGCACCCGGCGGGATGTTGTGAATTGTCACCACACTTCCGCGTGGCTGACGATGGAGTGAGTCTTAGTGAAACTCGATGGTGAAGCCCGAGCGGTGATGAACTTCGCCGTGCCACTTGAGCTCGGAGTTCACGTGACGGAGTTCGTCGCGAATCCCGTCGATCTCACCGCGCACGCGGTCGCCGTGATAGTGGCGGTCATGCAATTCATCGTCCACGCGCTTGAGATCTCTGCGGATGTCGTCCAGTTCGTCGCGGACATGGCGCCCGCCGCGGACGTTGGCTTCGTCATGCAGGTGGCCATACCATTCCCAGAGGCTGTGCACATCGGAGCGAAGGTCGTCGTCGTGCCAGTGGTCGTCGCGGGCCTGGAGGGCCGGTACCGTGGAGAGCAGAGCGGCGGCAATGCCAAGGGTGAGAAGGGTTCGTTTCATAAGAGTTTGTGTGACTATCGTGAGAAGTGAGACGCGCGAGTGTATAGGTTATTCAGGTGTTCCGGAGCAATCGAAAGCGAGCGCTTTCGAGGGGTGGGAACAATCACGTAGGAACCGGATCACGAAGCTTTCGCCGGCGTCTCGAGACTCTTCTTGTGGAATTCGAAAACCTTCGGGCCGAGTAATTGGTAATAGCGGACCGAATCGTGCGCGACGTCGGGCACGACCTGGTAGTCGTGCGGGATGTGCAGTTCCTCGAGTTCATCGTGCAGCGCCTTGTTTTTCGCGAGCAGACTGTCGAGGGCGCCGCAGCCGATGCGGATGTGCGTTTGGCCGCGCAACTTGTCGGCATTCTGGCGGGCGAGCTGCATAGGGTGTTCGGCTGCGGATTTTTGCGTGTCACCGCCGAAGATTTGCGAGAGCAGATTCCCGGCGGGATCGATGAGGGCGCCGGCATTGATGACGACGGTGCCGAAGAGTTCCGGATATTTGAAGCCGAGATGCGCGGCGCCGAATCCACCCATGGAAAAGCCTTCGATGACGCGGCCTTCGCGCGAGGCCACGGTGCGATAGGTCTGGTCGATGTGCGGAATGAGATCCTTGATGATCACGCTTTCCATCGGCACCTGTCCGTCGGCGGAATCGCAATAGAAACTGCGTACCATCCCATTCACCAGGACGACGATCGCCGACGGCATGACACCCTCTGTGACCGCTTCCTCGACATGCGGGACGAACATCAGCGCACCACCTCGCTGATTGGCGCCCATGCCATGCAGCCAGTAGATAACCGGGTAACGTTTCGCGGTGTCCTTCTCGTAATCCGCAGGGAGCGAGATAAGGTAACTGACCTCGTGGCCGAGCACTTTGCTGGCGAAGGTCTTGTATAGGGTGCCGTTCGGTGCGGTGTGGTTGGATTCGATCCATTCCGGCTTTGACATCTCCCTCTGGGGCCGCGCCGGCGGTTGGCCGGGAGCGGGTGGTTGCTGTGCGTGGCTCGTTGCGAGGCCGAGCCAAAGGGAAAGGCCGCAAAGTGCGGTGCGGAGACTCCATCGGAGAGAGAAGTTTTCCATGGTCATAGAAGGTGGGATGACGGGTGAGTTTCGGCGGAAGAATTCCGGCGGGAGTGGCGTGGAAGCCGATTCATACAACCGATATTTTCTTGTTGGGTTGCGGGGGAAGGAGATGTTTCAGGGTTTGCAGGAAGTTCAAAGCACGGCCGCGCTTTACCCTTTCGTTGCCTTCTCGTTCCCAAGCTCCATGCTTGGGAACGTACTTGTCTGCGAAGCTTCGCTTCGATAGGTGCGTGAGCCAGGAAGCTGGAGCTTGGGCACGAGGGCAATCCCGTTTCGAGATTCGTTTTGAGAGACGCTCTAAAACTGGGAGGCAGTGAACCAGATCAATCCGGAGCTGGCGTCCACTCCCATCGCCGCCTCGCTGCTCGTTCCACCACCGGTGGGTTCCCAATGGTGGCTTTCGTAGAGTCGCAGATGGCCGCTCGGTGGCTTCCACCATGCGGGGGCGTTGGGATTGTGCCGGCCGTCGAAATCACTCAGCGTCTCTCGTGCTGGGACGAAGCCTTTGGCGATGTGTTTTTCGACTTCCTCCGGTGATGCTTTGAGCAGGAGCCATTGCACGGCGGCGTCTCCGACGACGAGCTGGCGGGCCTTGAGCACCGTGATCCCGGCTGGAGGCGCGACCCCAAAGTCGGCCGCATAGGCCGCTTTGAGGTCTGCCTCGGAGGTGGGGTCCCAAGGGCGCCAGACGAAGTACATGATCGCGACGAAGGCGACCATCAGGACGGCGACTGTGGCCAGAGTGATGGCGATTGTCCGTTTGACGACCTTCCACTCTCGCAGAAGGCACGCCACGATCAGCACGATTGAACCAACCGCGCCGGCCGCCAGAATGATAAAAACACCAGCCACCAGCATCAGTCCTTCCAAGTGCATGTCGTCGGGTCGGGGATGATCGACGCTGAAGCGTCTTGAAAGAGACGCGTGGGCCGGGAGCGCTTACTTCTTCGACTCAGCGACAAACTCGCCGATGCGGTCCATGGCGACCTTGATCTGGTCGAGGCTGGTGGCGTAGCAGCAGCGGACGAAGCCTTCGCCGCTCGCGCCGAAGGCCGGGCCGGGGACGCAGGCAACTTTCTTTTTCTCCAGCAGACCGAGCGAGAATTCGCGGCTGGTCAGGCCGGTGCTGCTGATATTCGGGAAGATGTAGAAAGCGCCGACCGGCTTGTGGCAACTGAGGCCGAGATCGTTGAAGGCGCGGACGATGTAGTTGCGGCGATGCTCGTACTCGCGGCGCATGGAATCGACACCGTGCGCGCCGTGCTCGAGCGCTTCGATCGCCGCGTCCTGCGACGTGGTGTTTGCGCAGAGGATCGCGTACTGATGGATCTTCATCATCGCGTCGGTGAGCCAGCCCGGCGCACAGGCATAGCCGATGCGCCAGCCAGTCATGGCAAACGCCTTGGAGAAGCCGTGCAGGAAGACGCAGCGTTCGCGCATGCCGGGGAGCGAGGCAATGCTCACGTGCTCGGCATTGTCGTAAGTGAGCTCGCTGTAAATTTCGTCGGTGAGGACGATGAGATCGTGATCGATGCAAAGGCGCGCGATCTTCTCGAGCTCGGCGCGGGTCTGCGTGGCGCCCGTGGGATTGCACGGGAAATTGAGCATGAGCACCTTCGAGCGCGGCGTGATGTGCGCGGCGAGCGCCTCGGCGGTGAGACGAAATTGATCCTCGGCGCGCGTGGGCACCGCGACCGCTTTGCCGTGGGCCATGACGACACTCGGCGAATAGCTCACGTAACAGGGTTCGTGATAGAGCACTTCATCGCCGGGATTGAGGACGGCGCGCAGGGCGAGGTCGATGGCTTCGCTGACGCCGACGGTGATGATGACTTCGGTGCGCGGGTCGTAGCCGACGTGGAAGTGCTTCTGCACGTATTTGCAGATGGAGGCGCGCAACTCGGGCAGGCCGAGGTTCGAGGTGTAGTGCGTGCGGCCGTGCTCGAGCGAGTAGATGGCCGCTTCACGGATGTGCCAGGGTGTGTCGAAATCAGGTTCGCCGACGCCGAGGGAAATAACTTCCTTTTCCTGCGCCACGATGTCGAAGAATTCGCGAATGCCGGACTTGGGAATGTCGCGAATGTGATTCGCGATGTGTTTATTGAAGGTCATGAAAAATTTAGGATTTGGGATTTAACAGTTGGGATTTGAGGGAAGCCGGGATGCCGCGCTTTCCCGCGGGAGGACGGAATGATCGAGCCGCGGTCGGACGCGGCTATCGAGCTCGGGCTGCCCAAATGCTAAATGCCAAATGATAAATGCGGAATGACCTCATGGCGTGACGGCGAGGCGCTCCGCCTTGATCTCGCGGGTGAGGGAAACGCCGTTTTCCTTGTAAGTCTTGAGACGGAAACGCGTGGCGGTGGAGATGACGCCTTTGATGGTGCTGAGCTTTTCCGCGATGAAGGTGGCGATCTCCTGAAGATTGGCGCCCTCGAGAATGACGAGCAGGTCATAGCCGCCGCTCATGAGGTAGCAGCTCTGCACTTCGGAAAATTTCGCGATGCGTTCCGCGAGGCGATCGAAGCCACCCCCACGCTCGGGTGTGATCTTCACTTCGACGACGGCGGTGACGATGGAGCCGGAGACTTTTTGCGAATCGACGACGGCCTGGTAACCGAGGATCACACCATCGGACTCCAGCTTCGCGAGACGATCGAGGACTTCGCTCTCGGAAAGATTCAGTTCGCGAGCGAGGTCCGCAGTCGAGGTGCGGGCGTTTTGGCGGAGTAGGGCGATGAGTGGATCCATGGATGGGATGGAATGCCGAGCATACACAGGCCGCGGGCGCGGTCAGGGAAAATCTCGCAGGGAAAGAAAACCGCGAATGGACGCCAACGAACGCGAATCGATCAGAACGCCTCGGCCCGACGCCACTGATTCGTGTTCACTCGTGCCTATTCGCGGTTCAAACAGTCAGCGAGCCTCGAGAAAGGCCAGGGCCTTGTCGTAGCTGCAGCGCTCGAAATAGTGCCGAAGTTGCGGGTCGACCGGAGGCGGGAGTTGCTGCTGGAGTGCGGCGATTTGTTCCGAGACGGCGCGCAGACGCTCGAGATGACCGGCCGGGTCCCGGGCGTACCATTCGCGATCCGCAATGACGGCGAGCCGCTCGCGCAGGGCGGCGACGAGGGATTGCTGAATGGTGGGCGAGGCGGACATGCGGGAATAGTAAGGCGGGATGAGCGGGTGTCGAGGGCGAGGGGGTATTTCTTAATCCTAATCTTAATCTTACTCTTAATCCCCTCCGTTCCCCGACCGGAAGAGAGATTATGATTACGATTAAGATTAAGAATTCCTCGCGCTGTCCTCTCCAAAAAAGGTGGGCGCCGACGGATCAGCGTCCTCCAAAGGTTGATTCGCGCGCAGTGCGCTGGAATCAGGCCCCCTTCTTCGCCTTCCGGGGCTTGGCGCTCTCCGTCAGGAGTTGGCGCTCGGCTTCGAGCCAGTCCTGATGTTCGTCGCCGGGGATACCGTGATGGCGGCGCTTTTCGGAGATAAAATAAGCGCGCAGGGCGACGTCTTCGCGAGTGAAAGAGGAGACCTTGGGAGCGGTTATCTTGGTCGTCCGTTTGGCTTTGGCGGCGGGAGCTTTCGGCTTTTTGACTCCGTTTTTCGTCTTCGGGGCGGCTTTGATGGCCCGCTTCACGGGAGCCGGTGCCGGCGTCGATACTTCGGGCGTAGCGGCCGCGGGAGCGACCGATTTCGGGGTGCTGTCGGTTTTCTTGGGCATAATCTACAAATGGGCTGTTGAAGATCGCCTGGGGTGACCACCTGTTCTTACAGAACGGGAAGAAAGAACAGATTTCTGTATAATCGCCTTATTCCCCAACGTAAATAATGAAAGTTGCTCTGTCGGCTGTAGCTTTCAACGCTACCGCGATGGATTGACACCGACCACGCTAGTTTTAACCTCATCACACATATCTATGTCCGACCCTACCGCTCCGTCTTCGTTGCCGCCTGAGTCGAATCCCGCCCCTGCCGCTGGCGCCGGCGCCCCACCACTTCCGCCGCAACCTGCAACCACGGATGCCTCCACGGCCTCGCCCGGAGCGTCCGCCACTGGCCTGGCACCGAACATTGCCGCCGCCTTGGCTAGCTTCTTTACGCTCATCGGAGGCATTGCCTTTCTGATGCTGGAAAGAAAAGACAAGTTCGTCCGCTTCTACGCGATGCAATCCGTTTTCCTCGGTGGCTTTTGGGTCGCGCTTTGGATCGGCCTCGCGATCGTCTTCCTCATATTGCATGGCATTCCGCTAATTGGGACGCTGCTTTGGCTGGCCGGCATTGTCATTCGGTTAGCGTTTCTGTGTGTCTGGGCCTTCACGGTGTACAAGGCATTTAGCGGGAAGGAATGGGAAATTCCTTACTTGGGCAAGCTGGCCCGGCAGCAACTGGCTAAAATGGAGTCGACAACGCCGGACGTTCCGACGGCTCCTACGGCGTCTTGATCATCGCCGTGGCCTGAGTGGCCAGGCGATCAGCCAGCTCTTCTGCAGCCACGCTGGAGATGTCGATCATCTCCAGCGCTGGCTCGCGGCGGAACCAGGTCATTTGCCGCTTGGCATATTGCCGTGTCGCCTGGGCGATGGCGGCGATGCACTGGGCGCGGCTGATTTCGCCGCGGAGATGCGCCTGAATTTCCCGCAGCCCGAGCACCTGGCCGGCGGTGGGACCGAGTTCGTCGCATGATGCGACTTCGTCGAGGACCCCAGCGTCAAACATCGCGGCGGTGCGGCGTTCGATGCGGGCGTGGAGGAGTTCGCGATCGAGGGTGAGGACGACGCCGCCAAGCGCAGAGGTTTCGGCGGACCATTGTTCGCGGAAGCTGGAGAATGGGCGGCCGGTGAGGAGGCAGACTTCCAATGCGCGGATGACGCGCCGCGGGTTCTCGAGATCGATATGCTTCACGCCGTCGGGGTCGAGTTCGGCGAACTGGCGCTGCAGATCGGCCAGTGGGCGGGTTTCCAATTCGGCGCGGATCGTGGCATCGGCGCCGGGGAGATCGGCGAGTCCTCGCATGAGTGCGCGCAGATACATGCCAGTGCCGCCGACGACGATGGGGATTTTCTGACGCGCTCGGATCGCGGCGATGGATTCGCGGGCGAGGGCGAGATACTGCGAGACGTCGAAGGATTGCGTCAGCGGGATTTCACCGACGAGATGATGCGGGATGCGGGCGCGCAGTTCGGGGGAAGGCTTCGCGGTGAGGAGGTCGAGGTCACGATAGATTTGGAAGGCATCGGCGCCGACGATCTCGCCACCACAGCGCTCGGCGACCGCCACGGCGAGGTCGGATTTTCCGACAGCGGTGGGGCCGGCGATGATGACGGAGTCGGTGGGAGAGGGTGGCACGAAGAGAGGGCTCTCTTAATCTTAATCGTAATCATAATCTTAATCCCAACGCTCTCGGGGAGAGATTAAGATTAAGATTACGATTAAGATTAAGAAAAAATTCCCGCCAAAAAAAGAAGCCCACCGTTTCCGGTGGGCTTCGAAGGTTGCTTTGGGCGATCTCGCTTACCCGCGGTAGTTGGGTTCGCGTTCGCTGGTTTTGGCACCACTGACGACGAGTTTGCGGCCCATGAATTCCTTGTCGTGCAACTCGACGACGGCACGCTTGGCTTCATCGACCGTGGTCATGGTGACGAAACCGAAGCCTTTGGACTTCTCGTTGTACTTGTGGCTTACGATCTCGGCGCTTTTCACCGTGCCGACTCCATTGAAGAGTTCGGAGAGGTCGCTCTCGGTGGCGTCGTAGCTCAGGTTGCCGACGTAAAGCTTCGGCGAGGTGACCTCGACGGCTTCAGGCTTGCGCACCGGCCGTGCCTCGCGGGGAGGCGCCGAAGCGGAGCCCCGGTTCTGCGCCGAGCCGTTGGCATTGCCATTGGTGGAGGCGGGAGCGGATTTGGCGGGTTTCGAGCTGAAGAAAGAGACCAGCTTCTGCCAGAATGTTTTCTTCGCGGGTGGGGTTTGGGTTGCGGGACGGGAGGTGGTGGTTTCGTTGCGCGGGCGTGAGGAGCGGCGCGGTCCGCGGCCGGAGCGGCGGCCCGAGCCACGGGAGTCGTTTGATCTCATCGGAATGGTTATTTACGTTTCGAGGTGTTGCGATGCCCGGGAAGCGCACGCGAGGTGCACGGATCCTGAATGGGTGCCGGGCGCTCTTTCGAACGGGAGCGCCGCGGGAGGCCACTGTGGGAAGACTTCGCCGGGGGATGTGAGAGTAAGCCGCTATTTGACGCGTCCTTCCGAGCCACCAGGGGCAGAGCAACCAAATGCATTGCCACACTGGGGAAAAACAACCGAGGGGGAGGAACAGGATTTTGTTCATGGAATCGGTTGCTGGCTGAGGGAAATTCAAGCGCGCCAAGCCTTTGGCTAGCTCACACCCGGAAACCACGTAAGGCAGTTTGAAGGGTTCGGCAAGGCCGAAATGTCGTAAGGTGTCGTAATTTTGAAAGAATTTTATCGGATGTGAGGCAATCCGGCAGGATGCGCTCCCTAATTTTTCCCGCGAAAGCGACGAAACACTCGACCTGCGTCCCTATCGTTTGGCCTAAGCATTACCCACATCTTTGCTCGGTCTATGGAGGCGATACGGATAGCGCCTTGGGAGCGGCGACCCCGCCATGGCGGGGTCGCCGACCGAAACAAACGCGCGGAGCGCCATCTTTGGGGCGTCGCTCCGCGAGGCAGGGTCTTTTCTAGAAAGTCGCCCCTCCCAGTGAGCCGCAGCCGATTTTCCCCGCTGTCCCTAAACCTCAAAAAGATGTGGGTAATGCTTAGGATAGCGCCCTCCGCGCTGCTCGCCCATTACCAACCTTCCACTATTCCCCTCCGCCACCTCGGCCCTCTGCGTCTCTGCAGTGCTAACTTGAAAAGTGTACGCAGCTTGCGGAAATTCAGGCGGCGAGTTTGGTGAGTTCTATGGTGTTGGCGTCGGCGGCGGCGAGGAGGGCGGTGATGGTCTGGCGCCCCTTTTCAGTCAGGACATAGCGATGGGTGCGGCTGACTTTGGAGACGAGGCCATGCTGGCGCAAAAGCAAGATGCGCCGGCCGGTTTTGCGGGCGTTTTGCTTTTCTTTCTGAGCGGAAGTCTTGCTCGGATAAAGGCGATGGCGCAGGTCACGGTTGCGAAAGCCGTTGATGGCCCACTCCCCGCGATTGACCGCGCGCAGCAAAGCGGCATCGTCGGGAGAAAGTGGATTGAGTGCCCGCCAACGTTGCGGGCCGTGGCGGTGAGATTGGCAAACTGATTTGGTCCAGGTCAAAAGTGGGATCGTCGAGTGGACCGCGGACAGTGCTCCCAGGTAACGTTCGTTGGCCGCGCGGGAGACCTCCGCTCGCCGGGGCAGATCACAGACACTGCGTCGTAATACGCGCCAATCCTTTTCTCCCTGGGGTTGGTTTTCCGCGCGCCGGTAAGCGCGAAAATCCAGCGGGTTGTTGATCGTCGTTTCCACCCGCAGCACGGATCCTTGCTTGTCGTAGAGTTTGATGGAGTTGCCGCCCACGCTGTGTTTGATGCGCACTCCCTCGGGCCGTTGTTTGAGATCGCTGATGACCTCGCCGGCAAAACGCGGATCCACCCTTCCGGTCGTCGGCACCTTGCGGCCCAAGAAGCGCATGACGTCAGGCGAACTGAAACTACGCAACCCGTGATGGATCAGACTCGGATAGAGGCGGGCCAGATCCGCCGGATCGCGAAACAAGCAATCGGTGGCAAACTCGCTCTCCGCCACACTCCAGTAATACTGCAAATGCAAGGGACGGCGGATCAGGGCGCTCTGGGGATGGGTTTGCTGGAGCAAGCCCTCCAGAGTCCGCCGCCAGTCCCAGTGGACCTGGGCATCGAGCAGGCGTTGCGCGGCCCCCGGGTCTTCGACCCAGAGCAGGGCGTTCTCCCGTTTGCGATAGGCGATCCCCGCCGCCTCCAACTGTCGAGCCAGCCAGTGCCGACCGTTGAGGCAAACATCCACCCGGAAAGGAAACCAGCTCTGGAGCCGCACATGCATGAAACCGAAAGTCGCGTGCGCGAAATAAAAGTAGAAATGCAGGCACTTGCGCACCTCCATGCGAAACTCAAAGCCGCTGGCCTCGCGCTGGCGCCGTAAAGCGTAAGCCTGGCAAGGTTCGACCGCTTTGAAGATCCCAATGAGCCCTTCCTGGATCCCATCCCGGGCGGCAAGCTCTCGGGCCGCCTGCTCTTTGCTGCGCGCGCTGGAGGGCAGATAAATCAGCGGCCGGGCCAGCTCGGCCGCCAAAGCCTCCGCCGAGGCCTTGACCTTCGCCGTCAGCTTCTCCACCAAGCCTGCATAGTCGCGATAGCGCAAATGCTGCGCACACAGATAGGCTTCCATGACCGTCGGACAATAAAGCTCCCGCAGCGTCCCGCGCAGACGCAAGCGGTCAAACCCGTGTAAAATCCCGCTCACTTTGCTCCCCAGCTGCGATAGAAAACTGGCGGAGGCGTTGGTCGATGAAGTGGTTGTTCTCATAAACTCCATCCGATTCGGCTAACGCTTCCGCGTCTATCCAGTTCCCCCCGAACCAACACCCCTTTGGTTGCGGCTCCGCCGCGCTGTGCCTCTGCGTTTTCCCCCCTGATAGCGCCTCCCAAAAAAGTACGGCAAAAAAGCGCGCTCCCTTGCGAGAGCGCGCTTGGAAAAGAGGGTCGGCTTGCGCCGCTAAAGTCAGCGCATGAGCAGCACCGCACGGGCGCGCTTGATCTCGCGCGTGATCTTGCGGTGAAAGTGCGCCGGCATACCGGTGAGGCGGCGGGGCAGGATCTTGCCGCTCTCGGTCACGAACTTCTTGAGGATGTCCGGATTCTTGTAATCGAGCGCCTCGAGGGCGATATCGATCCGGCGCCGCGGCATGATGCGGTTGGCCTTGCGGAAGTTGGAACGGCGTTGCGGAGTTTTCGGCTGCATAACGGATTACTTGGTTTCCCGGTGAAGCGTGTGGCGCTTCAGGTTGGGATTATACTTCTTCTTTTCGAGCCGGTTCGGGGTGTTCGGGCTCTTCTTGTTGCGCGTGGAGATGTAGCGCGAGATGGGTTTGCCTTCGGCTTTCGCCTCGGTGCATTCCAGGATGATGAATTCGCGGGCCATGATCTTATTCCTTGGGTTCGCTGACCGTTTCTTCTTCTTCGTTTTCCGCCGGCTCTTCGTCGGTCAGGCCGAAGAGTGAGGTGACGGGGACGCGGGCGCGGGTGACTTTGCCCTGCTTCTCAATTTGGGATTGGCATTCGACGGTATAGCGCGCGAAAGGCAGCGCCTCGAGGCGCGGGTGCGCGATCGGTTTGCCACTCATTTCGCAGACACCATAGGTGCCGAGTTCGATGCGCTTGAGCGCTTCTT
Source organism: Chthoniobacter flavus Ellin428 (assembly GCF_000173075.1). Taxonomy (GTDB): domain Bacteria; phylum Verrucomicrobiota; class Verrucomicrobiia; order Chthoniobacterales; family Chthoniobacteraceae; genus Chthoniobacter; species Chthoniobacter flavus. The sequence continues at coordinate 343,797 of NZ_ABVL01000005.1, forward strand.
CGATTTCGTAAAGAGCGTCCTGCTCTTGCGAGAGGAGGCTCAAGGCGAAATCACGGTCGTAAGCGTCGCTGCCGGCGTCGGCCTGGTGCATGCCAAACGCGCTGGCCTCGCTGCCTTCGGCGCGGGTGCGAAGGTTATCCTTGGCCACACCCATCATCGAGTCGAGCATGGAATCACGGAGTTGGAGCAACCGATCCTTCTGCTTGATCAGGAAAGGCGTGAGGACGACCTTCTTCGGCGGCGCGGGCTTGCCGTTGGTCTTGGGTTCCGGATTGGCCGCGACTTTCTCGCCGTTGGCCTTCGCGGGGGCCTTGGCCACCGGCTTTTCAGCCTTCGGTTTCGGCTCTGGCTTGGTTTTCGCCGCCTTGGCTGCAGGCTTCTTCGCACTCTTCACCGGTTTGGTGTGAGCGGACTTTTTAGCTTTCGCAGCGGGTTTGGCGGGCTTGGATTTTGCCATAAAAATTGCGGGGAGAGATCGATCTGTGGCGGGAGCAGGGAAAATGAGGCGCGTTACATAATGGCTTTCCCCATAGGGCGCAAGGGGAAAGGAAACCTATTTTTCAGCAGTCTTCGGGCCCGATTCAGGCCCGTTTCTTTACGGAGTTCAGGGCAGGTTTCCAGTCATTTCGCACTCGGCCAGAAATCCGTCCCCAACGCCACCTTATTAATCGCAGGTCCCGTGCCGGGCGGATTGGGAAGGGCGAAGGGGAAGTTGAGAGTTGATGGTTGAGAGTTGAGAGCGCCGCCGCGCTGCCGCCTTTTTGTGACGCTCCGCGTCAGGATAGATTTCGATAACCGGGCGCGGAGCGGCCTCTTCCGCGGAAACGTGGCGGACTCTCAACTCTCAATTGTCCCCACGGCACCGCGGACCTGTCGCTTCGCTCCAGTATCAACCCTCAACTTTCCTCACCCGCTCCTGTCCAAAAAGGCGACTTCCGGACTATACGAATATCACCCCTTTTCCCCACTCATGACCTCCCGCCGCCACGCTATTACCATTCTCGGTCTTTCCATCGCTGCCCTCGTCTTTCCGGCTTCCGCCGATGAGGCAGGGCCCGGGCTTCACTATTACTACCCAGTGCCTGCGGCCAATCCGGCCCAGACCCTGAATGTTGACGTCTGCGTCTACGGGGGAACGCCGGGGGGCGTCGCGGCCGCGGTGCAGGCGCGTCGGATGGGGAAAACAGCCGCGCTGGCGGTTTTCCGTCGGCATGTCGGCGGCATGACCTCGGGCGGTCTCACCGCGATGGATCTCGGCAACGGAGCGGCGATCGGCGGATTGGCCCATGAATTCATCGAGAGCGCCCGCCAGGCGAAACGAGAGGCCAAAAACAATCCCAGCCCGGAACTCGGATTCCGTCCGTCGCAGGCCGAGGAGATTTTCCGCGCCATGCTTCGGACAGCGGACGTGCCGGTTTATTTCGAGCATCGCCTCAAAACGGTGGAGAAGGAGGGCACGCGCATCACCGCGCTGGTCTTCGAGAATGGCGACCGCATTGAAGCCAAAATGTTCGTCGATGCGACCTACGAGGGGGATCTCTTCGCCCGGGCGGGCGTGAAATACTTCGTGGGGCGCGAGGGGAACGACGTCTATGGCGAGACGCTCAACGGCTTCCACATCGCCAAGACCCACCAGTTCCGTTTTCCAGTCGACCCGTATCGCACTCCCGGAGACCCGGCGAGCGGAGTACTGCCAGGCATTACGCCCGGACCGCTTCCTGCCACGGGTACGGGCGACAAGCGCGTGCAGGGTTACAATTTCCGCATGTGGGCGGTGAAGGCCGAAGCTGGTCTTCCGTGGCCGAAGCCGGAGGGATATCGGCGCGAGGATTACGCGCTGCTCGAGCGCTATCTCAACACAGACCCAAACGCGACGTGGGAGTTCACCTACAAGAGCGGTCCGGTGAAGCTCAACGTCGGCGATTGCAACAATGCGGGGCCGATCTCCACCGACTTCGTGGGCGGCGCCGATGCCTGGCCGGAGGCCGATTACGCAACGCGCGAGAAAATCTTTCAGGCGCACCTGACGTATCAAGAGGGCATGATGTGGTTCCTGGCGAATGACAGCGCGGTGCCGCAGCGGGTCCGGGAGTTTGTGCAAAAGTTCGGTCTGCCGAAGACGGAATTCACGGAAACCGGCGGCTGGCCGCATGAACTCTACGTGCGTGAGGGCCGCCGGATGATTTCCGATTATGTGATGACGGAAAAGAATTGCCGCCGACAGGTCGTGGCCGAGGACAGCGTTGGGCTGGCCAGCTATCAGATGGATTCTCATCACACCTCGCGGGTCATCGTGGATGGCAAAGCCATGGCCGAAGGATGTCTCGAAGGCGCGGTGAAGCTGCCGTACCCGGTGAGCTATCGAAGCATCGTGCCGCGCGAAGCCGAATGCGCCAACCTGCTCGTGCCGGTGTGCCTGGCCTCCACGCATGTGGCCTACGGGTCCATCCGCATGGAGCCGGTCTTCATGATCCTTGGTCAGTCGGCCGCGACCGCCGCGGTGCTGGCGATCGATGGCGGGACCGACGTGCAAAAGGTGAACTACGCGACCTTGCGCGAGCGCCTGCTCAAGGACGGTCAGATCCTCGACTGGAGCGCCGAGCCTGCGGCTCCGCCGAAGGCGAACTGAGAGGTTGCATAGGAGGAAGAGGAAGTATGGGAGAAATAGAACTCCTATAATTCCTATCCCCCCTATTCTTCCTATGCTTTCCTACGAACTCGCCGACGAATAGCGCCGGAGGGCAAAGCGCCAGAAACCACGCGTCAATGCGACGACGAAGACCGTGCCGATGGCCAATTGCAACAAGCCGGCCCAAGGCGATTCCATCGCCCGGGCGAGGGTGCGCGCGGGCACATTGGCGACGATGATCACCGGGATGAAATAGGTGAAGATCACCTTGAAACGCTGAAGGGGAAAATGCTGTCCGGAAAGCGGGCGATATTGAAGACGTTGAAGTAACCGTAGATGAGCCCCTGCGCGCGGACGATCCAGAAAGCCACGGTGGCCAGCCCAAACATGACGGCATAGTGAATGGCTACGCCGAACGAGATGGCCACGACGTAGAGCGCGATCTGCATGGCCGAAGGGACGACATGCAATTTGGCCAGCGAGAAAACCACGATCGCCACGCCGACCAGCGCGTTGACGATATTATCCATGCCGAACTTGCGTGTGGAGACGGCGAACTGGGCATCCACGGGGAGCAGCAGGTTCAAGTCGAGCCGTCCGGTGCGGATGAGTTCAGGCAACTCCGCCAGATTCACATAAAAGAACGCCTGGAAGATTTGCGAAGTGATCTGGTGGGTGCCAACGAGCAACACGCATTCCCACTTCGACCAACCGGCGATGTTGCTGACCTGCCCGTAAATCACCTCGAGGAAAACGATCTGCCCAAGGAACCAGAGGAATTCCACGACCATCCAGAGAAGGAAATTGGCCTTGAAGTTCATCTCGCGGATCAGCGAGTTGCGAACCATCAGCCAGTAGATCTCCAGATATCGGGACATGTCGTTGCGGGGAGTTTTAAGTTTTAAGTGTTCAGTTTTAAGAAGGGCAATGCGGGAAATCGACGGCGTATGGAAGGGCTTTACTTAAGACTTAAAACTGAACACTGAAAACTCATCCACCCACCGCCTGATACTTCCGCACCCCCTGGCTCCACATCGTGCGGGCGGCGAACCAGGCGAGCAGCAGCCAGCCGGCTTGGATGAGAAGGCCTTGCACGACCGCGGGGCCTTGCACGCGTTCCATGAAAATCTGCGCGGGGAAGAAAAGTTCGTAGGTGAAGGGCGACCACTTGATGAAGCCCTGCAGCGCGGCGGGCATGACATCGAGGGGGAAGACGTGGCCGCTGAGGAAGAACTCAAACGAGTAGAGGATGAAGACGATGGTCGAGATCTCCAGCACCCAAAAGGCGATCATGGCCAGCGAGTAGGCGATGAAGAATTGGAGGAAGCCGGCCATGAGGGTCGACGCGGTGAAGGCCAGCCAGGTGATGGCGTGGGCCGGCAACTGGATGTGATCGCGCAGAAACCAGGCGAGCACGATGATCGGCACGAGCACGACCGCGATGTAGAGCATCCGGTAGCTGAGAAAGAGCATGATCCGATAGCCCAGGTAGTTCAGCGGCTTGGTGAGATACGCGCTGATCTTGCCATCGCGAATCTCCGCCGCGATCTGCCATTCGTCCTCCGTGGGCGTGATCAGATTTTCGAGGAAAACCGTGAGCATGAAATAGAAGATCATCGACGAGTAGTCGTAGCCGTTGATCCCCGCACCCTTGGTCTGAAAGATCGCCTTCCAAAGGAAGATGGCACCGACGAGCGGCACGATGCCGAAGACCGCGCGGAGCAGGAAATTCCAGCGGTAAACAAAGGTATTCTGCACGCCGATATCGAAGACCTTGAGGTATTTTGCGAACGTCATGGCTGCGCTTTTTTGCCGGCGAGTTCGGCGGCGAGATTGATCGCGGCGATCATGCTGTCCGGCCGTGCGATGTCTTTGCCGGCGATCTCGAAGGCAGTGCCGTGGTCCGGGCTGGTGCGCGGGAAGGGGAGCCCGAGAGTGACATTCACGCCGCTGTCGAAGGCGTGGAGCTTCAGCGGGATGAGTCCCTGGTCGTGATACATGCAGAGCACGCCGTCGAATTCGCCACCGGCTGCGCGATGGAAGACGGTGTCTGGCGAGATGGGGCCGATGCACTCGGCGGTGTCGCCCAGTTCGCCGCGGAGCAGGGCTACTGCCGGCTCGATGAGTTCGATCTCTTCGCGGCCGAGAGCGCCGGATTCTCCAGCGTGCGGATTCAACCCTGCTACGGCGAGGCGCGGTTTGCGGTCGAGTCGGAGGAGGAGGAAATCGGCCAGTAAGTGGCCGACGCGGATGATCTCGGAAGACGAAAGACTCTCCGCAACGGTGCGCAAAGGGATATGCGCGGTGACCAGCGCCACGGTGAGCGCGCCACCGGTAAGGCACATGGCGAAATTTTCCTCCTTCGCCCGCGCGGCGTAAAATTCCGTCTGCCCGGGAAACTCGAAGCCGATCGCTTGCATCCGCGCTTTATGGATCGGCCCGGTGACCACCGCGGCAATCTCGCCGGCCAAGGCGAGTCGTGCACTTTCTTCGAGCGCTTCACGCGCCGCACGTGCAGTCGATTCGGTGGGCGCACCCGGCTTCGCTCCATCCGATGAACCGATGACGCGGTATTGAAAATCCTTGTTCAGCCGGCCCGACGCGAGAGCGGCCTTGATGATTTCCGGGCCGATGCCCGCAGCATCGCCCAAGGTCAACCCGATGGTTTTGGGTGATGCACTCATTAGAGAGGATCTTCTTAATCTTAATCTTACTCGTAATCTTAATCTGCAATCCAACCCAAGGGATTAAGATTAAGATTAGGATTAAGATTAAGAACCGTCGCTTCGCCGGCCTTTAATACATCTTGATGTAAGCCTTCCGCCGCAGCTTCGCGAGCCAATCTGCCTGCTGCTGCTGGCGCTCGGTCTGGAGCAACACCTTCTCGATTTCGTCGTGCACGTCCTTTAGCGGCTTCACCGTGGCCGGCTTCTTCGCCTCGCAATACAGCAGGTAATAGCTGCCGCCGAGTTCCACCACCTGGCTCATTTCGCCGGGCTTCAGCGAGAAGGCGGTCTTCGTCAGGCTTTCGTTGAGCTTCTTGCGATCAATCCAGCCCCAGTCGCCGTACTGCTCCTGCGAGCTGTCTTCCGAATACATGCGCGCGAGGTCGCCGAATTCCGCCCCGCCGACGATCTTCTGGCGAATCTCGTCGATCATCTTGCGGCGCGAATCGTTCTCCACCCCGCGGATGGCGATCATGCGCAGCTTCATTTGCTCCGGTTGGCTGTATTCCTCGAGGTGCTCCTTGTAGTAGGCAGTGATCTTCGCGTCAGGGACGGAGGTTGCGCCCTTGACCGCCTGCTTGCGCATTTCCGAGACGATGATCATGTCCTTTTGCAGATCGCGAAATTTTTCCAGCGTGTAGTTCTGCGCGGCCAGCGTGCGCAGGAACGCCTGGCGGTCATTGCCAAATTCATCCTTGATGATCCCCTGGATGCGATCGTCGATGAAGTAATCCGGGATGGTGTAACCCTTGGTCTTGAACTCCTGGATGATGAGCGCGCGATCGATCAGGTCATTGATCGCCTCGGTGCGGATCTCCTTGATCTTCTCGACCAACTCCTGCCCCTTCAGCGTCTCGTGTGCTTGTTTTTCCTTCGGGCCAACGAGCTCGCGCACCTGCGAGAACGTCACGACATCGCTGTTCACCACGGCAGCGATCCCGTCGAGCACTTCCTGAGCGCGCGCGGTGAACGTGGATATTGCCAGACCGATGCAAACCAGGGAAAGAGGAATAAGGCGGGATGGCGACATGATGATGGCAGAAAATGAGCCGGAAAAATTAGGGTGGCTCGCCTCAAAGTCAAGAGACGACGCCATGGGGGAAAACCCGGAGGTGCCGGGCACCCTCTGTAGCAGCGGTCTATGGACAGTTGCAAGCCGCGACCCTTGACCGCCAAAAAAATTGCGCCGCCATCGAAACCGATGGCGGCGCGGAAGGGATCTGTTTTTGCCGGTATTGTGGAATCGACCTAGGATGCCGCTTTCAGCGACTTCTGGATCGCGTCGATTTCCTTCTCGTGCTTCGACAACTCCGAGTCGTTGAACCAGTAGGTGATGACGAGCACCTTCTGCTTGATGGAGACGATCAGGATGGTGACGGTGCACGGACCGTCTTCATCCTTGCCTTTGATCGTCACGCTTTCAGTCGGGAAGCCGTTGACGTCGCCCTTGCCGGTCTTCTCCGTGGAGTCGTTGATCTTGACCTTGTGCTCCTTGAGCATGTCCTTGGTCGCGTCGATGTCGGCCTGGACGCCTTTGTCGGTGCCCGCGGCGACGATCGAGAGATAGAACGAGCCATCTTTGGATTGCGCCTCCACGCCGTTGTCGACGGCTTCGGGTTTCCAGCTACCCGGGATGTCGACGGTGGCCACGGCGAAGTCGGCGTTCGGCAGTTTGAATTCCTTGCCAAAAAGCGAGCCGGTATGGAGGAGGCACGCTGCGGCGAGGAGCGTAGGAAGGAATGTGCGGATTTTCATAGTAGGTGCGGTGGAGATGTTTGGCTGGCAAGTGGAGCGCCAGACGCTGTAGTCTTAAGACTGCGGCGCGTATGTCAGGGAATTGCCGCTTTTCGTCAATCTGGAATTTAAGTAAAATTACGGAAATTCTCAATTGACGCCCGGATCCTAACTCTGCCTCAGACTTCGAACCGCTCGGTAATGTGCCCGCCTAGAAAACCTTGATATACGCCTTCCGCCGCAGCTTCTGCAGCCAGTCGCTCACCATCTGCTGGCGCTCGCCCTTCACCAGCGTCGTCGGGGTGTTGCCCCCAAGTTCGTTGACGGTTCTCGTGACCGCGCCCTTTTTGGCCGCGCAATTCAGCAGGTAAAAATTCCCACCTTGTTCGATAATCGGGCTGGTCTCGCCGACCTTCAGGGCGAACGCGGCCTTGGTCAGGGTTTCGTTGATCGTCCTGCGGTCGATCCAGCCCCACTCGCCGTAGGTTTCCTGGGAGCTGTCTTCCGAATACATGCGCGCCAGATCGCCAAACTCCGCGCCCTCGGTGAGCTTCTGTCTGATGTTCTCCATGAACTTGCGCTGACCCTCATCGTTGCCATGGACCATGATGACCCGTAGCCGCATTTGCTCCGGTTGACTGCTGGCCAGCGCCGCCGATGGCCGGTAGGCGGCGTTGACTTTTTCCACCGTCGGCTGCTCCGTGGCACCTTTCGCCGCCTGCTTGCGCATTTCCTGCACGATGATGTTGTCCCGCTGGATTTCGCTAAATCTCTGCAGGGAGAGCCCCTGGGCCTGCAGCGCGCGGAGGAAGGCCGGGCGATTGCCGTGAAATCGGCTTTTGATGAGCGCCTCGATCTCATCATCGATGAAATGCTCCGGGATGGAGTAGCCCTTGCTCTTGAAATCCTGGAGGATGAGCTGCCTGTCGATGAGTTCATTGACCGCCGCCGTGCGGACTTCCTTGATGCGTTTGGTCAGTGCCTGATCCTGCAGGGTATCGTGAGCCTGCTGCTCCTTGGCCGCGGTCAGGTCGCGCACCTGCTTGTAGGTGATGATGTCGCTATTCACGACCGCCGCCAGCCCATCGAGCACCTCCTCCTTGGCCAGGAGAGCGGGTGCGAAGCAGAGCGAGAAGCAGGTGAGCGAAAGGAGAAGCGGACGGCGCATGGGGCGAGAACGTAGGAACTCCGGCGCGCAGCGTCAAATTAGGGGGATTTCTGCTCTGGGATCCTCTTAATCTTAATCTTAATCGTAATCTTACTCCCCTCTGCCGCGCAGGTCGGAAGAGGGATTACGATTAAGAGAACGATTAAGATTAAGAAGCGGACCACCCGCCGCTTCGCCGCTCAATCCACTGGACACGCCGCTCTGCCGTCCGCATCGTAAGCGCCGCATGACTTTTGCCGAGCTACGCGCCATTTACGATCAGCCCTTCTTCGACCTCATCCAGCAGGCCCGCAACGCCTACCTCAGCCACTGGAAGGACAACGAAGTGCAGCTTTGCACCCTGCTTTCCATTAAGACCGGCGGCTGCTCGGAGGACTGCGGCTACTGCGCCCAGAGCTCGCGCTACAATACCGGTGTGAAGGCCGAGAAGCTCATGGAGACCGAGGCGGTGCTCGAGGTGGCGAAGCGCGCCCGCGAGAATGGCTCCACGCGTTTCTGCATGGGCGCGGCGTGGAAAGGCGTGCGCGATGGCGACGCGAAATTTGAGCAGGTCCTCGGCACCATCCGCGAGGTGAGCAAGCTCGGGATGGAAGTGTGCGTGACCCTCGGCCAGCTCTCGCTCACCGAGGCCCGCAAGCTGAAGGAAGCCGGCGTGACTGCTTACAATCACAACATCGACACTTCGCCCGAGCATTACGCGGAGATCGTCACCACGCACACCTTCCAGGATCGCGTGAATACCATCCAGGCTGTGCAGCAAGCCGGCATGGACGTCTGCTGCGGCGGCATCATCGGCCTGGGCGAGACGACCGACGACCGCCTCAAGATGCTCGAGGTGCTGACCAATTTCGACCCGCAGCCGGAGAGTGTGCCGATCAATTGCCTCATGGCCATGCCCGGCACCCCGCTGGAAGCGCAGCCACCGGTGGATGTCTTCGAGATCGTGCGTCTCGTCGCCACCACACGCATCGCCATCCCGAAGGCCAAGGTCCGTCTCAGTGCCGGTCGCACCCGTCTCTCGCGCGAAGCGCAGGCGCTCTGCTTCTTCGCCGGGGCGAACAGCATCTTCTACGGGGACAAACTCCTCACTGCGAAAAACCCGGGCGTGGACGAAGACCAGCAACTCCTCGCCGACCTCGATCTCACGCCGCAGAAGCCTTTCGCCACGGAAGAGACGAAGGCCATGGCCTGCCTCGCGTAGGCCCTCCAAATCATGTCGCGGCAGGGCGTTCGGATCGTTCTTCTTTTCATCCTGCTGGGCGTTTCCTGGTACTTCGGGAAGCCGCAGAATTCCGCAGTCTCCAGCCCCGCACCGGCGGCCGGCGTTAGCGCATCCGCGCGCCAGACATGGGGCCGGCCGGAAACGTTGCCGGATCACTTCGCGCGCCACGGACACGATTTCGGTGCGCGCACTCCCGATGACTACGCCGCCCAGGCGCGCGCCTTCCTCGAGCGCGCCAAGACCAGCGGCCTGCCGGCGAAGCGCGACCGCAATGGCGACCTGCGCGTCTACGATCCGGCCACCGATACCTTCGGCGCTTACAATGCCGACGGCACGACGAAGACGTTTTTCAAGCCGGGCAATCCCGGCTATTTTGATCATCAGCCCGGCGAGCGGGTCGATCTACGCGCGACGAAATGAAACACCTTTGCCCCGTCTGCGGTTGGCCGGAATTGAACGCCCCACCGTATGACGAGGCAAGGAATGGCTCTTTCGAAATCTGCCCGTGCTGTGGTGTCGAGTTCGGTTACGACGATGCGGCCAGGGGCCAGACCCTCGAGCAAACCCGCGCCCGCTGGATCGCCGGTGGCATGAAATGGTGGAGCACCTCGCGCCCCGAGCCGAAGAACTGGGATGCTACACGGCAACTCGCGCGCGCTGCTTCGGCAAACGATCCCGCCTCTGCCGGGCCGTTGGTCGCGATGGTCGGTGATCGCTGCGAGGAGATCGAGGCGGACTTCACCGCGGAACGGATGCAGGGCATCTGGGATCGCGAGGGCAATCCGCACGGTATCGATATCCGGCCCTTCGGTTCCGCGCGGGCTTTTCTGGCCAGCGGCTTGTCAGCCATGCGCATGTTCAATCGCGTGCTCAACTTTCGGCACGATGAGGTGATCCATCTGGAGGCCATTCTCGCTTACTACAGTGCAGGCGGAATCTCGCCGGAGTTCGAGATCCATCCGCATGATGGCTGCGAGATGGTTTTCGAGCATCTCGCGGCCCACGGCTTTCGGCAGACCGGTTTTCACGCCGCCTTTGTGGGGGTGAGCCTTTCCCCCCAAGCGATCCCCGGCCACATTGTCGTCAAACCGGTGCGCACGCCGATGGAGTTCGAAAGTTTCCTTGATGCCTATCTGCGCGGTTGGAAAGTCGACCCGCTCTATCTGCCGGGCGCGCGGGCCAATATGGAATTCTGGCAGCGCTGTCCGCACTGGCGCCTCTACCTCGCGGAAATGGACGGGGTGGTCGCCGGGGTCGGCATCGTATTCCTGCAAAAAGGCGCCGCTTATCTGACCAATGCGGTCGTGCTCGACGAATTCCGCCGCCGCGGAATCCAATCCGCGCTCATCGCCGCGCGCGTGCGAGACGCCGCCGCCGCCGGTTGCCAGACGATCTACGCCCACGCCGCTTGGGATTCCGCCAACCACCGCAACCTCCTCCGGAGCGGCCTGCAACTCTGCTACACCAAAGCACTTTGGGGCCGGGCGGGGTGAGGATGAAGGATGAAGGATGAAGGATGAAGGATGAAGGATGAAGGATGAAGAGGTACGTTGCCAGCAGCGGGCCTCTTATTCTCCCAAGCCGCGTAGCGCAGTTCACTTCATTTGCCCCCGTTTGCGCCATGGGCGTCTCGCTGCGCTCGGCTTTCCGCCTTCATCCCTCATCCTTTTCCCCAGTCGCCGTGCCACCGATTTTCCCTTGTCCCCGTAGTGCGTAGCGCTACGTTGGCGGCCCTATGAAATTGTCCCCCCTGGTGGTTTTGCTGATCGTCGCACTGGCGGCCCCGTTTGGCGCCTACGCGAAAAAAGGCAAAGGCGGAAAGGAACCCCAGGCGACTCCGATTCCGCTCCCCGCCGCAGCAGATCCCGTGGCGGCGCTCTCCCCCTATATCATCAACCTCGATCAATTGCTCGCCTTCGATCGCCCGGCCGCCACGGCGAAGCAGCCCCTTTTCACCGAAACCCCGGGCCTGCTCCTCACGCTCCGGCAACAATTCGTCGCCGCGGCTGCCAGTGCGCCGCCGGAAAAACAGAGCCTCTACGCCAACGCGGTGAAGACCGTGGATTTGATCAGCGCCGCTCTCGACGATCGCACCAAGGCGCTGATGAATCTCAAGAGTTCGCAAGCGGTAGGCACCTCCAGCACGCTGGAGCAACAGTCCCGCAAGGACAACCTCGCCCAGGGCATTCGTGGCGATGGCATCGGCAAGGCCGAAGCCGTGGCCGTGGAGCGCGGCCGTGAAAAGCAGCAAATCAAACGGGCCGACGGTCGTGCGGGAGCCAGCGGCAACGCCATGACCTCCATGGCTGTGAATCAATGGACCCAGCGTTCGACGGAATGGCGCCAGCGGATCGCGGCTTCCTACTCGCAGGTGAAGTAAGGCGCGAATGAAAGTGGCAGCGGCTTCCAACCGCTGATGGGATTGGAGTGGCTAGGCGAAGTGGTATGGCGCTTGGGTGGATCGCGATCTCCGAGCGCGATCGGTACCCACCCGCGCGTAGCGCCTCACTTCAAATCCTTAATCGTTAATCGTTGATTCTTAATCCTTAATCCTCATCCCAGCGACCGGGATTAAGATTAAGGATTAAAGATTAGGACTCGGAGTTGGACACCTCTGGTGTGCCGTCGTCAGCACGCCACACGGAGATCGGCTCCATCGGCCCTCCGTTCACGGGCTTCGTGCTGACGCGATCAGTAACTGAACTCTTCCTGCTTTGCCTTCGGCGGGCGGCGTCCTTTTTTTGGCGCAGTCCATTGCTCGACGAGCGCTTCGAGCTGGCGGAGCTGGTCTTCGTGCCACGCGAGCGTGGTTTCCATCTCGCGCCGCAGGCGCGACTCTGTTTTCGAGCGATCGTTCTGCCGGGCGAAATTCCACGCCGGATCTTTCTTCGCGCTCTGCAGCGTGCGCTGCAGCGCTTTAAAGGCACTGCGCAACTCGGCCAGGACCGAACGCATCTGGAACAGGCTGGTATGGTCGCCGGTGGTGTTTGATTGGATGTCGGTGAAGGCGAGCAGCATTTCGAGCCGCTCGACATTGCCCGTGGCGTAGGCCTCCTGCACTTCGTGCCAGAGCGAGGAGACTTCGGTATTGCTGTCCGCGCGCATGTCGGGATGCAGCCGGCGGACCAGCAAGCGATAAAGCTCCTTCACGCGATCCTTCGGCGATTTCGGCGGCTCGGGAGCGAAATCCGGTTCCGGTTCCGCGCGCCAATTGGGCGGCGGTCCTTCGGAGCGATCATGGCCGAGAATCTTGGCCTTAAAGTCCGCGAACATCTTCTCGTACTGCCGGTCGCTCATCCGATCCGGATTCATCCCCAGAAACGTGCGGAGAAATTCCTCGAAGAGCAGCTCCTGGGTAAACTCGTCCAGCTCCTCCTCTTCGTCCTCTTCGAAGCGGGCGTAGTCGTCCTCCGGCGGCGGCGTTTTGGTGCGCGCCTCCTCGTCGGCGTCCGGATGATCGCGCCGCTTTTGCACGCGCGTGTAGGCCGCGCGATAGCTGCGTGTGCCGCTGAAAAACATCTCCTGCTCGACCTCCATGACGAGTTTCTCCTTCGCGCGCACGAGATCCTCGATCTCGCGAATACGGCTCAGCAGCGGGCCAAAGGTGGACGCCTTCCAGCGCTGAAATGCCGGCTGATCCTCGCGCTCGAATCGCCGCCACTCCGCGCGCGCTTTTTCCAGGCGCTCCATGGCGCGGCTGCATTCCGAGGCGGTCAACTTCCGGAGTGGCGCCTGATCCACCCACACCATCTCCCAATTTTTCGGTCGCCGGCGCGGTGCCGCCTTTTTGGGAGGGGCAGGCTGGGGATTTTTCCGTCTCGGCATTGGTGGATCATAAACAGCCCCGCGCAAAACGCGAGAGCCGGTGCGGAAATTTTCCGCGAAATCAATTTGCGCTTTGTACCTTGGCTTTCTGCGAGGTGTAGTAGTCGCGCCAGGCTTTGTCATTCGCTTGTTCGATGACGTGTTGGTCCTTGGCTGTTGCGCTGACGATGAAGTAGTGGTGCTTGGCGAAGTAGTTCGCATTGCCATTCGACAGCAAATTGATCCCGCTGTCTTTCATCCACGGCACCGGCGTCTCTTGATTGATGAATTCAGGCCATTTGGCCAGCTGTGCTGCGGTGGTGGGCGGGACGAGATACGTCCGTGTGGAAGAAGGCTTTTCCATATAGCGGGGAGACCACTGGACTCCATGCTGGTCTATCTGTGCCACGCAATCGCTGAGGTCGGCGATGGTTTTTACGGCTTCGAAAAGCGAAACGTCGTCCGCCGTATAGGATATTTTGGGAGGCCAGCCCGGGTTTTCCGTCTGGCCTCGTGCCCTGATCATGACGCCGCGCTTCGAACCTCCGCTCTCGTGATCGTGCTGAATGCTCAGCTTGGTGAGTTGGATGCCGGCGAGGTACAGATCGACATCTTTCAAGTCCAGCTTGCGTAGGCGGATGGTGCGCAGTTTTCTCGCCGTATCGGTCTCAGCGTTCCTCCAATCGGAAACGCCCTCCCGGGGCGGACCCTCGATCACCTTCGGGAACTTCGGGCTGGGCACGGGAAAAGTCGATGCCGGGCGATCGGTCGCGAGGATCTTCCGGATTGCCCCAAATTGATCTTCCGTCGTATGGACGGTGAGACGCGCGGCTTTGCTATTGAGCGTGGCCGAGGCGCCCGCGGGCAGTTGGAGACCGTTGCTGGCGAGATACGCGGCGAAGTCCTTTTTCATTTCTGCAACATGTTCGGTGTGGCCGAGCTGATCTTCCCGCGCGAACGCCGGGAAGAAATCAACCGGGATGCGAAACTCGTGGGTGAACATCGGCTCCGGCTCGCCAACGTCGACGATATGAATGCCATCCTGCCTGAAGGATAGTTTCGCGTTCGACAACCCGACCACGTAACGCAGGGCCTCGAAGATCGGGATATTGGTCAAGGAGACGGTGACGCGGCGCTCTCCTGTGGAGGGCATGGGGTCGCCGCTATTCGCCGCATCGCCATCGCCCGGAGCGCTCGGTCCGAATTGCGGGTCTTCGACGATAAGAGGATACCCTGGACCCGGGAAGGCGGTGGACCTCAGTTCGACGCTCTTCTTCTTGAGGAAGTCGACTGCCTCTCGCAGTGTGGCCTCACGAAAGTCGAGCTTTGGGATGACAATGTGGGAGAGAGCCCGTTTGAGTTGCTTTTCGGTGAGCGGCGGCTTTCTCGACTTTTCTGCCGCGATGATGTTGGAGCTGGCCATCATGGCGAGAAAGAGCAGAAGGAAGGGGGCTTTCACCGCTGCGATTTTAGCCTGTGTTGGTGAATTCGCGCAACTCAGGGAACCAGCGTCGCGCCAAGGTCGAGCGCGATCTTCGAGCGCGATGGCTACCTACGCGCGCGCAGCCCTCATTTTGCTCTTAATCGTTAATCCTTAATCCTCATCAGCCGCCAAGGATTAAGGATTAAAGATTACGACTCAGAGTCGGACTCCGACTCTCCCTTCATCGCCTGAAATCAGAAACTTCCGTTGCTATTCCGCATATTCCGGCGATAGTCCGCGCCCCTCCGGTTCACTTGTCGGCGAAGTAGCAGATCGCCGTCCGATGGTGCGAGCGAGTCTCCACCATTCCGCAATCCGCAATCCTACTTCCGAATTCTACTTATGCCTTTCGCCGCTCTCGGTCTCGAACCCCGCCTGCTCTCCGCTCTCAAGGACGCCGGTTACACTGAACCCACGCCCATTCAGGGCGCCGCCATTCCAAAGATTCTCTCCGGCTCGGACGTAATCGGCATCGCCCAGACCGGCACGGGCAAGACCGCCGCTTTTGTGCTGCCGATGCTCCAGCTTCTTGCCAACCGACCGCCGGTGAGCGGAAGGAAAATCCGCGCCCTCGTCCTGGCGCCCACGCGCGAGCTCGCCGCGCAGATCGAGGAAAACGCCCGCGCGTACGCCCGTTATGTGCCCTTCCGCATGGCGACGATTTTCGGCGGTGTGGGCGAGCGTCCGCAGATCCAGGCGTTGCGCGATAACGTGGAACTCATCATCGCCTGTCCTGGCCGTCTGCTCGATCTCATGCAGCAGCGCCACGGCGATTTCACCGGGCTCGAATTCCTCGTGCTCGACGAAGCGGACCGCATGCTCGACATGGGCTTCCTGCCGGACATCCGCCGCATCGTGAAGCAGTTGCCGCGCAAGCGCCAGACGCTGCTCTTTTCCGCCACGCTCTCGGGCGAAATCGAAGCGCTCACCCACGAGTTTCTCCATAACCCCGCCACCGTCCAGGTCGGCCGCCGCTCGAATCCCGCCGAGACGGTGACGCAGGTGGCGTATGAAGTGCCCAAACATCTCAAGCTCGCGCTGCTCGCCGCGCTGCTGAACGAGCCCGGCATGGAAAGCGTGCTCGTCTTCAGCCGCACCAAGCACGGCGCCGACCGCATCGCGCGCAAGCTCGAGTCCAGTGGCATCAAGAGCGCCACGCTGCATTCCAACCGCACGCAAAACCAGCGCCTGCGCGCGCTCGCCGCCTTCAAGGCCGGCGAGGTGCGCGTGCTCGTGGCCACCGACATCGCCGCGCGCGGCATCGACGTCGACGGCATCTCGCACGTCATCAATTACGATTTTCCGATGACCAACGAGGACTACGTCCACCGCATCGGCCGCACCGGCCGCGCGAATGCCGTGGGTGACGCGCTGAGCTTTGTCTGCCCCGACGAACACGGCGACCTGCGCAGCCTCGAGCGCTTCATCGGCCGCGGCCTGCCGCGCCGCCGTCTCGATAATTTCGACTATTCCGGCCCCGCGCCCGCTGAACCGCCGCGCCCACCGCGTGGCCCGCGCCCGCCGCAGGGCGGAGGCCGGCGTCAGGGAGCGTCCGGTGGCGGCCACTCTCATCAAGGCCAGGGCCGCGGCAACGACGGCGGATCCCGTGGCGGCGGCCAGCGCCGCGGAGGCGGCGGAGGCGGCCGCTCGCAACGCTCGCGCGGCGGGCGGTAGGCTGGCCGAAGCAGAGTTCGCGAGATAGAAACGCTTGCGTTGTGGAGTGCGGCGCTGCTGCGCCGCTTTGGAAAATCGCGGAGCGATGCGGGCATTGCGTTTACGCGAGGATCACGAACTGTTGAGGGACAGGCCAAGATGCCCGGGTCATTTTGCGTTTATCGAAAAGCTGCGCGGCAGCGCAGCACTCCAAAACGCAAGCGTCCATGGCTCACGCTCCGAATTCGTAAAGAACGGGACCGCGAATGGACACGAATCCGCGCGAATAAAAAGAAAGAGCCGTCGCTTCCTTTCTTCGCGTTCATTCGCGGTTTTCTCCGGAATACGGCTGGCAGCTGCGGGAGTTTCCCTTTTCGGTGCCGGCAGAGGCCTCCTAAGA
Organism: Chthoniobacter flavus Ellin428; assembly: GCF_000173075.1. Taxonomy (GTDB): domain Bacteria; phylum Verrucomicrobiota; class Verrucomicrobiia; order Chthoniobacterales; family Chthoniobacteraceae; genus Chthoniobacter; species Chthoniobacter flavus. The sequence goes on from NZ_ABVL01000005.1 coordinate 360,616, forward strand.
TTCCGCCATCGGGAAAGTTAAATTCCCGATAGGGCTTTGCCTATGCGTTTTCCCCCCTCCATATCCGCATTCCTTCTGGCGACCGTCGCCGTGCCTGCTTCTCTATCCGCGGCGGGCAAGGTGGATTTTGACCGCGATATCCGGCCGATCCTGGCGGAGAATTGCACCAACTGTCACGGGCCGGATGAGCGGGACCGCAAAGGGAAGCTGCGGTTCGACGTGCGCGACGATGCGCTCCAGGAGCACGAGGGCGGCATTCCCATCGTGCCGGGGAAGCCCGAGAAGAGTGAACTGATCGAACGCGTTTATTCCACCGACAAGGACGACGTGATGCCGCCGCCGAAGTCGAACAAGACGCTCAAGGCGGAGCAGAAGGATTTGCTGAAACGCTGGATCGCCGAGGGTGCGGAATACCGGATGCACTGGTCCTTTGAACCGGTGAAAGCGTCGCCGGTGCCGGAACTCGCGAAGCCGATCGCCGGTGCGGTCGATCTCCAGGAATGGGCGGGCAATCCCATCGATCATTTCATTCTCGCGCGGTTGAATGCGGAAGGCATCGCGCCTTCGCCGGAGGCGGATCGCCGCACGCTGGCCCGCCGCCTTTCGCTCGATCTGCTCGGTCTCCCGCCGACGCCGGATGAAGTGGAGGCGTTTGTCAGCGATGCTGCGCCGGACGCCTACGAACGGCTGGTCGATCGGCTGCTCGCCTCGCCGCATTTCGGCGAACGCTGGGGACGTCACTGGCTCGATCTCGCGCGCTATGCGGATAGCGATGGCTACGAGAAGGATCTCGCGCGGCCATATGCGTATCTGTTTCGCGATTGGGTGATCGCGGCTTTCAACCGCGACCTGCCGTTTGATGAATTCACTATCGAACAGATCGCCGGCGATCTGCTGCCCGACGCCACGGAGCAGCAGAAGATCGCCACGGGATTTCATCGGCAGACGCTGACCAATCGCGAGGGCGGCGTGGACAAGGAAGAATTCCGCTGCAAGGCCACGGTCGATCGGGCGAGCACGACCGGCGAGGTGTGGCTGGGGCTCACCCTCGGATGCGCGGAGTGTCACTCGCACAAGTTCGACCCGATCAGCCATAAGGAATTCTATCAGTTCTACAGTTTCTTCAATAATGCCTCGGAGCGCGATATCCCGGAGCCGACACAAGAGGAACTGGCCACGCATCAAGCGGCGATGGACGGGTGGCAGAAGAAACACACCGAACTCGAGCAACCGCTGCAGGCATATCTGGGGAAGATCACCTCGGACACTTTGGCTGAGTGGGAAGCCACGCTGCTTGTGCCCGCGGAACACTGGACGGTGCTGCCGCCGACGCGCCTGGCCGCGATCATGGAAGGGGCCGAGGAGCAATTCACGGCGCAGAAGGATGGCTCGATCATCGCGCGCTCGCGGGACTCGGTGCGCACCCGCTATCGCATTGCTGTGGCGCCCCCGCGCGGGACCACGGGCTTCCGCCTGGAAGCGCTCGCCGATCCGGGGAAAAATGTCGGCAGCGGGAAGGATGCCGCCTTCGGCTTGTCGGAATTCTACGCCACTATCGAACTGCGCGGTGGGGAAACGAAGCGCGTCAACTTTGTCCACGCCGCCGTCGATTTTGCGGATGACCCGAAAGGCGCCGAGCACATCATCGACAATGACCGGACCACGCACTGGACGGTGAAGAAGCAGCCGAAGTCTTCGCACGTGGCCGTGTTTACTTTGCCGGAGCCGCTCGATCTGCCGGAAGGCGCGCGCTTCGAACTGCACGCGGAATTTTTCACCGAGGGCGTGATGTCACATTTCCGGATTGCGGCGACGACGGATGCGGGCCCCTTTACGCCGGACCTGACTCCGGATGAGATTCTCGCGATTGTTCGCACCCCGGGCGAAAAGCGCACCGTCGCCCAATGGAAAGCGCTCACGCATTATTACGCGGTGGTGGCGGACGACGAAGGGCGCGAGCTCAACGCTGCGGTGCTCGCGCATGACGCGCAAAAGCCTGTGCTGAAGCCGACCATGGCGCTGGTGATGGCGGCGGATCGGCGCTCCACGCACATCCATATCCGCGGTGATTTCCTGCAGAAGGGCGACGAGGTGCAGTCGGGCACGCCGGCCTTTCTGCCGCCGTTGCAGCCACGCGGTGCCACCGCCGATCGTCTCGATCTCGCGCGCTGGTTGGTGTCGTCCGCCAATCCGCTCACGCCGCGGGTGCGGGTCAACCACATCTGGCTCCATCTCTTCGGCCGTGGCCTGGTCGCCACGGAAAATGACTTCGGCACCCGAGGGGAAAAGCCGTCCCATCCGGAATTACTCGATTGGCTGGCCGAGGACTTCCGCTCGCATGGCTGGAGCCAGAAGCGGCTGATCAAGGAGATCGTCACGTCTGCAGCATATCGGCAATCTTCGAACTGGCGGACGGACCTCGCGCAACGCGATCCGCTCAACGTGCTGCTCGCCCGGCAGGGCCGCTTCCGCCTGGAAGCCGAGGCGGTGCGCGATGTGAATCTCGCGGTAAGTGGATTGCTGAATTCGAAGGTCGGCGGGCCCAGTATCAAGCCGCCGCTGCCGCCGGATCTCGCCGCGCTGTCCTATGCCGGCGGCTTGAAGTGGACCGAGAGCCCGCTTGCCGAGCAGTACCGCCGCGGGATGTACATCCATTTCCAGCGCACGGTGCCTTTCCCGATGCTCATCACTTTCGATGCCCCGGAATCGAACGTCGCCTGCACCCGGCGCGAGCGCTCGAACACGCCGTTGCAAGCGCTCACGTTGCTCAACGATCACACCGCCGTGGAATGCGCGCGGGGCTTGGGTCGGCGCTTGTCGGTGCAGACCGGCGGCGTGCCGGACCAGATTCGTTATGGCTTCGAACTGGCGATCGGCCGCCCGCCCGAGCCCGCGGAGATGGCGCGCTTGCAGCAGTTCTGCGATCTCCAGACCAGAGCCTTCCGCGACGATCCCGAAGCCGCACGTCAATTGCTCGGTGGAAAATACGACGGAGACCCCGTCGTGCCCGCCGCCTTGGTCGCGGTCAGCCGTGTCCTGTTGAACCTCGACGAACTCATTACCCGGCCCTGAATTAGTTGAGAGTCATTAGTTGAGAGTTGAGAGCCACGCGTGCACCTGCAAAACGCTTTTAAAATGAGAACCCGCGAATCACGCAAATCACACGGATTGAAATCCTCCATTCGTGTAATCTGGGTGATTCGCGGGCCAAACCCTGACGCCAAGCCATGAAACCCGATCTCGATCTCGAGGAGCTGCTTAAACTCACCCGGCGCGATTTTTTGACCACCAGCGCCAGCGGGATCGGCGGTCTCGCGCTCGCTTCCATCCTCGGCCAGAACGGCTTCTTCGCTCCGGCGGCCCGCGCCGGGACTGGGCCGATGGCGGTGCACGTGCCGCATTTCCCGGCGAAGGCCAAGGCCTGCATTTGCATCTACATGGAAGGCGGCCCATCGCAGATGGATCTCTTCGATCCGAAGCCGAAGCTGGTCGAGCTCGACGGCCAGAAGCTGCCGGATTCGATGACGAAAAACGTGCGCTTCGCCTTTCTGCAAAAGGACACCGCGCGGATCATGGCCAGCCATCGGAAATTCGAGAAGCACGGGCAGAGCGGCATGGAGTTCAGCGACCTCCTGCCGAACCTCGCCAGTTGCGCGGACGACATCTGCATGATTCGCTCGATGCACACCGAGCAGTTCAATCATCACCCCGGGCAGATCATGATGAATTGCGGATCGCCGCTCATGGGCCGGCCGAGCATGGGGGCGTGGGTAACCTATGGCTTGGGCAGCGAGAGCGACAATCTGCCCGGTTACGTGGTGCTTACTGCCGGGCGCGGCACCAGCGCGGGCGCGCAAAATTGGGCGAGCGGCTTTTTGCCGACCAGTTACGCAGGGGTGCTCTTCCGCAGCCAGGGCGATCCGGTCCAGAACCTGAGCAACCCGCCGGGTCTCAGCGCCGAGATGCAGCACTACGGCATCGATGCCATCAAGGACCTGAACGCGCTGCATGAAAAGACCGTGGGTGATCCCGAGATCGCCGCCCGCATCGCCTCCTACGAGCTGGCCTTTCGCATGCAATCCAGTGCCCCGGAGTTGATGGATATTTCCGGCGAACCCGAGGAGGTGAAAAAGGCCTACGGCATCGACCGCGAGGAGCCGACGATCAAGGCCGCGCGGGGTGGGGGAGTGGGCTCCTACAAGACCTTCGCCAAAGACTGCTTGCTCGCGCGGCGCCTCGTGGAGCGCGGGGTTCGCTTCGTGAATATCTTCCACGCGTCGTGGGATCATCACTCCAATCTGGATGTCGAGCTGCCGTGGAATGCCGGCATGGCCGACCAGCCGATCGCCGCTCTCATCAAAGACCTGAAGCAGCGCGGCTTGCTCGATACCACGATGGTCGTCTGGCTGAGCGAATTTGGGCGCACCCCGCTGGGCGAGAATCGTCCTGGTTACGCCCAAGGTCACCGGCCGCGACCATCACCCGTTTGCCTTCACATTGTGGATGGCGGGTGGCGGGGTGAAAGGTGGAACAGTCATCGGCGAGACCGATGATATTGGCTGGGGCGTAGTGAAGGATCCCGTGCACGTGCACGATTTGCACGCGACCATTCTGCATCTCTTCGGCCTCGATCACGAACGGCTGACTTACCGGTTCCAGGGACGTGATTTCCGGCTGACGGACATTGCGGGGAACGTAGTGCAAGCTGCGCTGGCTTGAGATGCCTCGCACGTAGCGAAGCGTTCGTCCTCCAACCCGTCATTCTGAGCTTGCGAAGAACCTCTGATCTCTGCCTTTGCTTCACTCGTTGGGAAGGCGCTGGTGCGGCGTCTCGACTGAGCGCATGACGTAAGCTGCCGGCGGGAGATCAGAGGTCCTTCGCAAGCTCAGGATGACGAGCTTTTTTGGGGCGGCCCGAGAGCCGCTTTTCATCCCCCACCCATATCATTTTTTCACTTGCCAAAATCGTATTTTCACAAAATACTGAAAATACGAAATGGACAAACAATCGAAACCCACGAGCGCTGCGGAGGCCGCTCAACTGGCGGCGGCCCGGGACGAGTTTGTCACCCAGTGGGGGGCGATCGGAAATTCCTGGGGCATCAACCGCACCATGGCCCAGATCCACGCGTTGCTCATCATCACTCCCCGGGCTCTGACCACGGATGAAGTGATGGAGGATCTCAAGATCAGCCGGGGGAATGCCCATACGAACCTCCGCGAGTTGGTCGGTTGGGGGCTCGTTCGCAGCGTGGTCCGCAAGGGCGAACGCAAAGAGTATTTCGAAGCCGAAAAGGAGGTCTGGAAGATGTTCTGTATCATCGTCCGCGAGCGGAAACGCCGGGAAATCCGGCCGGCGATCAATGTCCTCAAGGACTGCATCGAGCGGGTGGACGACCTGAAATCCCCCGAAGCCAGGAGCTTCGCCGCACAGACCAAGGCGCTTTCCGATTTCATGGAGATGGCCGATGGCGTGCTGAGCAAAGTTGTGCGTTCCGAGCAAAGCACCATCGTCCCTTGGGCGCTGAAGTTCCTCAAATAACCGGTCTTTTTATTTACCGCTAATTTTCAAAAAATACTGAAAACACAGAAAGAAAGGAAAATGAAACCATGAACTATACCGTCACCACCTACCTCTGCTACCTCGTCATCAGCGTCAGCCTCACCGTCTGGGTGGCGCGGACACTGCACAAGAACGGCCGCCTGTTCCTGGTCGATGCTTTCCACGGCAACGAAGCGCTGGCCGATTCCATCAACCACCTGCTGGTCGTCGGCTTTTATCTCATGAACATCGGCTACGTTTCGCTGGCGCTGAAATACGGCGACAAAGCGGCCGATCTCCAGCAACTCCTGGAGGCCCTGAGCACCAAGGTCGGCCTCGTTCTGCTCATCCTCGGTGGCATGCACTTCTTCAACCTGTATGTCTTTTCGAAGATGCGGAAACGCGGCCTGCTGCACAGCGCCCCGCCGCCAATCCCGCCGCAGGCTTACACTCCGGTCGTGGAATGAGGTCGCACCATGAGAAGGCTCTACATTCTCTACGACACGCATTGCGAATTGTGCCGGCGGTGCCGGGTATGGCTGGGGCAACAACCGACCTTCGTCCCGCTCGTCTTTTTGCCTTTCGATTCCGCGGAAGCGGGATGCCGATTTCCGCACCTCGAGGAGTTGCATCCCGACAAGGAGATCGTGGTCATCAGCGACGCTGGTGCGGTCTGGCAGGGAGGCGCGGCCTGGGTGATGTGCCTGTGGGCCTTGCAGGAGTATCGCGAGTGGTCGCAACGCCTCGCGCACCCGGCGCTGCTCTCACTGGCCCGGCGGCTCTGCGAGGTGGTCTCGGCGAATCGTTACAAGATCTCGCGGTGGCTCAAGGGTGCGCAGACGCACGAAGACCTGCGCCGCAAACTGGAACTCTTTCCCGCACCGCCACCCTGCGCGCCGGGCGGCTATTGCAAGACTCGCTGAAATGAAAATCGTGATTCCAGGTGGTTCGGGACAGGTGGGAACGATCCTCGCCCGCGCGTTTCACGGTGAAGGCCACGAGGTCGTGGTCCTGAGCCGCCGGCCGAAATCCGCCCCATGGCGCTCCCTGCCGTGGGACGGCGAGAAACTGGGTGCGTGGGTCGCGGAATTGGATGGGGCGGACGTGGTGATCAATCTCGCCGGCCGCAGTGTGAACTGCCGCTATCACGCGCGGCAGCGGCGCGAGATCATGGATTCGCGAGTGAAGTCCACGCGCGCGGTGGGTGCGGCCATCGCGTGCGTGCGACATTCGCCCCGAGTCTGGTTGCAAGCCAGCACCGCCACGATCTACGCGCACCGCTACGATGCGCCCAATGATGAGGCCACCGGCATCATCGGTGGCTCCGAGCCCGATGTGCCGGAGACCTGGCGATTCAGCATCGAGGTCGCGCAGGCCTGGGAACGCACTTTCGATGAGGCTGACACGCCAGCCACACGCAAGGTGAAGCTGCGCTCGGCCATGACGATGAGCCCCGATGCCGGCGGCATCTTCGCCACGCTCTCCACGCTGGTCCGCTGTGGCCTCGGCGGGGCGGCGGGCGATGGACGGCAGTTCGTCTCGTGGATTCACGAGGAGGATTTCATCCGCGCCGTTCATTGGTTGATCGCGCATGAAGAGATCGATGGCGTGGTCAATCTCGCCGCGCCGAATCCGTTGCCGTATGGCGATTTCATGCGCGCACTGCGGACGGCGTGGGGTGTGCCTTTTGGACTGCCCGCGCCGGCGTGGCTGCTGGAGATCGGCACCTGGTTGCTACAAACAGAATCCGAACTCGTGCTGAAAAGTCGTCGCGTCGTTCCGGCACGCCTGCAGCAGGCCGGATTTGAGTTTCGCTACGCGGATTGGCCGGTGGCGGCGCACGTGTTGTGCAACGCTGTCCGACAACGGGGCTCGTAGAAGACTAGTCGTGTGAATATGAATATCGTAACTTCCAGGTGGTTTGGAAAATGAGACCGAGAAGCAGGCTTGCGGTGACGCTATTGTTCCTTCTCATCGTCGGTATTTCGCTTGGCGTCACTCTCATCTTCACGACCTGCGGTGCAATGGTCGTTCATGCGATTCATCCCTGACGCGGTATTGGACAAGCCGATCTGGACCGAGCAAACATGGATGAGGGCGCGTATGCCTCTCGTAATGCAATGCCCGCATCGCTGCGCGATTTCCCAAAGCGGCCCAGCGGCCTCAGCATTATCCCCATCTTTGCGCGGTGTTTTGACGTCGAAGGAGATGGCGCCACTGGGAGCGGCGACTTCCCAGTCGCTGACCGAAAAAACCGATGCGCGCAGCGCCTCTCTTTTGAGGGCGTCGCTCCGCGACGCAGGGGTTTTCTAGAAAGTCGCCCCTTCCAGTGAGCCACGGCCGTGTTACCTTGGTCCTAAACCCGAGAAAAGATGTGGGTAATGCTGAGCCTGCTGCGCCGCTTTTCGATGAGCGTAAGATATCCGGCGATCCCGCCAAAATTCGTCTGCCTCTCGTGACGCAATGCCCGCATCGCTCCGCGATATCTCAAAGCTGCGCGGCAGCGCAGCACCAAAACGCAGGCGTTCCTCACCCGCTCTTTCTGGATTCGTGAACGCTCCCACTTCTTCCGCAACAACCGCACGCTCCAATTTCATTGCGACTTCAGGCGCCTCGGGCCAGATATGGAGTCATGCAAGATCTCGGCAAAATGGTGTTCATCCTGGGCCTGGTCCTGGTGATCGCCGGCGCCATTCTTTGGAAGACCGGCGGCCTGGGCGGCTTGGGGCAACTGCCGGGGGATATCTTCGTAAAAAAGGGGAACTCGACGTTCTATTTCCCGATCGTCACGTGCATTATCATCAGCTTGGTCCTGACGTTGCTGAGCTGGCTTTTCCGGAAATGAAAACGGTGGATGAGGAGAAGCTGCGCGGTCGGCTGTTGATGAGGGTTCGCGGTCATTTGCGCCGGCGAGGACTCGCCCGCGGCATTGTCAGCGGCATTATGTTTGTCACAGCGCTGGCAGGTTTTTTGGCATCGGTGCTGTTGCTCAAAATGGGCGTTGGGCAGATGTGGTTGCGCTATCCGCTGGCAGTGCTGATCGCGTGGGGTGCTTTCCTCGGCCTGGTGCGGGTCTGGGCGGAATTGGAGCGCTCGACTCTGCGGATGGATGAAGAGTTGGCCGGAACGGATCTCCACCGTGATGATCCCGTCGTAGTGCGAAAGTCCACCTGGCGCGGACCGGCACCGGAGTGTGATCTGGAAGAGTGGAGGGGATGGAACCGAGTGATGGATTTTTTTGGCACGTTTTTGGAGTTAGAAGGATGCCTCGCCGTGGCGGCCATTGTCGCCGCAATCGCCATGGCGGTGGGAGCGGCAGTGGCGATCGGTGCCATGATCCTGCAAGCGGAAGCGTTGCTCGCCGAAGTCTTGCTCGATGCGGTGCTGATCACCGCGCTGTACCAGCGCCTGCGCAAGAAGGAGATCGATTGGTGGACGGGCGGCGTTCTTCAGCAAACGACCAAGCCCGTGCTGCTGATCATGGGCAGTCTGGTTATCGCCGGGATCTTCGCGCACTGCTATGCGCCGGAGGCCCATTCGGTGGGCGGGGTCTGGCGACATTGGCAAATGATGCACTGACCGTCGTCAGGCCAGCTTCCCGCATTCACATCCGCTCCACCTCCCGTTTCTCCACGAAAATCTCCAGGCCTTCGCGGGAGAAGTTTTCCATGAACGGCTCGGGATCCATCGCTTCCGGCATCATCACGCCGCGTTCCTTGATCTTGCCGGTGACGAGCAATCGCGCGGCCAGGGCCGGGGGAATGCCCGTTTGCACGACGGTCAGCGAATAGCCCCATTTTTCATAAGCGTCGCGATGGCTGTCCATGGTGTAGATGAAATACTCCACGCGCTTGCGCTCCTTCGTGCCGCAGACCTCGGTGCCCACGCAGGAGTAGCCATCGACGGTTGCGCCGAGTTGCGCGGGCTTGGGGAGATTGGCCGTGGCCACGCGGATGGGCGCGACTTCCACACCGTCCACTTTCACTTTCTTCCACGTGTCGAGATTCAGCAGATCGATCGACTTCGCGACATTCACCATTTGGTCGGAGATGGCATATTTGAAAACCGAGTATTTCACGCCCTTCTCCACGAAGGGTGGATAGATGCCGAGCGAGACGCCTTCCTCGTGCGCCACGGCATAGGTTTTCTGCAGGCCGATGGGATCAGGGAAGCGATACCAGTCGACCTCGGCTTCGAGCGGCCGGCCACCGGTGACCTTGCCGTCTTTGACGAAGTAGGGATTGGCGTTGAGCTCTTCAAAAAGTGTCTCGGGCGAAAACAGCACGGCGAAACGGTAACCGCGCACCTCGGCGTTGTCCGCGTCGAGCACGCGAATGCTGCTCGCCGTGTCGAGACGATCCATCGCCCAGCGCGCGAAGATATTCACCGCGCCCGGGTCGCAGCCGAGGCAGAGCAGACCGGCGAGATCTTTCTCGAGATAGAATTGGTGGAATTTCTCGATCTCCGCCTCGAAGGAATTCTTGAGCGCTTTCTTCACCCCAGGCGCGGAGTAGATATCCGCCGCCATGTCGATGTAATGCGAGCCGGCGCGATGGCAGGCTTCGAGGATGGAGTAGTTGGTGTAACAATTGCAGCCATTGAGCGTGACCGCGATTTTGTGCTGGGTCATGGCAGCGGCGACTTTCGCCGTTTCCATGGCGTTGAGTTGCAGCACTTCGAAGCGGCTGCGTTTGGTGGCGTTGTGCAGGACCTGGGCGTAAGTGGGGTCGATGTCCGCGAGAAAAATGCGGTCGAAGCAATCGTAGTCATGGAGCTTGCGCCCGATGACGGAGCCCACCCCGCCGAGACCGATGACCAGTGCGTTTGGCATAAAGAGGGTGCCGCCAACTCCGGCGGCTCGCCGGAATATAGCCCCGGGAGGCGTATTTTGGCAAGGAACGGACCCTTCGGGCTGGTGACAAAGCGTCCGTGGATTGTTAGCGGATCGCTTTTCGAAGTGGCCGGAAAGGCGACCGCCCCCCGTCCGCATGGCGATCCTTGGTTAGCGGGAGACGCTCTGTGCGACTCACCTGCGACCAACCAACTACACTTATGAAAATGAACCACGCTTTGATCATCAGCACCACGATGGCTTGTCTCAGTCTGGGCACGGCCATCGAAGTGCGCGCACAGGAAGCAGTGGTCCGGACGACCACCACGCGTAACATCGGCACCGTCACCGAATTCGGGCCGGAAGGGATGGTCATCCATTCCGACACAGCGACTGCGCCGCTGCGTTACGGCTTTACCAAGACCACGACCTATGTGGATGAAGACGGCCGGCCGGTTTCCATCGAGCAGGTGAGGGCGGGCACGCCGGTGACAGTGGAGTACGCCCGGGAAGGCGATCGACTGATCGCCAACCGCGTGATCGTCCGGAAGACCGTGACGCCTGAGGGCACGGTGATCGAGAAAAAGACTGTCGTCCCGGGAGATACGGTCGTCGAAAAGAAGCGGACTATTCTGCCACCGGGCACCGTCATGAGAGACGGGCGGCCAGTGATCCCGGATGGCGTCGTCGTCGAAAAGAGGGAGCCCGCCGTGGTGCCCGAGGGCACCGTGATTGAAAAGAAAGTCGTGCCGGTCGTGCCCGCGGGCCGGGTGATTGAAAAGAAGGTCGTGCCGGTTGTGCCCGAAGGCCAGGTGATTGAAAAGAAGGTGCTCCCGGACGGAACGATTATCGAAAAGAAGACGACGACCACTACCACAACCGAGAGGCGGTAAACCTTAGCGTGGGCGGGAAGGCGGCGTCATACACCGTCCTTCCCTGCCCCTGCGAATGCGGCTCTCGCTCACGCCATTCATTTTCATGAAAGCGAAAACCATTCTCCTCATCGTGAGTAGCGCCTTGCTCCTGGCAGCCCTGCCCGCATGCGAAACAACCGAGCGGACGACCACGACGACCACGGAGGAAACGACCGTGCAGCACCCGGTCACCACGGAAACGCGGACGGTGCGCACTTACTAGGTTGAGTCGACATCTGCTGTAGAGCCAGTGCTTGTGGTGGTGACTGAGGGCTCGATTTGTCCTCGCATCTTCTACCGCGACCACGGAGTCGTCGCGGGTAGGCCAGCACCTGTCCCGGGTAAGGAATATACCGAAAGTCGGACCGTGGGAATTTTTGGCCCGTCGCTGTTTGGAGTGGGTGGCTTACGAACTTCCTATGCTCGCGGTGAAATCATCGCAGTAAGCGCGAAGCGCCCCAAAAAAAGGTCATCCTGAGCGGAGCGGGGAAGCATGGGCGGAGTCGAAGGACCTCTGATCTCCGTGGGTTTTCGTGCGGAGCCGAGTGGCGGTGTAGCGGAGTTGAGATACACGCGTTACTGTTATTCGCTATACCAT